>JBIPOV010000009.1:0-159192 GCA_044378815.1 Obscuribacteraceae bacterium (SeqCode) | reverse complement strand
GCCATCCACATCCACTAACGCGCTTTTGTGTCAGAACCCAAGGTAGGAGCCCTGTGCGGTAATGCCGCACGCAGGGATCTGCGCGGGGGGTGGCGGGCAACCGCCATTCCTACCGCAACACTATTTCCTAAAACAGCATCCCAGTCGCCCTTTTTCAAAATACTTGAGTACTCAAGTATTTTTGAAAACGACGGGCTAACTCTGTCTATTGGCGCTAAAATGACCAAAATAGACATGAGTTAGCTAGATCTTTATGAAAAGCCCAATAGCGACTGACAAGTAATGACCAATTCTAATCCCCTGGGTCAGCCGCTAGTTGACTGGTTTCAAAAGAAAAACTGGCAAGTTTTTGACTTCCAGAAGGAGGCCTGGCAGCGCTATCTCGATGGCTATAGCGGTCTCATTCATGCTTCAACTGGCACTGGCAAAACCTATGCAATCTGGCCTGCCCCTCTAATTGAGTGGATGAGCCATGGCGATCTCAGTGACATGATTGTCAGCAAGAAAGATACTCGCGGTCACTTACCTCTTACTGTTTTGTGGTTGACGCCCCTGCGCGCGCTTGCTCACGATATTGCTCTGAGTCTTGAAGAACCAGTTCGCGATCTGGATTTGCCTTTCACTATAGAAACACGCACTGGCGATACTTCTTCTAGTCGGCGCGCCAAGCAAAAAGATAATTTGCCCTCAGCATTGATTACTACTCCAGAAAGCCTTTCTATTTTGCTTTCGTATGAGAATAGTGCTGAAAAATTCAAGCATCTCAAACTAGTGGTGGTCGACGAATGGCATGAGTTAATAGGCAATAAGCGTGGTGTGCAAGTCGAGTTAGCTTTAGCTCGCCTGCGTAAGCTCGCTCCAGACTTGCGTATCTGGGGCCTGTCTGCCACCATCGGTAATTTGGAGCAGTCTTTAGATTGCCTTCTGGGTAGTCATAATCGAGCTAACTCTAGCTCTGAACTTAGTTCTAAGTCTGGTTTTGCCCCTAAATCTTGTATCGTCCAGGCCAAGATCAATAAAGAAGTAGTGGCGCAATCAGTCTTGCCGGCTAGTTTGGATAACTTACCTTGGACTGGCCATACCGGCCTGCCGATGATTGATGAAGTAATTAAGCTAATTGACGGTGGGCGGACATCGATAGTTTTTACCAATGTGCGTTCGCAAACAGAGCAGTGGTATCAGCGCATCATTGAGGCTCGTGAAGACTTCTGTGGTGTAGCTGCCCTCCATCATGGTTCACTTGATGCTGATGTGCGCCGTTGGGTTGAGCTGGCGCTCAAAGAAGAGCGCCTCAAATTTGTGGTATCAACTTCTAGTCTTGACTTGGGTGTCGATTTTTCGCCAGTAGACCGAGTGGTACAAATCGGCAGCCCCAAGGGTGTGGCTCGGGCTATGCAAAGAGCTGGCCGCAGCGGCCATAGCCCTGGTTTAGTCAGCAAACTTTATCTGGTGCCTAGTCATGCTCTTGAACTTGTAGAGATGGCTGCTGCCCGCATTGCTATAAGTAAAGGCAAGGTTGAATCGCGCTATCCTCTGCGAAATTCTATTGATGTACTTTGTCAGCATGTGGTCACTATTGCCCTCGGCACTGGTTTCAAACCTGATGAATTGTATGAAGAAGTGAGGGCAACACACGCCTTTGCTGATCTAACCAAAGATGATTGGGCCTGGATACTAAACTTTGTTGGCACTGGTGGTGCGGCTCTCAAAGCTTATCCTGAGCACCAACGCATTCGTCAAGAAGACGAAGTCTATGTGATTTCAGACAAGACCCTGGCTTTAAAGCATCGTTTATCGATTGGCACCATTGTTTCAGATCAAGCTATGGAAGTATGTTTCACTTCTGGTGAGCGAATTGGCCAGGTAGAAGAATCGTTTATAAGTCGCCTTAAAAAAGGGGATCGCTTTATTTTTGCGGGTCGCTACCTTGAACTTGTAGAAGTACGTGGGATGAAGGCGCGGGTGAGAGTTTCACCTATTAAATCAGGCATCATTCCTCGCTGGATGGGGGGCCGCCTGCCTCTGTCGAGTGAGTTGGCCTATGAAGTGCGCTTGCTGATCAGCAAGGCTAGTGCCGGCGATTATGGCGACGTTGAGATGACTTTCTTGCGCCCTCTTCTAGAATTGCAAGCAAAGCGCTCAAGTTTACCTGAGCTAGATCAGATTCTCGTTGAGAAATATAAGTCGCGGGATGGCTATCATCTCTTTGTTTATCCTTTTGAGGGCCGCCTTGTCAATGAAGGAATTGCCATACTGGTCGCCTATCAGTTGTCGCGCATCAGCCCCTCTACTTACTCTATTGCTATGAACGACTGGGGTTTTGAAATCCTTTCGGATCGCCCAATACCCTTTGGTGATGATGACGCCGATGCCGCAGCATTTTTCAAAAACTTTCGCTATGACAATTTGGTGGAAGATATTCACGCTTGTCTTAACTCGACGGAGATGGCCAAGCGCCAATTCAGAGAAATTGCTAGGGTGGCAGGGCTGATTTTTCAGGGCTATCCGGGAGCTAATAAAACTGTAAAACAGGTGCAAGTCTCAAGCGGCTTGCTCTACGATGTCTTTGTTGACTTTGACCCAGGTAATTTGCTTGTGCGGCAGGCCCATGACGAAGTTTTGGAACGACATCTGGAGATTAGTCGAATGATTGGTGCTTTGAGTCGCTTGGCCGCATGCGAAATTGTCGAAGTTTCACTGAGCAAGGCATCACCTTTTTGTCTGCCTCTAATGGTAGATAGACTGCGCGGTAAACTCACTTCTGAGAAATTGGCCCAGCGCATCTTGCGCATGCAGCTTGATCTGGCAAAAGATATGAGGCGCTAAATTTGGAATCTGACAAATTGAATTCTGGTGATTTGCAAACTAGTGATCTGAAATCTAGTGATCTGAAACCTAGTATTGAAGATTCCACCGAGTCGAATGTATTGCTTCCTGAAGGCTCCCTGCCTATTGTTCTCGCGGGGCAATCTGTAGTATTGCTGGGGCAAAAAGCAATGTTTATCCCAGAAAGCCGCAGTCTTGTGGTAGCCGATGTTCACATTGGCAAAGCTGCCTCGTTTCGTTCACGCCATTTCTTTGCCCCCGATGGTATTACAAATTTCGATTTGTTGCGTTTGGGTCAACTGGTCAAGGACCTATCTGCTTCCCGCCTCATTGTTTTGGGCGACCTTGTCCATGCCCAAGATGGCATGACTGACGCTGAGGTGGAAGTGTTTGAGCGCTTTCGAGCCGCTCATGAGGGTTTGGCCGTCACTTTAGTGCTTGGCAATCATGATCGCAAGGTTCGGCTGCCTAAAAGTTGGCAGCTTGACATAGTTCACGGTCATATGGTCGAAGCCCCCTTTGTTTACTCGCACGACTTGATCAAGAGTAAGGACGGCTATGTTCTCTGTGGCCATCTACACCCTTCTGTTGCGCTTTCGGGGCAAGGTAAGCAGCGCGAGCGTCTGCCTTGCTTCTGGCTGCGTTCTCACTATGCCATACTGCCTGCTTATGGTGCTTTTACTGGCTCTTACACCATTCGACCGAGCCGAACTGATAGAGTCTTTGTGGTGGCCCATGATACTGTTGTGCAAATGGCCTAATAATTGCTTACAAATTGGCTACAAAAGAATTCGCATGTTGATAGAGGGAGAAGAAGATGAGTACAGTTTACGAATACACTGCCAAAGCTCTTGATGGAAAAGAGATCAAGTTAGAGCAATACAAAGGCAATGTTATGTTGATTGTCAATACCGCGAGCAAGTGTGGATTCACCTCTCAATTTGCTGGTCTTGAGAAATTGCATGAAGAATATTCGAAGCGCGGCCTTAGCCTGCTTGGTTTCCCTTGCAATCAGTTTGGCGCCCAAGAACCTGGCGATAGCACTGAAATTGGTGCTTTCTGTCAGAAGAATTATGGTGTTGATTTTCAGATGTTTGACAAGATTGAAGTCAACGGCGATCATGCCCATCCGCTCTACAAATATTTGACTGATAAAGCACCAGGCTTGCTGGGGTTAAAAGACATCAAATGGAACTTCACTAAATTTTTGCTTGATCGTGAAGGCAATATCGTTAAACGCTATGCACCAAATGTAGAGCCCGCAGATATTTCAGCCGATATTGAAAAACTTCTTTAAGGAGACTCTTCTAAGAAGACACTTCTAAGAAGACTGATATAGCAAAACTCGCCTGCTAGAACTATCTAGTCTGCTTGCAGCTCCAATTCTTCTTCTACTTCAGCCAGTCGGGCTGTCACTTTTGCCAGCTCTGGCTCATTGCCCATTTTGCGCAGGCAGTCAGCGTAGCTGTTGAGAACGAAGGCAAGATCTGGGCTAGCGCCGCCATTGTCAGTGAAATAAGCAATAGAAAGATTGTAGAGTTCCACCGCTTTGTCGTATTTCTCCTGGTCGCGACAACAGTTGGCCAGGTTGTTTTGGGTGACGGCCACAAGTTCATGGTCGCCCCAGATTGTTTCAGCAGCTTCTATGGCCAGTTTGTAATAACATTCAGCTTCACGAAAACGATCTAGCTTATAGTAAGCACTGGCTAGGTTTGATAGAAATACTGGTCTTTGCTCGTCGCTAGATTTGCCAGCAAGCTCAGCTACTCCCCAGGCCTTTTCGCAGAGGGGTAAGGCCTGAGCAAATTTCTCTTCAGCAAGAAAACAACTGGCGCGATTTGAAATTAGCTGGGCAAGTGTTGATGGGTGAATGTTCTTATCGCTTTCTAGCACATTGATGCAGCGCTCTAAACACAGTTCGGCAGTTGAAAACTTTGCCACGCTCATAAATGCCATACCGAGATTGCCAAAGGCTTCTGCGGCCCAGCGATCAGCCAGATCCGAAGGTTCTTTAAATGCTAGAGCTTGGCGACAGAAAGTATCGGCTTGCTCGTGGGCGCCTCTGTTAAATGAAGCAATCGCTGCGGTTATTTTTTCTTGCAGCAACTCTGTGGGCATCTAGATACCTCAAATTACTAAATATCAGTACTGGTTATGAGTAGTTTACTTCGCGGTCGAGCAATTGAATTTTTGTATCTGGTAAAGCGGCTTTTAGAGCTGCTTTCTCAGCGCGGCTGGCTTCTACGTCATGAAAAGTGAGCGTCTCCAATTCGGTTAAGGCACTGAGTTTGACAAGATCTTTATACATAACATTGGTACCCATCAATACAAGTTTTTTCAAGCTTTTAATTTGTGCCAGGGTCTCTAAGCTTTCTGCAGTAATTAGGGTATTTCTTAAGTCTAGTTCTTCTAGTGCTGGCAGCGCACTCAAGTATTGAATACTACTATCAATGATGCTGCTTGATGAAAGTTTGAGATCTTTCAATTTGCGACAGTTAACTAGATGCTTGAGTCCGTCACCAGTGATTTCAAGATTTTCTAGGTCGAGGGCGCGCAGTTCAGGCAGGTCACGCAAGACAAATAAGCCATTATCAGTAATATGGGTGAATGAAAGGCGCAGAGTGTTGAGTTTGGACAGGCGGCGAACACTCGACAAACCGCTGTCAGAAATTCTGGTATTTGATAAGTTCAGCCACTGAAGATTGTATAGTGCTGCAACTAGCGATATGCCTTTGTCACGTAAGCGTTTGCAATTTTCTAAATCGAGGGCCTTTAGTAACGACAAATTGGTAATAGCCGCAACCCCTTGGTCACCAATATCGGTACCACTTAAATTGAGGGTGCTCAGTTCTTTGAAATTGCTTATGAAAACCATGCCTTGATCTGAAATGCCTGTATTAGCAAGGTTCAGATTTTTTAAGTGAGTCAAATTGCGTAAGTGCGAGAGGGTGTCGTCGCCAATGTTGGCTCCCGCTAAGTTAATCTCGTTAATAAATGTCAGCTTTGTCAACGAGGCCATGCCGTCATCGGTAACGGCTCCAAGTCTGACATTGCGGAGCTTGGTCAGTTCACTAAGGTTTGATAAGTCGTCATCGGTTAAGGGCTTGGGAAACTCGATGAAGCGCAGCTCTCTTAAGTGTTTGAGATGCGCAAGGGCTTGATTGTCAGCTGACGTTGAAGCAATATTTAGATAACGCAATTCGCTCAAATTCGCTAGTTTGCTGATACCTTCATTAGTGACACGAGTGAGTGATAAATCGAGTTCTTTAAGGTGACTGAGCGTGCCGACTTTAGTTAGAGTGTCATTGCCTATACGATTGCAGCCTTTTAGGTGCAGTGTCTCTAGGCTAGTGAGCTTATCGATGCCGATAAAGCCTTTGTCATTGACTGAATTATTGCTAGCGTCTAGTACTTTTAGTCTCGGCAAGTCGTGCAATTCTATGGTGGCACCATCTGAACGAATAGACATTTCTTCTAATTGCGGCAGGTCGCGAATGAGAAGCTTGACTTTCTTTTTATAGCTTGAATAATCAGGCTTACTATTGTCGCTGTAGGCACTTAAATGAAGCCGCTTCAAGTTAGTCAGATGTTTCAGGCTAGCAAGGCCGTCTCCACGCAAATCAATTTGGCGAATAGATAATTCTTCTAACTCAGTCAGCCCCTCCAGTGAGTGGAAGAAAGGCTCGGCCACGTCGTCAGCCCGCACCACTAAGCGGCGCAGACGGTTTAATTCACTGACATGCTTGAGGCCTTCTTCTGTCAAAGCGTCTATTCGCAAGACTAAAGTAGTTAGTTGGGGAAAGTATTGCAGACACTCTAGACCAGCGTCTGTGGCCGCCGAGAATACTATATAGAGCTCTTCGAAGTCAGTTACTTTGTTTATTGTGCTCAGTAGCTTATCGTCTATATGTGCGCCTTCAAGCAAAAGTTTCTTGGCAGGCGTGTGGGATAGAACATCGCCCAGTTTGACATTGTCAAATTGACAGTGCGAAATTCTCAGTTCCTTTAGTGAATTCAATTTCTCAACAGGCTTGAGGGCCTGGTCTGAAAGGTGACAGGAGGTCAGCTGAAACGTGCGCAGGCGCTGCAAGTTTGCCAGATCGCGCAGGCTAGTTTTACCAAGCTCAACGCCACCTAAGCGCAGCTCTCTAAGGCCGCCGATGCGATTGACACAGTCCCAATCTTCTTCATTCATTTCAGGGAAAAGATAGTCAAGTGATTGGATGTCGTCTGGCTTGAGACGATTGCATTCTTTCAAGGCTGCGCGATCTAAGACTTCTAAACGCACAAAGGCTCGCCGCGAAACTTCTACAGTGCCCTGGGCTGTACCTAACTCTGTCCAGTCTCTCTGACCGTTGGTTTCAGCTCGGGCGAGCCAGAGACGACCAGGAGAGCATTCAAAAGGAAAAGCCAGAGTGCGCCCGCCGTGTAAAACTATATGGCAGCGAGTGAGCTTTTGATTGAGTTCAATCACTCCCTCACCGGTGACCATGGTTGAGTCTAAATAGAGCTTGCGCAGATCGGTCAAGTGTTTGAGCCGGGGTAGCCCGAAATCGGTAACACGGGTGGCGCCAAGATCAAGAATATTGAGATAGATCAAATTGCGCAGAGAAGCCAAGCCACTATCGGTGATATTACGATCGGGCAAGGTGAGATAGCGCAGACCTGACAAATGGGCCAGGTGCTCTAAATCTGAGTCGGTAATGTCTATCTGGCGGAAATCAAGCGACTGCAGGTCGTTTGGCTTTAGTTGTCTTAGTCTTGAGAGGTCAGCGTTACCGTCTAATAGCAAATGCAAGTTGGCCTCGGCCGGAATCGTAACCTGGCCTTGGGCATCCCCCAGTTTCTCTTCCCACCAACCGCTCTGGCCACCTGAGCGTGTAATTAAAAATAGTAGACCAAGAGATTTATCTGACGGGAAGGAAATTGTCCTGGTCATCTAATGTTCCTGGTGAAGTGTAATAGAGAAGGTTATTTGGTCGTTTTTGTATCGATCAAGGTGGGCCTTCCTATATTTTCCACAGGCACGCCTAAATTACTCTCTAAATCGCGAGCGTAACGCTCAGCAGTTTCAGGATCAGTACCAGTGCCGATAAATACCTTTTTGAAAGGGTGTGCTTTCTTCAGATAGATAAGACCATCAACAAGAGTATCTGGCAAAATCTTAGTAGTTAAGACGATATCGTGATTTTTGAAACTAGGCCCAATCTGCTGTGATACCACTCGCTGTAAGAGTTCGTGCATCATGCCGCGGCGGGCAGACTCTTCTTCGGCGTGGAAGATGACAATTTCTTTGGGACCAGGCTCTTCGCGCTCAAGTAGTTTGATCAGCATAGTCGCCAGGCTTCTGGCCTTGGCTCCACCGGTGCAGAGTACGTAGATAGGAAGATTCTCTGGTATATCTTCCATACTGGCAAACTTACCCATACCTAACCGCAGGTCAGGAAGTTCACGCAGACGACCCTCCAAAACACCCATACGATAGAAGCACATGACAATTAGAATTACGCCTAAAATCTGGAAACCTAGACCTCTAGCGCCTTCAGCTGAGAAGAGCAGAACGATTTCGCAGAATAATAGAGTGGCCAAGCCAATTGCTGGAGGAATTGGCAGTTGGTAACCCTTGAAAGGGAAAGTCCATTTGGTTTTATAGGGTGAGCGCTCAACTTTCAGAGGCATCTTGATGCGCAGCATCAGCACACCAAAGCAGAAGGAGCACATAACTGCCAGGAAGGCCATGCCATAGACTTGACCCAAGTTATCGACTTGTCCTGGCAGAAGCACAATCATCAAGGCGCAAATAGCCATGAACATAAAGCAGACATAGGGATAGCCTTGCATAAATGGATATTTATGAGCCCAGCGGCGCAGGAAGAAAGCTGGCAAGTTGCCTTGCTTCGCCATAGTAGTGCAAAGACCGATGCAGCCGACATAGGCTGTATTGACCGCTGCAAATAGCATCAAAGCGGCGTCAACAACCAAAACGAACAGCAAAGGCTTGCCCCCTTCAACAAAGGCCAGGCCAGAGAGCAGGCTGTTTTTGAAGTCATTTAACTGCCCGGCATCAAGCAGACCCAGGCATAAGAAAGAGGTGATCGGTGCTGTGATGCCAACCAAGACAACGACCGACAGATAGATGTATTTCAACGTTTTCCAGGTCGGGGTTTTGAGCTGCTCCACAATTTGCGCGGCTGATTCAAACCCCGTGATGCCGAGGAAGGCCGCAGCAAAGCCGTGAACAAAGTGGGCAGGCGTCACTGTCGCTAAGCTGTGAGTAAAGCGAGTCAGGTCTATATGGCGTTCGTAGGCCATTATCAGGCCTTTAACATCGAGGTAGAGCAGCAAACAGAAGTGGAACATAGCTATGAAGAAGACAATCATTGCTGGTTCTTTAATACCAACTATATTGAGCAAACCAAAGACAATCACTGGGGCAATGGCCGCGAACACTATGTTCGTTACCGGCCAATTCATAATGTTATCTATTGAGTCAATATAATAAGCTCCAGACAGGGCGCTGACCGCTGCTGTAGCTAGATAAGACAAAATTGTCAGAGCGCCCACAACAATGGCAAAGCGCTTGCCTACTGTCTGTAAAACCATGATGTAGGCGCCGCCGTTGAAGGGGCTGACAGCGCAGCCTTCTTCATAAGTAGCTTTGAACACCCACATGAGCAAGCAGACGACCAAAATAATGAAGGGCGCGGCAAATCCGACCAGGGGAAGAATTACCCCGGTGGTATAGAAAACCGATGTGCCAATGTCGGCACCGACAATTGCTGCTGCTAACCACCAAGCCAGTAGCGCGTCTCCATGGTGGTGCTGCGCGGGCTTCTCTGTGGGCTGCCCTGATGGCGTATGTGGCTTTGAAGGCTCGCCTGAAGCTAGGCTTGGCTCAGACTGTGTCAATTGGTGAAATGTCCTGAATGGATGCCGTTTAAATCGTTGTAAAGCTAGTTTTTGGCAACAATACACTAAGTAGAGAGCCTGCAACCACAG
Organism: Obscuribacteraceae bacterium (SeqCode); assembly: GCA_044378815.1. GTDB lineage: Bacteria > Cyanobacteriota > Vampirovibrionia > Obscuribacterales > Obscuribacteraceae. Next base: position 149,367 of record JBIPOV010000009.1, on the reverse strand, counting down.
GCTACTACATCTTTAATATGCGTCAACAGTCTAAGCGTTAATAGTCGTCAATCTGATATCGTTTCGCAATATGTTGGAGCAATATGCTTATATTAGGCGATTCTCCTGTCAACTTAGTTAGTTAGTCTTGTAAGCTAACTGATTGTGTTTTTTGAAGAGGACCAGTAATCAAGATGAATTCCACTACCACCGTTAGCGCCCTCTCCCACCAGCTGCCAGCCGAGATGATGAAAGCAGTAAGCTTGTCTCTATCAACCTGGACTGAAGCGAACAAGGTCGAACAGATTTGGCAGAAAGACGCCACTGTGTGGACCAACAAAGATGAAGCTAAATGGTTGGACTGGTTGCATGTTGTCGCTGATCAACAAAAGGCGCTGGCTGAGTACGAAGAGTTTGCTAAAGAAATTAAAGAAGCTGGATTCACCGATGTTTTGCTTCTAGGGATGGGTGGCTCAAGCTTGGCCCCTGAAGTCTTTGCCGTGACCTATGGCTCTAAGCCTGGTTATCCGCGCCTGCGTATTCTCGATTCGACCGACCCTCAACAAATTCGTCATCTTGATGCCACAGTTGATTTAAAGAAGACTCTTTTTGTAGTCTCCAGCAAGTCAGGCAGCACTCTTGAGCCAAATATTTATATGGCTCACTTCCTCGCTCTGGTTAAAGAGTCACTAGCTAAAGATGGCTTGGGTGAAGAGGCTGGTTCGCGTTTTGTTGCTATTACCGATCCTGGCTCAAAGCTTGCTACTGTGGCTAAGAATGAGAATTTCCGTCGAGTATTCTGGGGCTATCCTGGTATTGGCGGCCGCTATTCAGCCCTTTCACCATTTGGAATTGTTCCGGCTGCGCTGATTGGCTTAGACTTGCAGACATTTCTTGCCCGGGCACAACAAATGACTGTGCTCTGTCAGGAGAAAAATGCGCAGAACAATCCCGGTGTTTTGCTCGGAACCATTATGGGTGTTGCCGCCAAAGCTGGCCGCAATAAACTAACTATTGTCACCTCAGCAGCAGTGCATGATTTTGGTGCCTGGTTGGAACAATTAGTGGCCGAGTCAACCGGTAAATTAGGTAAGGCTATTATTCCAGTAGATTTAGAAGGCTTGAGTGCCAATACTGATATTTACGGCGATGATCGACTGTTTGTATTTATAAAATTGAAAGGTGATGGTGGCACATTCAATGGCTTAGATAACACCATTATCGAAGAGCGTTTGGGGCAATTGGTAGCTCACGGTCATCCTGTGGTTACCATTGAGTTGAGCGAGAAAATTGATCTGGCCGATGAATTCTTCCGCTTCGAAATAGCTACAGCTGTGGCTGGCGCCATTATAGAAATCAATCCATTTGATCAACCTGACGTCGAAGCGAGCAAAATTGAAACTCGTGAGTTGACTGATGAGTATGAAAAGAATGGCAGTCTTCCTGCTGAGAAATCATTCTTTGAAGAAGGGCAGATACAGTTGTTTAGCGATAGTGCCAATGTGGCTGCTTTAGAAAAAACTGCCTCTGACAAGACACTGGCTGGAATGCTTCGCGCTCATTTAGATCGCCTTGGTAAAGGTGATTATTTCGCTTTGCTCAACTACATCGAAATGAGTCACGAGCACGTAGAAACAATGCAGAAAATTCGCTTGAATGTGCGTGACCGTAAACATGTAGCTACTTGTTTGGGCTTTGGCCCGCGTTTCTTGCACTCTACTGGTCAAGCTTACAAAGGCGGCCCTGACACTGGTGTAGTCTTGCAACTGACCTGTGAAGACAGCGATGATCTGGCTGTTCCTGGGCAAAAATATAGCTTCGGCGTTGTTAAATCAGCTCAGGCACGAGGCGATTTCCAGGTGCTAACTAGTCGTAAGCGTAGAGCTCTGCGCGTGCATATTACCGGTAATCTCGAAGCCGGTTTGAAACAACTTTCGCAGGCTGTTACTGAGGCTCTTGCTGCTAAGTAAATTTCGTATACAGAATTATTGGGGAGAAAATATGCGGGCAATAAATCAAAAATTGAGTCAAGTCTCCTTGGGCTTGCTTGCCTTGAGTCTTCAGATCTTGTGCCCAGCTATGGCTCAGAACAACGGGCCAGTGCTGACTGTCTCACCGGGGGCTAAAACCTCGGGAGATTCCAGTCAATCGGCTAATTCTAATTCTGCTGCAGGTTCGGCAAGGCCAACTGCCCCATACTCTGCCCAGAAGCCTGCTGTTGCTCCTGATCTATCAGCTACTCCAAATTTGGCTGGTCAAAATGCCCCAGCTGCTCCGCTTTCGCAAGCCGAGATCTGGGTGCGAGATAGGTTCAATCCTGGTGGACAAAGTGCCGCTCAATTGATGCAGCAGAAGAAGCATCCGGTGAAAAGTTTCTTCAAGTCAGTGGCCAAAGGCACCGCTCAAGAGTTGGGGGCTAGCGCTCACGACATGGCTCAAGACATGGTTTTTGTATTCTCAGTACAAGACATTGACCCTTACGATAAAACCCGGGCTCCAAGCAATAAGCAATGTGTGGTTATGGAATTCACCATGGTTGATGGCAGCACTGCCTATCTCCATCAATTTCCTGATGGCAGTTATGCCATTGAGAACGGCTTTGCCGATGGTACAGTGATGGTGCCAACCAGTCCGACCAATTACATTATTAAATACCCTAATGGTGTCAGTGGAACTGTGGTGCGGCAGAGCGATCAGGTCACCGTCTATCGCCCTGATCACACCATCACTACTGTGAAAAAAGAGCCCTCTGGTAATTACCGAATCTCTAACAGTAAATTCGGTTATATGGGTGAGGCTCGTCCCGATGATACCGGCAACCAATATGGCATAGGCGCCTGGAACTACCAGTAAGTATAGATATCTACCAATAGGTAGTAGGAACTATGTCATCTAAACTGGCAGGCTTCACCAAAAGCTCTTCTAAGCCTCTTTCTGGGTTAGCCTCGAAACCATACTCGAAGCACTATTACGCTTTGCTCGTCAACGTAATGGTGCTGGCCTTTGTGGCGCCTCTGATTGACCATAGTGTCCTCTCTCATATTGCCATAGCCGTAATTCTTCTTGGTGCCCTGGTATTTTCTACATTGTCAGTGCGTCGAGAAGAGAAGTTCGATTGGAAGTCTGTTGCCCTTGCTGCTACTGCCGCTGCGGCCTGGGCCCTAGCCTTCTGTAGTAATTTGGCACCATTCAACACTGCCAATTTTCAGATGCTTGCCCTAGTCACTATTCTTGTATTCTTCATCTACATTGTGCGCATTATGGTGATGGATATTCTCACTGGTGAGGTCAACTCTAATCGCATCTGTGGCGGTGCTTGTGTCTACATTCTCATTGGGTTTTGTTTTGCCTTAATCCATATGATGATTGCTATTAACAATCCCTATGCTTACAAAGACAATATAAAAGCAGACGAGACTTCAATCGAGCATCAAGAGCGATATCCACTGCTAATTTATTTCAGCTTTTGCACCCTCTCAACAGTTGGTTACGGCGATGTAGTGCCGCTGAGCCGCTCGGCACGGGCTTGCTCTTGTCTAGAAGCTCTCTGTGGGCAGCTTTATCTAGCTATTCTAGTAGCCCGTTTGGTCGGCATGCACACTGCAGTAAAAGCAGAGCCCAAGCGCCTAGAAGCAGAGCGCCAAATTGAAAGTGCACTGTGAGCTCAGGTTGAGCTAGTCAAAGAGCATTAATGCTGACGAACTTACTTTAACAAACCCTGTATCGCAGCGGCAGAACTCTCTGTTTTCTTTTCATTTCCCGCCGACAAAGAAGCTTGAGTGTATTCTTTGAAGGCATCAAGAATCTTGGCGTGGAAATTTTCAGTAGCGGAAATTTGCCTGCGAATATTGCTGGCTTCTGGCGTGCCCGGTCGTATTGATGCGGTGCTGGCGTAGAGCGTTTTCAACTCTTGCTCAATAATGTCATCAACAATATCGCAAGCCTTAGAAATAACATGCTCTGATGATCTTGCACCGCCGTCAGTTGTTTCACCAGCTGTCGTTTCAGGGGCTTTAGTGCTCACGCCTGGTTGCTGATAACCCACCGCTACGTTTTCACCAAGAGTAGGAGCCTTGTCGTTACTGAAGAGCTCAGCTTCGGTCATGACCCCACTTGAAACTCTAATTAAATCGCCAAAAAGCTCTTTTGCTAAGGGCGAGATTGCGCTTAGATTTGTTGCTTCTTCGCCAATTTTCCAAGTGATAGTGCCGCCACTACCAGCGGTGCGCTCAATTAGCATAAGGTGAGGCATTTCGTCTTCGCCCACTGAATCGTTGTCAAAAGCCATAACCATTGATGAAGGCACAACGAAGACAGCGATTTTGCTCTCGTGGCCGCGCACGATCATGGCCCAATCTCTAGTGGTTAGACGACCTTTGTAAGTTCTATCCACCGGTCTATACCAAACGTCTTCATCGCGTTTCTCGAATACTCTTGGCTTCTCGCAGGATACGTAGAGGTTGGTGCCGACAGCCTTCTTATTGAACTCGTAAGCAAGTTCAATAAACTGTTCGCAGAGTAGGTCAATCCACTTGTTTACATCGTCAAAGGCTGTGGTCGCTGCCGCTTGAACTTCTGCTGGTTTTTCGACATTGCCGGGAACCAGACCATTGAGCCAACGGCCGGTCTCTTGTCCACGCTTAGCCCTAAGGGCGTTAAAGATTTCCTTCGAGTTTGGATCTATGGCCATATCAGGCGCTAGTTCTTGAGCGCGCGCTCTAGCTTCTTGCATGCGCGACTCTTCTGCCTCTTGATTTCTTTTGAGGGCGAACTTACCGGATGCCCAGAGATCATTAAAACGACCCATGTCTTTACCGCCTGTTTGTTGAAAAAGCCGACTTATAATACACTTATCGGGCTATATAAGAAACAAGGTTTAATAATGGAAGATGACAGCACCAAAAAAGTCAGTATTGAAAAGAAATACTGTCCGCAATGCTTCCAGCAATACGAAGGGTTCATAGAAAACTGCCCACAAGACCAAACGGTTTTGAGAGGTCCCAAAAACGACCCTTGGATTGGTAAAACCTTCGCCGACCGTTACATTATCGAGTCTGTTCTAGGCCTCGGCGGCATGAGTGTTGTCTATAAGGCAAAGCACAAGCTGATGGATAGAATAGTAGCAATCAAAATGCTGCATAACGTTCTAAATCAAGATGTCACGGCCCTTGAACGTTTCAAACTAGAGGCACAGGCCTGTAGCTCACTCAGTCACCACAACGTTATCACTGTATACGATTTTGGTGTAACGCCAGACGGCGAGCCATTTTTTGTCATGGATTGTCTTGAGGGCGAAAGTCTCAAAGAGCTAATTGAGCGAAAAGGTCGTATTCCCTATGACCGAGCCCTGTCAATTTTTAAGCAAATTTGTGATGGACTAGAAGCGGCTCATAAACGAGGCATTGTGCATCGCGACTTAAAGCCAGCCAACGTTGTTATTAGCAAAGAAGAAAATGGTTTTGAGCACGTTCGCTTGGTTGATTTCGGTATTGCCAAGATGCTTAAGCAAGCTGGTCGCCAGGAGCAGCAACTAACGAAAACTGGAGAAGTTTTTGGTAGCCCCATATACATGAGCCCTGAACAGTGTCTAGGCAAAGATATTGATGCCCGTTCAGATATTTATGCCCTCGGTTGTTTGATGTATGAAACCCTTTCGGGAGAGCCGCCGTTTCTCGGTAATGGTTTCCTTGAGACCATGAACATGCATGTTGGCGATAAAGCCAAGTCTCTGACTGAGGTGGTTCCAGACGCTAATTTTCCTGCGGAGTTAGTTGAAGTAATTAACCGCTGCATGGAGAAAGATCCAGCCGCTCGTTATCAGAATGTTGGTGAAGTACGCGATACTCTGGTCTATATAACCACTGCACTTTTGGGTTCTAGTCGTACTCACATATCCAGTGTAAGTGCCGCTCGTCCGCCTGTTGCTTCTCCTGCAAAGAGAATACCGATAGCTACTATTGTTGCTTCAATATCAGCTTTGTCGTTTATCGGTGCTGTTGCATTTCTTTCTCTATGGCCAGGCCCGGAAGATGATCGGGGCACGCCTCTAGACAAAGTTATCTGGCAGGTAAAAATGTCACAAGCAGATGGTGCCATTGAACGCAAGAATTATCCAGAGGCAGAAAGTAAGCTTAGTATTGCTGAATCAAGGGCTCGCACTTTTGGTGATAATAGAGCGCGTTTGATGACTACACTTAAGGCTAAAAGTGATCTCTATGATAGCTGGGAAGGACATGCTGAAGCCCTTGAGAAGACAAATCTAGAGATAACAAATATTGAACTGACTCGGGTTACCGCTGATGCTAAATTGCTTGGTGAGATGCTCGATGAGGTTGGTGCTGTCGCTGGTTCTTCTGTACAAGAAAGCCAGTCACGACTGCGTTTTGAAGCACAAATTCCAAGAATTCTTTCTACTGCTGTTAAGTTGGCTGGCAGAAGCATGTGTCCGGAAGAGGATGCACTTTTAACGAAAGCACTTGCTGTGTCTAAGAAGAAACTAGGCAGAGACTCTGTTCAAACCGCAAGAATCTCTTTGCTTTTGGCCGATTGTTATTCTGACCAACGAAGATTTGATCAGATGCGTCCCTTGCTAGTAGCAGCAGTGGAAGTTTTTAAAAACAAGTCTGATACTAATCCAGCTGATTATGCTAGGTCGCTAGCGAAACTTGGTCAGTTTGATGTTGATCGCAACGATTTAGCTAAGGCTGGCCCAGAATTAGAAGAGGCTCTAAAAATTGCTCGCACACTTAAGGGCAGCCCTGACGTACTAATTCTATGTTTGCGAAGCAACGCTGATTTCCTCAACCAGACAGGTAAGAAGGCTGAGAGTTTAGCTTTTCGCAAAGAAGCTGAAGCTCTCGAAAAGCAAGTTAGAAAGTAAGTGATGTATTGATGACACTGAAGGCGCGAAAAGAAAGGAGCACTGTATGGTCACCGCCCGTCTGCTTGCCCTCTGTGCCAGCTTATTGATTTTCACAACCTTGTGCCTGCCCACTGGTGTTTTGGCGCATTCACCCTTGCATTCACTAGATGCATCTTATGTGCCCTGGGGTGTCGACGAAGACGAACTTATTGGTTTGACCAAGGCCGACATAGCGACTAAATTCAAAGATATATTGGGCTTTGATCAAGTAGAATCCAGAGTCTTTTTCGTCGACTTTAATCGTCCCGGATTCGGCCGCCCCGGCTTTACCGTCACCTTTGCTGACGGCAAGATAGTTGCTATCAAACGCCTTTTCATTGACGGTGGCGGTTGCCACATAGTAGGACCGACTTTTAAAACAAAGAAAGAGGCTTTGAACTTCGTAATTGAGGGTTTATCAAAGCAGACTAACCGCAAACCAAAAGACGAAGCTAGATTGAAGGAAGCTGGCAAAAGACTGGCTGCCTTAGATAGCCAGGCGAAGAACTGATCCTGCTAGAATCGACCTTATGGACCTTTTGTATTGGAAAAGCTACCTTCATGCTCGGCTAGACGAAATTGAGCCATTGATGAATACCCCATGGGGCTTCATCAACGCCTGTATACTGATTGAGCTGCTGGCCCGGATGGTCAATGGCATTGGCAGGGGTAAGCTTAGCCGCCAGCAATTCGAAGCCTTTGTCGTCGACTGGATGGACGATTACGGCCCCCAGGCCGAGCATCCGTTTAAGTTCGAGTCACCAGTGGTTCGGCTGACAAATACTTCTCAGCCGCCTGAAGCAGAAGAAAAGTCGTTAGCCACGCAGATCTATTGCATCATGCGCTCATCAATGGTGCATAACCTTTCTCTGGTTGCTGGTGATAGTGAATTGCGCAGCGGTGGTGTCGATTATTCCATTCACCTGACTAATCGCAAAGCGGCAGCGGCTAAGGGTCTCAAGCATTTGCAAAATTTCGAAAATGATTCGGCGGTTTTTGTGGGCGAAATCTTCCTCGACGATATTGGCAAAGTTATTGATAAAGTTTTCTCCGCTGCTGAAGCTGATGATGCACTAAAAGCAAAGATGGCAAGGCATTTGAGTAATCGAACGCCGGTAAATTTTATACCTTGAAATAATTTACTCAAAGCTGATACTACTGGCGGTGAGGGCTTGCCGCTCTCATTCGTTGATGAAGTAATTGCCTGTGCGTGGATTGCGCCCGAGATTGCCCCATTCATGTGAGGCTGTAACCAGCATGGGAATTGGTGCAGTTATTCCAGGAATAGGCCAATTAATGCCCGATAGCAGAATGGCCGGAGACATATTCGAGTGCACTATTAACTCGAGGGAAAACAGGCGAGACTGGTTGTCGGCAATGGGTAACCAGGCTGCCGGGATGCGACGGGGCTGGTTGACAATATAAACATCAGCCTTGCTGCTCAGTGTTGAAGAGCGGCTGATTCTGACATGCAGGTCGATCAACTTTACTTGGACACCGCCAATATTTTGTAATAACTCTTTCAAAGAAGGGTCGGCTTCCATGGTTGCGTATGACTGACTGAGAGTTTCGCACATAGCCAATTTCCTTGCGTAATTATTGACTATTTCCTGCGCCATCATCCAGCGTATTGGTACGACGACAAAGTCAAGCATTGGTATCAGTACAAAAACAACCAAAATGATAATGGCGCTGCCGAACTCAGAAATCTGACTGCCAAGCTGAGTGCGCCTCCGGTCGCGTTTTGTGCCACCAGAGTGACCTCTAGCGGGCCGGTGATATACTTTAGAGGAAGTAGGCATGGGCTTTATACTAACATGGCAGAAAAAATGACAGGCAATCGTCAAGCCCAGGGAAACATGATTTTTCTTGTTAGCCTCGCCATCGGCGTTGTTATTGCAATAGCTGTGGCCGGTCTGATGTTCAATCGTGTTCTCCTTGAACGCACCAGAGCGCAGTTTGCCCTTGATGCCCTTGCCATTTCTTTGGCCAGCAAGATCAATTCTGGAGATAGGGTCGGTCAGCTCAACCGCTTAGAAGCGGCGTCTCGGGAGCTTGTTTTCACTTCTCGGCAGGCTGTCAATGCATCTTCTAGCAACGATTTATCGGGCTTTAGCAGATTATCGAATCTGCTTCTCGATGAGGCCAGGGCAGGTCACACCCTAGTGGAGAGGGAGAGAGTTAATCAAATTGCAGTTATTCGCAAAGAAGTTCTAGAAGCTGTAAATGGCTATGAGAATACCCGCGACAATGGCGTTATGGGGTTCATGTCGATACAAACTAACCGTCCGAAAGTAGTAACGGTCGATCTTGGACGCATCAAAAACGTAGATTCGAACATCGAATCGCTAGATGCCATCCCTGAATTGGATGCGTTTGATTGCCGCAGCGGTTATGTCGACATTCCAAGTAAACTCTTCAAGTGCAATATCAAAGCTAAGCTACCGTTTCCCGATGATTCTCTTACCTATCGATTTTGTTCCCTTCCTGCCTATGTCGGAAAGACTTGTTCTCCTCCGCGCAACACTAATTTCGATGCATTCAAGTCTTATGGTCGTGTATTTGTGAACGGAGTAGATACGCACGAGGCTTTAGAAGAGATTCCTGACGCTATTCAGATCACTACTAGCATGGATGTTGATATGGCAGATGCAGCAAAGAAACAATCGAGCCTTGCCACTCTCAGTACAGTTGCGACTGGTGTCTGCAGTGGTGCGACGTCAGAATCAGAATGACCATTTGTGGCGGAGCTAAGTTGTTTTGTAGACTTCCTTCGGGTGCCTCGCTTGTCGAAGTCACCGTGGGGAGTGTCGTACTGTTTTTAGTTGTCATCATTCTTGTAGATCTCGGTCTTCTTATCTATGGAGTCTCTCTCAATGATGCGGTTTGTCGTGATGCTGCCCGCAAATCTGCCTCGGGTAATCCCGTTAATGCCCAGTCGCGAGCGCTTTTGCTTATTGAGCAGATGAACAGCAGAAACAGCGGTTTTGTTTCTCATTTTCGCTTGGTTCCGCCCGTCAAGACCGAAATTACAAGTCAGCCAAGGTTAAGACGTAATCCAGAAAACGACCAACTCGTCAATCCGGGAGGTCTGGTCACCGGCTCAGTAACTGTCACAACCGAAGTCGAGATAAAGCCATTTGCTCTGCAGTTTGTCCTCGGACGCAATTCGCCGCTCAAGTTTCAGTCGAACCAGAGTTTTCCAATCAGTTATGTTCTGCCGCCCGATTGACACATTTACTTCTTAAGATAAAACAGTCTATCAATGCCTTGAGGGTAGCCCCGCAGGCGCAAGCTGAGCGCTATCTCGTTGAGTTTAAGGCTGAGTTTGTCTTCACTATAAAATCCATATCTTTCGAGCGCCCCAGCAATTGCTTGAAAATCCGCATCAGGCACAACCACCAAGTTGGTTGCAGCGCCTTGAAATTGGACATCTACTAGCACTCTCACTAATGCATCGGTAATAGCCGAAGAGCAGTCTGAACTTTCGGCCTCCTTTCTCGGGCAAAGTATGATTGCCCCGCCGCTACCGGCCGCCAGTCGAACTTGATTGCGGCGGCGCATTCCTAATACCGCCTTTTTGTGATACCAAAACTCCTCATAGGGTTTGCTCTCGACTTTGCCAATTGAGGGGTACTGATCGAACCTTACGCTCACTTTTGTCAGAGGATGAAGAGTCGTTCCCTGATAATTCAAGCAATCTTTTACATCAGGTAAGTAGAGGACCATCGACCATTTGAACTCAGTTCCTAAGTAATTATCTGGAAGATACTCGCTCATATCCTTGATCGCCGCAAGACCAGCTGTCTGGCTCAGCAAGGCCATGAGAATCGCTGCAATCCACGCCCGGGCAAATGGCTTGAAAAATACAGCGTGTCGCAAGGTATAGCTTCCTTAATTCGTGGTTCAGGGCTGTCCCATACCTTGGCAATTCACAGTTGGAACTGCCGGTGATAGATAGCTAAACTCTACGGTGCCGCCAAACTGCGCCGTAGAAGAATTGGTTGTTTGTGGGGATCGATTGAAATTGCAGCCCTTATTTGCCGACAGACCATTTTGTGCCGCGCAGTACTGGGCGCAAGGTGGTTTTGGGTCCGGATTAACATTGCACTGCGTACAGCCATAAGGATAAACTCCGGGGCGGTCAACATTATTACCATTTACCGTCATATAGCAATTGTCATCACACTTATCTGCAACATTCACCCAGGAGTTCCTTGTGCTGAAACTCTGTCCAGCACCGATGCTGCCGGAGGCGTCATATAACCATGGAAGAGCCTGAGAACCACCCGTAGGAGCTTGAGAAGGTGAGGTTATCGTCAACTTCAAAATAGAGTTGGCGCCATTAACACAAGTAATATCGGTTGCTTCAGTCGCCGCTGATCCCCCAACAGCTGTGCCGCTGATTGTACCGGGAATGTTTAGTGTAGGCTCTGCGGCATTGCTGCCGTTAGGTATAGCCGGTCCGGCAACAAAAGGCACAGGGAAGGCTGGTGGCGGTGTGGTGGGGCAGGAGTTCCATTGATTAAAGCTGACAATTAGACCCTGCAAGCAGTTTTGCTGTTGGTTAGCTGGCACTGAAAAAGGGTTGGTCTTTGTATTGATAATCTCATATTGATGCATCGAAGCAAGGGTGAAAACGCCCTGTCCTGGATTGTAAGCAGAATATGTAGTGAAACTCTGAGGGCTTGAGGATCCTCCTGCAGTCAAATCTATTATTGACATGTCACTTATATTAGTGGTGCAGCCATCTTGAACAAGTGCGCCGGGAAGTTGGCACTGTACACCGATGGTGACGGCGCTTGCGGTTTTGTTCGTGATAACCAAGTGCGTCACTGTCGATGGAATTTGCGTTCCAGGGATAGTCGATGGTGAAGTTAAACTCTTTGTGTCTGTGGAACCCGAACTTGAGCTCCCGCCGCTAGAAGTAGACGAACCTGAACTTACGCTTTCTCGCGCCGAACCAGCAGAAGGACTTGAACCTAAAGAACCAGTAGGTGCAACCCTCAGAAGGTCGGCAGCCAGAACCTTTGACCCTGAACTCGTTAGCATTAAAGCTAGCCCCAAAATTGATCTCAAGACTATTTTTGACATGCAACCTCCGGACAAACTCATGCGACCGAGATATTCTAACCCAAACCTTACAACTATAATCATTCCATATTGATGAACAAACAAACGACTTCAAAGCGAGAAACTTGCAAACAACTTTGAACCTTTGCCTCAATCAGTCGATTAAAATTGTTGATTTGGGCTAAGTTATTGCAAACTACAGGATTGATCGACAATGTTCTCGAGTAAGAGTTACTTTCTGATAGTTATCCTGAGCTTTTCGGTAACTATCATGTCTTCCTCGATTGCCTTTGCTGCCACCGAGGCCTCATCCCCTCAGAAACAGTCAGTGCAGAAGGAACAATCAGATTGGTTGACCCATGCGACAATGTCTTACACGATGTGGCGCCAGGCAAATTTGTACGATGCAATTCGTGAGGGGAGAGAAGCCTGTCGATTAGCTCCGGACAATGCAGTGGTCTTGATGAATTTGGCCCTGATGTTACAAGCAACGGACGATTGTGACGGCGCAATTGCCTGTTTTGAAAAAGCTGGGCGACTAGATACTGCACACTATTTACCTGTTTTGGGTACAGCACGTTGCTGGATTATTAAGGGTGATGAGGCAAAAGCCATTACTATCCTCAAGGAAATGAGCAACAGAAAGAATGCCGGATTTGACTGGTATTATTGGGCTGGTCAGACCTGCCTCAAAGTTAAGCAGAATGACCTGGCGGAAAAGCTTATCAAAAGCGCCATTAGCGCTGCTAAAACCCCAGTCGAGCGCGCCAATGCGCGCAATTCGCTCTTTCTAATTGAGCTGCGCGGCAAGAAGTTTGAGCAAGCCAAGGAACTCTATAAAAAAGTATTTGCTGACTTTCCGCCAAATGATGCTGAGATTTATGTGCGCGCGGCAGCGGAATTTTTGAAAACTAAGGATACAGCAAGAGGCAAGGAGCTTCTGCGCTGCGCGATGAAGAATCTCAAGACCAAGCAAGACTCGAAAGCCTTTCATCTACTTGGAAGAATTTTCCAAGACTTGGCTAGCGAAGCATCTGCCAAAGAACGCAAAAATCTGTGGTTGGTATTAGCTGGTGATGCCTTTACTCAGGCTATTGATTTGGCTCCAAAAATACCTGACTATTTTCTGGCGCGGGCCGACGTGCTAATGCAAGAAGGTAAGCTAAGCGACATGATTTGCGATTTGAAAACTGCTAGAGGTTTGAGCAAAGCAGATTCGCTGCCTTCTTTTATTCTGGACAACTTTATAGACGAAAGTTCTTTGAAGACGATTGGTCTGAAGCCCATAAAGATTGTCAAAGCAAAACTATCAATTGAAGGGTTGAGTTGTGATTGTCATCTATCCAAGTATCTTGGAACGATGCGAAACATTAATGGTGTGGCTTCCGTCAGCGCCACTGGCAGGAAGGTATTCTTGGGTGAACTTATCTACGCCCCAGCGATAGTTTCTTTTGAGGAGCTGGTGGCTAAAACTCAAGCCGATTTCTTTAAAGCGTTGCCACCAAAAAAATCAGCTGAGCCACTAAGTGTAAAAGTGCTAGAGGAAGAGCCCTTAGTCAGCCTGAAGGACGTCTTCAAACATGTTTGTGAGACAAGATATGGACCAGTCTTGTCATTTCAGGAATCACTGGTTGATTATTACAATCGATTCAACGATATTCAGCCGAGTCTTCCTACAAGCAAGTTGATCTAAGAAGAAATTCGCTGGTTAGTTCAATCGCTTGCTTCTCTTGCTCATAGCCTGTAAATCCGTGGTCTGCGCCATGAATTATTTTCTCTGTCACTGTGGCTGCTGTCAAGGCGCTGAGCCATTCTTCGTGATTGGGATCGCTGGGTACAATGGGGTCGTGTCCGCCTGTAATTAGTAAAACTGGCCCACTGTATGTAGCCAATCTAGATCTAATTTCAAGATTATCTAGCTCTTCAAAAAGTTGAGCGCTAAGTTTGTTAGGACCTGATTCAAAATATCCTTGCGCCCAGACTTGTTCAAAATTTATTGGGGCAAACACTTTTTTCAACTCGCGGCCCAGGTTGAACGGCCCTTCCCAGATACTCAACGACTTGAACAGTTCAGGGCGCTCCAGGGCGCATAGAGTAGCGACTACACCGCCGAAGCTAAATCCTAGTATGTGGCAGGCTGTGATACCAGCCAGCTCTGGGATTTTTTGTGCGTATTCAATAGCCCAAAATGTATCTTCTACCTGAGATGACGGGCAAATGTCCATGGTTGTGCCATGGCTCTCGCCGCAACCACGAAAATCAAAGCGCAGGACGTGAAAACCAAGAGAGGCTAGGTGACCTCCGGTGCGCTCAAAAAGCCCGTTCACTTCGTAGCGATTGCCCGAAAAGCCATGTAGCAGCAAGACAATTTGACCATTGCCCTTTTCTTGTGGTTGATGAAGACTGGCTCCGAGATAACCTTTCGGTGTCTCTATCTGAAAGTGTTCGCCGTAGTAGGTTTTTTCCATTGTTTCCATTGGGGTGATCTTAGCACCCGGGCAATCGGATCTTGTCAAACCTGAGTGCTGCTGCTTAGCTCTTTTTGTTGGCTGCCAGTTTCTGTAAGCCATCGACCCAAACTTGATTGTTGGTTTTTTTTGCAGCACTGATTAGCTTTGAGTAGGCGTTGTCTTCTTGCTGATAGGCTAGATATTTTTTCATTGTTTCTCGCCCGATATCGCCTTCCTTGAGAGCGGCAGCCGCTTCAAATAGCTCCAGTGCCACTTCTAGGAGGGCTTCAATAGTATTCTCAAGAGACTCTTCTTGCTCTCCTTCAGAAGTGCTGTCGCCTTCTCTTGAGGAAAGCAACACCGATTCGTGCAGTAGAACTTTCTTTTGCAGATGGGCCAGAGTCTGTTGATCTAATTCTTGGTAAAGACCCTGTCTTATGAAACTTGAAGATTCGATTTGGCGAATAAGACTTAGGGTTGGGGCATTTTGATTAGTTTCGGCTTTGAGCTTGTAATAGATTGCCATTGTTCTATCTGGTTCTAGTTGGCGATTAAGTGCCGCCCATTCGCTGACGTCATTCCATTCTGCTTTGACGTTAATTAGTGCGGCTTCTTTTTCGTCTCTAATGGCAGTTAGAGCCAGCATGGCAGGTTCATAAACGTCTGCCAGAGCGGCCATATCCGCAAGCAAGATGTTCAGCCTCTTGTCTTGCCATTCTGGCAATTGTCGACTGCCTTCAAATACCTCAATGTAGCGCATCAAGGCGCCTTCATACTCGCCGTCGTCAAAGTTACTTTCGGCCAGTAAATGCAGTTCGCTTAGATCGACCAAGGGGTCTGCGGCAAAGTTTAGTTCTAGATCTGTAATTGGTCTTGTACTTTCTTCTTGCTCACCCACGCTTCATTACCTACGGAAATAGATTACCTGACTGAACCCATGAGCTTTTTGATAAATGGAGTCAGAGCCGCTAAGAGGCCGGCTGCTGTCAGTGCTGCAATGGCCATGGCACCAAACAAATAAGACATGGCGCCACTCGAATCTGACTGAAGATATCCGCTGAAACAACCAGCGAGTTTATTGCCAATCGCTGTAGAAACAAACCAACCGCCCATGGTTAAGCTTGCTAGTCGAGCTGGAGCCAATTTTGTAACGGTACTTAATCCAACAGGGCTGAGGCACAACTCGCCCAGTGTTTCAATAAAGTAGACAGCAATCAAGAAGATTGGGCTGACTTTGCCCTGGGCTGTTAGTATCGCTGCTGGTACCATGACGGCAATGCCAATCCCGAGGAAAAGCAGACCCAGTGAAAACTTGCCGGGGCTAGAAGGCTGTTTCTCTCCTAGTTTGATCCAAAGCCATGAAAACACTGGTGCTAGCAAAATCACATAGGTTGACTGCAGTGATTGAAACCAGCTTGAAGGGAAAGCCATGCCGAAAATACTATTGTTAGTCAAGCGATCGGCAAAAATATTGAGGCTGGAGCCGCCCTGTTCGTATATTGACCAGAATAGTGCGTTGAAGACAAACAGACAAAGGAGAGCGCCTAGTTTTTTTAGTTCATCAGGTGTGAACATGGCTGCTTTGACTGCTTTAGGATTATTGGTTTTGTCTGAACTTTGAACTGGCTCCTGGCTTGTTTCTTTGACCGGGGTGCCCGCTGCTTCAACGCTGCCACTCTCAACGTCAGAGACGTCGTGAATGGCCACTTTTTCTTTTTCTACTTGTTCTTTTTCTACTTTGCCGCCAATTTTATCCAACAGCTTCCATTGCAGTGCTAAGTGGGTCAAACCAATACACATGCCAACACCGGCGGCTGCAAAGCCGAAGTGCCAACTTGATTCTGGTGCCATTCCAAGCTTTGCCAGTACGGTTTTAAAGTGATCGCTTTGGGCTAGATAACCGCAGACAATAGGGGCCAGAGTAGCTCCCATATTGATACCCATATAGAAGATAGAAAATCCAGCGTCTCGACGAGGATCGTTGAGGTGGTAGAGTCGGCCAACCATTGTGCTGATATTGGGCTTGAGCAGCCCCGTGCCAAGAACAATTAAGAGCATACCGCCGTAAAATGCTGCCAGGGCTGGTAGTACCATTGTGAAATGCCCGAGGGCAATAATTATTCCACCAAATAGAATAGCCTTGCGTGCGCCTAATATGCGATCGGCGATGAAGCCGCCAGGGATGGCTGTGAGATAGACACACATAGTGTATGTGCCATAGATTTCAGAAGCATGCTCAACGCTGAAACCTAAACCGCCTTGCACCACCGGCGCTACCATGAACAAAACCAGTATGGCGCGCATGCCGTAGTAGCTAAAACGCTCCCAGAGTTCGGTGAAGAACAAGACGTTGAGGCCGCGGGGGTGCCCGCCTATACCGCCTGTCTCTAGCGTCTGGCTGTCAATGGCTGCATTCATTTATAACTTCGTTAACCACCATACATAAGGAACTATCGAGCATTTGCTTGCTACGAAACCCTATAATACAGCCACTTTGAAGCCAGATGATTGAACAATAAGGTGGGTCATTAAGCATATGCAATTGACTCAGGCCCCATGTCATGGGCGTTAGAACGTTGTCTGCGAGCGCATTCAGGAGGTTGTAAATTTCTTTGATTTGAAACCCTTGCTCTGTGACGCATTGGAAGAATTTATCTTGACGGGTCTGCGAGGCTTGATAGTGGGCGTTTTCAGGAGGTTCATGCTTGTTGGGTTTCAGGGCTTGTATATAGCGCCGTTATATAAAGTGCATCATTCATGCCGTATTGCGTTAAGTGTGAGAGCGGGCTTATGATTGCTGCATAGAAACGAAATCGAATCCACTTGGTTCTTCCCGCACCTTCATTAAGGTCGTTGATTAGCAACTTTTGGTGGAACTGCAAGAGAAGCTTCCCCAAGCCCCTCTGACAGAGCTGTTTGTCCTAGCGACATAGGCGCGTTTCGCTTTCTGCTTAAATCCCACAACAAACATACCGACAGTATCTTGAAAGCTTTGCTTTTGAGGTGCCACCGTCGGCAATACTAGGAGAAGATCATGAGAAATTCAGCAGACGTTTCGGAAAGAGCCGAACTTCATGAAGAAAAGGGCAACTATGTAGAAGCTGAAAGACTCTACAAGAAAGCTCTAGTGCTGAAGTCCAAAGAAACTGGTGAAGAATCTTTCGAGCTCGTTCCTTATCTATACAACTTGGGCATGACACAGTTCGCTACTGATAAGCATGATGACGCCCTTACTTCTTTCAATCGCTTACTCAACCTATTGACCCTGCAACAGGCTGAAATCAGCAGCGAAATCAAAGAAGTACGTTATTTGATCAGCGAAGTCTATCGCGAGCAAGACGAAGAAGCTATGCCAATTTCGGTTAGCGCTTAAGGCCAGACCTCTAGTTTGGCGGGGATTACATCCCCGCCTGAGCAGCGGTGGGCAATTTACCGGCTTGAAAAGCTTGGCGCTGTTCCAGGTTGGCAAGGTCCATTTTGAAGTCGACCCAGTTGTTATGTTCGTCGAGAACGGCCATTTTCCATTCACCAACTGTTCCATTGGGAAACTCCCAGGTGATTTGGGCGCCGGCCTCGTTAGTAAATCCTTCACCTTGTACGTGAACAATACCAGGCTCGAGCTTTTTCAAATTAGTCCAGACTTCATTGAAGATAGCCCAGCCTTTTTCATCATAAAAAGCCTGATGTGGCTTGAAATTAAAAACTACTTGTACCGAGTGCATATACTGACAAAGCCAGCGTACCGCTGAATGGGGCATTACTGGCTCTTTGTCGTCTAAAAGTAAGCGCACAGCATCGGCAATATAGTCATCAAATTCTTCTTCGCCGCGCTCGTAGCGGTCGATTTCAGCCACCGGGTCGCCATTGTCTAGGTACAGGGCAATTTGTGACCATTTACCGCTGCCTTCTTCTTCGTCACTTTCAATTTCGCAATCAACCAGCGCGTCAACCAGCCACTGGGCTACAGCGTCTGTTGATAGGGCGACATTTTTTGTGCCAAAGAATTCCATTCTGCTAGTTATAGCCTTTTGGCCCCAATTCCGGCAAGAGCAGCAAAGGTTTTACCTAGGTTGTTGACCAATTCTGTAAACAAATCGATGTCTATCTTGTCTGGGGTGTCTTGGGCTGTATGGTAATAGGGATAGCGAAACGGTGCTGTGTCTGTGACCATGATCGCTGGGTAGTTCATTTGCCAAAAGCTCATGTGATCAGAAAGCGAGACACCGGGGGTGTTTTCTGGTGCGGCTATGGTTTGAAAAGGGAAATTTGAATGCTTTTGAAAGAGCGTCTTGGTTTCTTCAAGCAGCGCCGCCGAATTGATATTTGCCACAAAGGCAATGAAATTTCCAGTAGTGGGATATCCGCTCACCCCCGGTGGATAACTTTGACTGCCGGCTTCGTTGCTGAAATAGCCCATGGTTTCTAAAGAGTACATGGCCACAATTTTCTCGCCACGCACTTTGCAGGCCCGCGCATAATTTAAGCTACCCATTCCGTCACCGGCAAAATAGGGCGATTCTTCATTGGCAAAGGCTACCAGCCTAATGTTGCGCTGGGGATGGCAATCTCCAAATATTTCGGCGAACATTACTGCCAGGGCAAGAAGGGCTGCGATTCCTGTGCCATTGTCGTTGGCACCGGGCGATCCGGGCACACTGTCGTAGTGGGCGCCAATTACTATTGTTTCGTTGGCGAATTTTTCATTGCTTATCAAGTCAGGCTGACCTGGTAATAGGGCTTCAACGTTGGCAAAGTTTGTATTTTCAAAATTAAAAGGCTGGCGCCTGGTTTCTAGGCCAGTTTGCTCAAATTGTTCGTGTATATATTGAGCTGCGGCCTCTAGCGAGCCGGGATTGCCGAGGTTGCGTTCGCCTATGACAAGGGCCAAATGGTTTAAGTGACCTAAAAGCGATGATTTTAGATTTTTGTTCACGAATAAATATCTAGTCTAATTCTTCGTGGCTGCGGTCTATTAGGTGCTCAAGGGCAAGCAATGTGAAACGCTCAAAACGATCTGATGTCAGCTCTTTACCCTCAACTGTCCAAGAGAGCAAAGGCTGGTTTTGATTGCCAGTGTCA
Source organism: Obscuribacteraceae bacterium (SeqCode) (assembly GCA_044378815.1). Classification (GTDB taxonomy): domain Bacteria; phylum Cyanobacteriota; class Vampirovibrionia; order Obscuribacterales; family Obscuribacteraceae. The sequence goes on along the minus strand of JBIPOV010000009.1, from coordinate 129,885 downwards.
AAGTTACCACTTAGGGCAATTTCCGCTTCGAAAACCATGAGCGGTTGGTGGCAAGCTTCTTCGTTTGAAAGACCCATCACTCGGTCGGCGGCGAAGATGAAAAATTCTATTTTGCCTTGTAGCCCGCGTATTACCAGGCTCAGTTTGCTGGTAGAAAATCGGCTGCGGTAATAACAAGTTGACTTTGATGGTTGGCGGGATCGGTCTAGCTCTAGGGCTTCGCTGGAGCGACTGGGGGCGACACAGGTGAGATGAAGTTCTTTCACCCGATTGATGCGATTAATTTCTTGGGTGTAAGGCTCAAGCAAAGCAAAGATGCGGTCAACCAGAACCATAGTGCCCTGGTCTATAGCGGCCCTGGCTTGTTCGGCCGAAATTTCAGTTTGTGCCACCCGGTCAGAGTAGGCCAAAGATTTTTGCGTCAAATAGGCAAGGTAATCTGGGCGCACGTTCTGAGACTGCGAGCGATAGTTGTCAATTATGGTTTGTTTTAAATTGATGCTGCCGTCGGGAGCTGCTCGCATTGACTACTCGTTCAATAATTGAGGTGATTGTCTAAGAATACCTATAGTCAAGCGGTAACTGTAGTTAATAAATGCTCAGAGTCAGGTGTATATACATTTGGCCCAAAGCCAGTCGCTACGTGCCTTCTCGCGGAATATTATCGGCGGCCGATCAGGTCGGCTGCGGCTATGGCATCAGCAACTGCTTTAGCCGTGACCACGAAAGGTTCATTATGGGCTGTTTCGCCAGGGGCGGTCGCTCGTGTGGCAATTTGCAAAATTTGTTCTTCGTTTAGGTTCGTCAAACCGACATCGGCCAGGCAGGTTGGTAATCCCACGCTCCAGCAAAACTCAAGAACCTCTTCGACTAAGTCTTTGCTCTTGCCTTCAAGAACTAGCTGAACTATTAAACCAAAGGCCACTTTTTCGCCGTGCAAATAATGGTGAGTCTCGGCCATTGTGGTTAAGCCATTGTGAACTGAGTGGGCTACAGCTAATCCGCCAGATTCAAAACCTAAACCGGACAGCAATGTATTGGCTTCAACCAGACGCTCAAGCGCTGGTGTTACTGACTGGGCTCGCACTGCATTTAGTGCTGCCAAACCGTCTTCTAAGAGGGTCTCATAACATAATTTGGCAAGTGCTGCGGCACTAATGGTAGTGCTGCCACCAACTTGGTTTGCTTTTTTTGCTTCCAGTACGGTTTTGGCTTCAAACCAGGTGGCCAGAGCGTCGCCCATACCGGCTGTTAGTAGCCTTGCGGGGGCTTTGGCAATTACCGAGGTGTCAACCAGAACTAATTCGGGGTTGCGCTTATAGAAGAGATAACGTTCGACGGCACCATCTTCGGTGTAAACCACCGATAGTGCGCTACATGGAGCATCACTAGAGGCGGCTGTGGGGCAATTTACGGCCGGTAAATCGAGTTCGGCTGCCACAGCACGAGAGGTGTCTAAAACTTTGCCACCGCCGGCGCCTACAATTGCCTTAGCCGAGAAATTCTGAGCAGCAGTTTTTGCTCTAGCAATTTCGACTTGTGAACACTCGCCAGCAAACTCAAATATTTCATACTCAATTTCTGCATTCTTGAAAGTTTCCTTCCAGGCTGCTTCTAAGTGACGTTTGGCTGATTTGCCGGCGACAATTAAGACTGGTCCACTAAGGCCAAGCTTGGCCATTTCCTGACCAAGCGAATAAGTGGCATCGCGTCCTTGCACATAACGGCTTGGTGCGCAAAAAATTGAGAGCATTTAGTTATCTCCAGTCATCAATGACGAACACACCCGGTCTATTAAAGCCATCATGGTCAGCTCTGAGCATCGCCACACCAATGGCTTGCATTTTAAAGCCTGACTGAAGCATGGTCTTATAAGCTTCATGGCGGGCCGTATTAACGCCAGCCGTAAGATGGGTAACACCAACCACACTGCTTAATTTTCGACACTCTGAAAGCAGTCGAGAAAATTGCTCTTGATCGCAGGCGGCAGCAAATTTGATATAGCAACTATTGCTTGTGGCTTCAGAACCATGACCAAAATGGCAGACTGCAAAGCCAACTGTGGCGCCGTCTTTTTCAATAAAAACAGTGTCGCCGATTTTACAACTTGCTAGTGCTTTGATTTCAGAGCTTAAGTCAAGGCCGTGATAGATGCCGTTGCAGAGTTTTCGCGCCGCTTCTAAATATGACTGCTGTGAGGCACCATCAAACTGCGAAAATCGATGTGATACCGCCTCTGCTTTTTCCGTGGCCGAATTGAGGAGGCTTATCTCGGTGCTCATCAGCGCTGTTAATTGTTTAGGCCAATAACCAAATTTCTGGTACAAAGTCAGATGTTTTGGACTGTTGGAAAAAGTGTAGAGACCAGCCAACTCGATGTTCTTATCTTTGAAGAATTGGTCGGCTTTTTCAATTAACGCTTGGGCTAGCCCGCTGCCCCAGTACTCTGGTAGCACCACCAGTGGCCCGAAAAATCCGAATGAACCCCAGGGCGTGCAGAAAATTGCTGACACCAGTTTGTTGTCGATGAAAGTGCCAAATGCCCCGTCGGCGGCAACTTCAAATCGGCTAGCCAGGCTGGCGCCGCTGTTAAACGAATTGGGATCAGGAATACCGATGTGCTTGGCGAATGCCACTCGCACAAGGCTTTCTAGTTCAGTTAGATGGCTAGTATTGAGTGCCTTAATTTCCATAATTTTATTTGATAGCAAAATAGACAGGTTCGTTTCCAGCTTTCCATTTTATATTGCAACCGAGGCTGGCTTTTTGATCATCAGAAACAGGCTTATCGTCTAAAGCAGCATCAATGGCTGCGCGCAAGTCATGGCCTGAGGGTGGAACGTTGTTGCCTGGTCTGCTGTCGTCGAGTTGGCCGCGATAGATCAAACTGCGCTCCCGCGAAAAGAGGAAGAAGTCAGGAGTACAGGCAGCGCTGTAAGCCTTTGCCGTCTCTTGTGTAGGGTCATAGCAGAGAATGAAAGGAAGAGATTCCGCTATGGCAAACTGTTTTAGGCTCTCCGGCGAATCATCAGGATAAGCCTCGGCATCATTGCTTGAGATTGCAACTATTGCTACTTCTTTTTCAGAATAGTCGCGTGCCAGGCGCAATAGTTCGTCTTTGACGTGAACTACATAGGGGCAATGCTTGCAGATAAACATCACCAACAAGACTTTATATTCGGCGAAGGTCGCCAGGGTTATCTCTTGATTAGTGACCACATCACTAAGCTTAAAATCTGGGGCCTTAGTACCTAATGCCAGCATTGTCGATTCAGTTCTTGCCATTTCTCACCTATTTCGTTGTTCGACCCTAAGACTATACCTTGCTAGATGCATCTTTTTCGACAATCTATGAACCACATAACTTGCTAAAAGTGTGGTTACAACTTTTGCAGCAACGGCCAAAGCTGCCGTCAATGTAGTAAAGTTCGTATTTAGGTTGTAAAAGGGAAGATTAGACCGATGTCTGAAGTTAAGGTAAGTCTGCAGAGTTCAGCCGAAAAAGAGATGCAAGAAAAGCTCGAAGAGATGGAGCTGCGCGTCAAAGGCATACTTGGAGCTATTCCGGCAGGCGTGGTTTTTATTACACTTGATGGCCGCATTGAGGCCATAACTGACCAATTTGAAAAACTCTCAGGCTACGGCTCAAGAGATATTTGCAACCGCAATATCAGTAAGTTCTTACAATCTCAATTGAGTGAAGCAGAGCTGGCAAAGCGTTTGGCCGCCTGCTGCGATGAAGGTTTGATTAGTGCAGAGGGCTTGAGAAAAGACGGTGAAAAAGTTCCGGTTAAGCTTACTGTCTCGATGATCAACACTGCAGAAGGCGTTGGTCTCATGCTCTGCCTGCTAGATGCATCGAAACAAGGCGTTTTATAAGGTAGCTCAGGGTAGCAGAGGCAAGTAATGGCATTTGAAGTTTATATTGCACTCGGCGATTCGATGACCATCGACGACTATCCTGCCAGTGACGCCGAAAGACTTGGCCTCAACTGTCGAAAAGACATTGGCGCTGCCGCTCTGTTATACAAAAATGATGCGCAGCTATTTCCTGATTTAGAAGGAAAAGATCTGGCCTCTGTTCATCCTAGAATCAAGTTTGCCAATTTGGCCTATGACGATGCTACTACCGAAGACATGCTCTCTGAAGAGAAAATGAAAGCATTGCATCAGTATTCTACGGCTCATTGTCTGGTTACTTTGACAATTGGTGGCAATGATATGCTCAAAATTTTCAAGGCTATTCCTGCCAATAATGTGAAGGCGCTTACCAGTGCCACTCAAGAAGTGCATACCCGATATTTGCAATTACTTAAGTTGATCAAGGCAACAGTACCTGCCAGTACAATTTTGTTGACCACTATTTATGACCCCACCGATGGTACCGGCATATTGCCAACAACAACCATGGGAACAGGCACGCTTCCAGTCACCTTTATTGAACAGTTCAATGCTTTTGTGGAATCTTGCGCCAAGAGGCAACGCGCTACTTTAGCCGATGTTTATTCGCACTTCCGCGGTCATGGTGCCGAGTGTGGTCGCAAAGATAACTTTTGGTATTGCCCCTTGCAGCCTATTGAACCTAGCTATCGCGGCGCTAGTGAAATTCGTCGGGTTTGGCTTGACGCACTCGGCTTTTAATTAGCGAGCGTTCTTGCAGGGCAAGACAGTGAGATCGTTGAAACCTAATAATTTAACTGGTGCTTCCGTTTTTGCTCTGGATTGTTTTGTCACCCAAATAATTTTGTCGGCTTCGGTTAGTGGTGCATTGGGCGGTGCTGCACTAAAATCGAGTATAGGTACGCCGTCTGCAGCTTTCATTTGATTGTCGGCTACAGCTTGTTTTAGTACGGCGAGACGCTCTGCTGGGCTGAGATCTGATAACAGCCTTGTAGCTGAACAGCCTTGTCCGCTTTCTAGCGCGGTTTCGACTGACTTCGCTCTTTGCGCAAGATCCATTGCCAATACTCCCAATCTGATTACCTGGTTGGAGTATAGGCTGTCGACTTGGGCTTTATATTGGCATTGCTCAGGTGATGCGAGGGCGTCGCTAGCTTTGCGGCTAATGGTGTTTGGGAGCCTTAGAAGCGGAAGCTGTCCCACCACCTCCGCCTCTTCTTTTTTGTACTTCTTCTTCAACTTCTTCAATAGTTATGCTGTTAACTTCCATTGGCCCTCTGCAGATCTCTTGCCACGGTGCTCCGGCTATGGCTTGCCTAACAACAACTTCTAAAACTTGGGCACGAACACCCGCTCCGTATTTACTACCATCGTCTGCCGATGCTTGTGTAGGACTATTAGCAAAGATACTGCGGATTTTGTCAGCAATAGTGTTTGCTTGATTTTTTTGCTGACCGGGAGAGTCGTCTATTTTTTCAGCGTTTCGTAAATAGTCGCCCATTACACTAGTTTCGTGCACGGCGCTACCGCAACCAGGGCAAAAGAACCAATCTGGCTCAAGTTGTTTCTTGCAGTTTTTGCAGCTCATTTTACTAACCTCTGATGCGAATTAAGATGCGGAATAAGAATTGATTCCTTAGTTGCCGAACAAGTCTTCTGCACCTGCTTGTGCACCTTTGTCCATATTGAGTTCGTTAAAGGTTTTTACTTGCTTGAAGTTGACTGGTAGCTCAAGCCACTTCTTTGGCGGTGTTACTTGCTTGATAGTGTCGCTTCTCAAGGCAACTGCAACAGAGCCTTTCATGGTTGTATAGGTAAAGCGAATGGGCATGAGTGCACAGTGTGGTGAGCCATATATTTTTTCTAGTATGCCATAGGCTGGTTTGGGCAAATCGATTTCAGTGGCTTGATACTCAGCGCTACGTGGAAAAGTTTTGTTGATCATTCGCTCTTGATATTGTTTTACTTGATCGGCCGTCCATTTTTGCGTTGTGATAAAGTTTTCGCAGGCAAAGCCTGAAACATCTTTTTGGCCCAGGCGCACTACCGGAATCAACCAAATATTTGGCAAGCCAAGTATCGGCAGCGATTTGCAGATATCCTCAACCGGGGCAAAAGACTCTTTCTTCGCCTTCCAGATAGCGTTAGAACGTAGCGAGTAGGCTGCTGGATTCCAGTTGGGTCCTTGGGCTACAAAAACAATTCCTGAGCGTTTGCACTCGGCCCTCAGCCCTGAGGAATTTATTAGCACGTCAAATTCGCCCAAGATCATAGTGCTTTGGTGCAGTGACCACGCCTTTCTCGGCGCTAGCCTAGTCGCTCTGATTGCTTCTGTCTTTGACTCGGGCTTAACCGGTTCACTCTGAACTCTGTTGCAGCAGAGGGTAAGTAATGCAATTAGAAGTAAGACTATTCTTGATTGCATTGCAGCCTTACGAAAGCTTTTGTAAATTGGAGCGCTTGCTTACTTAATACCCATTTTTGCCGCGAGCCACTTTTTTGTGCGGGGAAAATAACGAAGTACACTTTCAGTCATGTCGTTATAACCACCAAGCATGAAGCCAAAAAGCTCAGAGCAAGTTTCTCGTGGTCCCCAATCGTCTTCTTTCATAAAGGTAGCAAGAGTCTCTGACATAGGTGAAGTGATTGTAGCTTTGTCAGCTTCCCATTCTTTTCTTAGGGCTGGATCTTTTGAGATAACCATATTGTCATCGAGCAATTGAAAACACGTGTTTAAGGTAGTTTGGCGCAGGTGTTTTGGCGGCCTAGCGTCTCTTAGCGACGTCGTGCCGCGTATTTTGGCTCGTTCGTAGATGCTCATGTCTTTGCCGTATATGCGCCCTGGCAGTTCCGCTAAATCAACACCTGACTCATCTGGAGCTTCTTTGGCTGTATCAGGCCAGCGGTCAACTAGGTTCGGCGATAGTGTTACCCGGGCATCTGGTGTGTCATCCAGTTTCTTCCTCAGGGGTGCTGGTAGAGCAGCAATAGCATCTTTTACAGCTTTGATAGAGGCTGGGCTAACTGGCTGGTGACCAAACTTAGGGGGTATTACCTCAATGCGAGCCATGAGCCCCTCGTCACCAGGAGCGGCTGCGCTTGCGCCCGCTGTCGCAGCACCACCAGTAGGGGCAGCAGTCTGACCGGCCGGAGCGGCTGGCATACCAAGGCGGGCCCGCAATGTATCTATCGATTTGGCTGCAGTGGCCGCTTCACTAGTTCCTTTGAATGATTGAGCAATAATTTCATAGGTTTGCAGGGCCCGTTTGTACTGGCCCATGGCGACAAAACAGTGAGCGCTGTAGAGCCAGACCGCAGCTGTTTTATTTCCTCCTTGGATAGACTTACCAAAGTGCTCGGAGGCGCCTTTGAAATTTTTGGCAGTGTAGTCTTTTACCCCGGCAGTAAATTCGCTGTCATTAGCAGCTGCCACCGGCTGAGTAGATGGCAGACAAATTGAGCTGTTCAACAGTACAGTCAAAAGTAGAGCCAAACTTAGAGAATAATGCGTTGCGGCGGCTTTCGGCTGTCTATTGTCACTGGTTTTCAACGGTGTCCTCTACTTTAGGTATTCACTGCCCTTGCCTAAGAGCAAATTATAGACCGAAAGGGCGCCAGTGTAGTCAAGCAATGGCTGCTTGCTCGAGCGTAAATGTCCTGTGGTCACGGATCGGTCACTGAATAGTCACTACTCGGTTTAATTGCACCGCTATTGTTGAAGCATGTCCGAACTTGAATCCGTAAGCACTTACTAGTCGGTCGAATAAAAAGCAGAAGATTATCGACAAACTTTCTTTGAGGGCCTTGCAAAATGTATGACAGCTCTAGCACTACAGATAATGTGGTTTCCCAACCTGAGCTAGCGCTTAGTAATGATCATCTTAGAGATGAGATAGATACTAACTCTATCTATGCCGTCCCTGCTGATAGTAGCCAAGCCACTCAGCAGCTTGTCGATGCAGGACAGGTACCGGCGCTTGAGATTGTTTCATCTAACTCTAGTGAATCGTTCGACGCTATGATTTCCACTGCTGGCCCTGTGGTATTTAACAGACCTACTGATGGCCGTGAGACTTACTATTTTGCCCGCGTTGATGGCATGGATTCTCAAGACTTTAATGGTGGACCTGTGCAAGACGGAGCCATCACCAAAGCTGGTATTGAGAAATACATTGACAGAGCTAGCTTAACTGCGGCGGAAGGTAATAGTGATCCAAACAGAGACCGATACTTAGACTCGCTGAAACAGATACTTGAAAATTGGGACAGCCCTGAAATGGAGCAATACAAAGAAACAGAAGATTCTATGACCAGAGAATCATTTGCTATTGGTCTAGAGTCAATGCCAGCGCCGCAAGATGCAGCAGTAACTCCGGTGGAAGCTACTAGCGCCGAAGCCATAGACACCTCGGGTGTGCCTGCAGAATTTGTGCCAACTGTGTTGGATAGCGATGCTTCAACAACAGCGCCAGCAGATGTACCAGCAGATGTGGCAGCAGATGTTTCGCAAGACGCCGTGTTAGAGGAACCAGCTGAAGTTGTTGCCGGCCCTATAGATGTTCCAGCCGAATCTACTAGCGATGAGCCAAGCACAGGCCCTGTAGATGTTCCAGCTGACGTTCCGGTAGACCCGGCTGCTACATTATCGTTGAGCGATGATGCTGCTCAGCTCTCACTGGTGCAGTTGGGTGAAGGACCCTATCAAGTTGCCGAACGCCTTCTCTCTGCCGGCGAGAGCCCAACTAACCACACTGAAATCATGGCACTAGTGCGGGCAATGCAAGCTCAGTATCGTGAAGAGTATCCAGAGGATCCAAATCTTGCTAGTCTGAAGGTGAACCATCAGTTTCTCACTCCTGAAAAAGTAGACGCTTTATTGAGTTCGATTGCCGACCCAGCTTTGAAAGATAGTATTGCCGCCAAGATACTTACTCCTGCCGAGACTGAAACTATTGATCCCTCTAGTGCAGATACTAGTTCAGATTCTGCCACTGGTGAGACTGACTCAGGTTCGCAAGAGCCAGGTTCGGTTAGTGATCAGCTGAGAGCAACAATTGAGCGGGAAGCGTTCAACAATATGATTGCGAGCGATGGTCTCAATGTTTTTGCAACGCCTGTTGACAGTGCTGACTACCTAAGTGAGGTTGATGGTGCTGATTCTCTTGACGGCACAACTGACGGAGCAATAACCAAAAGCGAGATAGACAGCTTCATAAGCGCAAGTGTGGCTAGTAACGATATGTCCACCACCTCAGGTGATCCGGCAAGAGACGCTTTCGTGGAGTCGATTCGGAAGATTTCGGAAAATTGGGACAATCCTGAAATGTTGCCATACAAAGATGCTCAGGGTGCAATCACCAGAGAGTCATTTGCAGCTGGAATGGAGTCTTTGCCGCAGCGACAGGAACAAGTGGCCGCTGAAAAAGATGCTTTAGCTCTACCTGCCTATGAAGGTGCCGACCAGCCTTACTCTGAGGATGCTACTGACGTAGTGAGTGAGCATATTGAAGCTAATCAACCTGAAGCTATTCAACCGGAGGCAGAAGTGCCTCTGCAATCACTGTCCCAAGAAATCGCTGACCTAGCTCAAGTTCAAAAAGGTGAAGGACCTTATCAAATTGCTGCTCGAATACTAGCCTCTGGAGGCACTGCAGCTGGCAATTCTGAAGTGACAGCGCTAATGCGTGCTCTGCAAGCTCAGTATCGCCTGGACAATCCAGATGATGCCACCTTGGCCGGTTTGAGACAAGGCTACCCGCTTCTTACAGTCGATAACGTAGATACAGTTTTGGCAAATATCACCGATCCACAAATGAGACAGCGTATTGAAGCCAGGCTTTTCCCTCAAGATAGCGAGTCTTAGCCTTTCGTAGCGCAAAATTGAAATTTAAAATCTGTGGTCACAGCTCGGTCACGGAACAGTCACCAATTGGTTTCATGGCGCCGCTATTGTTATTACATAACCGCTGCACACCTTACTAGAGGACAAACAAATGCCATCAGCTCAGCCACACGAAGTCAATAGAGTCGGAGAAGCTCATCAGAATCCTCAACGCGATTCTATTAATCAGGGTGCTATAGATCAAATAATGAAGGAAGTTAACACTGACCGAGACCCTAAAAACATCCAAAATGATCACGGACAGTTGCCTAAACAGAGTTTGAATGGGAGCGCGGCTTTAGAGAATGCTCAGAGAATGCAGGAAAGAATGGAAAATAAAGGATTTCTTGACTTCGCGCCACTATTCCCCAATAAATCGAATGGCGACGGTTGTTCACCTGATTCAACAAAGCAAGAAATGATGCGGCAAGCTTACGAAATGAAAGATAAAAAGGTCGGCGGCCAGAGTCTTAAGAAGCAGGGCGAACAGTCAATCGAAAGTGATAGAAGATAGAGAAACTGGAAACCATCTACCAAATTCAAGTTAAACAAACAGTCGCCGCCAATAACCAGTTTATGGTTTGAGGCGGTGCTTGCTTTGTGCGGCTGATAATTAGCGCTGAAATAGGGTCAAATGGTTTTGCCCAACAGGCTCTTGGGGATAAACACTTTATGCTTAGACCTGTCTCTCTTAAGTCAAAGATACTCATACTGATTTCGGTGCCATTGCTTGTGCAGTTGGCTATGCTCGCCAGTGTTGCCCACCTGCAAAATCTGGCTGAAGATGAGGCCAAAAGAGCTGAGTATTCACGCAAAGTGGCTGATGAGGTCATTGCTATTACTCGTGAGCTAGTTACTGTACGAACAGAGTATGGTGATGAAGATTCGCTAAGGAAGAATCCACACCTAGGTCTGGCATACAAAAAAATGGCTGAGAATATTGACAAACATATTCTCAATCTTAAGGAGATGACTAAAGACCGTCCTGATCTCTCTGATGCAATGAATACAGCTCTGTTTAAGGTGCGCCAGGCTGAAGACCTGATGAACCAGATACGGACGCAATATAGAATCGCAAAACGGGAAGACCGTGTTGACCGCATGGTGCTCTGGCTAAAGCTTAGTAGAGCTTCTCGCGAACTCTCAGAACAGGTGCTCAGTCTAGGTGATGCTGGCAAGGCGGTGGCCGATGCTAGCCCTGAAAAACAAAGACATTTTCGCGCTCAAGTACAGCAAGTTTTGATAGTTGGGGGTATAGCAAACATACTTTTGACCCTTGGTCTTGGTTTCCTTTTGACACGCAGTATTGTTAGCCGACTAAATATCATGAACGATAATAGTTATCGATTAGCTAGCAACAAGGCCCTGAATAAGCTTGTTTCTGGCAACGATGAAATATCTAAGTTAGATAGAGTCTTTCATAGAATGGCTAATCAACTGCGTGAGGCTGTAGGTAAAGAGAGGGTTATCTTAGAGAACGCTAGTGACTGCATTTGCTCTTTCGATTCTCGACTTAAATTTGTTAGCGCTAATCCCGCTTGTGAAGAGCTTTTTGGGTTGACTATTGACGAAATTATTTACACTAATTTCTTTGACTATGTCAATCAATCTTGTATGGAAGAGGCCCGGGCGTACCTTGAGCGAGCAAGAGAAGATAACAACGACAAAGCATTGACTTTAACCATTAACCGGCCCGATGGCGAGCAGCGGGAAGTGCTCTGGTCTGCCCAGTGGGCGCAACAAGAAGGTCGAGATCTTCAGGGAAAAGAAGGGCCGAGTAAAGATGACGTGCTGATTAGTATCTTTCATGACGTTACCGATCAGCGCGCTGCTGAGCGCCTAAAGCAAGAGGTGGTGGCTATGGTCACTCACGATTTGCGCACGCCGCTGACTACAGTGCAGAACTACCTGCAGTTTTTAGGTGAGGGAATCTACGGTGACCCAGGCGAGCAAGCCAAGCGTTTTCTACCCGGTGCTCGCCGCAGCAGTGAGCGTATGTTGCGCCTGATTGGCGACCTCTTGGATATTGAGAAAGTAAAGTCTGGCATGATGGAGGTAAACCGCGAAAGTATCTCGCTGCAAAAGATGTTTGAAAGTTCGGTTGAACAGTCGGTTGGTTTTGCTCATGAACTGGGTGTATCCCTTAAATTTGAGCCGACAGATGCCATAGTAGAGGCCGATGAACAGATGCTGCTGCGTATTTTGGCCAACCTAGTCTCGAATGCAGTTAAGTTTTCGCCCAAGGGAGGCACGGTCAAATTGTCGGCTAAGATCAATAACGAGACTGTCACTGTAACAGTTGAAGATCAAGGCGCAGGCTTGCCACCGGATATGCTAGAAAGTGTATTCGATCGCTTTCAACAGGCTCCCAATCAAACTGCTCGCACCAGGGGCGGTTCAGGCCTGGGTCTGGCTATTTGTAAGGCTTTAGTCGAATTGCATGGTGGAAAGATCTGGGCCGAATCTGAGCTTAACCAGGGCACTCGTTTTCGCTTTGAAATGCCGATAGTAGGCTAATTACTTCTTTAATCTAGTCAACGAAAAAATGTGTGTCTGCCATGGTGGCACATCTAGATACAGCCCTTCTGATACCAGGGCATTGCCAGCGCGATCGTAGATTGCCTCACCAAGCTGATCTTGCAGACGCCAGTGGCTATCAGGCATATTTTCGAAGGGCAAAGGCAGATAACACTGGCTGTAATAGGCTGAATAATTGACTACAACGAGGAGCATTTCCTCGTTAGCTCCGAGCCAGCCAAAGTTGACAAACGAACTAGAAGAGCTGTTGCCATCCCAGGCTGGCAAACTCTCTAGCAGCTGCCACTGGCCTTCTCGTACCACCGCTTGACGCAATACACTAAGCAAACGGTCGTAGAATTGCTTAAGCCTCTGGTTCACTTCTTCTTTAGGGCCGCGCACCAGATGCGGTGAAATCTTTTTCTCACGGCCTTCAAATTGTCCTTGATGAAAGAAGCGCATTCCCGGTGCTAAGAAAGTAATAACTGCCGCTGCTTGATGTACATCTAGTGGGAAGGTCGCCGCAGCACGTGGCTCGTCGTGGTTTTCTAGAAAACGCGCCATCTTACTTTGATAACCTAATTCGGCCATTAAATGCTGCCGCACCGGAACTGCATTCTCTGCGCGAAGACGGTCGTATAGTCGCTTGTCGTAAGTGTAGTCAAAGCCTTGCTGTTGCAGCGTCCACTCCATGTCCCAGTAGACTTCTGCTAAGAAGCAAAAATCTGGGAATTGTTCACGAACTCTGTTAGTAGCATCAAGCCAGAACGGCTGGCAGGGTCTGCCCCAGGTACGTTCGAACACTTCTGGTAACAGCAGCATGGCCATGTCACAGCGCACGGCATCGCATTGCTCAGCTACTTTGATCAATTCGCCTTTCATCGACTCTTGGGTGGCAGGGTTGGCATAATCCAGCTGTAATGTATCCACCCAACCATCAAAGTAGGGGTCGCGGCCGTGGGCAAAAATCATTTCGCCTGCCTTGTGTTTTACCTTGATGAAATTTTGTGGCGTATGCGCGAGCGCCTCTTCGCTGCCGCTAACGTAATACTCGGGATGTTCTTCTACCCAGTGGTGGTCAATTGCTGTGTGATTCGGAACGAAGTCGAGTAAGAGCTTCAAGCCTCGTTGTTTCATGCGCTGACGGAGCCGTGCTAGAGCTGACGCACCACCTAAGTCTTTGTGAACAGCGTAGTCGGAGATAGCGAATCCGGAGCCGACGATGTCTTCATTCTTGAGGTCTGGAAGCGTCTGCTTGAATTCTTTGAGCCATCCTTCATGGCTGCAAGAGATCCGTTGACCAGCCGTACCTGTCTGCCAGACACTGAGGAGCCAAACCCAGTCGAAACCCAGTTTTCTTAATCTATCCAACTCTTCGTCAGGAATGTCGTCAAGGGTGGCAGCCCGTCCGAGTCTTTGCGAAATTTCTGTGAGTAACACCCTGGTGTTGAGCTGATAAAGCATGGGATTCAGCGATGTTTTCATTTCACTTCTGGGGTAACTTTTACCCCGACAATCTTAGCAATGAAATAGTCGTACTTATCGTGCTTACTGTGTAATATTTGCCTTTCTGGAAGGTGCGCTTTTCAGTTCTTGGTAAAGGTCTTTGATTGAGACGACGAATTTTTCAGAAGCTTTTTGAGTGCTGATAATACCCAAGAAAAAGCTATCGGTTGCTTCGATAGTCGTTTTGCTAGCAGTAGCACTCTGATTGCCGTTATCTCTCTGGTTTGTGATATTCGTCATAGACGTTACTCCAAGAAAATCGCTGTTGCGGAATAGCACAACTTCAGTGACAGTTATGTTAGCTTCCACTTGTGTCGAAGGTGTGGCAAATTGCCGGGAGTCTGGAGCTATTCCTTACCCTAGTTAGGCCGGAACGGTAGCCTCCTGGGTAGTACTGCGCTTCTCTCTTATGCGCTTGATTAGGCCATCTAGCGAAATTGGACCAGCGCCAAAGCAGAAGGCCAGCAAACCAGTAAGTAAGAAGAAGAACGGGTCTGCATGCAGAAATGGGTCTTGTTCTTTGGCGAAGTTGAGGACTGTTTTGCGGTCGTCTTCGACGCTGAGGTAGGCCACGGTCATATTGGTGGCCAGAATCAATCCAAACGGGCGGGCTGCCAGGCCGGCGATCAGCAATAGGCCGCCAAAACACTCCACACAGGCAACAAACCAAGCCGTCTCATTGGGGTAGGGCAGATGCAAGCTGGTAAAGAAATCGACGATGTCTGGATGGTTGATTAACTTACCTTTGCCGTTGATAAAGAATTGCCAACCCCAGTTGAGGCGGAAGAACAGTAACAGCAAAATCTGGCTCAAATCTCCAGCTTTAACTAGCAACAGGTACAACTTGACAAAGAGGTCTGTAATGCTATTTCTTGACATTGGGCAACCTCTAATTGAAGGACGCCTGAAAAATTAGCCGACGAGGGGATTCGAACCCTCGACCTACGGTTTACGAAACCGTTGCTCTACCAGCTGAGCTACGTCGGCACATCTGGCATTATAAGAGAAGAGATTGCCGAATACCAGGTGCCGCTCTTGAGATGTTTTCCGTCTTGCGTGATATGCGTCAAATAGCTAAAACATATTTACTGGATGTAGTCTGGATGTCTATCTGGGCATAGTAGATTCCGATCGGCCTTGCTCCTCAATTTCACCTACTTAGCAAAACGCAATGAACGCAATTGTGCCTAGCAGCAGGCTTGGGCAGCCACAGGTCACCGATCCTTAAATCAAAAACGGGGTACTTACGCTTCTTAGTTGGGCTTGATAGATTAGTTACATACGGTGAGTGGCTAAGCGAAGTGGCCACTTTGAGCCGAGGGGCGCTGTAGAAACATCAGGGAGACGTCTTCCGGAAACGACAGCAGAGAGCCCGCATCGCGTGAAGGACTGACTGAATCGCGGTGAAATACTGAGTCCAGCAACGGACAGTCAGACAGTAGCAAGAAAACCGCCGCGACTTGTTCGGGTGGTTTTCTTGTTTTTTGGCCATTCTGCTAGAATAGACATTCCCATAAAGCGAAGATGATGATTCGGACTACCTCTCTCCCGAACGGGGCAAGAATAGTGACCGAGGTCGTGGAGTCTGTTTATTCAGCTGCCATAGACCTCTGGATTGAAGTTGGCTCGGCCTATGAAACAGCCTTGAACAATGGTGTGTCTCATTGCATCGAACACATGCTTTTTAAAGGCACGGAGAGGCGTTCGGCCGAACAAATAGCTGAAGACATCGAGGATGTCGGCGGCATGCTGGGTGCCTCCACTTCAAAAGAGCTAACAAAGATATATGGTCATGTGCTCGGTGAGCATTTGCCAGTCGCTCTAGACATTATTTGCGACATGATTTCAGCGCCGCGCTTCGATGCCGCTGACCTGCGGTTAGAGAGAAAAGTCATTCTCGATGAAATGCAGATGTACGAAGATGATTCTGCCGATGTCGCTCAAGAGCTGACCTATCTAAATCTCTGGCAGGGTTACGCTCACAGCTATCCAATTATCGGCACGGTTGATACTGTTAACGGCATTACTTTGCCCATGATTACTGAGCACTATCAGCGCTTCTATCGGCCAGAGCGCATGGTCATTTCTATCGCTGGCAATTTCGATGAAGAGGCGACGATTGCCTATTTGACCGAAAAATTAGGCAAGTTGACTAGAGGAAAGGGCCCTAAGCCACCCACACCTCAGCCGCGCATATTCAATATTGTTCGCAACAAAGATGTAGAACAAGCTCAACTGATGTTGTCTTTGCCCAGTTTGAGTCACAGCGATAAGCGCATTGATGCCCTGCAAGTGCTCGACCTTTGCTTGGCGGCTTCGGCTTCTTCGCGTCTTTTCAAGGAAATTAGAGAACGTCGCGGCTTGGTCTATACAGTGGCCAGCATGCAGCATTGTTACCGCAATTGCGGTCTATTTGGAATTTATGCTGCTATGACACCGGAGAATACCTCTCAGGTTCTAGAGCTGATCGTCAGTGAGCTAGAGCGTGTCAAAGTCGAAGGCTTTAATGCTGCAGAGATAAAGAGGGCCAAAACACAGCTTCGCAGTGATTTGTTGATGGATTTAGAGTCGATGAGCGCCCGCAGCACGAATAATGCTTCAGACTTAGTGCACTATAACCGCATCGTGCCTCTGGATGAGGCGCGTCATGATATCGAAAATATTACCAATGAAGCCGTAATTGCACTGGCCAACGATCTCTTTAAGAAAGAGTCGTTGTCTCTAGTTGTTGTTGGGCCTAAGGCTGAACTAGCAGAAAGTTATCAATTGAAACTAAGTTGATTGGAGGAAGTAGAAAGATGATTGGACCAGTAGGAAAAGTAACACTTAAAGTCAAGCGTTTGCCCCATTGTAAGGCCATGCCAAAGTACGCTACTTCCGGCTCTGCAGGTCTAGATTTGACCAATGCTCTGGCTGAAGCTGTAACTCTTCAACCGGGTGAGCGTTGTCGCATTCCAATTGGCATTATCGTTGAGATTCCCAGCGGTTATGAAGGTCAAGTTCGACCTCGATCTGGTCTCGCTGATAAAGCTGGTATCAGCTTGACCAACTGTGTCGGCACCATTGATAGTGATTACCGCGGTGAAGTGCAAGTTTTGGTTGTTAATCACGGTCAACAGCCCTATACCTTCGAGCCTGGAGAAAGAATCGCTCAACTTCTAGTTACTCCAGTTCCTGAAGTTGAAGTTGTTGAAGTTGAAGAGCTATCAGATAGCGCCGAGCGTGGTGCGGGCGGATTTGGCTCTACGGGCCGTTTGAGTGAAGGCCAAGAGATTTTGGTTTAGTTTCTTTGATTAAAGAGGTACAGCACTTGTTAAATCAATCGGATGCCAGAATCAAAGTTGCCGTTGCTGGCATTAACGGGCGCATGGGAAGAGCTAGTCTTACTCCTATTCTCAAAGATGGTGCCTTTGAATTAGTTGGAGCCTTTGGCCGCACTGGGGCACCATATGTCGGTTGCGATCTGAGCGAGTTTACCGATGCTACTGAAGATCGCAGTCAGTTAGGCATTCCGGTTTGCTCGTCTTTTGATCATTTGCTTGAATTTACGCATCCCGATGCCATTATCGTGCTAATGGTTGCTGATGCTTCCTTTGCTTGTGCTAAACAAGCCCTTGAGAATGGCATTCGCCCTGTGATTGGTGCATCTGGTCTCAGTAAAGATCAAATTGCCGAACTATCAGTTCTCGCTTCTGAACGACAAATGGGTGCACTACTTGTGCCCAATTTTTCAATCGGAGCTGTTTTGATGATGGAGTTTGCCAAACAAGCTTCTAAATATTACGGCAACGCTGAGATTGTTGAGATGCATCACACTAAAAAACTTGATGCTCCCTCAGGTACAGCGGTGCATACGGTCAATAAGATGGCCAGTGGTGGCAAGAAATTCAACGTTAAGGAAGTAACCGAACACGAGTCAATGCCTCACGTTAGAGGTGCGGAGCATTCATCGGGCATCAGAGTTCATTCGCTGCGGTTGCCTGGTTTGATTTCGCACCAGGATGTAATCTTTGGCAGTGATGGTGAGCTGCTCACCATCAGGCATGACAGCTTCAATACTAATTGTTTCTTGCGTGGTATTGCTCTGTCTTTAAAAGCAGTGATGCAACTGACCGAACTAAAGATTGGCCTTGAGACAATTTTAGAGTAGTGAGGAAATAAAATTGATTAGCACGGATGGAAAACTGTTTGGCAGAATGATCACCGCAATGGTGACGCCTTTCGACGAGCATCTAAAAATCGATTTTAAGGCAGTAGAAGCTGTGGTTGAGCACCTGATTAAAACAGGTACGACTTCTATAATTGTGGCTGGCACCACAGGCGAGAGCCCCACTCTCGATGAGGATGAAAAAGAAGCTCTGCTCAAGGCTGTTATTGCTGCTGCTAATAAGCGTGTCAAAGTGATTATGGGCACTGGCACTAATGTTACGGCTAAATCTATCAAGGCCACGCAACGGGCCGAAAGTCTTGGTGCCGATGGTGCACTGGTCGTGGCTCCATACTATAACAAGCCTAACCAAGCTGGCTTGCTAGCTCATTTCTCGGCCATCGCTCAATCATCTAATTTGCCTTTGATTATCTACAATATCCCAGGGCGCACTGGCATTAACATCAGTACCGAAACGCTGATTACTCTAAGCAAGAATGAAAAAACAGTCCATGCTCTCAAAGATTCCACTGGCAAAGTCGATCAAGCTTCTGATATTGCCTCGGCTGCTAGAGAAGACTTCTTAGTTTATTCTGGCGATGACAATCTTACTTTGCCCTTCTTATCTATCGGAGCCTCTGGTGTGATTTCGGTTGCCAATCATGTAATCGGTAGTCAAATTATGGCAATGCAAAATGCATTCTTTGCCGGCAAACTCGATGCTGCCCGCGAATTGCATTATCAGTGTATGCCTATGTTTAAGGGGCTTTTTATCGCCCCCAATCCTACTTGTGTCAAATATGTCTTGGCTAAAATGGGCCTATGCACAGAACATCTGAGACTGCCACTGGTGCCTCTCGATAGCAAGCAGCGTGAGAGCATGGACAGTCTTATTAGTACTTACAAGCTTATGCAAAGTCTTCAACTAACTTAGAGAATGAACAACGAGGAACCCTGTGACAGACCATAACACTAAGGCGATTAAGCCAGAACTGAAGACCTCAAAAGACGGGTTTTCTACCAGCAAAACACTGAAAATCATTGCTTTGGGTGGCTTAGGCGAGATCGGCAAGAACACCATGGCTATTGCCTATGGCGAAGACATGATTCTCGTCGATGCTGGTCTAGCATTTCCTTCGGAAGAGATGCTCGGTGTAGATCTGGTTTTACCTGATCTCACGTTCTTAGCTAAGAATCAGCAGTATCTAAGGGGCTTGGCCATTACCCATGGTCATGAAGACCATATTGGTGGTATTCCTTTTCTTTTGCGTGATGTTACCTTGCCGAGCATATACGGGCCGGCTCTAGCTCTTGGTTTGCTAGAAAAGAAATTGTCTGAAAATGGGCTGCTTGGGCGCACTAGCCTGAAGCATGTTAAGCCTCGGCAGCGTGTGCAGATGGGATGCTTTAATGTCGAATTTATTCGTTGTACTCATTCTATTGCTGATGCCTTTTCTCTAGTTATCAGAACACCAGTAGGTGTGATTGTTCACACAGGAGACTTCAAATTCGACTTTACCCCTGTTGATGGTGAACAGTCTGATATTGCAAGTTTAGCTGCAGCCAGTGAAGAGGGAATTCTGCTGCTGATGAGTGATAGCACCAACTCCGAAAGAGAAGGTTTCACGCCCTCTGAACGCACTGTATGGGCCAAAATAAACGAATCTTTTGCCAACGCTAAAGGACGCATCATCGTCACTACTTTTGCTAGCAACGTTAATCGTGTCAAGCAAGTTTTACAGGCGGCTATGATGTATGACCGCAAAGTTGCCGTTTTGGGTCGGTCAATGCTTACTTTTGCCAGTATTGCTCGTGAGCTTGGCTACATGACCTACCCTGATGGCTTGCTCGTGCCCGTTGATCAAGTTAATCAATTGCCAAAAGAAAAAGTGGTTATTCTCACCACCGGCAGCCAAGGCGAGCCCATGTCGGCTCTTACTCGTATCGCTAATGACGAGCATCGACAAATTAAAATCATCGCTGGCGATACCGTAATTATTTCGGCTACGCCAATTCCCGGTAACGAAAGGTCGGTGGCCAATACTATCAATGCTCTTTGTGTCAGAGGGGCAAAGGTTATTTATGGCCGCGATGCTGGAGTGCACGTATCCGGCCATGGCTGCCAGGAAGAGCAGAAGTTGATGATCAACTTGTGCAAACCAAAATTCTTCATGCCAGTACATGGCGAGTACCGCATGCTTGTTCGTCACGGCGAACTAGCTGTCGAATGTGGTGTCAGTGCTGAAAATATCTTTGTCATGGAAAATGGTGAGGTGCTCGAACTCACTGCCGATCAAGGAAAAACCACAGGACAGGTAGAGTCTGGCGTGCTTCTAATTGACTTCAACCGCGATTTCTTTATTGACGAAGAAATCGTCGCTGAAAGGCAGAAACTGGCAGATGATGGTTTGGTTGTGATCGCCATAACTGTCGATCCTAAAGGGGCAGTTGTGGGCGGCCCCGATGTTACTCTTCGTGGTGTAATTTTGCCTCGCGGTATTCCTGTTGAAGATTTTGTCCAAGAGTTGCGTCAGAGTATTGAAGGCATCATTGGCAAAGCTAATGCTGCCGGGCCAGTTACTCCTGATGAAGTGAGGAGCCTTCTGATTGAGAAATTAGAAGCGCACTTTGCTCGAGATTTGCGCTCAAGCCCGTTATTGCAAGTAATGGTAATGCGTTCTGCCAAAGCAAGTGCCGAAGAATTGGCAGCTATAAACAATGTGAAAGCTGCCAAAGCGGCGCCTAAATCAGTTAAAGACAAATAGGCAGCAATAGATTATGACCTGGCGCGAAATTACAGCCGAGGACCTCAATAGTCTTAAAAAGGCCGTGATTGTTGATGTGCGCTCACCTTGCGAATTCGCTGATGAGCATATTCCTAATGCTATCAACGTGCCATTGTTTAGCGATGAAGAACGCCAGGCTATTGGCACCATCTATGCCTTAGAAGGCGAAGTGGTGGCTCGTCGCCAGGGTTTGAAAATAATATCCCCTAAAATTCCTGCGCTGATTGACGAGATTCTGTCGAAACGCTCAGGCTCATCACCTCTCGTGGTGCACTGCTGGAGAGGCGGGCTACGCAGCGAGTCGGTCGCTAGTCTGCTCAGTATCATAGGGGTCGATTGTTGGCGTCTAACTGGCGGCTACAAGGCCTGGCGCAAAGAACTTCGTAGTGAGTTCGAAGATGATCCTTATGCTTTTGCCATGGTGGTTTTGCATGGCCATACTGGGGCGGGTAAAACTGAAATTCTTGGCAAATTAAAAGAGCTGGGCCAGTCTGTGCTTGACCTTGAAGAGCTTGCCAATCATCGTGGTTCGGTCTTTGGAGCCTTAGGTCTTGGGGCTCAACCGACGCAGAAGAATTTTGACGCGGCAATTTGGCAGGCTGTGCGAACTTTTCCTCCTGGTCTGGTATTTGTTGAGGCCGAAGGTAAGAAAATCGGTCGCCTGACTTTGCCAAAATTTGTCTACGACCGCATTCAATATGGTGCTCGGGTGCTGGTTGAAGGCAGCCTGGGAGCCAGGACCCAGCGTATCGTGCGCGACTATACAGAAGGTTCAAGGCGGCTTTCTAGCGCAGCCAAAGAGCAGGCCCTGCATTCCCTCGATGCTATTAAAGAACGACTTGGCGGTCAGAAATTGGCAGAGGTTAAGCGTTTGGCTGAACTTAATGATCTCTCTTCTGTGGTTTCGATTTTGTTGGCCGATTACTATGACCCGCTCTACTCTAAGGCTATAGCCAGCAATCAGCCCTATGAATTGACTGTAGATGGTGATGAACCAGCCGCTGCGGCCGACAGCATTGTCAAGCACTGCGTGGCTCTTGCGGCCTTGCCGAAACACTAAATTTTCGGCGCTGGTGGGCATCTGCGACTGATAAGGTTTTCCCTGTGGGGCAAGTGGGTATATATCTAGGGCGAGATACTTGCCTTTTGGGCTTTCCCTTGGCTTCTGCAATTTTGATTAGGAGACTTTATGGCTAACGATAAACCAGTTTGCGATTCACGCGAGCACGTTAAAAAAGCCGAGGAAGTGAGAGATGCTAACCGCGGCGCTATTGACTGGGTTATGGATCAGATGGGCTTCCCCAAAGAAGATGCAGACCGTAAGAAGGTAGCCTGTATACCAAGAGAGCAGTATTTAGATTCACTTCGACCCAAGCTTAATTCTGAGCAGCAAGAAAAGGTGAAGCAGAACGTCGCTGAATTCACTAAGGCCATTAATACTGGTGATTTGACGGCAGTGGGCGAGCTATTTAACAGAGTCGCTCCTCGGGCCGAAAATGGTGCAAAGCCAGACGAATTTAGAAATAGATCTGGTGTAAAGATTGCCGACGAGACCTTCTACCAGCTCACTAAAGAACTTGGTAAGCAAGGAATAGATTTTGATTATCGCTCTATGGGTATTTTTCATGGTGACAGGTCGCCATCATTGATTATCTCTCGTGAGCGCCCGCTTGATCAAAGCAGAACCGAGCATTTGGAGCTGACTCTGCAGGGCGGCACCCCGAAAGAGCATATTAAAAACAGTACTGCAGAGAGACGAATCATCCGCGATTCTGGTGAACATGGTTTGCCATCTGAGCATACGGTCAGCCGGGTCGAAGCCGCAGCTGGAAAGACTCCGGCAGAAACTGCTTACCTCGAAATTATGCTTCCCTATCGGGGCGCTCAACGGAAAAGATAGCTTATTGAATTCTTTCAAATAGTTTGCCGTTTATCGATAGTCTGTCGGGCGATTTTAGGCTGCGATTGTCTAGATGCTGGGGAAAGATCGTGCTAGTTGTATGGTCGCTGCCCAAGTTCAACTCCAGGTCGTTGCCTGATATCAAATAGCTGCCGCTGTGCTTTTGCACTGCAAGTTTGTTGTCTTTTTGTTCAATAGTGACTTTGCCATCGGCTGTGAATAAATATATGACTGGAGTAGTTATAGGCTTTCCTTGAAAGACAATTATTTCAGGCCGAGCATAGGTGCCGTCTAGCTTGGCATTGTTGGGGAATGTTGGGGCCTTGTCTGCCACCATTCCGTTCAGCTCTAGATTGTTGCCCTTTCGCCTCAGTTTCCAGGTAACAGGTTGTGCACAGCCGCTCCATTGAAAAATAATGGTGTCGCCAATGATGCCGTAGCTGCCACATAAATTTGGATTATCTTTGAGCGCTTTCGACCAATCTAGATGGGCTGGCCCCTCTGGTGGCAGACCATGATAGACCCGGCCATCGGGATAAAAATAGAATTGCTCTTCTTGGCAAATTAGCCGTTTGCCTTCAAAGCTCTGGCCAAAGCGAGTGAACAAGCCATTTAACACTTTTGCTTTATTGCCTGCAGAGGCCGATGCAGATAAGATCGTTCCGTTTTTCTTGTTGGGTTCTTTGGTAACTTTGCTCCTGCCAAGATCTGAGCTGCTTTTGCTTTCTGCTTCAGACTGGGCGGGAAATACCAGTTTTATTTGTCTGGCCGAGATTTGAAATTGCTCGTTACCCTTGTACTGGTAGGAGGGCAGCATCTGCACCGTGTATTTGTTTTTGACTATAGCAACAATGGTGGCAGGCAGCGGAATAGTGGTATCAGAAGTGGTGACAGTAACCTGATCACCAACTTTTGCTGTCAGATGCGATTTGGCCTCGGTCGGATTACTTAACAAAGCTGTCGCTGACGTCAGTATTAGCGCGACGGTGTAAGCGCCAATTTTTTTCAGTGCCATTATTCCTCGTCTTTTTCTTCAAGCTTAAATGAAATGCTCTTAAAACAAAACTTCCCCCTCGTTAGACGAAGGGGAAGATATGTTGTGGTGGATTAGGTAAGGAGGAGGCGGCAACAAGCAGGAAACCCGCCTGTGCTTCATATTTCAATCATACCAGCGAGACTTAGCTGAAGCTGTTAAAAAACTTGAAGAAGATCTTTGTAAATGCCCGAGGGCGAGAACGATTAGATTTCTTTAACAACAACAGCTCTAATATCTACGAGTTGGTCCAAGGAGATGTAGCTTGTGTTGATCCTTGACTTCCTCTTCCTGGATACAAGAAATCAAGAGCGCCCAAGCCCAGATCAGAATTGAGAGACTCTGAAGGTGTAGGCATTCCAGCAAGTGTATCGCCATAAGGAACGTATGGTGTCTCGACTACTGGTTTAGCAGGCGGAGTGATACGAATATTTGAAGGACAGAACACATAGACTTGTTCGCTCAGTTTGTGGAAATCACCGTCTAGAGCAGCTGAGGCACCAGCTACGAAGTCAACCAGGCGGCTTGCGTCTAGCTTTTTCATATTCTCAAGAGAAATAGTTGTGGCAGCGCGTGAACGCAAACACTCAACAATTTCTAGTGCTTCTTCAAATGATACTGGGCTGAATATTGAAATCTGGGTGCCTAATCTGGTTGGTGCGTTCTGGCGAACGGAACCCAATGCCATCATGCGACGATCTTGCAGGGCTGGGAAAAGATCAATTTCTCTTTTGCCAGACTTGGTCTCGTTAGCAAATATAGGTTTGTCCTGTGGGCTGTCTCTGTAATCGTCAACCATGGCTTTCCCTTTTTTATGCTTGGAAATAAATACTGATTGCTATCAATTTTAGTCGTTTCTTCAAAATGCGCAAGAGGCACCGCAAATGGTGACAACTAATAAAAGAGCTGCGATTTGCTATTAATTGTATATGCACCGCAGGTGGTTATAAAGGTGTATCAGGTAGATAAAGGGAGGCAAGAAGCTCACAGGCACGCATGTCATCGATAACTGTAACCTTAATGTTGTTATTTGAGCCTGCAAAAATTACAACCGGGTGGCCAAAATGTTCCAAAATTGCTGCATCGTCTGTAACACCAATACCGAGCCTGGCCGCCTCTTGGTGACACTGCCAGAGCAATTCGAATGGTGCCGCCTGTGGCGTTTGTACCGCAAATAAATGCTCTCGGTTAATTGTCTGACAAATTTTATCTTGCTCTACTCTTTTTAAGGTATCTGATACTGGCGTGGCAATAGTGCAGGCACCTCTAGCGGTGACTGTAGTGATGGCATCTTCAATTGACTTTGCTGAGATAAAGGGTCTGGCGGCGTCGTGCACCAAGACAAAATCCGGCTTGCCAAGCTCTGATAGTTTGCTCAATCCTTTATATACAGATTCTTGCCTGGTGCTACCACCGGCAATGACCGATATTTTTGAGGCCTGAGCCGAAGCAGGAAAAATCACTTCTAGTTCGCAGCGAATCTCATCGACGAAGTACGCCGGTACTGTCACTACAATACTACCAATATGGCCGTTTTTATATAATCTAGATAGCGACCATATATACAGTCGATATCCATTAAGAGCCTGAAATTGCTTTGGCTCGCTATAGCCGGCTGATCCCACCTGACTAGCAAATCTGCTACCAGAACCACCAGCAACTAAGACAGCGCTAAAAGAAAACTGTCTTGCTTCTGCTGCGTCAGGCAAATACTTATCCCTGTGACTAATATCCTGAAGTCGGTACTTCTTGAACCGGCATAACTGATAGCGATTCTACTTCAGCTTGTGTTTCTACTTCGGTCGGGTCAGCACTGGGTGAAGTGTCATAAACATGATTGTCAGCATCCACAACCGCTTGAATTTGCGCTTCGGTATCAGCGTCAAGCCCGGAAGCAACTGGAGCATCGAAGAGCTCAAGTTGGACATCTTTTTGCAGTGAAATTTGCTCTTCTTCAGGACGGTCTTTATTGGTGGCGGTCTCAAGTTGATGCCGCCAAGTTTGACCATCTTTCGATAGCCTGAAGTATTCTTGGAACTTTTTAGTGGTTGTGAGCAAAGGCGAACGGCCGTCTTCGCGACGATGAATTAGTTCTCGAGCTATTAACTCTTTGATGTGATCATAGGCACCAGCCCCACGCAATTTGATTACTTCACTTTGAGCAACTGGTTGCTTGATAGCAATTGCTGAAAGTGTTCTCACTAAAGAAGTGGGCAATTCAAATGGTGCGAACTCATCAACTAGACCGGAGAATTCGTCTTTGACTTGCAGCATATAACCGTCTTCATCAGCTATTTCGAGGGCGCTATTGCGGGTCTCGTAGTCGTTGATTAGCTCAAGCATGGCTTTGCGTATATCTTGCACGTCTTGATTGAGAGTGCGAGCAATTACGGCAGCCTTGATGGGCTTATCGGTCAAAAACAAAAGTGCTTCAATGTGATTTTTTAGGCTCATGGCTCTGTCATCTCTGTGATGGTACTACTGGCGATGCTGCTGTTAGTACTAATAGTAGTGGTAGTACTATTAGCATCGCTATTGCTAATATCACTGGTAGTGCTAGATGGACCGACCGGTAGAGTCAAGAATAACGGACCGTAGAACGTTTCTTGCTCTAGATCTATCTTACCTGCATTCGACAAAAATAGTGCGGCTAAAAATACTTCAACCCAGTCTTGCTTTACAGATAGTTTTAAAACTAAATCAAAAACTTCAATACCCTGCCCACTAAGCATGTTTTGAATAATCCATTGTTCTATCAATTCAATAGATTCTTGGATATCTTCATCGTGAGCAAGATCGAGAATATCGTCGTAAGCATTAACTTCATGATGATCTGAAAGATCGATGGTTGCTTTCGGCTTCTTCTGCTGTCTAGTCTTCTCAACTTTTTCAGCTTCACGCAGAGCTGCGATCAGTTGTTCCAGGGTAACCTTACGTTCGCGAACTTGGGTTTTCTTCCGTTGTGCCCGTCTAACAATTGCTCCTTCTAAATCTTTGAAGGTTAGCTGTCTGCCAACTTCTTGCTTATTGGAGTCATAAAGAATCGGACCGCCTTCATCGTCGAAATCAAGAAAGTCATCGGCTACAGGATTAAGGCTGCTATTAGCTAGCGACAGAAGTGCTTCTGCTTTCATGCGCAAAAGTACGGCGGCATGGAAAATCACTTTTCCACTGAGGCGCAAACTTTCTTTCGGGCTCGCAGCAATGGCCTTAAGGAACTTATCGCAGACGTCGATGATATCGACGTTCTTTGGATCGATTTCGCCTTTTTCTGCCATCTTCACCAGAATCTCAATACCTGAGTCTGGTTCACTCTTGAAGGCATAATCATTACCGGCTCGAATGACGTCGGTCGATTCTGGCTGCATCAAGTCAGTGCCCAGTCCGGCTGCTAGAGGTGCCAGGGCGGGATCGGCAAGAAGTTCACCAGTTAATTCGGCGGGCATTTGAGCAAGAATTTCAGCTCTGGTTAAAGGAGCGAAATCAGAAGTAGGAGATGGCGGCGCAAAAGATTCAGTGGGGAAAGTGCGAGTACTGAGCGGGCTAGCCTTCTTGCCGGCTGGCTTTTTCTTCGCCGGCGCCTTGGCGCTAGCCACTTCGGGGTCACTAATGGCGGCAACTTTCTTGCGGCCTTTGGTAGGAGGCTTCAGTGCCCCTGCCAAATTCTGAATAGTCACATCGTTAAATATGTCACTGCTCATGCACTAAGCTCCAGCTGCAACAGGAAGTTGTGACTCATCAGGTAGCTGCACTTCTTTAATGCCGACAACCCTCGAGAAGCCATCAGCTCTTAGAGATACGCCAACAGCATGGTCAGCGTTTTCAATCATTGGACGACGCAGACTTACCACCACAAATTGAGCGCTGGCTGACTGGGTCTTAACCATACGGGCTAGGCGCTCGGCGTTAGCACCATCAAGCATCATATCGACTTCGTCGAAGGCGTAGAACGGTGCTGGTGCGAAACGCTGGAAGGCAAACACAAATGATAGAGCGGTCAGTGACTTCTCTCCACCGGAAAGAGCCTCGATGCGCTGCATCTTTTTGTCGCGCGGTTGTGCTCTGATAATCAGGCCGCCTTCAAACGGACTCTCTGGGTTTTCCAGCTCAAGTCTGCCTGTACCGTGGGAGAGTTCAGCGAAGATATCTTGGAAGTTGGCATTAATAGCGGTGAAGGCTTCCATGAAGTTCTCTTTTTTCAATTGACCATAGCCGAGGATGCGGTGGTCAATTTGTTCGCGCTCATCACTGAGAGTTTCTAGATTTTCAGCTAGTTCTCTTTGACGCTCTTCGGTCTGATTGTAGTCTTCTAGAGCCTTCATGTTGACTGGCTCTAAGGCGCGCATACGGCGCTCCAGTCTTTCTACTTGCTGCTTGAGCTGCTCTACGGTACCGGCATTAGGTGGTTCGTAGTTTGGATTTTCAGCCAGAATCAAAGCAATCTGTTCTTTTACTAGAACTAACTGTTGCTCAATTTCATAGTGAGTCATCTTGCGCTCATTTCTATGCTCTTTGACGCGAATCAGCTCTTGATCAACTTTGGTGCGCTCGATTTCAGAAGCAGTCACTTTTTCGTGAATGTCTTCTTTGGCTTTACGCATAGATTCAAGCTCATCTGAGATGGCCGAAACTTTCTTCTCCATCTCGCCGATGGCAATACGCATGCCAGTAATGACGGCTTCATGAGTGGGTCTCTGGCCTTCGAGCTCATCTAACTCAGCGCCCAATTCGTTGGCCTGAAGAGTGAGGTTCTCGCGGTTGTTAATTTCAACGCGCTCTTCGGTTTCAGTAACGTCAATTAAGCGCTGTAGCTCTTTGAACTCGGTCTCGACTGCAATCTGAGCCTGTCTTAGCTCTTCTGATTCGATAATCAGTTTTTCTAAGTGAGTCTTCTTGCCCTTGTCGCGAGCACCTTCAAGTGAGTCTTCTAGCTTGGTTATTTCAGCGGTTAACAGCTTAACTTGATTATCAACTTGCACGGTCTCTTGGTCGATAACGTCCATCTCGTCGCCCTTGCTGCGCAATTGCGGTTTGATGCTCTCGACGTCGTCTTCCATGTTTTTGACAGACTTACGGTTGTTATCGAGTTCGGCAGACTTCTGAGCCAGAACCTGACGAGCGCTGTTCAGTTTGCCCCGCTCTTCATTTAGTGCAGTCTCAAGTTCTTTGAGCGAGTCTTTCAGCCATCTGACCTGGTCGGCCAAACTCTTAGCTGTCTGTTTAAGAACAGCCAGGTCAGTTTCGCCACGATTGCCAAAGTGCAACTTGGCTTTGTTGTCGTTACCACCCGAGATACTACCCGACTTGTCGAATAGTTCGCCGCCTAGAGTAACCATGCGAGCTTGGTTTAGAAGCTTTCTGGCGTTCTCCATGGTGTCAACAATAATCGTTTGGCCGCAAGCATATTGGAATGCTTTGACAAACTTAGGATTGAAATCAATGAGGTTGTAAGCAAAATCAATAATGCCCGGGCGATTGGGGAGCAAGCCTGGAGGCTGGGTTTGAATTTTATTTAGAGGTACAAAAGTGGCGCGACCAGCCTGATTAGCTTTTAGATATTGAATGCAATCTTGAGCAACCTGGTCGTCGTCAACAACGATATGACCTAAGCGCGGACCAATGGCAGTTTCAAGAGCGGTGGTGTATTGATCATCCACCGAGCCTAGCTGACCAATGGTGCCGTGCACGCCGGGAATATTGGCAGACAAAATGGCTTCTACCGCACGACCATAGCCAGACTCGCCAGCTACTTCGCGGGTAGTTTCAAGCTCAATTAAGCGGCGATTAACCGTATCTTGGGCATGACGCTTAGATTCAATTTCTTCTCTTGTGCCAGCCAGTTCGCCTTCGTACTGTTGCAAAGAGCGCTCGATACCGGCTACTAAAGCCTGGTGATCGACAAAATCTTTTTCTTGCTTGCTAAGCAGGCCTTTGGTTTGAGCAGACTTTGTAATTTGCTCAGTGGCCTTGGTGCGCATGGCATCAAGCTCACGCTCGAGCGACTCCCGGCGGGTGCGCAGTTCGGTCTTCTTAACTTCAAGCGAGTGACGATCGTCTCTAAGCTTCTGCAAATCACCGTGCAAGTTAGAGATTTTGTCTGACGACTTATCTTTCTCTTGGCGGAGAACTTCAATTTCGGCCATGACAGCGCTAAAAGCGCCCTGGCGCTCCATTAAGCCAATGCGTACAGCTTGCTGGTCAGCCTGGTGCTGTTTCTTTTGTTTGGAAATATCAGAAAGGTGTTTATCAATGGCCTTGATTTGGCCGCCAATTTGTTTGGACTGCTTGGATTTTTCACCAATAACGCCATTCAAATTGGAGAGTTTGTTCTCTTCGCGAGTTAGTTCGCCTCGTTTAGTCTCAAGCTCTTGACGAAGCAAGAGCTGCTCATTGCCGCCCTTCTCACGAATCTCTTGATCGATGCGACCCATTTCGGTACGCAGGCCGAGCAAATTGACTTCAGTTTGGTGCAGCCGTTCGATCAGTTCTTCTTCTTTTTTATTGAGCTTTTCAATTTCTCTAAGCTCAATAGCGCAACGGTTTTCTAAATCAGCTGAACGGACAAAGACGAGATCGCGCTCGACTACTTCTTTTTGATTCTTCAGCTCAAGATACTTAAGAGCCTGGTCTCTGTCTGTTTTCAGGGTTTCAAGACGAGAGAGAATCTCAGTAAGAATGATTTTTTGTTGTTCGATTTTTTCGCCCACCGACTCAAGCTCGTTTTGGGCTTGATCAATACGGCGGTCGAATTCAGCCACGCCGGCCAATTCGTCAATAATTTTACGGCGCTCGGTGGAGCTCATGGTGACGATGCCAGTGACGTCGCCCTGCATGATGACGTTGTAGCCAGTGGGGCTAACGTTGTACTTAGTCAGCTCTTCGTGCACTTCAGTAAGAGTGGCAACCCGGCCGTTAAGTATATAAGTAGATGTATAGCCGGTATCTTTGACGCGGATTCTGCGGGTGACTTCAAGCTCGGCGCCGTCGTCGTGACAGAAGCGTACACGCACTTTGGCTTCGGTTTTGCCACTCAAGTTATTGAGCAGATCAGGCAATCTTTCAGCCCGCATTGTTCTCGTGGAAGATAAACCCAAAGCAAAGAGCAGGCTGTCGATGATGTTTGACTTGCCTGAACCGTTTGGCCCGGAGATGGTCGTGAAGCCATCTAATAGTGGGACTAACGTCTGCTTCCCGAATGACTTGAAGTTATCAAGTTCGATTTCTTTGATTCGCAAAGATACACCTGAATGATGCTAGAGATGGCACCCTATTGCCGCATTAGACTACACACTGCATTTAGTGTCAAGAGTAGACAATACTTAGCATGACAATATTATCCCGAAATTGCCGTGCTGTCATCATTTTGGCCAAAAATTGCCGATTTTTCTCTGACTTCTCTTTGATTGAGCACCACTTTTTGCTCGATTGAATATCTATTTGGGTAGATTTGGCAATATTCTGTCTGTCTAGCTCCTAGACTGTATCTATCTAACAAGCGGCACCGCAGGTGGTGAGAATTCACCACGAATTTAGTATATCGCTGTAGGTGTTTAAACGCTACTTCGTGCTGCCAAC
Organism: Obscuribacteraceae bacterium (SeqCode); assembly: GCA_044378815.1. Classification (GTDB taxonomy): domain Bacteria; phylum Cyanobacteriota; class Vampirovibrionia; order Obscuribacterales; family Obscuribacteraceae. The sequence continues at coordinate 98,640 of JBIPOV010000009.1, read as the reverse complement.
TATATAGTGAGGGTATAGCTTATCTGACTAGAATTAAGCTAATTTTGGCTGTTTGCGCCCTATAGAAAGAGTACAGCCAAACGTATATACTTTTCTTGTAGCTATTTGGTGTTCCGGTGTCACAATCTCATACTTCCAGTCAAATTGGCGATTTGCTCGTCGCCGCGGGCCTTGTTTCTCCTGACAGTATTGAATCTGCCCTGGTTATGTCTAAGGGGCGTAAAAGCCCGCTGGGTAAGGTTTTGGTAGAGTCTGGTCTGGTTACAGAAAGGGAGCTTAACGGCACCCTGCAGGCGCAAAACTTGATTAGAGAGAGATTAATTAGCCCAGAAAAGGCTAGTGATGTCTTGAAGCTTATGCGCGTCAACGGCGACACCTTTGTCGACAATCTTTTTTCTATTGGCTGCGAAATTGACGCGATTAATTTTGGTCGCAACCTCGGCAAGCTTTTTGTCGATGCCGGTGCAATTTCTCCTCACAAGCTTTCGCTTGCACTGGAAACGAGTATCTTGTCTGGCCTGCCAATCGTGCGGGTATTGGTACTGCAGAAATCTGTCAGTGAAATGGTTGCCTATGCTGGTTTGACGGCTCAACTCTTGGTTAACGAGCGTAAAATTGGCTACGACCAGGCTGTCGGAGCGCTCAAGCTCTCACATATGCACAATGAGCATATTGAAGAGATTCTCGAATTTGGTGGCTTGAAGCGTTATCGCGAGGAAAATTCTGTACGCTTAGGTGAGCTATTTGTTCTCTCTGAGCTTATTTCAGAGCTAGATTTGCTCTCTTGCGTTGAAAAAAGTATGGCCGAGGCTAAGCCCTTGGGTCAGGTTTTAGTTGACGAGGGCATCATCAGTGAGCTCATTGTCTCTTCTGCTTTGCGTGCTCAAAAGTATATAGCTGACGGTACTGTTGACCCTGTTCGTGCCGCCCAGATGCTCGGTTTATGCGCTAAGACCGGCCGCCCCCTCGAATTTTCAGTAGAAGAATTGGCCGCCATGAAACCAGTTATGGTGCGGCCATTTAGCGAGCTAAAAGAGAATCTGAGCCTGGTCGATATGATTGAAATTATCGGTATCGTCAATAGCGCAGAGCTAGAGCAGGTAAGGCTTGTGGAGCAACGTGAAAGTGACAAGCTGGAGCAGTTTTTAGTTAATCGCGGCTTTGTTGATCAAGAAAAGCTCGACGCTATTAAAGCTGGTCATGCCCTGATATCTCAAGGCGTACTTACTGCCGAACAGCTGATCTTTGCCTTCCACGTCTGGCTCTGGCGCCGTGGAGATTTCGTTTCTACTCTCAACCTTCTGGGTTGGAAAGCTTGATCTATATATAAGGTAGAGAACTAAAGAGTGCTGAGCAACTTTTGCGCTTGTTCTTTTTCTGGACCGCTAGCATCTTCTATAAAGCGCACTAGCTGTGCCTTTGCTTCTTCGGGCTTTTTCTTTTGCACATAAAGTAGAGCTAAGTTGTAGCGTGCTTTGCTATATTTTGGTGCCAAATTTATAGCTTTTGTATATTCTTCTATGGCTTCATCAACTTGCTTTTTCTCTGCCAGCACGAAGGCGCGGTTGTAGTGACAGACAGTCTCTTGGGGATATTGCTTGACCCATTGCTGGAGATATTTGAGTAAGTCTTTGTCTTCATTCATGACGTCTAGCACTTTCATCAAAGGCAAAAAGACTTGCTTCTTTTCGGCAAAACCATTGCTTACTTCTAGGGCTCGTTCAAATTGTAAGCGCGCCCCTAGAAACTCTTTATTGTCCATATGCAGCTTGCCCAGGGCCATATGAGACTCTGGGCTTTGCGGATAGTCGCGGGTGGCAAGAGTGGCTGTTTTGATGGCCTCATCGAGATCGCCCATTTTCGCTTGACACTGGGCTAGCCCTATTAGTGAGTCAGGGTTAGCTTTATTGAGACTGGCAGCCTGTTTTAGATAGATTGAGGCTTGTTTGTAGTTTCCATTCTGCATGGCCGTGTCACCAGCTGTGGTGAGAGCACCAGGATTGGTGGGGAAGCGTTTGACCATCTCACTAGCTAGCTCTTGGGCGCGCACTTTATCGCCTGATTGACTGTATACGGCCAATCGAGTGCGCATAAGAGCTAGGGCTAGTCGGCCAGAAAGGGGCATGCCCTCCAACTTTTCAATGATGGCTAAAGCCGACGAGGTATCTTTGTTCGCTAGTAAAATATTGGCTTGATTGAGGAGATTGATCGGATATTTAGCTGGACTATTGAGCCAGGGTGAAGAACTAGAGGCCTTCTTAATTGCCGTTGCCGCGGCAGCGACATTGCCGCTCAGTGCTAATAGGCAGAGGCGATTGTTTTCGATGCGTGCCTGAGCGGTAGCACTAAACTTCTCTTTGCTGCCCTCAAGTGCTGATTGTTTTGCCATAGCCGCTGCTAAACGGCCTGCTAGAGCCAAATCAAAGGCTTGCACAAGGTTGCAATCCGGGCCATTGATTTTGCTCAATAGTTCCCCTTCACCCTCGGCCACCGGCGGTGCGCTAAATTCGTCTAGTACTTTGACATCGTTTGTGGCACTACCTAGAATCATCTGCTCTGCCTGAAAGCGTGTCTGAGCCAATCTCTTGTCGTCTATCGAACCCTTTAGTTTAGGTCCGCTAGTAGGGCTTGCGACCTGACCAAAGGCCTGATAACGGCCCAATAACAAATGCAATTGCTCTGATTGAAAGGGTAAGCTGGCGTAGACATCGGCGCCCCCATCTTCTTTGTTGAGAAGATTGACCGCCAGCCTTTTATCGCTCTGTAGCCGCCTCTTCAATATCCGATTAGCATAAATTGCAGCGCTGTCGGTTTGGTCTGCTTTGGTGCCTGGTTCGGCGAAAGTGAACTGGGCACTTACCGGCAGAGCAATGAGTAGCAGGCAACTTACACTAATAATTGATTGAGTAATAAAAGCTTTCATCTACCAGGAATTATATCTATACTGGTCGTTTTGGGCTAAAAGCTTCAGGCTATAGCTCTTAGGCATAGGGTAACCTTTTTGAACTACGCAGTCACTTTTGAACTTGAAGCGGAATGTCCCTGGTCGGGGGCAAGAGCAGGCAAATTTCACACCCCCCATGGCACGGTTGAGACCCCTGTATTTATGCCGGTGGGCACCAATGCTGCCTTGCGTGCCCTGACATTTGAGCAAACTGACGATTGCGGCGCTCAAATAGTACTTTCTAACTCATATCACCTTTATCTGCGCCCAGGCCATGAGTTGATTAAAGAGGCAGGCGGCCTGCATAAGTTTATGAATTGGCACAAGCCAATTCTCACAGATTCAGGTGGGTTCCAGGTTTTCAGCCTTGACGAATTGCGCAAGATTACCGATAAAGGCGTCTTTTTTAAAGATCACCGCGGCGGACGCGAGCACTTTATCGGACCGAGTGAGTCGATGACCATTCAAAATGCCATTGGCGCCGACATCATCATGGCCTTTGATGAATGCGTAAAGAATCCCGCTACCTTTGAAGAAGCTCAGTCGGCAATGGAGCGCACCCACCGTTGGCTAGATATTTGTGTGGATAAGCATGCTCGCAGCGCCGACCAGGCCCTGTTTGGCATTGTTCAAGGTAGTATCTATGAAGATCTGCGGCGACAGTCGGCCAAGGCTGTGACTGCCTACGACCTTCCTGGTTGTGCCATTGGTGGCGTAGCCGTGGGCGAGGACCGCAAGACCATTGAGAATGTGGTGCTCTATACAACTCCGCTCTTGCCTCGTGAGAAGCCACGCTACTTAATGGGCGTGGGCACGCCTTGGGACATCATCTATGCCATCAGATGCGGTATTGACATGTTCGACTGTGTCTCTCCCACCCGCCTGGCTCGGCACGGGGCCGCCTTTACCAAAGAAGGGCGTATTTCTCTGAAGAACTCCCCCTATAGAAAAGACTGGGGTCCCATTGATAGCGAGTGCACTTGCTCGACTTGTGCCAATCACAGTCGGGCTTACTTGCATCACTTAGTGCGCCAAAACGAAATGGCCGGAGCGATGTTGCTCTCTATTCATAATGTCAGCTATCTAATAGATGAGGCACAGAATTGCCGCAAAGCTATTCTAGAAGGCCGTTTCCAAGACTACTTTAGTCGTTGGTCTTCAGCTCGCGAACATCCTGAGCTTCTATAGAATCGACATTCTTGGTTTCTAGAAGAACTGGCTCTTGATTGTCTTTGTCGCTGACGATGAGCTTTGGCTGGTCGCCACTGCTGCTTGAAGGCGCACCCATTTGGCCTTTGAGCATCATCAATTCCATTTCGATATCGGTCTTGCCTTCAAAGTTTTTGAATTGCTTATCGAGTTGATCGCTGCCTAGTTCGCCAAGAGCGGCTGCTTTGGCCTCGCGCTCCAGCACTTTAGTTTCCATCCGTTCAATAACGTTCAAAGTGCCATTTGAATTGGTCTTTGAGAGAATCTCGTTGGCCTTCATTGTAGCTTTGGCAGCTTTGTCCCGGGCAATCAAAACCTGCTTCTTGGTATGGGCTTTTTGTAGCTCATTTTCAAGTTCAGTGAGGCGCTGTCTCAGGCCCGATGTAGCCTCTTTCTGCACCTTAAGCTGTTGCTCTAGGTCAGCTGAAGCCTGGGCATACTGTTGCTTTCTTTGCAGAGCCTGACGGGCCAGTTCATCGTTGTTCTGTTGAACAGCCATGGCGGCGCGGTTCTGCCAGGTAGCAGCCTGGTCTTTATTCTTCTGTAACTGCTGCTCAAGCTGCTTTTCGGTGGCAATCGCCTGAGCGACGGCCTGCCGCACTTGAATTACATTGTTCTGTAAGTCGTTATAGGTCTGTTCTAGCATCATCTGCGGATCTTCTACCTTGCCCAGAATGGCATTGAAGGCAGCCTTGATGATTTGTGCAAGCCGATCGAACATCTACTGATAACTCCTCTTACCTGTCTAGATTAATCCAGACCCAACTAGACTAAAGTCTATTCTAAAGATAAAGACTTAATACTCATAGCATGAATTTGCTCTTAGCATTTCAACTGCCCCAATTAGGTCTCTACATTTTCACTTATGCCCGGTTTTTGCACTCAAAAGCTGCCTTAACTTAAAACCTGTGTTCTAGGGTGTACATTAGAATTAGCGCCGGAATTTGACGCTTTCCCCTAGGTATGTTGAAAACTTTATGAAGAATAAAAGTGAAGATGCTATGGGCGGATTGGGCGCTCAAATTATGATGGCCTCAGAGCTGGGCTCGGCAATTGTGGTCTTAACAGTGGCTGGCTATTTCGCCGGAGCTTGGCTAGACGGGCGTTTTCAGTCGTCTCCCTATGGCGTGATTGTCGGTATATCCATTGGCTTTGGCCTTGGTATTGCCTTTGTTATAAAACGTTCAAACGACATGGACAAGAAGCGCTGAACCAGTCTTGGGTGGCGCTGCCAATCTTTTCCTCCGGGAATCAAAGCTTTTGCTGGCGCCAATTTGGTCAAAGCCTATCTGCTATTATTTGAAGCGTCTTCTCCTTGACTGAGCGGCGAAATTTGTCGGCGTAATCAAGTAGAGAAGCCGACAGAAGCAATGATGCTTCAAAATTTTTATATGACTTACCTCTAAAAGAGTGGGAATAGCTGAATGTTAGGCGAGAGTTTACCCTTAAAAGAATTAGTGCACGACCCATCGATCACAGGCATTCAGTTGCCCTTAAATTTGGGGACAGTGGGCGATATTCACGCTGATACCATCATCCTCAGCTGGACTGCCATGGGCCTGATTCTTTTAAGCTGCTCGGCCATTACTAGCAATCTCCAAGTAGAAGGCCCCGGTGGTAAAGGCCAGGGAATTCTCGAAGGGCTTTATTCCTTCATTCTTGATATTGCCAAAGGCTCAATCGGTGATCATCGCTATAAGCCTTATATGCCGCTTCTCTGCGGTCTGTTTATGTTCATTTTGGCCAGTAACTTGATTGGCATTTTGCCCTACCAAGTGCTTGAGCATATGTCCTGGTGGCCTCACGTAGACGGTAAGCACTTTGAAGTAGCTGCTGCTACCACTGATTTCAACGTTACAGCTGGACTGGCAGGTCTTGCAATTGTTACTTATTTGGTTTCTGGCGTAATGGCTCATGGTCATCACTACGTTGGCCTTTTCCTCTGGAAACCAATTATGCCGCTTGAGTGGCTCGACCTTGTGGTTCGTCCTGCAACACTGGCTCTTCGTCTTCTTTTGGTAATCACCGCCGACGAAATGTTGAGAAGCGCTTTCTTGGGGATGTGCCCTGTGATCTTGCCATCGTTTGTGATGGCCTTCGAAGTCTTCATCGCGGTTGTCCAGGCCTTCGTCTTCACTCTCCTTACATCTATCTACATCGGGGCAGCAGTTGCCGACCACCACTAGGTCGAGCTAACCGCCCATCGTTGACTCTGTTCACAATTTGACTTTACTGGTAGCCAAGAACTTCTCGATCGGAGTGGTCTTGGCTACTTGCTATCAACAATGGCTGCTAGTGCAGTGTTTAGTTACTAACTTCGTTAGGAAATTGTTCACTTTAATTCGCTACTTTCGCGGCCCAATTTTAACGACATAGAATAGAAAGGGCTTGGGCAGCCAGTTCTGCTACTGCTTAACCGCTTTTAAGCGCCAATGGGGCGATTTTTGGGTTATGCATCGACTGATATAATCAGTACGCCTTTTGAATTCGTTCCGCTATGGAGCGACAGTTCAAAATAGCTGGCGAAATTTTTCGATTGTGTTAAGGAGATTTTCTGTGGACCACCAACTGATTGCCCAGGCCGGAGCCGTCGCGGGCGGAATTGATAGTCAAACTGTAATCAGAGCAGCAGCCCTCATCGGCGCAGGCTTGGGAGCTATCGGTGTAGGCGTACCTGGTATCGGCATCGGTATCGCTGCTTCTAGAGCTCTAGAAGGTATGGCTCGCCAACCTGAAATGCAAGGCAAATTGCTTATCAACGGCATCATTTTCGCCGCTTTGATGGAAGCTCTTGGTCTATTCGCTTTCCTAGTTTCACTTCAGCTCTTCGGCCTTGGCAAAACCCCGTAAACAACGGTGTTATAGGCCAAAGTTGGAATTAAGAGTTAGTAGTGGAATCAGAGAGTAATTCAACAAAATGCTCGAGCTAAACGGTACAGTCGTCGTCCTATTGATCAGTTTTTTGGCCTTTATTTGGGCTTTAGACTTGGTCTTTGTCAAGCCCGTGGCCAAGGTTCTGGAGGCGCGGGCTGCCAAAATTGAGAAAGATTTGGAAGCTTCAAAGGCCTCACGTGCCGAAGCTGATTTAGTTCTGGTGGAATACCAGAAGAGCTTAGCCGATGTGCGCAACAAGGCCCAATCGATTATCAATGAGGGCGTCACCGCCTCCCAGAAAGTACGTAATGAAGAAATCTCGAAAGTGCAAGCTGACGGTCGACAAAGACTAGATGCTGCGCGAGTCGAGTTGGCTGAAGAAAAGAAGGGTCTGGTAGACCAGCTAGTTGATCGTGAAATTGAGTTGGTCAATATCATGATGGGCAAACTGATCGGTACTAGTCATGTTGCCTCTGGCATCGATAGAAGCCAGGTGAAGAAAGCGCTTGAGGAGGCCTGCTAATGTTTTTGTTTGCTGAAGTCGAGCATAATCAGCTCTTTGCTATGTTCGAAAACAATGTCATTAACTGGGTTTTGCTCGTTGCGTTCTTCTGGTGGGTAATGGCTAAGAACCTGCCACCAGTCTTCAAAGCACGCGACGAGAGTATCAATGCTACTTTGGCGGCTGCCCAGAAAGCCCGCGAGGATGCTGAAGCCCTTCTCGAGAAGCAAAAAGCAGCTGTTGCTAATGCTGAAAAAGAAGCAGAACAAATTCTAGTTGAAGCCAAAACTATTGCTGCTGAGATGAAAGCCAATCTTGAGGCCCAGACTCAAAAAGACATAGCTGAAATGCTAGTTAAGTTTGAGAATGCCGTGGCCGGAGAGAGACAATTATTGGTTAACGAATTGCGTCAGGCTTCGGTTAAAGCCGCTATTGAATTGACACGTGGACAGCTTGCCTCTCAGACCAGTGCTGAAGTGAAAGCTAATCTTCTCAATCAATTTATGGAGCAACTTGAAACGCTCAATACTAAGTCGCTGGTTTCATCCGGTGCTCTAGAATCAGTTTCTAAATAAAAAGGTCCATTGACTAGATGAATACCGAACTACAAGGAATAGCTAGCTCATACGCCGAAGCGGTGCTTGATCTGTCTAGCAAAAATGCTCAAGAAGAAAATGTTTTGGACGAACTGAAAATGGTCAACACCGTTTTCGCTTCAGACAAAGACATGAGCATCATCATCAATCACCCTGCCATTCGGGCTACTCAGAAGAAAGAAATTCTGCGAACCGTATTTAGTGGCAAGGTCTCGACACTGACAGATAACTTGATCAACTTGCTGGCTGATAAACGCAGGCTAGATCTTCTTCCTTTTATTGAATCTGGTTACCGTGAACTGCTCAACAAACGCAAAAATGTTGTTAGCGCATTGTTGACCTGCTCAGAAACCATGGCGGACGCAAATGTCGCCAATATCAAAGCTCAACTAACCGAGCACCTTGGTAAGCGCCTGGAGCTCGAAGTTAAAGTCGATCCTTCACTAATCGGTGGGGTTGTTCTCAGGCTTGGTGACCAAGTCATTGATGGCAGCCTAAATGGCAGACTGAAAGCTCTCGAAAAAGCCCTCATGGCTGTTTAATTGCAACCTACAAAAAACAACATCAACAAATCAAACTGACCACAAACAAGAAAACAAGTAACTTAGAGGTTAATGACCATGGCAATCAGGCCCGACGAAATCACATCAGTATTGAAACAGCAACTGGAGCAATACCGTTCTGCGTTGAATGTCAGCAACGTCGGTAGCGTGCTTCAGGTGGGCGACGGTATTGCCCGTATCTACGGCATGGAAAAAGCCATGGCTGGAGAATTGGTCGAGTTCGACGATCCTGATAAGACTCGCGGCATGGTTCTCAACTTAGAAGAAGACAACGTCGGTGTTGTAATTCTTGGTGAAGGCCGCAAAATTTCAGAAGGTATGGAAGTTCGCACCACCGGTAAGATTGCTTCTGTGCCAGTAGGAGAAGCTCTTCTCGGTCGTGTTGTTAACCCGATTGGTATCCCACTAGATGGTAAGGGTCCAATCAACGCCACTGAGACTTCACCAATCGAAGTTAAAGCTCCTGGTATCGTTTCCCGTAAATCAGTTCACGAACCAATGATGACCGGCATCGCCGCCATCGACGGTATGATTCCAATTGGTCGTGGTCAGCGCGAACTTATCATTGGTGACCGTCAAACTGGTAAGACTGCTGTCGCCATTGACGCCATCATCAACCAGAAGAATCAACCAAATCGCCCTATCTGTATTTATGTAGCTATCGGTCAGAAAGCTTCTAACGTCGGTAAAATCCAGAAAATTTTGGAAGATGCTGGCGCAATGGAATACACAATCATCGTTGCTTCCTCGGCAACCGATGCTCCTGCCCTTCAGTTCTTAGCACCATACGCTGGTGTGGCCATGGGTGAGTACTTCATGAAGAAAGGCGGACATGCCCTTCTTGTTTATGATGACTTGTCCAAGCACGCTACTGCCTACAGAACAATGAGCTTGCTGCTTCGTCGTCCGCCAGGTCGTGAAGCTTTCCCTGGAGACGTTTTCTATCTGCACAGCCGCTTGCTTGAGCGCGCTGCAAAATTGTCAGATGCTCTTGGTGCTGGTTCTCTAACGGCTCTTCCGATCATTGAGACTCAAGCTGGTGACGTATCTGCTTACATTCCAACCAACGTAATTTCGATTACAGACGGTCAAATCTTCTTAGAAACCGATTTGTTCTACGCTGGTGTTCGTCCTGCTATTAACGCCGGTATTTCGGTAAGCCGAGTTGGCGGTTCAGCCCAAACTAAGGCGATGAAAGCTGTAGCCGGTAAACTTCGTCTCGACCTTGCTCAATTTAGAGAATTAGAAGCATTCGCTCAGTTTGCCTCTGACCTCGACAAATCAACCCAAGATCAAATTCGCCGCGGTCAAAAGTTGACTGAAGTGCTTAAACAAGCTCAGTATCGTCCGCTCAGCTTGGCTGAACAAGTTTCAATCTTGTTTGCTGCTAACAAGGGCATCCTTGATGATGTTGATACCAAAAACATCACCAAGTTCAAGGTCGAATGGTTCAAGTACCTTGGCGCACAGGCTAAAGATCTTGAAGCTAAGCTTCTCACCGGAGACAAACTCTCTGATGCTGATGAAACAGCGCTTATTGACCACTTGAACAAGTTCAAGACCAACTTCTTCAAACCATAATTTAGAGAAAACAAAAGATGGCTAACCTCAAGGCAATACGTCAAAGAATCAAGAGCGTCCAGTCGACCCAGAAGATTACCCGGGCCATGAAACTGGTAGCCGCCGCTAAAGTCAGGCGCGCGCAAATGCGTGTGCTGGCTGCTCGACCCTTTACTCAGGCAGTCGTAAGAATGCTGAGAGAAGTGGTCGGCGAGGTGAGCCCAATCGATGTGCAAGAACTGCACTTGCTCACAAGACGTGATGTCAAAAAGGTAGCCATCGTTGTTTTGTCTTCTGATAGAGGCCTTTGCGGCTCATACAACACCACTGTGTTTAGAGAAGTAATGGCTCGCATCTCCGAGCTTCATAGCGAAGGCAAAGAAGTTTCATTGATCTTGGTTGGTCTTAAGGCTGTCTCCTTCTTCAAATCAATCAAAATTGAAAAGCTCAAAACCTTTACTCTCTTGCCAGCTATTCCAACAGTTGAAGAAGCTAAGTTGATTGCTAACTTTGCTTCTGAGCTTTATACCGAGAAGAAAGTCGATTCAATAGAAATTATTGGAACTGACTTCATTTCGATGTTGCGCTCTGAAGTTGTAACTACCAAATACTTGCCAATTGATTTGCCACCAGCTGAAAATAAAACTTTGTTGCAACCGATTCGTCTGTTCGAGCCGAGCATTATTGATGTAATGGAGCGTGAGCTACTACCGAAGTATATTCAGAACGTTATCTATCAAGGTTTGCTTGAGGCCTCAGCGGCTGAACTTGCTTCGCGTATGAATGCTATGACTAATGCTTCTAACAACGCCCGTGATTTAATCGCCGGCTTGACTCTTGTTTACAACAAGGCCCGCCAGGCTGCTATTACTCAAGAATTGCTTGAAATTGTCGGCGGAGCTGAAGCACTGAAGGGTTAAGCTAGAATTTTTAAGAGACCCAGACTCCAAGAGTCCAAAAAAAGTCTCGGAGCTCGGCAAAGTAAATTAGGTGCATATACACCCATTTTTAAGACAGACAGCCAAATAGGTTGTCTGTTTTTGCAAAAACCTATTTACTGAAGTACTTGAGTACCCAAGTATTTCACTTGGTATGGGTCGAGCGTTGGCTAAGTCTGCCAACAGGCTGGTTTATGAAATCGGCTATACAAACTTATTTTGGCGGCTATAATTGTGAAGTGGTAGAAATTGGTCGAAGTCAGTATCATGAATTTCTCAGCTAATACAAAAGATACTGCGGCCGCCACCGACGATGAGATGGCTGCCATCAGCGCAGCCTTACAGACTTACTTATTAGACGAGCAAGAACAGACTTTAAGTAATTTATCGGCCTCACAGACCCTGTCACCCTGGGCGGTGGCAAACCGACATCAAGCTATTGGTAGCGGCGATAGCCATGACGCCAGTGATAATCAACGTTGGTCTAAAGGTAAGCTCTGGGGTAGAGCCTTTGCTCTGGCAATTAGTCTTGCTGTAGCCAGCCTCCTTCCTGGTGGGCTATCAGCTCAAGCGGCGGATAAACAAATAAGAGTTTGTTTGTCTTCTTCATTGCAGAAAGTTGATCTCGATTTTCCTGATGGTGGCAGTGTCTATACCGTTGCCGATGGTACTCTGGTTGGCAAAATAGCGCCGCAGAGTGCTTGGAACTTGAGTCTTGCTCGCTCGGCCACTAAGGGCAATAGCGCTATTGTCTTTAACGGCAAAAGTAGTCGAGACAAGATTGCGCCAGCATCTACAATTGCCAAAGTCGCTTTTATCCCAAGTACTGGTAGTTTTTTTGGTACAACCAACGATGCAAATCAGTTGGTCTTACCCTTACTTGTCCCAGTCAAGAAAGGCGGCGTAACCGCCTCTTCTTCAGTTATTGATGCTTCCCAGGGATATATTGCAGTTCCTGACCAGGTGACAGATTCTGCCGACGGGCGCGAACCTAGCAGTGCTCCCTTGATTGGAGTAAACGGTAAGCTCTATCGTGGGGCAGTGGTCTTGCGACCTACCACTAAAGTTGACTCATCTGGCATAAGTGATACCACTGGTATCAATCTTATCAACGTTCTAGATTTAGAAGACTATCTCTTGTCGGTAGTACCGTCAGAAGTGCCTTCACTATGGCCCAAAGAAGTCTTAAAAGCCCAGGCTATTGCCGCTCGTTCCTACGCTGTGGCTAATTTTGGTAAGCATAAGTCTGAAGGTTATGATGTCAAAGCCACTGTTGATGACCAGGTTTATCGTGGCGTGGTGGCTGAATCTGCTGAGACTAATGCGGCGGTGGCGGCAACCTCTGGTTTGGTCTTGAAAAACGGTAATAAAGTTATTTCTGCTTTCTTCCATAGCACCAGTGGTGGTAGTACCGAGGTCTCTGAAAATGTTTGGGGCAAACCATTGCCCTACCTCAAGAGTGTCGTCGACTATGACGATGCTGCCCCGCAATTTACCTGGCGCAAAACCATTACCTCCCAAGCCCTGGCCAAAGCTCTTTTGGGTTCAGCTCCAGATAACCAACTTCTTGGGGTTTTGGTGATTGGTCGCCATCCCGGTGACTCGCAAAGGGTAAGAGACATTCTTGTGGTTGGCCAAAATTCAGCAAGAATTATTGCTGGCACTGAGTTGCGAAGATTATTTAACTTACCCAGTACCCAGTTCAGCCTCTTCCAGTCTGACAGTAGTTATATCTTCAGCGGTAGAGGCTATGGTCACGGCCTTGGCCTTTCTCAATGGGGAGCGAAAGCCCTGGCTGATAACGGATATAATGCAGAACAGATTCTGTCGTACTACTACAAAGATGTCACGATAGAGCCTCTGGCCCAAGAAGGTGCTATCTAGCCACGCTAAGTAGCTCTAAGGCCAGTCACCTCAAGAGGAATTGGTCTTGGAACAAGCTTTCGGTATTTTCATGATGCTCGCAATATTGAGCACATTGATCATCGTTCATGAATGTGGCCATTTTCTGGTAGCCCGTTTCTTTGGTTTCCAGACACCGGTCTTCGGATTTGGTCTGCCCTTTGGGCCATCTTGGACTGTGGGCAAGCGCTGGAACACTGAATTCCGCATTCATGCTTGTATGCTGGGCGGTTATGTCGCCATTCCCGAACTTGGTGACGAAAGCAACGCCTCGGCTGAGGTGTTTGGAGTTCAGCTTTCTCCTTTCAAGAAGTTTCCTATCTGGCAGCGGGCCCTGGTTGCCGTAGCAGGAGTCACTTTTAATGTGCTCTTTGCCTATCTGGTCATGTTAATCATGATGACTGCCCTGGGGCGGCCAATACCCCAGGGAGTGTTCGTGGGCGAGCTACCAGCAGCCAACCCTATTGCAGCCACTGCTGGGGTGCTCACCAATGACGAATTACTGGGTGTTGATGACAAGAAGATTAAGACACCGGAAGAATTCATTGCTTATCTAGCTACAAAGAAACTTACCCCCATTGTTTTGCATGTCAAGCGCGATGGGCAAGCAATTGACCTGCCGATGACGCCTAATAAGGACGGCAAAGTCGGTATGGGTTTATCTCCCAAAGTACAGTACGTCAAAATTGAAGGCAGCCCCATTGATGTGGCTACTATTGCGGCCACTGAACTAACCACTCAGACTGGGCAGATGGTCAATTCCATCGGTAGCCTTTTCCAGGGTGTCGCCAATAAAATTATTTCGCCTAATGCCAAGAGCAAAGATGGCAAGCCACAGCCTGGTATTGAGAGTTTTCATGGTGTCATAGCTGTGGTCAAAATCGGCGCTGATTTTGCCAAAGAAGACTGGCGACAGCTTTTTATGTTCACTATTTTGATTTCAATGGATTTGGCGATCGTGAACTTACTTCCTTGGCCAGCACTGGATGGCGGCCATTTGGCCTTTATGCTTTTGGAAGCCGTGCGGGGTAAACCCATGGAAGAAAGGGCCCAAGGAGAGATCGTCAAATGGGGATTTCTCAGTTTGATCGCTTTAATGGTTGTGGTTCTTGTTAACGACGTTTCCGCCTGGGTGCATGGTGACCTAGACTTTAAAAAGAAAGACTCCAAGTCGAATTCGGCACCAAAGTCTGTACCTAAGAGTGAATCTTCACCTGAAATAAAGACTGAAGCTGCATCTACATCTAGTTCTACATCTAGTTCTACATCTACAGCTAGTCCGGCTTCCGAAGAGGCTAAATAAAATGCCTAGTTATGATTATCGCTGCCAAGAATGTCGCGTGGCCTTTACCGTAGAGCGTTCAATGAACGACCCATCCGATACCAACTGTGCTGAATGTGGCTCTGCCAATGTTTCGCGCATCTGGAACATGATTCTGCGCTCTTCCGGTAGTACTCCAGATGTCGGTCAAAATTCCAAAAGTTCCGGCACTAAGAGCAGCTCTGGTGGGGGCTGTGGCTCTTGCAGTACCCATTCGTGTCACAGCTGCTAAGCGAAGATTAGCTAGCAGATCTCGCCACTAGCAACGCTTTCTTGAGCAAGTTTGCGCTTGAGCTCTTCTTCTTCGTCTTTGGGAAGCAAGAATGATTCTGAGGCATTGGGGAAGTTAGCCGACTTCACATCTTCAGCATATTTACCAACCGCATCCTGGCAGACTTGGCTCAAATCGGCATAACGTCTGACAAAGCGCGGGAGAAAATCTGTAAATTTGCCCATGAGATCGTCCGTCACTAAAATCTGACCGTCACAGACATTGCCTGCACCAATGCCGACAGTGGGAATGGTCAGGCGTTCTGTGACGGCCTTAGCAACAGCTGTTGGCACCATTTCTAATACCACTGAGAAACAGCCTGCCATCTCAAGAGCGCGTGCATCATCAATTAGCTTTATGGCTTCATCGGCTGAGCGCCCCTGCACTCTGGCGCCGCCTAGGCCGTGTATGGCTTGGGGAGTGTAACCAAGGTGTCCCATGACCGGAATACCCATGCCGACTAGGCGCTCAATAATCTCCAGATTGAGTCTTGTTGCCCCTTCTAACTTTACTGCATGTGCTTGTGCCTCTTTGACGAAGCGGCCAGCATTGGTAATTGCTTGGATGACATCAACTTGGTAGCTCATAAATGGCAGATCAGCTACCACCATGGCATTGCTCACACCTCTGGTAACTGCTCTGGTGTGGTGCAGCATCTCTTCCATAGTCACGGCGTGCGTGGTGCGATGACCTAAGGCGACCATGGCCAAGCTATCACCAACCAATATCAAATCTACTCCCGCTTTATCGAGAATTTTTGCCATTGAGTAGTCATAAGCCGTGAGGGCGACAATCTTGCGGCCGTCACGTTTATATTTTTGGAGTGTAAGAGTTGATACTGCTTTAGTCATGGCCAAATTTTAGCACCCACTAATGCTGCCGCAGTCGTTGCCGTCTCTGTACTAGCCTGTCTAGGCTATTTACTTTGGCTGCGAACGCGCTCACGGGCAAGTTCTTGCTGCAGCGAAACAATATGTTTCGGGTCGTACGGATACTTGCCGGAAAGCTCATGAAAACGCTTGTACCATGCGCCCGCCTCAGCTTTCATATTTTCTTTTTCTAGCAAATAAGCCATGTTGTAGTACAAACCGTCGTATTTGGGCTTGAGATCAAGAGCTGCTTGATATTGCATCGTGGCATTTGCCAGGTCGCCTTGGGCCTCGAGGATGCCACCGAGATTTTGATAGGCTAGAAATGACTTAGGATCAAGCTCTATGGCTTTACTGAAGCTGGCTTTGGCAGCATCGAGCTCTCCTGATTCAGTCTGGTGGATGCCCTCTGAGATAATCGCTTTAACTTCGGCTGGATCAACATCTTTGGAGCTTCTACGGCCACCACTTCTAGTTAACCGAGTCAATTCGGCAATGTGCTTAGTTGTTTGGGAATTATTAGCCGTCAGGCTGGCTACATCTTTAAGTGACTCAATGGCGGCCTCGTAGTTATCTGTCAGCTCTTCGCACTTAGCCTGTAGCTGTTTAACCTTTACTCGATCAATAGCTGGATATTTTTTCCCCTCTGTATAAATTGGGCTTACTCGTTGTGACTCTTTTAACTCAAATAATGCCCGATTGGGGTCGCCTCTGAGATAGCGCAAACGACCTAACTCAAAATGGGCGACAGCAAGTTTCGGGTCAAATTTAAGAGCTTTGCGAAATTCGATTTCAGCTTCATCTAGGTTGCCATCACAACAATAAATGCTGGCCAAGTGATAGTGAATCATTGGATTTTGCGGCACTAGTTGAGCTGCTACTTCTAGCTTTTCTAGACATTCCGAAATCTCTCCGCCATCACCCCGTTCGAACTTCTGAAAGATTGCCAAACCAAGGTCACGGTTCGCTTCAAAATAGCTGGGCTCAAGGCGTGTGGCCGTGCGAAACGACTCAATGGCTGAGTCAAAATCACCTTGATCAAAATAAACTGTGCCCAAGTTGTAGTGAGCTTTGGAATAGCGCGAATTGATGCGGATGCAGTCGTTGAATTGCTTCTTGGCCTCGTCGAACTTACCTGTTTTCTTGAGAAATATTCCGTAGTTGTTGCGACATTCAACAAAGTTGTAATCGAGGTTAAGGGCCGATCTAAATTGAACTTCTGCGTTCTTACTGTCTCCAAGCTGTGAATAAGCCAAGGCCATAAGGTGCGGTATTTGTTTATTGCGAGCGTCGCCAGTTTGAGCTTGTCGGAGCAAATTGATACAGTTCTGGTAGTCACCGACCGCAAACATTTGGGTGGCGCTGCGATACTTGGCCTGCGCTAAGACCAGACCGTTCTGTTCTTCATATTGAGCGATCGCTGGCCTGGCTGCAATAGAGCCAGAAAGTGTTAGGCAAATGGTCGAGCACAATGCCAGCCTAGCTACTTGCCGGCACATTAAATGGGGATTGACCACTATTCTTTGAACTAATCTCTGAACTATCTCGTGCTCGTTTCTGTTCACGCCTATACTCACGATCAAATAACCAAAAACTCATAATAGCGCGTTTTTAGTTCTAACTTTATCGTGTCTAAGGTCTATTTTTCTGCTTGGCCTTCCAGTATTTGTTTGCTGGCTCCTTGCATGTAAGCAATATTACTTAGCGTTCTGTCTTGCAACGGTGTCTTGGCTGGCGCAGTCGGTTCAAAGCTCATTCTTGGGAATTTGCTGCTGGCTGAATCAGTTGCCTCTCTTTGTCTTTGTGCTTCAATTTTGCGGATGTAGCGGCCGACCTCAACTGAACCCAGGGCTCCGCCGAGAGATGAAGTGCGATCTCCCAGTCCGTTGAAGAAGGCTGGGGTGTTGCCGATGGCTATTCCAGTATTTTCAGTAGCGGCTGCAGCAACACGCCTAGTGGAGGCGGCAATATCTTTGGGTGAAGTCAGTCTGATTGCTTGCAAGGTCGTTGGCTTGAGCGGGTCAACGTGCGGGTCATTGTCGTGATAGAGTGCGCGCAAGAAGTCTGACATCTTGTTCACTGCTTTATTCGCTTCCGTGGCATTCATGCCTTGGGCGACCAGTCTCAAAGCTGCGGGCATACCAGCGCCAAAGACCTGGTTAATTGAATAGTGCTGGGTGTCGAAGGGAATCTCGTTTGGCTTTTTGCCTTTATTGACTGCATCAACCATCAGGCCTGCCAAGTTATCCATCTTGGCCATATGGGTCGGAAGGTCAGGCAGTATGTCGCCAAATGTTTTGCCGTGCAAAGCCGGCAGTGGAGTATTCATTTGCGCGTCAATTAAGTGGGGAATTACATCTTCGAGGTCTTTTCTGGTGATTGTGATCGTTTCACCAGGCTTGTCCATGTTAGCGAAAACATAGTCTCCAGGCCGCGAGGCTTCATCAGAATAGCGCTCCAGTGCTTTGGCGTGATCAAGTACATTTTTGTCGCCATTGGCTCTTGCTCGCATGGTGGCAGCTACGATTTTGGGTCTTAAGGCGTCAAAGGCGTGCACTTCAAAGCCGAGTGGATTATCCGGAGCGACAAATTCTTTGCCGAAAACGTTTCTTGTTTCAAGCTGTCCGCCTTTTCTCAGTGACTGCAACAGAATACCGAGGGCGCCGCCACCATTATGGCCAGTCCATGCTGCTCCCCAAATGTCAGCAGTATTTTCATCGGCTTGCGCTTTGAAAATATGTTCAATTAAATCAGCCTTGGTCATATCGCCATGGCCAGGTACTGCTACTTTATCTTTAGCGCGACTGCCCAGGCCTTTTTCTACTGCTAATTTGATGACGTTTTCACGAATAGATTCTTCAAATTTGAGGATGCCACCATACTGGTCATGTCCGATTTCATGGCCGTGGATACCACTAGTGGTGACGCTTCTTACACCAACCATGTTGCGTGGATAGAGCACGTGGTCTACGTTCCACACACCATCAATTTGCCGCATGGTGTGGGGGCCGGCTCCACCGTCATGCATAATGGAGAAGATAGGTGGGTTTTTAGAGCGCAGAACTTGGTCTGGGTCAACGCCAGCTTTCTTCATGTTCCGCACTAAAGTACTGTGAATTTCTTGGGCCAGTAGGTCAAGTTCACGTTTGTAGTTGGCTGTTTCGCTCAGGCCTTTAGAGATGTGCTGGTTTGCTGCAGAGCTAAAGCGCCCTAGTAGAGGATCTATATAGCGATAGTCTTGTTCGCTTCGCACTTGGCCGCCTAGGCTTACGGCTTGGTTTCTAGCTTGGATAAAGCCAGGGTCCATTTTGCTACCACTAGGCGTTATGGCAGCGTGAATTGGTCCGAGGGCTGCTTCGACCGCGTCAGCAATCAATACTTTGCTGTCTGGCCACTCTTTCATTTCTTTGGTGTTCATTTCAGCAAGCTTTGAAATGGTGCCAACGTTTAGTTCTTGTTCTGCCTTGGTTAAATAAGGCTTGCCCACAGCTGCTGCTGGAGTGACTTCCAGTTGTCCTTCTGACTTAGTGCCGTCATTTGGTTTGCTTGCATCAGTCGGTTTAGTGGGAGGGACCAATTCATCAGGTGTATGGCTGGGCCTTTCGTTTGGTCCAATAATAGATTTGGCAGGACTGCCCGGCAGAACATCGCTGGACGAGTTCACTCTAACTGTAAGGTCTATAGGTTTGGCTGTAGCTGTTGGTTCTGAACTTCTTAGCAGGGCAAGAGCTTCGTAGCTAGATAGCTTACGAGGATCGTGACCGCCAACGAGCAAGTCCAGTGACTGTGAGAATCCGAGTGGCTGAGAGTCAGCGGTTGCCATACCTTTGAAATGCATGTTGGCACTAAGTGTGGTGTAAGCATTCTGCTCTTTCACTTCAGCCATTTTGCGCACGGCTTCATCGAGCGATACTTTAGGCTCTTCTGGCTTGCGTGTCATGCGCTCAGAAACAGAAGTAAGCACGTTGCTTAACGGCCTGGTTATGGTGTTTAGGGTGCGTCCAACAATGTATTCGTCTGAGGAGAAGAAGTCAACTTTTGCCTTCTCAAAATTGGAATATCTTGTGGTGCCAAGTTTTGCCTCTAGCATATTGCCAGTCCATTTTTCGGCTCTTAAACCGACTTTTGAACCAACCCAACTATCCCAGGCAAATTGACCAACTCCGTCGCCCATGATTTGAGCTGCCTTGTGAACGGAAGCCATATCGTTGCTTGAAGTTTCTAAATGGTCCATGGCATTCATGATCGGATGAAGGGCATCTTTTACCATGTAGCCAGCCATTACTGTTCCAATAATCGCTTTAGCCACTCCGGCCTTGGGCAACACGGTCTTCATCACTACACCGATTGAACCAGCAACCCCAATCTTCGCTGCTGCCTCTAAGGGATTTGAAACATCTTTCGCTACGGCCTTAAGAACTCCGGGTACCGCATAGGCCAGCCCCTCTACACCCGCCATGCCGTAACGTGCGACCTTTGAGTCGCGGGCAAGATTGTCAAAAACGGTGCCACTATCTGTAGTTTTGGCTTTTGCTTGAGCAATGTTATCGGAGAGTGCGCGCAGTGTGATGTCGGGTTTTTCGCCTATTGAACCAGCTGGACCCAGAAGTCCCTTTAAACCAGTCAGCTCAGTATGAGCCACGACAGCTGGTTCAGGTTTTGCTTGGGGGAGGTTCAGTCCTTCGTGGAATTTTGCTGCTACATCGGCCTTTAATTTGGAAGTGTCTTCATTGGGTGCTACAGATTGGTCCAATTTGCCATCAGCCATTTATTTCGATTCTCCAGATACCTGCTTGCGCCGACTTGAGAAATTTTTGGCTCATCCAATTGATGAATGATAGGGGTGCACAAGGTCCGCCCGCCCTCGGGCTAGTTAAACTAGCTACGTTTGGCGTGGCTTTTCGACTTCTCGTCGGTTATGTAAGGAGATTAATGCAAACGATATCTAATGTCACCATCGGTAAACCTCATTGGCTTCGTAATTACCCCACTTATTGCATTAATTTCCTAAGAATTAAGCAAAAAGGATATGGAACCGTCATGTTGCCAAGTGATGGCGTCAGCAATTTGGCCAGTAACAAATGGCTGAGAGAAAAGTCAGAGACGATCTCAATTCGAAGTTAAGCCGGTAAATTAAGGGAGCACTTTTGAATCTAATCTAGAAGGAAAAAAGCATGGGCATGTTAGCCGACCAAGTGGCGGTAGTTACTGGCTCAGGACGAGGAATCGGCCGAGCAATTTCGCACGCTTTGGCCAAAGAAGGCGCCAAGGTAGTAATCAGCGATATAAATGAAGAGCTGTGTAAGCAAACTGCAGCTGATTTTGAAAAGGACGGCTTTGACGCCATCGCAGTTCCTTGCAATGTTACAGACTCTGCCAGCGTGGCGAAAATGGTTGAAGCCATCGTCGCCAAGTGGGGACGTATCGACATTCTGGTAAACAATGCCGGGATAACCCGCGACAATCTATTTATGCGGATGAGTGAGGAGCATTGGCAAGCAGTTATCGATACTAACTTGACCTCGGCCTTCAAAGTTACCCAGCCCATTATTAAAGTGATGTCAAAGCAACGCTCTGGTCGCATTGTCAATATTGCCAGTACTTCTGGTGTGCATGGCAATTTCGGCCAGGTCAACTATGCTGCCGCTAAGTCAGGGCTAATTGGTTTCACCAAGACTATTGCTCTTGAATATGCCTCACGCAATATAACTTCCAATGCCATTGCGCCTGGTTTTATCGATACCGACATGACCAAGGCATTGGGTGAGGAAATTATAAAGAACATACTCGATCGGGTTCCGCTTAAACGTATGGGTACTCCTGAAGACATCGCTGCTGCAGTGGTGTTCCTTGCTGGTCCTGGTTCGTATGTAACCGGCCAAGTCTTGGAGGTTTCGGGCGGTCTTTATACGTAATATAGAAATACACAATTAGAAACTGGTTTTCTGACGTGATATTCTATGCACTCCGGATCGGGCCTACTTGGTCCATTAGTTTTACATGCGGTTTTCAAAGTTTTTAAAAGAGGTAGACAGTACTCATGGAAGAGAAGGAAGCCTTCGAAAGAGTAAAGAAGGTTGCTGTGGCCCAGCTCAACGTTAACGTTGAAGAAGTGACCATGGAAGCTAGCTTCACTAAAGATCTAGGCGCAGATTCACTCGACACAGTCGAGCTCGTCATGGCTTTAGAAGAAGAGTTTGGAATGGAAATCCCAGACGAAGATGCTGAAAAAATCACCACTGTTGGTGAAGCCGTTAAGTACATTGCAGGTCACCTTTAGAGCCAGGCTTTAAAAGGTGATACGCACGAAAAAGTGAACGGTTTTGTATCCAAAGTGGACCACGTTCAGTGGTCCACTTTGGATTGGTATTAACTAGAGATAAAGTAGAGTAATGACAAAAGAGCGTGTAGTCGTTACCGGTCTGGGGCCCATATCCGCAGTCGGTACAGGCAAGGATGAGTTCTGGGAAGGAATCGTCAGTGGCAGATCTGGCGTTAAGTTGGTTCAGCGTATACCTGAAAAGCTCAGGCCATCCTGCAAAATAGCAGCTGAGATGTATGATTTCGATCCATCCAAATTCATGGATCACAAAGCGGTAAAGCGCACAGATAGATTTATTCAATTCGCTATTGCTGCCTCTAAGTTGGCAGTCGCCGATTCAAAGCTTGACCTTAGTAAGGAAGATCCCGAGCGAGTAGGTGTTGCCGTCGGTTCTGCTGCTGGTGGTTTTCAGTCGATTGAAGATCAGTTTCATGTTTTGATGGATAAAGGCCCAGACCGTTGTTCACCATTTACTGTGCCTATGCTGATCGTCAATATGACAGCCGGTTGGGTATCGATGCTACACAATGCAAAAGGTCCTAATACCTGTACCGTCACCGCTTGCGCCACTTCGGCCCATTCTATCGGTGATGCCTACAGGATTATTGAGCGGGGTGAGGCCGACATCATGTTTGCTGGAGGTTCCGAAGCCCCAATCGCGGCTTTGGTTATGGCAGGATTTGCCTCTGCCCGCACATTGAGCACGCGCAATAGTGAGCCAGAGAAAGCAAGTCGTCCATTTGATAAAACTCGTGACGGATTTGTCATGGGTGAAGGTGGCGCAGTGTTGATGCTTGAGTCGCTACCTCATGCCATTGCTCGCGGTGCACATATTTATGCTGAGATTACTGGCTTCGGTAGCACCGGTGACGCTTTTGATATCGTCCAGCCCTGTGCTGATGGTTCAGGCGCTGCCAGAGCTATGCAAATTGCTCTAAAGCAGAGTGGTATCACGCCCGAAGAAGTCGATTACATTAATGCTCACGGCACTTCTACTCCGCTGGGCGACAAGGCAGAAACTAAGGCGATTAAGACTGTCTTTGGTGAGCATGCCACTTCTCATAAGTTGGCCATTTCCTCAAGTAAATCGATGACAGGTCACTTACTGGGCGCAGCTGGTGCAATAGAAGCGATTGTCTGCATCATGGCGATTCAAGACAATATCATTCCACCCACAATCAATTTGAATGAACCCGACCCCGATTGCGATTTGAATTACACACCAAACACCGCGGTGCGTAATGCCAAAGTTGATATCGCAATGTCGAATAGTTTCGGCTTCGGTGGACACAATTGCTCACTTATATTTAAACGCTACAAAGGCTAATCTATGTCATCTGCAAAAGACATTCTGGTCGGCAAAACCATTTCTCAATTGAAAGGATTGCTCGCTGCAAAAGATGTGTCTGCTGCTGAAGTGATCGACAGCCATATTGCGCAAATAGAAGCTCATGAAGGCGAAATCAAAGCGTTCTTGAGCTTTTCTTTTGATCAAGCTCGCAGCCAGGCCTCTGAGCTAGACAAGAATTTTGATTTTAAGAAAAATGCTGCGGACAGTGTTTTGGCCGGGGTGCCGGTGGCAATCAAAGATAACATGTGTGCCATTGGCACTAAGACTACCTGCGGCAGCAAGATTTTAGAAAATTTTGTTGCACCGTATGACGCTCAAGCGGTTGTTAACTTGAAGAGCAGTGGTGCTTTGATTTTGGGTAAAACCAATCTTGATGAATTTGCCATGGGCTCGTCTACTGAAAACTCTTCCTATCAGTGCACTAAGAATCCATTTGATACAGCCTATGTACCAGGTGGAAGCTCTGGCGGTTCAGCGGCAGCTGTGGCCGCTGGATTTACAGTAAGCGCCCTTGGCTCTGATACCGGTGGTTCGATCAGGCAGCCAGCCAGCTTCTGCGGCGTGGTCGGTATGAAGCCGACATACGGGACCGTCTCTCGTTATGGTCTGGTGGCTTTTGCTTCAAGCTTAGATCAGATCGGCCCATTTGCTCGCACGGTTGAGGATGCCGCTCTTACTCTGCTAGCAATCTCTGGTCATGATGGCAAAGATTCAACTTCCCTAGAGAATCCGTACTCTAGCACTGCTAACTCGAAAGGCTTTCCTCAGCTGACATTGCCCTTTATTCAGGGTTTGAGCAAGCAATCGCCTGAAGAACTATTGAAAGGCACCAAAATTGGTATCATCAAAGAATTGATTGGCGATGGTATTGAAGACGGTGTTAAGCAGTCTATTTCGGCGGCTACGAAGCTTCTCTCTTCCCTTGGTGCACAAGTTGAAGAAGTGTCCATTCCGCATGCCAAATTTGCTTTGCCTGTTTATTACCTCTTAGCCACGGCCGAAGCATCTGCTAATTTAGCGAGATTTGACGGCGTGCGTTATGGCCTGAGGGATCTCGAAGCCACTGATATTCTTTCGATGTATAACGAAACGCGCGAGGCTGGTTTTGGTGCTGAAGTTAAACTGCGCATTATGCTTGGCACCTATGCCCTAAGTTCGGGCTATTACGATGCCTATTATAAAAAGGCACAGCAGGTCAGACGCCTTATCACTGCTGACTTTGACAAGATTTTTGGCAATTATGATTTGGTTCTTTCCCCCACTGCTCCATCGACCGCTTTTAAGTTTGATGAAAAAACGGGAGATCCATTGCAAATGTATCTTTCCGACATTGCCACGATTCCAGCTAATTTGGCAGGGTTACCAGGAATTTCACTTCCCTGTGGATTAGCGCCAGCGGCCTCAAGCTCTGGCAAGCTACCTGTTGGTCTGCAGTTGCTTGGCGCCCCGCTGTCGGATGCTGTACTTATAAAAGTGGCCTATGCTTTTGAGCAGGCGCTAAAACTTAATTGCAGCGCCCCAATGTTAACGAAAGTACTAGCTTAGATAAAATTTGTTCAGCAGACAGAATATTAGTCCTATTTAGAGCGGCTTCAGCAGTCAGCCGATAGACTATTGATAATTGAGTACCAGGAAATCAAAAAAAAGTATTTAAAGGGAAGTGAATGAGAATGCTCAAGTCTATGAAACTGATTCTGGTCGTTGCAGCACTTTTGTATCCTAATGCGGCCTTTGCTGGTGCTAACGATTTCTTCGGCAACTCTTTGCCAGTTGGAGCCGGCGGACCTTCTGAACCTGCTGGAGGCTCAGCGGCTGCCAATCCTTCCGATTTTGCGCCGCCAGTCACTGGTGGAGCCACCGATTTGTCTGGTGATGAGAAACGCATGCAGAAGAAGTATCGTGAGATGCTTAAGCATTGCCAGGGTCTTATTGCCAAAGGCGAGAAGATGATAAAAGATGGTGAAGCCCGCAAAGATGACAAGATGGTGAAGAAAGGCAAGGTCTTTAAAGGTATTGGCGAGCGCAAGTATGCCGAATTTAAGGCCAATAGCCCCTTGCCTGAAGATAAGAAGCTTCCTGACCTTCCGGTTGAAAAGGCAGCTGAATAAACAGAACTGATCGTTAAGACTAAAATAGAGAGTTTATGACATTGAAAAAACAAGTGTTTGCCAACCTGCCTGCGGCGGTGGGCCGTACACCCTTAGTCAAACTCAACCGCGTGGTTAGCGGTCTTGATGCCACAATTTTGGTAAAAGTCGAATCTATGAACCCCCTGGGGTCGGTTAAAGATCGTATTGGCATTTCCATGGTGCTCGATGCTGAGGAGAAAGGCTTGATTGAAGCCGGTCGCACAGTTCTTATTGAACCGACCTCTGGCAATACTGGCATTGCCCTAGCCTTTGTGGCGGCTGCACGTGGTTATAAATTGATTTTGTGTATGCCTGAGACCATGTCGATTGAAAGACGCAAAATGCTTCAAGTATTGGGAGCCGAATTAGTTCTCACGCCCGGTGCTGAAGGTATGAAAGGGGCTGTTGCTAGAGCAGAAGGGATGATTGCCGAGACTGCCAATTCCTATATGCTGCAGCAATTCTCCAACCCTGCTAATGCTAACGCTCACAGGCTGACTACCGCACCTGAGATTTGGCATGACTGCGGTGGTGACATCGATATTTTTGTTGCCGGTGTCGGAACTGGAGGCACCATAACTGGTGTGGGCCAGACAATCAAAGAGTTGCGTAAAGAGCAGGGCAAAGATCTCTCGGTAGTTGCTGTTGAGCCAGTTGACAGCCCAGTTTTGACGCAAACTCGCGCTGGGCTTCCGATAAAGCCAGGAGCGCATAAAATACAAGGCATCGGCGCTGGTTTCGTACCGGCTGTGCTTGATATGACTCTGCTCAATGACGTTGTTATGGTTACTAATGACCAAGCCTTTGATATGGCTCGTCGCCTTCCCAAAGAAGAAGGAATTCTTGGTGGTATCAGTAGTGGTGCTAATGTGCAGGCCGCAATTGAGTTGGCCAAGCGACCAGAAAATAAGGGCAAGACCATTGTCACTGTTATTTGCAGCAGCGGTGAACGGTATCTTTCCACCGCACTTTTTGACTTCTAGAATCTAAAAACTGCCGATTTTCGTATTCTCCCGATTGGCTCCTTTTTAGCTGTGCTTTATTCTCAGAACGGGACTTCGCCCCATATGCTCCCTTCAGAGTGGCCAAGAATTGCCTGCCCCCGAAAGCAATCGCCAAGTTAATGATGCAATGGTGAATAGCCAGAGCACTTTGGCGGGTGAAGAAACTTTGGCTGCTAAGCTTTCGCGAGAAGCAAATTTAATTTCAGCTTCAAGCGCTGATGCTTACAGCTCTACTAGCAAAGCCATAAGAGAACACCCAGAACACTTGATCTCCACTTTTGCCGCTTCAGCGGTTGGGGGCGCCGCTTTGGCGCTTTTGCAGCGCAGAGCTGGTTGGTTGGCTTTGTCAGCTGAGATTGCCGGTGCTGCTCTCACTGTTCCTGCTCTGATCGATGGCGGAAGGCGCGCCCATGATGGTTACCGGGCTATCAGCAATACTTTTGTAAGTAGTGCCAGCTTTGAGGCTGACCGCCGGCTATTGTCTTCGGCTTTGGGTTCACTTACCACTGACTTTGTCACAGCCACTGCTGGAGGGCTCACGGGAGTAGCGGCCATAAGAGCTGCGAGTTGGCGGTCTGTTCGGCCGCTAGCGGCTAACACTGAAGGCTCTGCCAAAGTTTTCCTCCAGTCTTCAGAGTCAGCCAGCCCCGTAAAAGCGCCGTCATCAGAAGCTGGATCACCAATTTTTGATGTTAACCGTATCGATAGTCATCCTGATAAAGCGATTTCCGATCTTTACTGGAAGGCCTGGCCGAGCATCGTGAAAGTTGAAGCCCGTAAACCAGGCGGTGATAGCTTCGCTACTGGTTTTTTTGTAAGTGAGAAAGGTCATGTGGCCACAGCTTTTCATGCTATTGCAGATGCTGAGCGGGTAAGTTTCTTGCGTGCTGACGGCAGCAAAGTTCATGGCAAGCTTGAGGCCATAGATCCCGGAGCTGACCTGGCTATCTTTAAAATCGACAATGTAGTTTATAAGCGCAATGCGCAAACTGGTCGCTCTGAGCATGTGACAGAGCCTACGGAAGCCCTGCCTCTGGCCAGCTCTGAATTGCCCATAGCTGGCAGCAAAGTGGCCAATATGGGCTATGCCAGAGATGTTGAGAATATTGGAATTTCTACAGGGCAAGTGAAGAAAATTGTTGATGGCACAATCACGGTAAACGGCTTGCCAGCTCCCTTTCATGCGGATCAGGCGGTGGTAAATACAAACGTTGGCACCAGGGGCGGTTTCTCTGGTGGCCCGCTCTTGAATGAGAGTGGTGAAGTTATTGGCCTGCACTCAGCTGGTGATCGCAGCAGTAACAGCTACGACATTCCTGTTTCTGCCATCATTGCTTCTCTGCACAATCGTGAACTACGTCGATCTCCTGAATTTTGGCGTGGCATCGTGCCATTGATCAAGAATGCACAGCGCTCACCGGAAACTGATGGTGGCTTTGCTAGCGATCTTAGTAGTATCTATGCTAGTCAACACCCGCGTGTTTTCAAAATCAAAGCCATTGCCACTAAGTCTGATCAAGTAAATAACGGTACGGGGCTTTTGCTAAGTGATCAGAATCACTTTGTCACCAGTGCCAAGTTGGTGCAAGGTGCTAAGTCGATTCATCTCAATGAGAATGGCATGTGGAGTCATCATCTGGCCGTTGTGAAAGTCATTCCTGAGTCAGGGCTAGCTATTCTGAAACCAAGCATGGGATATGACCCATACAGAAGGCCGCCGGTTTTCAATGATTTAGTGCTGGGTAGTGGTGCTAAAGCCCAAGAAGGACAGACCCTGGTGGCAATGGGATATCCAGCCAAGCTTTTTGAACTTCATGCCTCTGTGGGCCAATTAGACCGCTTTGCTAGGGCTCAGACATTGCCACTAGGAAAAGTGGCAATGGCGACCGACCCAGGCCTGGAGGGCGCTCCACTGTTCAATCGCAAGGGACAACTAGTGGGAATCGGCACTGCTGCCGAGAGCGCAAGTGTTGAGTCTATCAATTCCTTGTCTACTCGCGGCCTGTTTGAGGTTATGCAAGAAATTGCAGACCGAAGCAAGATGTTAAAGCGCTAGCTACTGTCTACTGGCTATTGTTTGATCTTCAGTCTTGAACGGCGATGATTGCCGCTGCGAGTATGTTGCGAGAGCACCGCTACTGGTGTCAACTCAGGCTTGGCTAAACTCTGAGCGGCCGCTAGGCCTGCGGGAACAGCAGTTGGCAAATCAGAAACAAGTTCAACTTCAACTGGCTTGTGTGGCCCTTTGTACTTTGCATTGATGGTGATTTCATTCATCCAGCTAACGAGGCCAATCGCTTTCATAAAGCGGATAATTAACCAGGAAGGGTCAATTTCACTGGTTTTGAGTCCGTGCCTAGCAGAGCCAGGGAAGGCATGGTGGTTGTTATGCCAACCCTCACCCAAGGTAAGAAATGCAACCCAACCAACGTTGACGCTTGTATCAGCAGTATTGAAATTTTGGTAGCCGGCTCTGGGTAGGTGACATACTACGTTGAGCAAAAGCGGCATTTGCTGAACCAGCAGCGCGGCCAAAAGGCTAACTGCAGCGATTTCCCAGCCCCAAACCAAGGCCATCACTCCGCGTAAGCTGAAGTTTATGAAAGAATTGAGCAAATGGGCCTTGTGCCAGTTTCCGCCTGCATCAAGAAACTTGTACAGAGGATCGTCGATCATGTCTTTGGAACAGGTCTCAGGCTTTAGATGTTCAGCATATGATTTGTGCAAGAACCAGCCGATGTAAGCTTCCCATATACCGAAGCGTGGTGCATGGGGATCGAGCTTGGTATCAGTGTAACGATGGTGTGCTCGGTGAAGAGTCGCCCACCACATTGGCGAACTTGAGAAACCAAGATAACCAGCCATTACGAAGAGATACTCTATAGCCTTGTTGGTTTTATATGAGCGGTGCGCCAGGAGTCTATGATATCCGACCGTGATTCCCGCCATGTGCACAACGTAAAAGCACACGAAGGCTATTGATAGGCTGATAAGCATTGAATCCATCCTGAAAAGGGTGCTCTGTAACCGTCTCAATTACGTTTGCTGAATCTGGAGTCAATCTCAAATCCCGGAATTACGAGGGCTACTACAATCTTCGCATAGTTAGAAAGGGGATGCCATACATATTCTGTTTCCGACATAGATGTTAATAGGGGTTAGCCTTGCTTAAGATTTTCTTATGCCAAAAAACGCACACAATTGCATTTGTGCAATCTAGATTTAGTTCTGCCACTACTGGCAGTGCTGGCTTAGAATCCAGCGGCGGGTGAACTTGTCGATGGCAGTGTAAATGTAGTTTGCTGACCGCCGAGTCTGTTGAGCATCGCTGTGGCTTCAGCTTGCTGAGAGGGAAGCAAACGACCAGTTCTGCCACTGAGGAAGTCGGACACACTATCCCCAGGTGCAATCCAGCCCATTAGCTGATTAGTTTGGGTGTTCTGAACTGGTCTCATATCAGGAGTAACAGGATAAGGCACAGCAGCTGTGGCCCACATGCCGTAGTTGCGAATGAAACCTGGAGCATTGCGGTCGTAGTTAATGCTAGGGTCGGGGATGGGAACTGGCGCCATTTCAGTCGGCCTTTCCGTGCCGATACCGAGACCGGTTGTGACAGAATTCAATATGCCACCAGCAGTAAGTGGGCTCTGTGGCACGTAGAATGGCAACTGGTTGCCACTCTTGTCTCCGCTCAAAGCCCATTCGTTGCCCCCACGACCAGCCCAGCCCCATGCGGACGGCATGATACTGCCGTGACCAGTGGTCAGACCAGCGTTTCTGTTATTCGGACGGCCAAATTCATCTACGCCATCGACAATTCCAAAGTCAATACGATTATGGAACTCAAAACCATCGATGGGAGGAAGGCCATTCACTCCTTCGTCGCCGTAAATTTCTTCAGCCCTGCCACCGGCTTGATGAACAAAACTATCGAGATTGGTGGGGGGCAATCCTCGGGCGTTTAAGGCCGGATTTCCACCAGCACCACCTGCCACTCTTACTAATGCTCTCAATTGCGGTGGAAGCATGTTGTAGACAGCTGGCGAGACAACTTGACCGGGGATAATTGAGTCTATTAAGCTCTGAGCGTTTGCGGGTAGGCTAATTGGCCCTACCTGACAAATAAGGGACAGCGTTGCTATTAAGGCTAGACCGCGAAATCTCATATTAAGTTGCTCGCATTAGTAAGTAACTACTACTACTAGATAGCTCGAATGAGCCACTAGCACCGGCAAATGGCTTGTGGGGGCAATTATTCAGTGTGGACCAATAATACGCCGGGTTTTGGGGCTTGTCAATAGAACTTAATGTTCTTTGGCAAATGATCTATGCTATGGAGAGCTGCAATTTTCAAAAATATTCGTAGTTTGTCATTACTGCTCGTTTTTTATTTTATCCATGAATACTCAGTTGCGCTGGCTTTTGTCGATTCTTGGCTCACTCTTATTGACTAGTGCCTTAACCCCCGGGTCTGAGGCTAAGCCAGCGGCAGCGTCAAACGCTCAAAGCAAAGTGCCCGCTAAGCGGGTGGATGTTTTGGCACTATTTCAGAATTGCCGCATGATTGGCGACTGTGATGTCTATCTCAGTGATATTGGCATCAAGATGATTGTGAAAAAGCAGGGTCTGGTTTGTTTGCTGTTACCACCTTGCAAAGAGGTTGTCTGTTACAGCGCCACGTCCGGAAAAATCTACCGAGTGCCTTTTGACAGATTCCGCAACTGCTTTAGTACTTCTATGACTCTCTTTTCTTTCACTCTTGAAGATGTGAAGTTAGAGCCTGCCGGTAGTACAACTAAATTTTCACTACCTTTGCGTAAGTTCGCTAGCACTGCTGCTTTCTGCAAGTCTCAGAAGGCCAAATTCGTCAAACATGAAACCAGTGGGGGCGCACCTCTAAAGCTCAATTTTATTGGCTCCGATCAGCTTGCTTACAATAAGACTCAAGGGGCAATGATGGAGAAACTATATGCCTTACCTAAAGCTGGTTTGTTTCCTTTCACGGTCGAATATGACAGCTCCGAAGAAGTGCATGTCAGCTATTTGATTACCGCCAAAGCTTTTAAGACTACTTTACCTGTTTCTGACTTCGCCATTCCAATTAACCTTAAAGTAGCTAAAGAGATGCAAGAGACACTAGAGTCAGGCAGCTCTAATGAAGCAATGCAACTAATGATGGGCAAGTAGAAGCTGGCTGACAAAAGTCTTTAATGTGCTTCTATATAACTCGAAATCCACCCCATCAACTATGCCGTGGGGGCTATGGGGTAATGTCACCAGGGTCTTTTCTCCCTGGGCCAAGGCATAAAGCCGATCTGAATGAACTGTGGGAATAACTTGATCATGGCCGGGCTTGAGCACCAGCACAGCACCTTTATAGTCTGGGAATAGTCCTTCGACACTGAGAGACGGCGCTAGTATCAGTTGCTCTGGAAAGATATGCAAAGCAGCAATGCGATCTTTAGCCCACACTGCTGGTGCTAAAAATGTAGAGTCGAGAATTAGTGCCCGGCTTTCACCGTGGCGAGCGATTTCAGAAGAGACGCCACCACCAATAGATTCGCCATAGAGAACGATCTGGTTCGGCTGGTAGTGCATGGAATTAATTAGATAGTCATAAACAGCTTTGCCATCTTCAGCAACGACGTTAAAAGATGGCTTACCCAAACTTTTGCCATACCCTGAGTAGTCATACATCAAGACCGAAAGACCAGCCGCCTTCAATGCGTCTGCTTTGTGGGCGCGATAGACCATCGAATCGGCATTGCCGTGAGAGTAGAGACAAACCAGCTTTGAATCTGGATTTCTAAAAAACACGGCCGAAATTCTATTGTCTATGGTCAGCCGTTCGCCACCATAGCGGCTTAGATATTCTTCGGCATCGTTTGGTTCTGCGGCCGGGTGGAAAGCAATTTGGTTGACTATATCAGGGTGAAAGCGCGGTGCCAAAAACAAGTAAAGCGCAAAGAAAAGAACGGCCAAAACTGCCATGATGATATTCAATTTTTTACTCTTCAGTAACTTCACTGTTGTTGTCTTAGGTTAGTCAACACAGCTATGAAAATATCTACCAGGAATGGATCGAACTGGGAGCCCGCCCCTTGCCTTAAGGCGGCAACAGCTTGGTCGTGGGTCATTGCCGTGCGGTAAGGTCGATCTGAAATCATGGCATGGTAACTGTCGACGATGGCAACAATTCGTGCCGGAAGAGGAATGTCTTCTCCTTTTAGACCGCTAGGAAATCCAGTGCCGTCCCAGCGTTCGTGATGATTCTCTAGAATTTCGCAAATGTCTTTTAAAGCTCTGATTGGTCGCAACAACTCGGCACCAAGCACTGGGTGCTGATTTACCATGTCGCGTTCTTCGCTGGTAAAGTAGCCGGGTTTAGTAAGCAGTTCGGTCGGTAGCTTTAATGTACCGACATCATGCAGCAGCCCTGCTACACGAATTTGTTCGATTTGGGTGGCGGATAGACCCATAACTTTTCCTAGTAGCTCTGACATGCGTGCTACTTCTAAGTGGTGTGCTTTGTTGTAATCAGAACGGGCGTAGAGATTTTGAGCAAGAGCTTTTACCATTTCTACAACTTCAGGTACAAGCTCTTCTTTATTTTGCGCTTCAAGCGACACGGATGGGGCGACAAAATCTTCAAGCATCAGGCCAGGTTTGCCGTCGGTTGTAATTTGTGACAAGACTTCTTCGGCCGATTTCTCCCCGCTGGCTTTTAGTTCACGGGGTTCGAACATTAGATCTGAAGCCGTGTGTACTTGGTTGCGACCAAGGCGCTTTGAGAGATAGAGCGCTTTGTCGGCCAGTTCAAGCAAGTGCGCTTGATCGGCTGCGTCATCGGGGAAAATAGCGATACCAAGGCTAGCTGTCACTGATAAGTTGATGCCGTCGTGCAGAATCACTTCGGATGCCAGTGACTTTCTAATACGCTCTGCCACCACATGAGCACCTTCTTGATTGACTTCAGGTAAGACAATCATAAATTCTTCACCGCCATAGCGGATGGGAGTATCAACGTCTCGGCAATTGTTCTTGATTAGCCTTGCTACTGCCTTAAGCACCGTATCGCCTACCGGGTGACCGTAATTGTCGTTGATTGATTTGAAGTGATCAACGTCAACCATTAAGACAGCCAGATGTCTTTGATAGCGCTCTGCCATGCGCAACTGCTCGGTGAGTTTCTCTTGTCCCGTGCGGTGGTTGTATAAAGTCGTAAGACCGTCGGTGGTGGCTTGCCTTTGTACTCTGGCATAGAGTCTGGCATTGGTGACACCAGAGGCAACCTGGTCTGCTACTGATTTCATAAAGGCTTCATTGACGCGGTTCCAGTTAGCCGGAATTTCTCCCTTGTAGCCAACCAACAAACCAAGAAGCTTTTCGCCATAGTGCACAGGAATATAGAACAGTGAAAGAATGTTATAGCCAGACAAGACCTCTTCTCTGAAAGGATCAAGCCTGCGGTCGTTTGCTACATCGTTGGCGATGATCGCCTGATCGGCCTGGAAAAGCTTGCTGTAGAGTTCAAGGGTCTTTAAATCTCGACCGTATTCGACTATGCGGTAAATGTCGTCGGTGACATATTCGACTCGAAGTGAGTCTTCAGGCTCTTCTTCAGAGGGTAGGACGATAAAGCAACAATCAAGACCGAAGTAACCAGAAAGTTCTTCGAGCATTTCTGCTAGATTTTCTTTGATGGTAAATGATCGCCTAATTGTGTTGCTAATGCGGTGCAGTAGCGACTCTTGGTTGCGTAATATGTCTGACTCTCGGCGCAATTGCTCAAGCAAAGTATTACGTTGTAGCTGTGACTGCCGATCTTGCGAGAGTTGTTCGTGGGCTTTCTCCAGCCGTTGGGCATAGTCTTCTAGCAGCTGCAATTGCACGGCTAACTCTTTTTCGATTTTGCGGTGACGCAGCGATGATTGCACGCGAGCCATTAATTCAGAATCAAAGCAAGAATCGGTAAGGCAATCATCAGCACCAACCACAAGGCCTTCTACCCGAGCAGAAGGGTTGCTATCGGGAGTGACAATAATCACAGGAATGTGCTTGAAGTCAGCAGATTCTTTGATAACTTTGCAGAAACCAAATCCGGTTGAACCCGAGATATTGCTGTCGACAATAATCAAATCAACTCTATTTTCAGAAAGAATCTGTAGTGATTTTTCTTCTGAATCTGACTCGAGCACTCGATACTTTTCGCCCAGAGTACGAGAGAAACGACGCCTTACCACTCTGTTTGAATGCAAAATCAAAACATGATCAATGTCGAGCTGCTCTGCTTTTGTCGCAGTTGGTTGCAACACTTTCTCGTGTTCACCAGCCGCCTGGAAAAATAACTGGGTGCGATTGGCCAGGTGCTCGCCCATCAAGCGCAGGGTTTGCAAATCTTGATTAGTGACTTCACGGGAGGCATCAAAAGAAATAACCCGAATTAGACCTTTGACATTACCGGCCCGCTGAGAAGAGTCGGCCATCACCGGCACAATGGCATAGGGAAATTCTTGAGTCTCGCCATCAATTGTCGAAAATGCTCGGCCCAACCAAGGTCTGAGAGTTGACTTTACCTTTTGGGCAACCAGCGAATTTGCCACCGCGAGTGGTTGTTTGTTTTCATCAGTCAAATTCTTTACTGACTTGCGCGCTTCTTCTTCATTTTTGCCGTCTTCACCAGAGAAGGTAATGACATTAACGATTTCGTGTCCCGAAACTAGGTCGATAAAGCCGAAATCAAAACCTAGAACCTGGCAAATATGACGCTGAACTGCATCCAAGAATTCTTCCTTGGGTGCTTGCCCAGCGGGTGCTGGTTCGGCCTGTCTGCTTTCGGTTTCCACAAATAGTCTCTTTCTTGTTTAATTCATGATTGGTGTTAGACGAAGAATTTCTTCCACCACCACTGAAACATCAATAGGGTCCATAGCTCTTTGCGTCTATCTGCCTTTTGGCTCATGTGTTCTTGTACTAGACGATTGACATAGGGCCACTGGAAAATCCCTTGTCGTTTGATGAACGATTCTCCTAATAGTTCATCTACCACGGGACGGAACTCATTCCGCAGCCATTTGGCCACAGGTATGCCAAAACCTTTCTTTGGACGCTTCATTATGTACTCTGGCAAATACGGCGCTACTGCTTTCTTGAGGAGATACTTGGTTGTCAAGCCGTGAACTTTGAGCTCTGGAGGGAGTTTTAAGGCAAACTCGACCAGGGGATAAGCCAAGAAGGGTAGGCGCACTTCTAATGAGGCTGCCATGGAAGCTCTATCAGACTTAACTAAAAGGTCATCCGGCAGATAAGTGGTCATATCGAGGCGCATGATGTTATTGACGACGTCATGGACGCTGCCTCTTGGCGAATGACCGTTGAGGTGCACTAAGGGCAAGTCACCGAGAATGTTCTCTTCCATGGTTTCGGCTAAAATCTGGTGTTCGGGCATAAGCAACTGCGGTTGGTCGGCCATTCTTATTGAACCCATCCACCTTAGATGGCGTCGCACTGCAGGTTCCGCCGCTGCCCCTATGAAGCGCTTAACTTTGAAATCAAAACTAAGGTTATTCATATTGACAGGCAGTGAGTTTAGAGCTGGTTCAAGGAGTCCCTGGCGCAATGCCTGGGGCATGAGGCCCCACATTGGGGCAAATTTATGGGCTTGATAGGTCGGGTAACCACCAAACAGTTCATCGCCGCCTTCTCCAGCTAGAGCCACTGTGACATGTTTTCTGGTCATTTTTGAAAGGGAATAGGTTGGCACTATAGAGGCATCGGCTAAGGGTTCATCAAGAATTTCCCAAAGCTCTGAAAGGGTCTCAAAGCCTAACTCGGGCGAGAAAGTGACGACCTCGTGATCTGCCCCGATATGTTTGGCGACGGCCAGAGCATGGGACGATTCGTCGAATGACTTGTCGTTAAAGCCAATAGAGAATGTTTTCACCGGTGAGCTGGAGAATTGGCTAGCCAGTGCTGCTATACAAGAAGAGTCAATACCGCCAGAGAGAAACACACCAAGCGGTACTTCTGAAATCAGTCGCAGTTCAATTGAGCGTTTAAGCAGTCTTACAAGCTCTTCTTGGGCTTCATTCTCAGAGATTTTTTCTGTTTTAATGTCGGGCAACCAGTATCGTTCAATTTTGATCTGGCCAGCTTCAACAACCATATAGTGAGCTGGCGGCAGTTTGCTTATGCCTTTGAAAATAGAATGGGGGCTGGGCACATACTCAAGGCTTAAATATTTCTGCATAGCCAGGCTATCTAGTTCTCGCCGGGCCTTTGGATGGGTGAGAATGCCTTTTATTTCAGAGCCGAAAATAAAAGTGCCGTCGAATACTCCGTAGTGCAAAGGTTTTTCACCAAGGCGATCACGAGCAATAAAAAGCCTTTGCTTTCGCGAATCATAGATGGCAAATGAGAACATGCCTTCTAGATATTGCAGGCATCCGGTGCCATATTCTTCGTAGAGATGAACGATGCATTCGGTATCAGACTTGGTGACAAGAGTATGGCCCAAGGAGAGAACCCGCTCTTGTAACTCCTGGAAGTTATAGATTTCACCATTGAAAACAATCCAAACCTTGCCGTCTT
This sequence comes from Obscuribacteraceae bacterium (SeqCode), assembly GCA_044378815.1. Taxonomy (GTDB): domain Bacteria; phylum Cyanobacteriota; class Vampirovibrionia; order Obscuribacterales; family Obscuribacteraceae. The sequence goes on along the minus strand of JBIPOV010000009.1, from coordinate 61,695 downwards.
CGTTACCGATTGGCTGTTGCCCACCGGAAACATCGATAATTGCCAGTCGGGTCATGCCGATAGCTGCTGGGCCAATCAGCTTCATGCCTTCTTCATCGGGCCCACGATGGGCGATGCTATGGCACATTGCACCGAGGTGATTGTCTCTCTCTGAGAGTGGTTCACCATTTAAATTGAGATACCCGACTATGCCGCACATAATTGCTATCCTAAACTCAGAGCTATTGGTGCTTTCAATTGTCCTGTATTTGAGCCAATAGGGCATTAGATTTGAACCTTTCTACAGTTTTGTAGAAGTTTATTGTCAAATAGATATAGAACAGATAGCCAAAATGGCCCCCACCTTACCCCTTGAGTTTTTTGAGAAGCCGACACTGGTTGTTGCTCGGGCCTTACTGGGGCGAACCTTGGTGCGCCAGTTTGAGAACGCTAGTGTTGAGGCTGAAATAGTTGAAGTTGAAGCCTATACGGCCGATGACCCGGCTTGTCATGCCTATGGCGGTCGCCGCCCCCGTTGCGAAGTGATGTTCGGCCCACCCGGTTATGCCTATGTTTATTTCATTTATGGCATGTACTACTGTCTCAATGTTGTCACCGAGGTCGACGGTATAGCCGGTGCGGTGTTGATTAGAGCTTTGGCCCCGCGGCAAGAAAAAGGCGATGAAAAGCTTTTTAGCGGTCCCGGTAAGCTCTGCAGACAGTTACAGATAGATTTGAAATTTAACGGACTGCCTCTTTTTGATGACAAGCAGCAGCTTTATCTACTGCCCGGACGTACTATCAGTGATGAAGAGGTGGCGGTGAGCCCCCGCGTTGGTATTAGCAAAGCTGTTGACCGACCCTGGCGTTTCTATCTGAAGGATGACAAAAGTGTTTCAAGGCGGAAGTAAATCAATTAGAGATGCTTTTGGCCGATTTCTCTTTTGGGGACTGGCCTTAGTTTGGATGGCCGTAATTTTTGCTTTCTCTAGTCAGGCTAACTCTGGAGCTTATACCGAAGCCTATTTGCAAGAAGCTAACGTGCCAGTTCGTAAGCTCGCTCATATGTTTGAGTTTGCTGTTTTAGCAGTGCTTTATCAAACGGCATTAGCTCGTTCCATCGCAAAAACTAACGAGCAGTCAAAGATCAAGTTCAAGCACTACTGGCTCGCTTTTTCTCTCGCAGTTCTTTATGCCCTGTCTGATGAGTGGCATCAGTCTTTCGTGCCTGGTCGCAGCTCTAGTTTGCTCGATTCTGGCGTAGACGCACTTGGTGCCCTAATTGGCTTGAGCACTTTATATTGGCTGCGCCGATTGCTTATTGTTGAACAGGAACCGGAGCGGAAACGGGAGCGGCAGTAGCGGGGCTCGCAGCGCTAGTTGCTTCAGGCGCTGTTGCTTGACTCGGCTCTAGAGTTTGGGCAGTTATGTCTTTCTGCTCGCTGACGAGTAGCTTGCCGCTAGCATCTTGAATAATCGAGAGGCGGATAACCACGGCTGAGGGAGCTGTTCCCGATGCACCAATCAAATTGCCTTTGACGTCTACTTGATAGTTGCCTGGCGAAATTGTGGTGGGCACGACTGATTCAATGCGTACTTCTTGATCTTGAGGAAGGGCTCTTAGTTGGCTTCTTGTGAGGGGAAAATTGGTTTCTTTCCAATATCGATCAGCAAGGTCGCTCGTCATCATCGCCATGGCCTTAATTTGCGCCTGGCGATAACTATCTTTGCGGAAATTGAGCATATCTAATACGAAAGTTCTCGCAGTTTCTTCCAGTGACAAGCTACCAGCTAGCCCTACTTTAGCTGGGCTCGGTGCCGCTACAATAGGGGCGCCAGCAAAGGGCTTAGAGGTAAGGAACACCACCGTCGATACTGCTGTGGTAACCAAAACAGCAAGGGCTAGGCCTGATAGTACCAATAATTTTTTTTCTGTAACTAGTTCAAAAATAGCTTCCGGAAGACTGATGGGAAAAGCTTTTTTGATGCGGCGCCGCTGTGCTAACTCAGGATACTCACGGGCGACGAAAGAATCGAAATCTGACTCAGCTGGTGGGCGGTCGGAACCTACGGATAGCCTTTGTCTGGACGCTGGTTCGGGAGATAATTCGCCCACTAGGTTGGAAAGTCGGCGCAATTCATCAGGAGTGAGGGTGACAGCGCTTGATGGTGGTGTGCCTACTTTGCGTCGAATCGATAAAGTGGCTTTGTCTTTGGCACCCTTAAACACCAGCATGAAGCCAGATTGAGTCTCTAGCTGACATTCTTTGTCCAAAAGTAAATTGCTAACATCACTGTCATCGTAATTTCTATGGCCGCTGTGGCTAGGCAGTGGCTCGGCGCTCAAGCTTGAGCGTGAGGCGTAGATTGGACGCTCTTGTCTTTCGCCATAGAGATAGTCGAGATCGTCGTCGAGGCGATTAGCTCCGACATTTTCACTATCGTCTTGGCCAGGGTTATTGTTTGAGCCGTCGTTATTGCCAAAAATCATGATGCACCTTCAGTTGTCATCTAGTATAAGAGCTAAGGCAAAAAGGTGAAGCCATCAGCAATCAAGATAAAAAAGTATTAGGCCCGGTCTAGGTTAACCGGGCCTAATATTTACTTTTAGAGGTATTCTCTCAATCTTGAGGAGCGGCCTGGCTGTCTAAGCTTTCTCAAAGCCTTGAACTCTATCTGTCTCACTCTTTCACGAGTGACAGCAAACAGTTGACCAACTTCTTCTAGGGTTCTTTGACGACCATCGTCGAGACCGAAGCGCAGACGCAATACATCGCGTTCACGTGGGGTCAACTCATTGAGCATCTTAGCCAAGTCTTGGCGTAGAAGTTCATGGGTTACGGTGGTTTCAGGGCGGTCTGTCTCAGCATCTTCAATAAAGTCACCTAGGCGTGAATCTTCTTCTTTGCCGATTGGTGTCTCTAGAGAAATTGGCTCTTTGGCAGCTTTGATGATCTCGTGCAGTTTGACGATTGATACATCCATCGACTTGGCCAACTCTTGTTCAGTGGGCTTGCGATTGAGTTCCTGAGCCAGTTGTCTAGTTACTTTCTTGAGCTTGTTGATGGTCTCAACCATGTGTACAGGTACACGGATGGTGCGTGACTTATCTGCTAGAGCTCTGGTGATAGCTTGACGAATCCACCATGTGGCGTAAGTTGAGAACTTATAGCCTCTTTCATGGTCGAACTTTTCGGATGCTCTAATTAGACCAAGGTTGCCTTCTTGAATTAGATCGAGGAAGGAAAGACCACGCCCAATGTATTTCTTGGCGATGGAGACAACTAAACGCAAGTTAGCTTGTACAAGCTTACGTTTTGCCATCATGTCGCCTTGCAAAATTTTGCGGGCTAGTTCAATTTCTTCATCTGGTTTTAGAAGTTGAATGCGGCCTATCTCTCTTAGATATAAGCGAACTGAATCTTCTGTTGCAACTTCTCTGGCAGAGGGCAGCTCAACTGGTTCATCATCATCATCAAGATCATTTTCTTCATCGTCTAGAATGGTGAATTTATCATCTTCGTCAATGAGATCGAGCTCTTCTAGCTCGTTTCTTTTTGCGATGTTTTCGTCCTCTACTAGGACGCCATTGTTCATGCCGCGCTCGGTATCCGGGGACTTGCTTTTAGCCATGAGGTTCCTCGTGAATTGCTTCTGTTACTGGTGCCAACGAGTCTGTCAAAGCGTTTACCTGTGCATCCGTTCTTTATATGACTTCATGTCCCCGGAAGGACCATTTGATATGGATGAGGTAAGAGTTTTGAGTAGTTAAGGTTTGATCGACAATTTCATCCTAAGTGCGTTTTACGTATCCAAGTGGGATCTACACATTTCCGTAATTATTCAGGGAAACACCATTGGGGTAAATACGTAATAACCTCAGAATTTATTGCTTGGCAACGCCTTAAGGCTAGTATAAGTGCGCTCAGTCAACTGTGCCCGTTTCGTTAAGTGAGTTTAAATGTATATGCAAAACTATTGCATACCCCGAAAGGCTTTGCTAGCTTGACTTTCGCAGCTGGGCCGATCGTTCATGTAAGACTTTTAATTGATCTCTTAGCTCGGCCGCAAGTTCGAAATTGAGTTCGCGGGCCGAATCTTTCATTTCTTTTTCTACTCTCTTGATGGCTGTGCGTAGATCTTTCTCTGTAAGTTCCATCACTGAATCAGCAATCATTCTCTCTTGCTCTGCCTTGGTAGTCGGCACTCTCAGTCGTTCGACCAGGTCGTTGCCATCACCCTTGCCCCGCAAAGCCTCCAATAGAGAATTACCTGTGTCTTTGACAATGGTAGTAGGGGTAATACCATGCTCTTGGTTGTGAGCGAGTTGAATTGTGCGCCGTCTATTGGTTTCGCGGATTGCTTTTTCCATCGAATCAGTCATCTTGTCGGCGTACATAATCACGCGCCCTTCAGTGTTTCTGGCTGCTCGACCAATGGTTTGCACTAGTGATCTTTCTGCTCGCAAGAATCCTTCTTTGTCGGCTTCCATGATTGCTACCAAAGTTACTTCTGGTAGATCAAGGCCTTCGCGCAGCAGGTTGACGCCTACCAGTACATCAAATACGCCTAGGCGTAAGTCGCGCAGAAGCTCTACTCTTTCGATAGCTTTGATATCTGAATGGAGCCAGCGTACCTTGATACCAAGCTCAGAGAGATACTCGGTCAAGTCTTCAGCCATACGTTTGGTCAAGGTTGTCACTAAAACTCTTTGATTCGTGGCTGCTCGTTTTTTGATTTCACCAATTAGGTCATCTATTTGGCCGGTGATCGGACGCACTTCGATAATCGGGTCTACAAGCCCAGTTGGTCGAATAATCTGTTCTACAACCTGCTGGCTTTCTGCTACTTCCCAGTCGCCCGGTGTCGCCGAAACGAAAACAACTTTGCCTACTCGCTCGAAAAATTCGTCTGGTGTAAGCGGCCTATTATCTCGGGCACAGGGCAGTCTGAAGCCATAATCTATTAGTGTGTCTTTGCGCGCTCTATCGCCGTGGAACATACCGCGAATTTGAGGAACTGTGACATGAGACTCATCTATAAAAGTGATGAAACCATCTTTACCGTATTTGCGCACGAAGTAATCAATCAAGGTCTTGGGCGGAGTGCCGGCTTCTCTACCCTCTAAAATGCGCGAGTAGTTTTCGATACCATTGCAATAGCCAACTTCTTTAAGCATCTCAATGTCGAAGCGGGTGCGTTGTTTAAGACGCTGTGCTTCGACCAATTTGCCCTGGCCAATCAACTCATTGGTGCGCTCTAAAAGCTCGGCTTCTATGGCGTCTATGGCGCGCTCGATGTCTTCTTCTTCTGCCACATAATGCTTAGCCGGATAGATTTTGATGTTCTCTTTAAGCTCTTCAATTTCACCCGTGACAGGGTTGATAAGCGCGATCCTTTCAATTTCGTCGCCAAAGAATTCGACTTTGACGATCCTTTCTTCGTATGAAGGAAAAACTTCCAGAATCTCGCCCCGTGCTCTAAAACGGCCACGTTCAACCACCATATCATTGCGGTCATAGTGAATATGTACCAGCTGGCGCAAGACATCTTGGCGGTCAACTTCTTGTCCGACGGTTAAATCTAGAGCAGCCGCCAGGTAGCGCTCAGGTAGACCAAGGCCATAGATGACAGAAACAGAACCCACCACCACCACATCATCACGCTCCCACAAAGAACGGGTGGTTGAGTGCCTGAGCCGGTCTATCTCATCGTTGATACTTGCTTCTTTTTCAATGAAAGTATCAGTTGAAGGTATATAAGATTCTGGTTGATAGTAGTCGTAGTACGAAATGAAGTATTCCACAGCATTGTTGGGGAAATACTCTTTCATTTCATTGCAAAGCTGGGCTGCCAGGGTTTTGTTATGGGCCAAAACAAGGGCTGGCATTTGGGTCTCAGCAATAAGCTGAGCCATGGTCATAGTCTTGCCAGAGCCTGTAACACCAAGCAAAGTCTGATAGGGCATCTGTGCGGCGATGCCCTCTTCCAGCAGGGCTATGGCACGAGGCTGGTCACCGGCAGGAGAGAATTTGGATACGACTTCAAATTTGGCCATTAAGTCTGGCTATTGGTTTCCGTGCTATCAGTTACTGGGTTGGCTTCAATTGTCTTAGGCTCAATTTTTACTGCAGTAGCTACTTCTTCTTGAGCATCGTTCAAGGCTTTTTTGAAGTTGCCGATACCTTGACCAAGTGATCTACCTAGCTCAGGCAATTTCTTTGGTCCGAAAACAAGCAGCGCAATGCCAAATAAGACGCCAACGGTGACTGGATTTATCATGACAATTTCCTCAATGACACTAGTAAAGATACTAGCACAGGCGACTTTTAATTCCTTTTTTTACCACTTTTGTTTGCGCCATTGAGAGGTTTTTGGGGCGATTTGGGGGCTGGCGCCGAAGTATTTCCTTCATTTCCTTTGGGCTGAGCCTTAGTCTCTGGCTTTTCCTCTACTTCGTCTCCATTCTCGCCCTTCTCTTTGAGCTTCTCTGCCTTTGTGGCAGCATCGATTGCAGCCTTATGCTTAGCTTCTGCTTCAGCTTTGGCTTCCGCGGCGCCACTGGAATAGGGAGCCAACGGCTGGGTGATGGGATAAACCAAATTACGGGTTTTTAGCCTGTCGACCAACTCAGCTACCATGCCTTGCACACAAACATAGTCGGGAACTATTCCCTCTGGCTCAAGCTGAGTGATTAAGGTTGAGGGGTCTAAGGGATTATTAGGCTTGTTGTTGACGAAGTTAAAGGCGCTCAATCCCGAAATGGCCCCCATGTAGCATGGGTCTGGGTTCAGTCTTAACCAGCGCACTTTATTGGTGAGAAAGAGATTGTAGAGAAAACATATATGAGGATGGTCAAGCTGCTGCTGATTATGGTCAACTGCTGAAGCAAACATACTGACGAGTAGCTTGGGAAATTGACTTGTAATCTGAGGAATGTACAAAGAACCATCACGCTCGCTGAAGTATTCTTCAGACTGGCTAACGGTGGCAACATTGGTAGGCCACTCATCGCCGAAGACCTTTAGTCGCTGACAGGCTGCGGTCACTTGCGGGGGGAAATATTGTTTGGTTAGCTCTGTATCGAGGGCGGGATTGAAAGCATACTCTCTTGATTCTTCCCAGATATCGTTGTCATTGTCATCAAAGAATAGAACACCCTTGATACCGGGCAAGCCCCGTTTCTTACCTGAAAATTTATTGGGATTGCGGAAGGCGCGCTCTTTCCATTTCAGCTTGCGATAATCAATGAGAAGATTGCCTGTGGCTGCTGAGCCTTCTCTATAGTGCTTATTGCGCAGTAGATCAGAAGAAGAACCTAAATTGGCTGGCGAAAACATCGAGCCAACTGGTGCCTCATAGAGGGCGAGCCATTTGACAAAGTCTATAACGTCTTGTGTTTGCGCCTCTTGAGCTGAACTTTCCTTTGCATCGATGCCGTATTTAGCCATGGTCACTAAGGCAATGTTGGCGCCATTGTCCCAACCAACAATACCCAAATTTGCTGGATTTACCTTAATAACCGGGGCCATTAGTTCTTCAAAGGAACGACCCTTATAGTCTGTTTTGCGACCGCCGGCAAATAGCAACACATCTCGAAAGGCTTCTATTGAGCGAGCGCCCCTGTTATCAAAAGTGCCTTTGGTGCCGAATTGAGGGGTGCCACCACCAGGAAAAGCAAAACGTACCTCGACAGCTCCAACCTGTGCTGCATGCATGTTGAAAGAAAGACCGTCAGGGCCAACACCGCCAGGTGCCACCACGGCAACGGGCGCCCCATCTTTAAACCTTGCTTTGCCGGTGTAAATGACATTGACAGCTATGCCCTGGCCCTCGGCCGCATCCGAAGGCACATAGGTACTGACTGATTTTTCTGTTGCCAACAAAGGCACGTGCATCGATTCTGGTGGCAGATCTGAATTGACGGCTAGAGCTGGTGCAAGAGCTGATACTGCTAGTGTGAGTACTAGCGTTGGTACTAGAGTCGGTATTAAGGTCGTTATTGAGAACCGCGCAATCCCCAGTTTGCACTTCTGCCCTAGAGCGCTCTTAAGTTTGTAGCTAAATTGCAGAGTCATTATTAATGCCTGAAAGCTGAAGTAGTCTATGCCGAAAAAAGCATCTTAGTTAGTAAGCGCTTGCAGCTTGGTGAAATCTGCCAGGGCGCGGAAGTAACGGTCGATGTTCTTGAGGATGCCATGGCGATTGTTGCGCTTAGCCATGTCTTCATCGTTGACCATTGTGTCTTCAAAGAAGCTATCAATAAATGGTGTGAGCTTATGCAATAGATCGAGTAGTGATTGATACTCTGCTTCTGTGGTCGGCAGAGTAAAACCTTCTTTGCTGCGCTCCCAATTGGCTTTGACACTCTTTTGGAATGCTTCCCAGAGTGCCTTCTCTGATGCTCCAGTCAAGGTATCTGCCTGCACTACATCTGGTGAATCGGGTTTGAGGATATTGCCAATTCTGATACCAGCGCGCATAAGGTCAGTAGCTCCTGGAGCCGACACCATATGTTTGACAGTATTCATCCGCACCAATACATCACTGACGTTGGCGAGCGGGTCGCGAGCACCAAGCACAGCTTCAACAACTTCTTTGCCGTAGCCGCAATCGAGCAATTTGCCTTTGAGACGTTGGATGATGAAGTCTTTTACTTCAGCGGCAATGGCTTCGTTATCGAACTTCTGGTTAGCTGATTTTTTGCCATTTGGGCTGCCAATCTTTTCAGCGTGGGCTGAATTTTCTAGTAGAGGCTCGAAAGCCATCAACAAGCTGCCAGTCAATGTCGTCAGGTTCACTGGCAGATCGGTGAGACCGTCAACAACAATATCAATTAGGCCCTGGGCATTGCGTCTCAAAGCATAGGGATCCGATGAGCCGGTTGGTTTCTTACCTAAGGCAAAAAGACCGACCACATGATCAAGCTTGTCTAGCACGGCGGCTAGCTGGCCCAGACGGTCCTGAGGTATGGCATCATTGCTGGTGCGAGGAGCGTAATGAGAGAGAATTGCCTGCACTACTTCTTCTGGCTCACCTTCACGCTTTGCGTACCAGCTGCCAACGTATCCTTGTAATTCAGGTAGCTCGCGCACGAGATTGCTGACTAAATCGAGTTTCATCAATTCACAGGTTCTCACTAAGTTTGCCTTCTCGTGATTTGATAGAACACTGCTAGCTGGTTCGCTGTTTGTCAGCACTGTTGCTAATTGGCTCAGTCTGTCAGTTTTGTCGCCGTAACTTCCCAGGCCTTCTTGGTAAGTCAATTTTGCTAGAGCTGGCAGTCGGTCTTCAAGTTTTGCCTTACTATCATCAAAGAAGAAGAACTTGCCGTCGGCGAGGCGGGCTCTCAAGACGCGCTCATTGCCCTGTTTGATCTGCGGTGCCGCTTCTTTTCTATCGTTATTAGTGATGGTGATGAAGTAAGGCAAGAGCGTACGACTTGACAGATCCTTCTGCTCTTTTGCTTCAACAGGGAAATAGCGTTGGTGGTGAATCATGATTGTTTCAATCAACGTGGCTGGCAGCTTGAGATAGCCATCCTCGAATTGACCAACAAGTGCGGTGGGCCATTCGGTCAGGTTGACAACCTCGTCCAGAAGGTCCGACTTTAATTGTGGTGCGGTTCCACCCAGTTCATCGGCTCTGGCGCTGACCTGCGACTCAACTATCTGGCGGCGCTTGCTGGGATCAACAATAACAAAGGCTTCTTTCAGAGTTTCCTCGTATTTGTCTGCGTGGGCAATGGAAATTTCACCCGGATGTAAAATGCGGTGACCTCTTGTTAACCGGCCGCTCTTGAAATTAGCGACGGTGATGTCAACAATTTTGTCGTCGAGCAAAGAGACAAGCCACCTAAGCGGCCGCGAGAATTTAACTTCACACTCGCCCCAGCGCATTAAGCGCTCGCCAGATATTTGGCCAATTACTCTGTTCACAATTTCAGGCAAAACTTCTTGGGTTGCTTTTCCGCTGTTTACAACTAGAGCATGTAAATATTCGATTCCACCAACTTCTTCTCGCAGAAGTTCAGCAGCTGTCAAACCGTGCTTCTTGGCGAAGCCTTCGGCTTGTGGAGTGGGCTTGTTGTTGGCATCAAAACTACTTTTGACCGCTGGCCCTTTTACTTTCTTTTCAGTTGTTGTCTGCACTGCGGCAATCTCTTCAACAACGGCGGTAAGCCTTCGTGGTGTTGAGTAAGAGCGAATTTGCTTGAAGGCAATATTGGCTTCAGTGAGGTTGGCTCTGAGGAGTTCTCTAAGTCTTTCCTCAGCCTCAGGAACAAAGCCTGCTGGCAGCTCTTCTACGCCAATTTCAAGTAAGTAGTTAGCCATTTATATCTTTTGTAGTATCTCTCGGAGGTAGTAACACATCATACAAAACCCAAGGAGAAAAGACCCGGCACTGTAAATGGTGCAGATCTTTTAGGATCTTGGACAATAGTAGCGAAGACAGCTTATTATTTGTATGGTTGCTCTAACAGGAAGAAAGAATACTCAAGATGTCGCGAAATTTTAAGCACTCTAAGGCTAGACACATTGTTACTTCGCTAATGCTGGTGATGTCACTGGGAGCGTGCGGCAAGAAAGAAGAGGTTTCTCAAGCGCCTATCGAGTTAGGACCTAAGTGGGGCTTCATTGACCACACCGGTAAATTCGTTATCAAGCCTCAGTTCCGGCGAGTCTTACCTTTCTCTGATGGCCTTGCTGCAGCCGACCTTTCGTCCCGTTGGGGCTTCATTGACAACACCGGCAAGTTCATAATTGAACGGCAATATGAAGAAGTAACCCGTTTTTCTAAGGGCTTAGCAGCTGTCAAAACTTTTGGTGGTAAGTGGGGCCTGATAGATAAGACCGGCACTCCAACAAGCCCTGCTGCCTTTGAGGCTATCGGTGAGTGTGGCGAGGCGAATAAGCCACTGGAGCCTAACACCATAATTTATTGCTCGTACAAAGAGGGAAACAAATGGGGCTTCATCGATAGAGCTGGCAATACCAAGGTCGGTCCAGCTTACGATGCTGTTGGACCGTTTTCGGAAGGCTTGGCCGCCGTCAGCAAAATGGGCAAATGGGGTTATGTTGATCCAACTGGTAAGGTCATCATTGATTTTAAGTATGACCAGGCTAAGCAGTTCCATGACCGGGTTGCTGAATGCTACTTCGGCTCTGACTTTGTCATCTTAGATACCATCGGTACCATGTCTATGAGCGACGCTCTACAGTCGCGCAATTTCTTCCACGATGAGCTTGGCTTGAGTTTGAAGCGCGGTAAGTATGGCTTCATGAACAAGAAGGGCAAGACTGTTATCAAGAGACGGTTCACTTATGCTGAAGACTTCTCTGAAGGCTTGGCTCTGGTTGGTGTTGCCAACGCCCGCCAAGGTTATATCGATACCAAAGGCCTGATCGTTATTCCTCCCGTCTTTGATGGTGCCCAGTCATTCTCTGAGAAACTCGCTGGGGTAAAAATCGACCCGCGTTTGGTTGCTGATGATGGCTCCATCTCTGCTTCAGCCGTTGAAGAAGCACTGAAATATGATCCACATGCCAGCACCATAAAGTCTGATCCAGCCGCTACCACAGCCGAGCCTGAAGGTGACGCCCCTAAAGAAGGTGAAGCTAGCAAAGATGGCGCTGCTAAAGATAGCGCTGCTAAAGACGGTGAAGCTGTTAAAGATGGCGCCGCTAAAGAAACCGAAGTGAAGAAAGACACTGAAGTGAAGAAAGACACTGAAGCAAAGAAAGACAGTGCTGCTCCTGCTAAGGCGGAAGCTAAAGTAGATGCTAAAGCGGATACGAAAACAGAAGCTAAGCCTGAGACTAAAGCCGACCCTAAGGCAAAATCCGAGACTAAAGCTGAGACTAAAGTAGAAACAAAAGCCGAAACTAAGGCCGAACCAGCTAAAGGCACTCCTCCCAAAAGTGGCAAATAAAATCTTTGATTTTGGCTTGAAAAAGGTTTAGGCACCCAAGTGCTTTGGGTATTCTAAAAATTAGCCGGCGGTTGGCTTGCTGCCTCGTTTAGACTATCTGTCATGAGGGCGCCTCCACCGGCACTTTTTTCAGTTAAAGTGGCTAATTACAGTTTTTTTGCGTTGCCAAAACTGTCCGATTTTTGGCTGAAAATCGGACAACTACAAAAAAACTTGATGAGCAGGAAACTTGGCAGTAGATTTTTTTGCGCAAACAAAAAGACCACCAAGATTGCTCTGCGGTGGTCTTTTTACTATCGTCTGACTGCCTATTGCGTAGGCTCGATATTTCTTGCTGCTTCAAGTCAGAATCCACAGCTAGCGGGTTATCACTACAGTTTCCGGTCTGCGCAGACCTGATGTTTCCACTTAACCCCTCGGCTCAAAGTACCCAACTTATTTATTGGTGGGTGCTCACCGCTTATGTAATTAGTATATCCGAGCAGAAATCAATTGGAAGTCCCCCGATGAAGATAGTTGCTATATCTGCTGACAATTCAAAAGGCTACTCTTAGCCTCACTGTCGATATCTCATCTAGTAGCCAAGCGCGTGAACCAGAGTGTCACCGTCGGTATATTCGTTTGTATATAGAGTTATGCACAGGTCGTGGTACCTTCAGAAGGAGGCCCAACGTCAAAGGCTGAACAGCAAAATTGAAAATGCACCTTAATCTTGGCAGCAGAATAATGCTTGTGGTGGTGGCCTTAGTTTTTGCTGCGCCTGCAATATTTGCCTTTCGCCTGGCTTGGAGCTCTTTCTTAGGAGCTGACAACAGAATCTGCTACATAAACGCCAAAGGCGAACCACTGCTACCAGCCTCTAAATACAGCTCTTTTGATGCCGGTTATGCTCCCAAAATACGCGTGGACGGCAAAATCTATACGACCCCAAGTGCTAAGCAAAAAGCACTAGATGCTGAACTTTCCGGTCATACCGTCGGCATACGAAATGGCGATCTGTTTCAAATGTGGAGATATGCAGCCGAGAAGCTTGCTGACAATAGAATCTTAGTTTGCGGGGTGGCGATCACACTGGACCAGCGGGAAGAAATCGTGGACAGCTCTTGGCTCTTCGACCCCGTAAACAAAGACCTAATGGACGGTCCGAAAATGCACCACAAATGCTGTGCTCCAACTTTGACCACCTTGAAAGATCAGCGCATCCTCGTTTCCGGCGGATACACAAAGTCGATGTCTAATCCCGTGAACTATCTCGAAATCTACGATCCAAAAACTAATAGCTTTACTGACATAGGTGAAATGATCAAAGCGAGAGCAGAACACAGTTGTATTCAGATAGACGATGACCATGTCTTGCTAGTAGGCGGTGAAAGCACTGCGGGACAGCTTGGCAGTCGTGGCGATTTAACCGGAACTACAGAACTCTTGAATTTGAAAACGGGCAAGTGTGCGCTGTCTGGAGCGATTTCTCCTAGAACCAGAGCGATTTTGCTTAACGATGGACCAAACAAGGTTCTTATTATTGGCGGTTGGTACAAAACAGTAATCATGGGAGACAGCCGCTGGGTCTATGGTGCTGAGACCTTCGAACCGAATAGGGAAGCTTATTAGTAGATTTTTTGCACAAACAAAAAGACCACCCAGATTGCTCTGCGGTGGTCTTTTCACTATCGTCTGACTGCCTATTGCGTAGGCTCGATATTTCTTGCTGCTTCAAGTCAGAATCCACAGCTAGCGGGTTATCACTACAGTTTCCGGTCTGCGCAGACCTGCCGTTTCCACTTAACCCCTCGGCTCAAAGTACCCAACTTATTTATTGGTGGGTGCTCACCGCTTATGTAATTAGTATATCCGAGCAGAATTCTATTGGAAGTCCCCCGATGGAGATAGTTGCTATATCTGCTGACAATTCGAAAGACTACTCTTAGCCTTGCTATCGATATCTAATCTAATAGCCAAGCGCGTGAACCAGAGCCTCACCATCGGCATATTCGTTTGTATATACAGTTATGCACAGGTGAGGCTAGGTTTGCCAGCTTATCTTTGTTGGCCTCTCCAGAGATCTTCAAAAGCAATTCTCATACCAGCATCAAGAAGGGCTTGTGAAGCCGCATCAGACCGCCCGGCACGTGGTTGCTCGCCAGATGGCCAGCCAGACCAGGCTTGCTTGAAGAGCCCCATTTGAGCATCCATCACCGCGTTGAAGATACTAAGTTCAGCTTTGGCCGTTGCTCTTTCACTTCTGGGGAAGTTTTCGCTTAACTCGATGTTAAATGGGTTGCTCATTAGTCACCTACATAAGTAAGAGGGGGATGGTTTTAAACTACCAAGGCGTTCTTACGAATTTGTGACTAACTTTCTCTAGGTTATGAGCGCTAGGTTATGAGCGATCAGTGCGGCCTCGGCCGTCGTAGAGTAATCGCTCTAATGGTTTGCCGTCGATTAAGTGCTCAACCAGTTGCTCTGCATCTGTTGGCTTGACATGGGCGTACCAGGTACTTTCGGGATAGACAACTACCATCGGGCCATTGCCGCACTGGTCGAAGCAGCCAGCTTTATTGATGCGAACCCGTCCTTTGAGGCCGCGAGCCACTACCTCTTGGCGCAGGGCCGAGCAGACTTCTTCACCACCATCTTTTGAGCAGATTTTGCCTGAGGTACAGACAAACACGTGCTTTTCAAAGATTTCCATTGAATCCTTCCCCGAGGTCAAATTTTGAGATATTTTCCTTGAATTGTTACATCAAAATGAGTTTTCTTGACGACAGCTCAATATAACGCGAGAATTTGGCCTGCATCTATCAGATTAAACTGTTAGATGCTATTAACTAAGGCCGCAGACAGTATGGTACTCCCAAAAGCAATGGCGGGAGTTTAATGAATCCTCTTTATGAGGTTCGCCGACTTGAGGTCACAAATTCGACTTTGTTAAAACAGTCGTTTGCGAGAGCTTCTCTCGTCCTTGTGATCCCGGCATTTGTCGGGTTTTCTTTTTGGAAGACTTTTACAGATGCCATGAGCGTACTTAGCATCCGTTATCTATATGGAGGCGACTCCAGGAGATCTAAATGCCAACCAGAGAATTTAAGGCCGGGGTAATCAAAGACCTCGAATCTATCTTCGTAGAAGGCAAGGTCGCTATCGTCGCTGACCTGAATGGGTATACGGTGGCTGAGTTGACTCAGTTCAGACGTTCTCTTGATAAGCAAGGGGCAAAATGTCGCGTAGCAAAAAACACTCTGGTGAAAATTGCTACTGAAAAAACTGAGTTCAAAGCAATCGCCGAACTCGCTAAGGGACCAACAACCGTAGTGGTTGGATACGATGATCCTGCACAACCTGCTAAAGCTGTCGTTGATTTCATCAAGACAATGAAAAAAGGTTCCGTCAAAGGCGGAGTGCTGGATGGTCAATCTCTTTCAGTTGAAGAAGTGAAAGGGCTGGCCGAACTACCATCGAAAGAGCAATTGCTCTCATCCATTATGGGTGGTCTTGATTCTGGAGCCAGAAATATTGCTGGCATCTTGAACGCAGTGATTAGAGACATTGCAGTCCTCGTCGAAGAGGTCGCAAAGAAGAAAGACGAAGCAGCCTAAGCCGTGCTTAAGCCGCAAATAACTGTATTAAGGAGAGATTTTTAAAATGGCTACTAAAATGTCAACCGCTGAACTAATTGAAGTCATCGGCAACTTGACCCTTCTTGAAGCTGCTGAGCTCAAGAAACAAATGGAAGAAACTTTCGGCGTAACAGCCGCTGCTCCTATGGCTTTCGCTCCTGCCGCTGCTGGCGCTGGTGCTGCAGCTGTAGAAGAGAAGACTGAATTCGATGTTATCTTGGCCGGTGTTGGCGACAAGAAAATCGAAGTTCTGAAGATCGTTCGCGAAGTAACCGGCCTTGGCTTGAAAGAAGCCAAAGACTTGGTTGACTCAGCTCCTAAGACTTTGAAAGAGAAAGTTAAGAAGGAAGAAGCTGAAGATATGAAGAAGAAGATCGAAGCAGCTGGCGCTAAGGTCGAAATCAAATAGTTGCCATTGGGCAGGGTGTATGATCTAACCTGAAAATATCAGGAACACGGATATTCAACTTATGCGCTGTCCAAATTGTGGTACCTATCATCCTTCTCAGTATCAGAACTGTGTCTCTTGTGGACAAGAGTTCTATGTCGAAGAAGAAATCGTGGAGACGGCTCCTTTATCTGATTCAGCTAACGCTGATGATGGTAGAGGGGCCGTTTCTCAACAAAATTCGCAACATAGTCGAAATTACGCCGATCCCGACTACATTCCACCAGCCTCTGAACCATTTGCACAAGTGCGCTATGACGTCTCGCGCAAAGATTCTGGTGATGATTTGTTTGATGAATCTACTGAGCGTCCTGCGCCTAAATCGGCATCTAAGGCCGGGACAAAACGTCGCTCTAGCAATATGAGCTTGAATCTCAAAAGTGGAATGCCCCTAACTGGTGGTGTGCTTTTCGGTTTGACCACAGTTCTCGTTTTTGCTGGTGCCACCATATTCTTTCTTACTAAGGCACCAGAAGAAGATCGCTTACTTGGTAAGGGTCTGAAAGAATTAGACAATGGCCAATATGCCTTTGCTGTTGAGACTTTGACCAAGGCATCGATGTCGGCCAAGGATAATCCGAAGATTATGCTCGCCCTTGCCCGCGCCTATGTTGGCGTCGACCAGATAGACAAGGCTAAAGACTGTATAGCAAAAGCACAGCAGATGGGCAAAGGCATAGTTGAAGATCCTGATTTGGCGTCGCAACTCGCCAATTATTACCGTGTGCACTCGCGTTATGACAAAGCCTGTGAATTACTTCGTCCTTTAGCCCAGGCCAACATTCCCGGTAAGAAGGCCGAGTTAGCAGATCTAGATGCCTTGTGGGGCGATCAAGAACTGCGTGACGGTCATTTAGAAAAAGCGTTGTCTTTGTGGGAAGAGGTAAAAGATCTCAAAGAAGGCTCACGCTTTAGCGAATCTGACGCCAGGCTCTCGACAATTTATCAACGACTGGCTGAGAAGCTAGTTTCTGAGAAGAAAGACAAAGAAGCATTGCTCTACCTCGGTAAGCTCAATGCTATTGCTGACAATTCTCGCAATTACGAGATGGCAGCTGACATTTATGAACGGACTGGTCAATATGAACTAGCTATTGATCAATTGCGCAAGGCCCAGAAATTCTCGACAAGAGATGATTCTATTAAGCGTAAACTGGCTGCTTTACTCAATAAGCGCGGAAAAGAGCTGTTAGACTCTGGCGATCTTGATACCGGATATGGTTACTTGCAACAAGCCAAATCAGTTGATCCTAGCAATACAGTGCCGACAGTTACACTGAAGACTGTATCAATCGATTTACAAGGCGGCATGCCTCATATCTCAGGTCAGGTTTGGAATCCTACCGATGGCTCTATCAATGCCCTAACTATGAAGATTGATTTGGTAGATACCAAAGCGGGCGATAAGATCTTGTGGACGAAAGAATCTGCTGTTGTAGATGAATTTGTGCCACCACTTCCAGCCCGCGAGGGCAAGAATATAGACATCACCGGTGGTGCTAGTGTCCGTAATGACGGCAGCTGTGAATTCAAAGTTTACTTTGATGGCAAACTCTATAACAGCTATCCAATTGGCAAGCGAGAGCGCAGCGAAAAGAGCGATGTGGCTAAGAAAACTCAGTCAAGCTCCTCTCCAGCTCCAGCCTTAGCCCCAGCAATTTCTGGTAGTAATGGCTCTAGTTCCGGAACCAGTTCAAATTCTTCTGGCCAGGCTCAACCACAAGACGAGCCAGCTGCGGCGCCATCAATTAAGACACCGTCAGCAGAAGAAAAGACAATGAAAGAACTCGAGTAGATTACTAGAGTAGACAACTTGAGTACCTAAGTACATTTAAGCTCGCAGCTGTTATCGCTATGGCGCCAACGTGTTCAACCGTTGTGAACGCGGTCTCCGCCTTCTTCTTCAGCTTTTGCTAGAAACTCGACGGCGCGTTGCATTAAATCAATCTCGTCACGGGCATGGGTCGGGAAGGACACTACACCAATTGATGTAGTCACTCTCAAGTGGCGCATTTCACTGTTAATAGGCTCTTGCTTCATGCGCTCGCGAATACGCTCAGCCACAATCATTGCTCTAGACGAGTAGGTCTCGGGGAAAATTATGCCAATTTTTGCCGTGTCGCAAATGCCGGAAACGTCTACATCTCGTATACAGATGCCTGTGATTCGGGCTGCTGCTCTCATTACTTCGTCCACGATCATCTGACCATACTGCCTTTGTAGTTGGCTAATATTGTCGATCGTCAAAATCATGAGCGAAAGTGGCCTTTTGTAGCGTTTGGCTCGGCGCATTTCATATTCGAGCTTGCGCAAGAAAGTACGTTGGTTATAGAGATCGGTAACTAAATCTTTGAGCGATTTGCGCTCAAGTTCTTCAAGCTCCTCATCGCTCATCGGCTTTCTCTGCCGATCCATCATCTCTTTTTGCTTGGTTTCTTTGAACTTTTGACGATCAAAGCGTGTCTCAAGAACCATTTTCGTAAATTTGGTCTCGCGCACAGAAGCCCACTTGCCGTCGACTTCAAACTTTCCAGTAGTAAAAATCTTTTTCTTGTCGCTCATCGCCCCAAATCTCTAAGTATTTGAATTGTTCCCAGTTAAGGCTGTCTAAAACGTGGCCTACTTAGCTATGCTCTGGCTTGGCTCTGCCTTGATGGTCAAGCTGCCACAAACGGAAGTGACTGCATCATCTAGGCGGAAATACTGGGCAGTGGCCTTGTTAACATCTTTGAGAGTGACATTCTTAACTCGCTTGCCAAAAGTATCCATATACGACACTGGTAGTGAGAGTTGCTCGTAATCGGTCAATTTCTTGGCAATAGAACGGATACTTCTCAGTCCAACCAGGTAAACCCCTGCCAGGTGGTCTTGTTCGGTAGCTAGCTCTTGACTGGTCACACCGTTCTTATTGAAATCAGCCACGATCTTTCTTACTACTTCTAGAGAGCGATCGACATTGGTTGGGTTGACTGAAAGATCGATAGACCAGGGCGAATAGGGATAATGAGGCTCGGTGATATGGGATGAAATCGAATACGTGAGACCGAGTTTGTCTCGCACCGGCGCCAGGCGACAGGCAAAACTGTCATAACCAAGCACAGCATTACCAATCATGGCCGCCAAATAGTCGTCTGATGTCAGCGAAAGGGCCACAGGTTTGCCTATGACGATATCTACATTGGCTTTATCAGCCAGCTCAGTCGTCAGTTTGCTTTTGCCGGCTTTCCCCGACCGGTCAATCAAGCCACTGGCTTCAACTTTGATGGCTGAGGTCTCACCTTTCCAATCGCCAAACTCAGCTTCCAGCAGTTTCTTAACTGCCGCTGGTTCGATGTCGCCGATTACAGCTAGCACAGTGTTGCCGGGGCTATAGTACTTTTGATGATAGTTTTCGATGTCGCTTAGGGTGATAGAAGAAAGCTCTTCCATTTGCTTGCTAAGCTCGGGGGCATAGTAGACACAGCCTGGTTTGTAAAGTGAGCGCACTAAAGAATTCCAGGCTACTTCACCGGTGTCTGTCATCTTCTCTTTAATTGCAGCCTGACTTAGCTTCAATACTAAATCGAGATCGGACTGTTGGAATTTGGGTTGCCTCATTTCGCTAGATACTAAGGACAATAGCTTGGGCAGGTCTTCTGCCGCAACCTCTGATTCAAACTCGTGGAAGAAAGTACCGTTGGAAAAATCGAGGTTTACTCCCATTTCTTCCATTTGGGTCGAGATTTGCTCTTTTGAGAACTTCTTGGTGCCGTAGGTTAAAAGCTCAGCAGTAATGTCAGGAACGGCGGATTTGCCAATCTGGCTATAGAAATCACCGGCTCTGATTTTTCCAGATACAGCTACAGTTCCTCTAATGGCATTCTTTGTGGCCTTGCCACTGTCAGTACCCTCGGCCACCCGGGCTAGCAAAACAGTCATGCCGTTAGGCAGTCGGAAGCGCTCTACTCTCTCCTGCCAGGTCTTAGCTTTGTCTACTCGATCGGCCTGTGACTCGGTACTGTTACTTGGTTCGTTAGGCTGACTGGTTGCGGCGCTGCTGCTCTCGCCTTGATTTTCGGTGGGCTTTGACGGCTTTACTTGAGCAATTGCTGCGGCATCGGTTTTAAAATCGGTGGGCAGGTAGTAACCAACGGTTTTGCTCTTATCGAGGAAGAATTTCTTGGCGCTATCCAGTGCTTCTTGAGCTGTGGCTGTTTGTACATCGCGAGGGTAGCTTGCCCACCACTTCCAACTGCCCACAGCAATGCCTTCAGTCAATGATTGGGCTAAGCCCATTGGGTCAGAAAGGCTAAGGCGAAAGCGTTTAGAAATAGAGGAGCGTGCTAAGCGCAGTTCTTCAGCTGTAATGGGTTTCTCGCTAAGCTTATTGACCTCTTCTTGCATGGCGGCCTCGACCATCTTCGGGTCAATTCCCGGTTGTACTGTAGCTGAAATGATAAAGAGGCCGGGATCTTTTAAGGTGTAGTTGGCGGCATAACAGTCTGATGCCAGGCCAGTTTCAATCAAGCGCTTGTAGAGCCTAGATGATTTTCTGCTGTCGCCACCGAGAACTGACTGCAAAATATCGAGGGGATAAGTTGCTCTGTCTATGCCGCGCGGAGTATGGTAAGCCACCATCACCCGGGCAAGTTCTTTGCCACGGCTCACCGTAAAGCGGCGCTCCCCTTCTTGGGGCGGCTCGGTGGTGTATACAGGAGGAAATGGCTTGGGTGACTTAGGGATGCCAGCGAATTTGTTCTCGATTTCTTTTAGGGTGGCGGCTTTGTCAAAATCACCAATTACTACTAGAGTGGCATTATTGGGATAGTAAAAATCGTTATAGAACTGCCGTAGTCTTTCTGTGGGCACGCCTTCAACGTCAGAGCGCCAGCCAATCACTGGATGATGGTAGGGATGTTCGCGAAAAGCGGTGGCGAAAGTGTTCATTTCTAAGAGCTGAGAGGGATCATCTTCTCCCCGTTCTAATTCGTTGCGCACCACGGTCATCTCCGCCTTGCGATCGCTTTCTCTGAGCAGCAAGTGCCGCATGCGATCTGCTTCAAGCTCGAGACAAAGGTTAATTGCTTGTTTTGGTACAAGTTCAAAATAGTTGGTGCGGTCATAGGAAGTGGTGGCATTATTAATACCACCCACTTTCTTCAGCACATCATCTAGACCGGTTTTCTTAAGTGGATCATGAATGTTAGTGCCCTTGAACATCATATGTTCAAGAAAATGAGTTGAGCCAGTATAGCCAACTGCTTCGTTGCGGGAGCCGACTCGAAAGACCATGTTTACTGTGACAACAGGGGTAGCGTGTCTTTCACAAAGCAGTATCGAAAGATCGTTGGAAGGTAACTTATACTCTTCTATGCCTAGAGTGGCATCGCGAGAGACAAATTGAGCAGAGTTACCAGACTTACTAGGCTTGAGCTTGGTGGATTTGGCGGCAGGCGATGCCGCTCTAGCTGAATTGGCCAGCTGCAGCGGCACCGCCATCAGTGCTGAAAGTGTAAGCGAAGAAGCTAATGCGAGAGCAAAGCTCTTGGCCAATCTATTACTTGATCTCATGGTTCTCCGCTTGACGTTTTTTAGACTTTCAGTTT
Source organism: Obscuribacteraceae bacterium (SeqCode) (assembly GCA_044378815.1). Classification (GTDB taxonomy): domain Bacteria; phylum Cyanobacteriota; class Vampirovibrionia; order Obscuribacterales; family Obscuribacteraceae. The sequence goes on along the minus strand of JBIPOV010000009.1, from coordinate 40,134 downwards.
TCGATCAGTAACTATTATTTGGCAGCGTCAGTAGCTGGTGCAGTGGTAGCTGCGCTATCAGCAGGAGCTGCTTTTTTCTTGTCGTGGCCAGTCATTTTTTCGACACCATGCTTGGCGCCTTCGCCCATTTTGGCCATGCCTCTGCCAGCGCCTTTGATTACGGCTTCGGTACCTTTAACTAGGCCAGTCGCACCTTTTTTTGCGCCATTGCCAAGTGCTTCGACGCCCTTGACAGTTCCTTTGCCGATATCTTTACCAACAGTCTCAACACCCTTAACCGCGCTTTCAGCGCCTTTCTTGGTGTCAGTGGTAACTGTTTTTACAACAGATTTCTTTGTTTTCGCTGGTGTTACTGTTTTGTCGGTCTCAGCAGTTGTAGTGGTTGTTGTTGTGGTTGTGTCATCAGCGAACGAAGGCATAGCAACTGCTGAAAGTGCCAAAGCCACTGTGACGGCCAAAATAGTCTTAGTCATTTATATAATCCTTTAAAACTCCAATTTGAAAGTCCCAAGCAAAAATACAAAGAGACCTTCTTTCGTTAGTCATTCTGTCAAATTGCAAGGTTTAACGCCACACACTTAGACTCAGGTAAACTTTACTTGCAAGTAATACAGTTCTTGAAAAAAAAGCCTTCACTTTGCAACGTAAACTATTTACCGGAGATAGAAAGTGTCACTAAGCTACAGAAAATTCGCCACAGCCTGCCTGTCGCTCACTCTTGCCCTGACATTGAGCTATGAGGCCATGGCTTCGCTCTCTTCCCCTCCGGCCTCGGCTCCGGCAAAACTATTTGAAATTTCTGATAGCCAGTACGAAGAAGCTGTCAAGCTTCTTAGCAACTACATTAAAATTGATACGACCAATCCTCCAGGCAATGAAAAACTAGGTGCCCTTTATCTTCAATCTGTACTGAAGGAAAACGGCATTGAAGCCCAGGTATTTGATTCGGCTAAAGACCGTGCCATTGTCATCGGCCGACTCAAAGGCACAGGCAAGAAGAAAGCTGTGATATTGCTGAGCCACATTGACGTTGTACTGGCTCAAGCCAGTGATTGGAAATATCCCCCTTTTGCCGCTGAAATTCATGATGGTGAATTATGGGGCCGCGGCACCTTAGATATGAAAGGCATGGGCATCATGGAACTTGCTGCCATGCTTGCTATCAAAAAATCGGGCAAAGTTTTAGATCGAGATATCATTTTTATTGCGACACCAGATGAAGAAGTCGGCGGTACTTATGGTGCTGAGTGGTTCGCCAAGAACAAAAAAGAACTTGTAAAAGATGCCGATTATTTGCTGAACGAAGGCTACTCGATTGAGAGCTATAACAAGAGTGGCAATAGTGATGGCAAAGCCAAATACTGGGGCGTAGACTATGCCGAAAAATCAGTGCTCTGGCTTTCTCTTACGGCTAATGGTCTTGCTGGTCATGCCTCTATGCCAATGAGCAATTCGGCTAACAATAGGCTCATAAAAGCACTAGCAAAGATTGCTGAAAATCCGCCAAAAATGACTCTGCTACCAGCTGCTAAAGAATTTTTCCAATCGATTGCCCCTTTTGAAGTTAGCCCCCTGAAAGAGCTTTATGCCGATATTGAAAAGACGGCAAAAGCACCATCGAAAGAGACTGAAGAAACATTAGCTGTAGACAAGCTCAAATATTCAATGCTGCGCAATACTGTTTCAATTACAGTGCTGAAGGCTGGCTACAAGACCAATGTTATTCCGGCCCAAGCCTACGCTGAGCTTGATTGCCGCCTGCTTCCTGGTGTCACTCCCGAGCAGTTTGTGGCCGAAGTGAAGAACACCATTGGTGATTCTAGTATCGATGTCAAAGTGATTGAATGGGAGAAAGGCGATCCTTCTCCCTACGACAATGATATGTTCCGTGCTATTAAAGAGGCTAATAAAGCTGAAGGCGCCACTGCACCTGTAGTACCAGTAGTAGTGCCATGGTTTACTGATTCACACTGGTTCCGTGAGCTGGGAATTCATAGCTATGGCTTTGAACCAATTGAAGTTGATGCTGAGCATTTAGCAACAATGCATGGCAAAGATGAGCGCATTCCTCTGGCTGCCTTTAGAAGAGGCATTAATAGACTGGTGCGAATTCTCACTGCACTCTAGTTGAGTTCTTCAAAGGTTTTACCTGGAGCATAGCCTCTGGCAACGGCCTCGTCTAAGTCTTTGCTAGCCTCTTCTTTCTTGCCTAGTTTTTCATAGGTCAGGCCGCGATAGTGTAGAGCTTCGAAATTGCGTGGTTCAAGGGCAACAGCTTGGCTGAGATATGGCAATGCCTTTTCATATTGACCTGCTTTTAGATAGCAGGTGCCTACTAATTGCTGGGCAGCAGAACTATTCGGCTCTTGCTTTGCCGCTTGCTGAGCGTCATTAAGGGCTTCTTTATAGCGGGCTAGTTCAAAATAGCCAGAGGCTCTATTGATCAGGCAAGTGGTATCACCAGGTTTTAGAGCAAGCGCTTTTGTTAGTTGGGCAACAGCTGCGTTATTCTCTTTCAAAACTAAGAAGTTGCTGCCACGGGTCTCATAGAATTTAAACAGATCAGAGGAGTACTTGAGCCTCTCCGCCATAGCAAAATCGGCCTCTGCTGCCTCGTTCTTGCCGAGCGCGGCATTGGCAGCGCCCCTCGTGAAGTACGCATCAGCGCTTGGTGCACTGTTGATTTTTGCATTAAGTAACATCAGATTCATTCTAATTTGATCAAGCTGAATGTCACGGCTTGATTGCGCCAGAACCGGCTGGGATAAAGCTGCCAGCAAAGTTATTGTGCTAGTAATGCCCTTAGCTAAATTTGAAAAGAAAATTGAAGCCTCCTCAGGGTTTTGTCCTGGTCTTAAAACCTAATTCGTTAAGAAACGAGCCGAGCTCTTCTTTCCTGTTTGCCGAGTATGTGACTTGAACGATATCTTTTTTTCGTTCAAAGCCTTTTGGTAGCTCAAAGTCAGCAGCGTTATAAGTTGTCTTTCTCCACGATTTAGTCACTAGTTTGTGCAATAAACCGCCTCGCAGATCGTTAGAGGAACCGCTTCGCACGGCACCAATCTTGTAACGTTCTTGTTGCCTATCTCTACCTCTATCGCAGTCGCGAAAAAGTGGGACATAATGCGAGTTTGGCACGACATAAAGACGGGAGAGAAATTCTCCTACTTGCTCTGCCACCGTTATTTCACTGGCTGCCAATACCAAGTCTTTGGCTGAGAATGGCGTGCGGTACTTCTTATACTTGAGACCGTTGAAGTCTCCCACTCCTATCTCTCTCAATTGACTTATCTTGTGTGGTGATGGCAGCGCAAAAGGATTAGCCATGATTACGCCACTGAATTGCGATAGTTCCCCAATCCATTCAGTCTTTTCTGCGCGGTTGTAGCAGTGCACCTTCCAATCGGGAGCTCTGCAAGCAATCTCGCAACCCAACTTTTTACAGACTAACCTAGCACCATCATGCCAAACATAAACTATGGTGTCGCCGAAATCTTCCTCTTTCTGGTTAATGATCCACTCTGGCGTAGTGACCTTGCCTAGAACGGTTGTGCTGCTTGAGAGCCAGAGGCTCAGAAGCAAAACTAAAATAGGAAATTTGGCCTTAGCAAAAATCATTTTGTCTTGGCTCCACTCTTTAGAGTCCTAGCATCGGTTTTAAAACCAATAGCATCGAAGATCTCACTAAATTCGCCTTTCTTGTTGCTCGAATACGACACTTCAAAAATTTCTTTGCGCTGTTTGAAACCCGTTGGCAGCATGAATTCACTGGCGTTAAAAGCGATCTTCTTCCAGCTTCTAGTCTCTAATTTTTTTACCAAACCCGTTCTTAGATCTCTATTGGCAGCAACTTTAATTGTGCCTATCTTCGCTTCTTGAATTTTGCTATTCGAGCCTTTGTCTGCAGAGCGGTAGAGCGGAATACCGTCGGCTTTGGGCGTAAAATAGAGCCTGGAGAGAAACTGTACTAGCGGCGGAGCTACTGCTATGTCTTTAGTTGTATAGAGCAGGTCGTTGGCCGAGACGGGGGTTTTGAACTTAGTATATTTAAGGCCGTTAAGGGAGCCGTGGCCCACCTCTGTTAGCTTTGCTTCTCGCGGTGGTCTTAAGCGCGCAAAGGGATTGGACATAGTCTCGCCGTTGAATTTTTGCATTTCATTGCTCCACTCAATGCGTTCATCTCTTCTAAAGCAGTGCACTTTCCAATCTGGAGCCTTAGTTATCAGCTCGCACTTGAGCTTCTTGCACACCACCTTAGCGCCGTCATAGTAAACAGAAACGACGCAGTCACCGAGGCAGTCTGAATATTGTTCTAGTTGGTATACAACTGGCGGCTGATTCTTTGATGCTCCGACAGCTTCATAGGCTAGTAAAGAGGCGAAAACCAATAGTGGCATAGCCAACAAGAGTTTCAACTGAATAGTTAGAGAAGGCTTGTTTTTTTTCTCGCAGATGATCATTTGCCTAGTGTAAGTGATCTCAGAGCCAGAATCACTTCATTATCGGTCCAGCTGCCCCACATGGTAGGTGTGCGGTCGGTCATTTTCATATAGTCTTTGACCGTATCAGAAAGCTGCCAATCTTCCATTCTAGTTGACAGGCTTTTGCCGTCCATTTGCAGTGGGTTCTGCGGACGTGTGATTGAGTGCTTAATCAAGGGAATGTGGCGGTCGTTGAGAAACTCTCTAATTTCGGCCAAATTAGATTGCTGCCCTTCATGGGGCACTAGCTCACCGTTTCTGTAGGTCATGCCGTAACGCGGAACAGCGCCGCCCTGGTCTATAAGCAGGGGCTTTTGTGCTTTGCCAAAGAGTGCCACTTGATCTTTTCTCGTGCCACTGAAGCCCCACATGTCTTCTTCTATAAAGCCATTAGCGCGTATCTTGCCCACTACTGAGACCACATGTTTATCGGTTACTGCGGCAGTTTCTCCAATCGGTTGGATGTAATAACGAACGCCGTTTTCCAATTTGCCATGGGCCAATACGGGGGCATCGAAAACTTTATGGGCTATTGGTCTGGGTAGGCTGTCGACCCCTAGTTTCAACGCTCCTCTTGATTCCGCGGAAAGTACTAGCTCATGTGCGCCAGAGCCAAGCATTTTCGTAATTTTTAGGCTGGCAAGCTGGTCACTTTTGGCCACACTTTCCATGATTGTGGGCAGGTGGTCAATTACCTCGCCAGCCTGACGGCTGCGGCCGGCCAATACTTCGTTGATGCGCGGTAAAGCATCGGTCAAGGGCAGAGGCTTTTTGAATATATGCTGCAGGGCCTCATCTACCAAGGCCTTAGATGCCAAAGCCGCTTCTGGCGCGCCTTGTTTTATAGCCATAAGGCCTAATTCTGCGACTGCTTTTGCTTCAGTTATCTTGCTCATAAAGCGATGGCTTAATACGCGAAGGGGGGCCCTAATATTAGGCCTCCCCGGAAGGTGGAGCAATGGTAAAAGTACGCTGCTACATCAGATCTTTCGCCCAGCTATTGACTGTGACGCTGCGGAAAACCAAGGGCTTTGGCTTCTTCCATATCAGCTTCGGCCTTAGCCTTGTCGTTTAGCTTTAGATAGCAAACACTGCGCAAAACCAGGCTGCCAGCTTTCGCTTTGCCGTCCAATCCTTTCATCGCAATGGATAGGTCAGCCACGGCCTCACTGTACTTCGCACCAAAGAAATAGGAACTGCCACGAACTTTGTAAGCATCTACGGCCGCATCTTCAGGGATTTGAGCAACTAGGGCGATAACATCGCTAGTGTCTTTAATGGCCGGTTCAAACTGCTTAATGGCAAAGTAGCAGCGTGCTCGCATCAATTTTTCTTGCCATTGTCGCTCTTTGTCTTTTTCTATCGATAGAGCCTTGGTTAGGTCTGCAATAGCCTCCGACTTTTTTCCTAGTTGTTCTTCAGCGCCACCGCGGCTGCGATAAACGTCTGCTGAGTTTTCTCCAAGAGATATGGCAGTATTGAAATCGCTCAGTGCCCCTTCGTAATTCTCACCGATGCAATTAGCGGTGCCCCGTTGCATGTATGCTTTAGCCGATTTGGGTTGCAGGGCAATTGCCTGATCGTAGTCACTAATAGCACCCTTCAAATCATACATTCGATACTTTACGTCGGCTCTGAGCAGAAAGAGTTGGGCTTCACCCTTACTGGCAATCAGGGCATCTAGTTGGCGCTTTACTGGTTCAAGTTCAGAAGTCTTATCAGCTTCGATATCTTTTTTTAGCTGCTTTTCGATGGCACTAATCTCTGCCTGTCTTTGATCTAAAGCTTGGGCTGGCAAACAACAAGTGGCGGTGATATTGAGCAGAAGAAGACAGGTTAAAACTCTAAGTGGTGACAATTTTTGTTCTTAACCTCGAATAGATTTGGCACGGGCTTGATATTTTTGTGCCTCTGCCTGACGGTTGCACTTGCTAAGGGCGTAGGCATAGCTGTCGAGTAAAGCTGCTAGAGAGGCATGCTGAGGCCCATTCAATGATTCTTGGATTTTCAATGCCCGGGCGTAGTATGGTAGAGATTCGCTTGCTCGGCCTTCTTTGACTAACAGAGAGGCAAAATTGGCAAGCAATTCTGGAGAATTCTTTTTTGCTCCTTTCTCTTGTGAATCGAGAATCTTGCGATAGAGCGCCTCGGCCTCGCTATTCTTATTCAAAAGGGTGCAAATCTGAGCTAAATTATCCAGCCTTTTCTGGGTCTCTTGCCTATCTGCGCCCAGAGTACTTAGTGATATTTCGTAGGCCCGTCTAAGCAGAGGTTCGGCTTGAGCTGTGCGACCATCGCTCATATAAAGCTTGCCCAGATTTTCAAGCGAAGAGGCAAGCGCGGCGTGCTCACTAGTTAAAGTGCGCTCTCTTAGTGACAGAGCTGATTTGAACAAGCGTTCAGCTAGTTTGCTATTGTCTTTAACGGCGTTACCTACCGCGTCGAGCATAACGGCTGTCTCGACTGCTTGAGCTTTCATCTCGCTCAAGGTCTTCTCTTCTGCTTGCTTCACTGCAATTTCTGAATCTTCGAGCTTGCGATGGTTATGATAGTAGAGGCTCAATTTCTTAAAGGCCGCCGAAATTTCCACTAACTGCTTAGATTCGTAGTCACCGTAGTCGGCAATTTTATTGATGAGTACTAGAGCTTTATCTCGCTTTCCTGCGCTTAGGTAAAACTGCGCCAGTTTGCTTTGACCGGCAATAACATCTTTATCTGAAGCGCCCAGGGCTGCTTCTCTAACTTTTGCCGCTTTCTCAAAAAAAGGCTCAGCTTTGGCTGGTAAGCCCCGGCTGACATAGAGCACGCCCAGGTTGTTGAAGCTTTCGGCGATTCGAATATCATTAGCAGGGGCTAGCTTGACTTCCTCGAGGGCTTCTTTAAAATTACGCTCGGCAGCTCCAAAATCAGAATTTATAAAGGCATTAGAACCAGCCTTTGTAGCTTTTGCCCACTTCACCCCATCAAACTTGCGGCTCTTTGTGGCGCTAGCCTGAGGGCTGGCCTGACTACTTGACTGGCTCGGCTGAGCCATGACTGGCTGAGCCATGACTGGCTGAGCCGACAGCCAGAGGGCCACCGCTAGAGCGATTTGCTTCTTTCTATCTGGCAAAGTGCTTTTCTTCATGGATACCATCTTACAATTTTATCTAGTTACCAGCCTTTGTGTGCATTTCGCGGTATCTTTATCGAGTTACATATAAGGACCCGAGTCAATGGTAAACACCGTCAAGAAAGCAGAAGGCTCACCAACCACACCGCAGAAGGTTTCTGAAGTCAAGGGAGTTAGTGAATTCAAGCTTGATAACGGTCTGAGAGTTTTAATTGCTGAAAATCACAGTGCACCAGTGGCTACCCTATTAGTCGTTTATCGAGTAGGGTCGCGCAACGAGGCTGTTGGCAACACGGGCTCAACTCACTTTTTAGAGCACATGCTGTTTAAAGGAACGGAAAGTCACAATGCTGAAAAAGGAAATGGCATTGACGACTTGCTAACCCAAATTGGGGCGTACTGGAATGCCACCACGTGGTTCGATCGCACCAGTTACTATGAAGTGGTGCCTAATGACTTCCTAGAAATGTGTGTTGAGCTTGAAGCCGACCGCATGCGTAATTTAAGACTGAGACAAGAAGATCACGATTCAGAGATGTCGGTGGTTAGAAATGAACTAGAGCGCGGCGAGAATCATCCAGAAGAAGCCTTAGAAAAAGAACTATACGCCATTGCTTTCCGCGAGCATCCTTATCACCATCCCACTATTGGTTGGCGCTCAGATGTTGAAAGCGTGCCAATGTCGCGCTTGCGTGATTTCTATAACACCTTCTATTGGCCTAACAATGCCACGGTTATTGCTCTGGGTGATTTCAGCACCGATCATGCTCTTGAGCTAATCGATAAACATTTTGGCAGTATCCCCACAGCACCTCATGCTATTCCCGAAGTTTATACCACTGAGCCTCCTCAAGAAGGCGAGCGGCGCTTTGAAGTGACTAGAGCTGGAGATATGCCTCGGGTGTGGATTGGCTTCCATGTTCCAGAAGCTACCCACGATGATAATTATCCTCTGGCAGCAATTCGTCATTTGTTAGGTAGCTCTTTTGAACGTAGCTCAAGGCTTTACAAGCGCTTGATCGATACTTCCATGGCTGCTGAGGTTTTTGCCCGCCACGATGATTTAAAAGATCCAGGTTTGATGATTGTCGGTGCCACGGTTAATCCTGGTGTCGACCCTGTAAAAGTCGAGCTTGAGCTGCTCGATGAGCTAGATAAGCTTGCTCGTGAGCCGGTTAGCGATATTGATTTGAGCAGAATTAAGAGCTCTAATTTAAAGGGAACTATCTTGGCTAAGGCCGATCCTTCTAGCTTGGCCTTTATGCTCGGCGAAGCAGAGTCAAAGGCCGACTGGCACTGGCTAATGAACTATGATGATCGCTTTGATGCAGTGACAAAAGAAGATATCATGCGCACTGCCAAGACATACTTTGTTAGAAGCAACCGCACAATTGGTTATTTCATCCCCCGTGAAGATGAAGAAGACTTAGAGACTGAATCTGATTTAGATAGTGAAGTAGATTTGACTGAGGCCGCCGGTGGTGCGCCGAAATCTACAGCTCTTTACACTGCTGCTGAAGTAAAAGAGTTTCTCGATATCAAATCGACGCCCGTTACTGTTCAGTTCAAGCCGCAGCCTGCCAGCAACTACAGCGAGCAGGTAAAGAAAGTCGTGCTCTCTAACGGCATGACAGTAATACTGATGCGCAATCCTGGAACTGAATCGGTTGGCTTGGCAGTTAATATCAAAGCCGGACGTTACTTCAGCCAGGAAGAGCCAGGCTCGCTATCTGAGATTATTGGTGATCTTCTGCCCCGTGGCTCACAGTCGTACGATAAATTGAAGATCGCCGAGAATCTCGAAGAAATGGGTATTCCTGGTGCTCTAGAGTTCTTCGTCGATAACTATCGCGTCGGCCTAGGCACCCATCTAGTGGTGGCAGATTTACCTCACTATCTTGAGTTATTGAGTGACGTAATTCGCAATCCTTTGCTTGATCAAGAAGAGCTAGATAAGACCAAAATTGAGTGGTGCGCCCGAGTTGTAGAATCGAAGATGAACACTCGTTCGATGGCCTGGAACAAGCTTAGACAAGCGCTTTATACCAAGGAACATCTTTTCTACGACAAAGATTTTGATGAGCAACTAAAAGAACTGGAAGCGGTTCAGACAGCAAGTCTTCATGCTACTCACAAAAAACTCTTTAGTCCTAAAGCTACTATTTTGACTTTGGTGGGCGACATTGATATCGATCAAGCCCTTAAGTTAGTGGAGAAGCAATTTAGCGATTGGAAGGGTGAAGAGCCCTCTGCCATTATCCTGCCTGATTGCCCATTGCCGGCAAAAGCTCAAAGAATTGAAATTGAGCTGCCCGAAAAAGCCAGCGTCGATATTGTTATGGCCCATCGATGTACAGTTAAGCGATCGGCCGATGACTTCTATGCCGCTCGCATCGCCAATGCAGCCCTTGGTCAAGACACCATAACTTCAAGGCTCGGTCAGGTTGTCCGTGACAAAGCCGGACTGACCTATGGAATTTATTCCACTTTTGCTGATACTGCTTTCGGTGGCGCTCCTTGGTCTGTTTCTCTTTCTGCCAATCCTAAGAACGTTGAACGGGCCTTGCAGCTTGTCGATGAGACTCTGTCAGACTATATGACCAAAGGCATAAGTAAGGATGACCTGGCGAAAGAAAGTGGCCGTGCCCTTGGTTCATTTAAGGTCGGTCTATCCTCTTCTCTTGGAATAGCTCGGGTCTTGACTGAATTTGAATTTCTTGGTCTTGGCACCACTGAGCTTGACAATATATCCAGTCACTACATTGGATTGACTAAAGAGGAAGTGGACGCTGCCATGAATAAATACTTCCAACCAAAGAAAGCAGTCACTGTTCTTAGTGGCACTCTTGCCAAGTAAAAGATAGAACTACTGCTGAGATATCGAGCGGGAATGCGTTTGGCGACATTTGTATATCTTTTCGCCATCAAAAAGGTTACGTTAATTCCGAAGATTAACTGTGTACAATTTTGGGAAGCTGAGATAACATTTAAGCGCAATGGTCACCATATGCGGTTGTCAAGTTAAGTAGGTTATAAATGCAAAGCTTCTCCACTTCTAAGTCTCCCTCTGAAGCAGACGTGCTGCCTAGCGACTCTCTCAAGATCAGTACAGATGTTCAACATCTTGAGAAACTACTGAACAAAATTTTCGGCGACGAAATCGAAAAAGTTTCTGATGGTGAACCTTCAAATCTTATTGAATTTCCGCTCAATCATGAAGCCGAGTCAGTTAGTGCCCTCGAAGCTTCCGCCGACATTGATATTTTTGATTTCTCGCCAGCTAAGGTTGATACATTTGTCGATGGTGCCGAGATTTTTAAATCATCACCGCTAATGCAGAGAAGCATAATTGAAGAAGACGACTACGAAGTCGATTCTCGATTGCAGCAGATGATCGATATTCAGCGCAAAGAGCTGGTGCAACTTCGTCGCCAGGTTAAAGACCGTGAATTTGACATTCGCACCCGCGATCTTGAATTGGCCGCCAATGCCGATCAACTTAAGTATATGCCCGAGCTTTTTAATAAGGCGCTTATGGTTGGCGAACTCAAAACACAGGTCAGTCATTTGCAAGAGGCTTTAGAAGCTGAGCAGGCTACCCACGAGCAGAGTCGCGATTTATTGTTTAAGACTCAGGCCCGAGTTGATCGCATAAAAGATACTTTTTGGTTTAAATTGGGTCGCAATTTAGGTTTTAACCTCGAATAATTGGCCCAGCCGCCTGAGCGTCCAACAATAGTTAGAACCTTCATCTATAATGGGTAAATCCTGTTGGAATGTCGAGGGAGTCCTGAGCGTGGGCGCGAAGAAGGTAATTTTAGTTTCCTGTCTGGCAATCTCCCCCGTGCTTTGGTGTCTATCAGCGCGTGCACTGCCTAGTGATAGCGAGGCTGTGGATGCTCTAGAAAAAGCAAAAATACTTGCCCCAACTATTCGCTTGAATGCGCGAGTAGCTCAAGACGGTATTGAAGTTGCAACCTATAAGAATCCGAAGGCAAACCAAAACGACTGTAAAATTGAAGCGCTTTTGATTGCCAAGACTTTAGTAGAATTAGCTCCGGGTGAAGTTCCCCGGGTGGTTGTCTATTTCTACAACTCTACTTCTCTGAGCTCGTTCAAACAAGTGTCAGTGACTGCTGGAGACGTAAAGGCCTTCGCTGCCGGTGCCCTGTCAAAAGAAGAACTGCTTAAGTCTTTAGTGATCAAGGACGATTCGATTTTAGAACCAGCAAAACGTGTGGCCAGCTATTTGAGCGAAAGGCAATATGTCAGACCTAATAGAGTAAACACTCAACTAAAGGACGATCAGATTCTTATTACCACGGCTCTCGATAGCAACATGAGTGAGCGATTGCTCAAGCTTGAGGCTGTAAAGTTGGCTGAGCAGGCTTTAGATGCAGCTCCGGTAGAGTACAAATTGGCTCAGGTTACTTTTGTCGACCACGGTCAGACCAAAGAAAATCGAGTTATTTCAATATCTAGATCGAGCTTAGCTGTGGTCGGCGAGGCAATTAATGGTGCATTGCAGGCAGTTAGCCTGACGACACAAAAGGCCCAGGGGGCCGATGGAAAGGTTGACATTCAGGCCTATGAACTAAAAGACGGTTTACGCAAGCCTGAACGCAGCGAGCTTTTGACAATCTTACGTCACCTCGACAAAGAGGCAGTTAGCGCCGGTAAGGCAAATATTGCTGAGTTTTTGGCTATAGATGACATTGCTTCTACAGCTATAGATGCAGAGTTACTTGACCGAATAGAAAAACTCAAGGTGTTATTGACTGGGCTCGAAGCCAATATGGTCAGCAATAAAGAGTTTAAAACGGTTGTTCCAGCTGGCAGTATTCCTGCCACTAAACCTGGCACTACTACTGGTGCAGTGCCAAATAAAGTGGCTACTACAGTGCCCACTGACGATGGTAACGCTGATATTTTGAAAGCTCTTATTTTGGCCAACCCTGCGGCCCACGTAGCTGCTATGGAAGCTCGTTTAGCCCAAAAGACAAAGAGCCACATCGGTGAAGAACATCCTAACTTCCCCACTATCCTTCAATACGTAGTTGATACTCTCAAGGCAAATGGTAGATCGGCTGAGGCTGCGCCTTTTGAAGCTAGGCTAGCCAAGCTGCAAGCTAAAGCTCAAGATAAAGGCCAGGAGAAACCTCAAGAGAAACCTCAAGATAAAGGCCAAGATAAAACTCAAGAAGCAGGTAAGTAATTGCTCCGCTCGCTTGTCGGTTTATTTATTGTTTCGTTGATATTGGTTTGCAGCCCTGCTCATGCCATCGAGACAAAATTTGGTGAGACTGTTGATCCTGAAGCTAGTACTAATTTGCAGAAGTGGTGGAACAAAGACCACCAAGCTCGACTTTCTCTGAAAGACGGTGCATTGGCTCAGGCAAAATCGTCATTTGAAGCAGCTGTCAATATTGCTGAGGCCAATGCCTATATGGACCCTGGACTAGTAAATAGCTTGGCCGGATTGTCTTTGCTTGAACATAGAAGAGGTAACGCCTTTGAATCTGAGAGGCTCTATGAGCTAGCTATGCGCTATCAAGAGGGCTATGCCGGTGCCAATTCCGAGCGCTTTGCTGCCTTTCTTCCTGACCTTGCCTGGCTTTATTTTTGGCATGGAAACCATAAACAGGCTGAAATTCTTTTTCGGCGTGCCATTGCCACAATTGAATCTCAAAATCCAGAAGATGACTCAAAGGTGAGTCCTTACCTGGTTCACTACAAGGCTTTTCTCAAGCAATGCGGTCGTACATCAGAAGCTGAGAAAATAGCAGTTCGCTTGAAGCGAATTGAGAGCAAAACTAAGACAGTGCGGTAGACTTTTATCATGCAAAAAAGAGCTTCTCAAGTGTTGGTTGGCGACCTCTTGGTTCAGTCTGATTTGGTCACTTTGCCTCAGCTAGCGGATGCCATGCCCGTGGCATTGAAAACTGGTGTGCCAGTTGGTCGAGTCTTAATAGCCTCAAGTTTTCTTACTGAAGAACACTTTAGACAAGCATTGAGTCTGCAATCGCTTGTTCGAGATCAGCTGATTACAGAAGAGGTGGCAATTTCTGCTCTTAAGCTAATTGCCAAAGATAGCTTAAGTTTGAATGCAGCCATGCAAAAACTTGGTATCGATAATGAGTATTTCAATGCGGCCAATCGCCTTGGTGAATTGCTTTTGTCTGCTGCCGCCATCGATCAGTCTGCTTTGGAGACAGGCTTGAGCGTATCTTATACAACTGGGCTACAGCTGGCTCGAGTTTTAGCTCTGCGTGGCTTTGTTAACGAGCGAGTAGCCTTTGTTGCTTTGATTGCTCAAGCACTTTTGCGCGACCACAAACTTTCAAGAGTGCAAGCAATTGATTGCATCAAGAAGACCATGAGTGCTTCTCAAAAGGGAGGTACACCGGGAGATAGAGGCCTTATTTCTTCTGCTTTGACCGCTCGCCGAGTCAAGCCGATTCGATTGGGAGAGCTAGTTCTCCTTTCTGGAATGGTATCCCAGAAAGCTCTTCTAAGTGCCTTAGATAAGGGTGTTAGTGAAGAAGTTCCGCTCGGTCGTATGCTTATTCGCCTGAATCTGCTTACTGACGTGGAGCTTAATCAGGCTCTCATTTTGCAAGAGATGGTAACTAACGGCACCATTGCTCCCCAGGACGCCAGTCAAGTTCTAACCAAAGTAAAAGAAGCTGATATAAGTTTGTCCAAGGCATTACTGCAGAACGACCAACAGAAAAATAATAGTTCTGAGCTTAGCTTTGACGATTTTCTCTCGGTCTGCGGCTTCCCATCGGGAGCTAAACCAAGTGGAGCTAAACTTGCCTACGACTATCTCAAGAGCAAAAGATTGAACGAAGAGCAATGTACCTTGATTTTGCAAATGGCGGAGAATAGCAAAAAGAAAGAGGACCTAGAAAAGGTCCTCAAATCTTACAACTGGTAGTTTTGTTTTAGTCAGCTAGTACTGTCTGATTGCCACCATTTTTCTGGGCTGTATTGGCAGCAATGATTGCGTTTTGAATAAGCTCTTCGCCCTTAACGGCAGCACCCGGAAAACCAGCAATACCTTGACTGACAGTAACGTGCCAATTCTGGCCGACATCAGACACTCTGGTGAGCATGATTTTGCTGCGAATTCTTTCAGCTAAAACACTTACACCTTTGGGTTCTGTGTCAGGACAAAGAACAAGAAAAACACCATTGTCGAAACGAGCTGGAATATCAACGTCTCTGATGATGGCCATTAAGAATGAAGCAACACCTTTTATTATTGATTCTGCGGCTGTGGCACCATGTTTCTTTGCTACGCCGTCGAACTCATCAATGCTAACTACAAGCAAACTGAGGTTGTGCTTGTAGCGTTTCGAGCGCTTTAATTCGTCGCGGATAATTCGAGTTATCGCTGAGCGATTATAAAGTTCAGTGGACTGGTCTAAGAGCACAGCCCGTTCTTTCTCTGTTGGGTCAACTTTGTCTATGCTGTTCTTGACGTTAGACAAGTAGCTGCCTTGCTCAAGTTCTTTATAGCGCGTTGAAGCATCTGGAGGTGTGCGTGGGTTGTTGTTCTCACCGGTACGTAGTTGGTTCAACTTTTGTCTGAACAAACCTTCCCTTGCAAAAAGTGGCTGTTGATCTTTATCAAAGGTAGGCATTACGTGTCCTCTTGAGTACTTGAAGCGCTACAGGCGCCGAGCTACGGCAATTCGAAGCTATTATAACCCCAGCTCGGTAGTCAAGGCCAGATTCTCTTAACATACCGACAAAATCAACGTTACTGTGTAGTCAAATTGATAAAGCCAAGTCGAAGGGGCGGCTGGGCACGATAGCCTGTAGATCATGTTAGGGGCACCAGATGTGGTGAACGTCTACGCTTGTGCTCCTGCTGATAATGAGTATTTTCTCAACAGAGAAGATAAAACTTTCCGACTCGATCTGGTTCTTGATATCTGTCGGATAGCAGTTGTCCTTGTCATGGTGCGCTTCTTGGCACTTGCAAAGATATATGCATCGTGCGTAGTGCCCTCTTGACGGCTTATATCTTTTAGACGACTATAAGGTCAGCCTCCCGCCTTTTTAGAAATTTTGGTCCAAAGAAATTTCGAGATTCGCTGCAGGTTAGAGTTCTGGAGAGACAATGCCCTTTTTAAGTTTTATGCAAGTAGCTAAGCACGTTCGTTCCTATTCGCTTTGTACTATTTTCGCTCTCAGTTTAACAATGGCTTCACCGGTGGTGCCTGCCTTTGCTACTCCGCATGAGGAGCAAGTTCAGACCGAAGAAAAAAAAACGATGGCTAAGCTCAACCGCGGTGAAGTTGTAGTTGGCCTGAAATCTGTCGGGTCACAGAAGTTTGTTACTGGTCGAATAATTATTGATCAGTCTCCAGACAAGGTCTGGCCAATCATGGTCAATCCCTTTGAGTTCCGTGGCCGCATCGCTCCTCGAGTTAAGGGCGTAGAGGTTGTTACCGATCAGGCCAATCTATCGGTTTTGAAGATGACTTTAGACACTGCTCCCATACCGTTCTTGCCACAGTTGGCTTACACCGTTGAGTCGCGCTACCAGCAAACCGAAAAAGGTGGGCGTATTGAGTTTAAGCGCATTGCTGGTACCCTGAAAGATTTTCGAGGCTTTTGGGATATGAGCCCTGCTGATGGTGGCGCCAAAACTGAACTAACGTATAGCATGTACATCGACCCAGGTTTCTTTGTTCCTCAATGGATAGTTAGAGAAGGCGTGAAAGGCGAACTACCCCGCACTCTTCTTGCCCTGAAAAAACGAATCAAAGCTGTCTACGAAGAGCAAGAAAGCCCAGAAAAACACACTATTTTAGCTGCCAACCTCAACGCAGTGAGTCATCACGTTCACTAATTTAGTGATGATGTTTGCGGTGATTAGGTGTCGTCTTCTTTGCTGGCACTGCTGCTTTTGCTGCACTGGCGCTAGCAATAGATGTGTTTGCTGCTTTGGTACTAGCTTTGGTACTGATTTCGGGGCGACTTATGGGTGCTCTTTTTAGTCGCTCAATTAGATCGGATAGGGCAATGCGCAGCTCTTTTACTGATGGTGTATGGCCATTGATCATTATGGTTACTGCTTCTGTTTGATTAAAATTATTCACCAGGATGCCACTTATAGCTCGCACTGTATCCATTGCACCAGTCTTGAAGCGATAAGAATTACTGCCATCGCCCGTTGCCCTCAATAGCTCAAGATACGGGGCGCTATTGGGCTCTGCAGCCATATGTTTCAAGACTAAATTGAGAGCATGCGGAGTGATACAGTCTTTGCGCGAAAGACCACAGCCGTCAAATAAGACAACTTCCCGTCCTGGTACTCCAAGAGACGATAGCCATTCGCCCACCTTAAGTAAGCCTCTTTCCTCTAAGGTTCTTGTTTCGAAACGATTGCTCTTACTAGCTGCCTTTCCAGCTCTGGCCTTGTTGATATCTGTCAGGGCTATGGTACGCAACAATTGTTGGGCGTACAAATTATCGCTCTCATGCAGGCAGAGACGAATAATTTGCGACAAGGGCTTCGAGCTATGGTCAGCAAGAATAGTGCGGTAATCGGCCAAGCCCTCTTTCAGATTGTCCTTAGAAATTGTGGCCTGCATTGAAGTCTTTACGTGCTGGTCGTTCAAAATTGATTGAAAAATAGCCGTATTATAGGCATCGGGATTGGCTACCACATAGGGACCATCTCTTTTGATCGAACTATCTATCTTGCCATTGCTACCAAATGCGGTACCACGACTAATTGTTACTACATTATTGGCTGGGTCGAGAGAGAGCCAGGCCGTGCCGATTCCCGATTGTATAAGAGTTTCCAGAATTGCTAGACCGCTACCTCTGCTATCGGCGACGCGCAGCTGTTTTGGCAAACCACTAACGAAAGCGATATTGCGGTCAACGACCAAATTAGATGAAACTGGCATCCAGTCTTGGCCAAAGTCTTCGGCCAGCCAGCTGACTGCATAGTTGTCGTGCCCTTCGGCCGGGCAAGAAACTAATACCTTGCCTTCAACTAAAGTAATTCCAGCGTCTCTAACTAGTGTCACTAGATCACTGCGATTGAGGCTAGGATCTTGGCTTGTCTCTAAAATCAGATCGCCTTTGAGAACAGTACCGCTCATTACACCATTGCTTACTAGTCTGGTGTGATAAACATAATTAGGACCCAGGGCATCGTAAATGCAAGAAGTTGTAATCACTTTGGCTGTGGATGCTGGGGTGGAGCGCCTACTGCCGTCGCTTTCGAATACGACTTTGCCACTGGGTAATTCCATGACTTCCACACCAACTCTCGAGTGGAGAAGATCGGCTCTGCCTAGCCAGCTTCTGCAAGCACTAGCACAGTCAATATGTTGAGCCGGCTTCGCTTCAGTTGTCGCTGTAGCCGATAGAACTAGAGCCGATAGTGCAAGAAGTGGCAGTGCTATTTTTTTCATCGGGATTTCCAGGAAAGTGCGATTTCTATCTTGCGGTCCAGCCACCATCGATTGGCATTGAAGCACCAGTAATTGAAGCAGCGCTAGACGATGATAAGAAGAGGCACAAAGCTGCTAGCTCCTCAAGGGCGACAAAGCGCAAGCTTGGCTGCTTTTCTGAAAGCAGTTTCTCCACCGCCTGATCGCGACTAATGCCATCTTTTGTGGCTATGGCGCTTACTTGTGCTTCAACCAGTGGAGTGAGCACCCAGCCTGGGCAGATGGAATTGGCAGTAATGTTCTGCTGGGCGCATTCTAGGGCAACTACCTTTGTTAATCCAATGATGCCATGTTTGGCAGCGACATAAGCGGCTTTTTGCACCGAGGCCACCAGCCCGTGCACTGAGGCAATGTTTATTATTCTGCCAAAATTGCGTTCTTTCATCATAGGTAGCGCCAGTCTGGTGGTATGAAAAGCCGAACTCAGATTTATAGCGATTATCTGGTCCCATTTTTCAGCAGGAAAGTCTTCTGTATTTGCCGTGTATTGAATTCCAGCATTGTTGATCAAAACATCAAGACTGCCCAACTTTTCTTGTGTAGTGGAGATCAGTCGTTCAATGTCGCCCGCCAAGCTCATGTCGGACGGCACATGAATGGCTTCCTTTGCACCTGCGGCTTTTAGCTCAGAGAGCACCGCGGCAATTTCATCATCTTTGCCAAAACCGTTTATAGCAACGGCTAAATTATTCTTGGCAAAGCCCAGAGCTATGGCCCTGCCAATACCTGAGGTGGCACCAGTTACAAGCACTGTAGCCGGTTCTTGGGCTGTTTTTACTAGTTCGTTTGTAGGCATTTAGTTTCCCGCTCTCTGGCTTCACTTTTAAAACAAGTATTATTTGTTGTAATTTTCAAACTTTAAAACAATCTGCTTTGGCAATTTCACTGGCTTTTGTGTTGTTGAATCGACAAAGAGACCGATATGGCTGGCTTTTGTGGTGAGCACGCCGTCTACTCTAAATTCGCCCATAAACTGCATGGTTGCCGCCCCTAGCTTCTCAATCCACATGTGGCCTATGGGTTTGTCGAATAATTTTATTGCTCTTTTGTACTCAATAGCTGACGAGGCCAAGATTGGCATATATCCCTCTGCCATTAAATCTTCTAGGGGGAAGTTCTCCTCAAGAAGCTGCAATCTCAGGTCTTCTAACCAGCGAAAATAAACGATATTTGAGACATGATTGGCATAGTCGATATCATAGGTAGCCACTTTTACTGCCATGGTCGTTTCAAAGCGACGACCGCACTCTGTTGAATTCATTGCTGCTCCTGCCATCACTTGATCATAGCGAGTTAAGAGATTATTCCTTATCTTTACTAATAACCTTAAATGCTGTTGTTACTTAATCATTCACTAGTGCAGTGGGCTAAACATATCCTCGGTAGTGTTGCTTTTCGAGAATGAATCTATGACCTTCAAACGCCCTTTCAATTGACCCGGCTGGCCCGAGCGCCAAAAGGTTCGTGCTCTCA
Source organism: Obscuribacteraceae bacterium (SeqCode) (assembly GCA_044378815.1). GTDB lineage: Bacteria > Cyanobacteriota > Vampirovibrionia > Obscuribacterales > Obscuribacteraceae. Next base: position 20,584 of record JBIPOV010000009.1, on the reverse strand, counting down.
CTGTTATCGACTTGAGCTTTGGTAGCTTAGACAGCTCAGGCAGACTCTTATCGGTGACAGATGTGTCGGTTATATTGAGAGATTTTAGGTGCTTCATGCCAGCCAAATAGCCAACACAAGAATCATCGAATCGCTTATTGCCAGCGATTTCTAGCATTTTAAGCTCTGGGGCCGAAACAAGTGCCGCTGCATCTTCTTTGCCTAAATTGATGTTGCTCATATCGAGGTCTGTCAAATGTGACAGTGCCCCCTTTAGCTTAGCCAGGCTGCCAGTTTTGAGACTAATGCCTCGAATATTTAAGTTGAGGATATGGGTCAGCTTTGACAGTGCCTCAAAGTTGCTGCCAGTGGTGTCTGTGACGCTTAGTCTCAAAGCCATTAAGTTTCGAAACGTCCCAATTATCGGAAGAGACTTGTCGGTTATAAGAGTCTCGTCGAGATTTAGATGTACTAGGCCTTTGAAGTTCCGCAGATGCCGCATGTGCTCGTCGGTGAAGTCAAGTTTAGCTGCAATGATGTGCTCTATTGGGAGAGCCGTTAACTGCTCGATGCTATCCATGTGCTCTAGTGCCTCAGGTAAGAGCACTACCTCGAAAAGAACATTTTTTGGCAGTCTAATTTTGCCACGAGCGAGAACCCGCTCCTTTGCACTTTTATTGCCTTTGTCTATCGGATTGGCATCTACCTCTCTCTTCCACAAGATTTGAGCGAGAGCGCGTTCGGGTGGGAAGTTTAGTTCATACTCGCCACTATTAGGAGCTGCTTGGGGTGCGACTTTGGTGGGGGGAAGCATACTGGCGGCGTCTTTTGCTTCAACCTGTGGCAAAGTCGAATAAATGCTCGAGGCAAGAACAAATGCAGTTGACATCAAGAATTTAGACGAATTCACGGTTTCCTCGAGGTCGAACAGATGGGTACTAGGCTAAATACTTAAGTAAGCTCGTCAGTTTAGCTGGTTGGAGCAAGAAAAATCACTACTTGATCGGGTATAAATAGCTACTTCACTCAAAAAGTGCTTTAACGTCATGACCAACCACTCAAGAAGTCTCGAGAATGACACGATTATTGATGGCACATATCGCGTCCTCGACTTTCTTGGTGAGGGCGGTATGGGCATTGTGTATAAGGTTGAACACTCGCAGCTCAATAAGATTCTTGCCCTTAAGATTTTAAAGACCAGTCAGCTCTCAGAAGCTGTTTGGCAGCGTTTTCGCAATGAAGCACAGGCCATCGCTAGGCTGGAACACCGAAACATCGTAAAAATCTACGACATGAATCAGACTGATAGCGGTAGGCCCTACTACACAATGGATTTTCTTATCGGTGAGTCTCTGGCCGACCACCTCACGGGTAATAAGACATTATCTCTAAGTCAAGCTCTACACATATTTCGTCAGGTTTGCTCTGGTCTTGCCTATGCTCATTCGCGCGGTATCATTCATCGCGACATTAAACCGGCCAACATCATGCTGTTGGGCAACCCCAATGAAGAGCGGCTTCAGGTCAAGATTGTCGACTTTGGCATTGCTAAATTGGTAGACGATGACGGTCATACAATTCAGGGCGTAACCAGGCCAGGAGAGGTCTTTGGCAGCCCTCTGTACATGAGCCCTGAGCAGTGCACAGGTGGCAAACTAGACGGTCGCTCTGATATGTATTCTGTCGCCGTCACTATGTTCAAGGCCCTCACTGGTATTACTCCTTTTCGCGGTCGCACCGCCATCGAAACAACCATGATGCATCAATCAGACGCACCACCGCTGTTGAACTCAGTTTCACTTGATTTACAGTACCCGACAAAGTTAGAGCGCATCATCGATAAGATGTTGTCTAAGTCGCCAGAGGAGCGCTATCAATCACTAGCTGAAGTTGAGAATGAATTACAAAAAATACAGATCAAAATTGGCACATCGCCGATGGTATCATCAAACGATCCAGTTCAGAGCAGTCAGGAAGAGCATGATTCGGATGAATTGACTGAGCAGATTGACACCGTAAACGCCACTGGTGAAGGAACAATCGAGCAGAAGCGCCACAGATTAAAGTGGTCTCTGATTGCACTGGTTGCTTCTATTACTGTTGTTTTGGCTAGTGCAATTCTCTACGCATTAACCGGACCGCTTTCTGCAAAAAAAATTCAGCCTATTGGACAAAAAGTTGAATTCAAGAGTCCACTGGTAGCAAAATCCGACCTTCTTACCTACAGCGACGAATTGATAGGATCCGCTGGCAAAAAAGTTGCTAAAGGTATCAATAGAATCGATCAATTCGAAGGAAACGAAGTCGTTGAAAAATCAACAATCCAAGATTTTCTACATCAAAAGTTAAAGCCTTTTTCAGAGAAGAAACCACTGCCGAACGGCACTAGTCAATTGAAGTTTGAATTTCCCCAAGAATTCTCCATTGGCACATTGATACTGACCCAGGCAAAAGATATTCAAAAAGATACGAATTCGAAAATCTCAGCTCAAGGATCGCTCGTTGTGCCACCTGGACAAGCAGTGCGATTTGAACCTATAGATTTGATTGGTGACTATCCGCAGCTCTTGGCTTATTTTCAGCCTAACGACCTGCAGGCTTTGCGCATTCCAGCAACAGCTAGCCGCAGTAATGAGTTAATTTCAAACATTGCTCGATTAAAGGGTTTAGATTGTCTGGAACTAGCTGACTGTAAGCTCGAAGCCCGCGATCTCAAAACACTTGAGTCTTTGAAAAATTTGAGAGCACTTAACCTCAGTCGTTGTAATCTAGGTGGCGAGGACTTGGCTGGCTCGGCACTGCTTTCACAAGTAGGGCATCTCAATATTGAAGCTGTGAAAAATATTGGACCTGTTATTGATGGTCTGAATCCGAATTTATTCGGACTCGTACTAAATCAATGTCAATGCACTACCATTGATCTTGAGAAAGTCGCTGAATTGCCACATCTCAGAGCTTTGTACCTGAATGGCTGTAAGATTACGGATCCGGATCTGAACTGTTTGGGAAGCGTGAAGGAACTCGTTATTCTTGACCTACAGGGTTGTGATCGTTTGACAAGGGATTCTTTGCTGACGATAAAGAACATCAAGACTCTGCAATTCTTGAAACTGCCAGACCAGCTTGACACACAGGAGTTCCATTTAATTTTGCTCTCCAGTCGACCAGGGCTGAAGTTTGATTTGCCTTAAGGTAAGATCTAAACACTGCTTGTATCAGAGGATAGCCGTGTCACTTTCAACTATTAAAGAAGCCATTGCCAGTGGCAAAATGACCTGCCCTACTTGTAAGAAACCAGTTAAGTCGTTTGAGAAATTTGTAGAGATGACTGAGTCTGTTTGGGACGGTGCTGGTGATTCGAACCTAGAAACTAAGGGCTCAAAAGTCACACTAATATGCGGCAATGCTGGCTGTGAGTGGAAAGAGCGCACAGAGTACTGGGGCGAATATATTGCCGGCTAAATTTAGTTGGTTTCCACTTCAGTCTTTACTTCGCTGGCCGGGACAGCAACTTTGTCGGTAGACTCTGGGGCGGAAGTGACTGGTCCGGTCTTAGCCGCTTCTTCAACTGGCTTTGCCGCTGGCGGAGGAGCGACTGGCTGAGGGTTTAACTTGTTCTCGAGTGTTGTTACTTTCTTGTTTGTCTCTTCCGCTTCGACGCTATTACCTTGAGCTAATTGCACGTCAGATAGCTTTTTAAGTGTGTTGACAACGTCTCTGTTATCGCCAGTGGCGCGCAGTCGAATATTTACTGCTTGCTTCAAGAGCGACTCGGAAGCTGCCAGGTGGCCGCGCTCACGCAGCGTAATAGCTAGGCGCTCAAGCTTCTGGGCCTCTTCGATTTGGTCAAGAGGATTATCGCCTTTGGCAGGATGAGCTGTGCTATCCGTAGCAGCTTTGTGAAAGGCCGTCTCTATCTCGTTTAACCGGCTTTCGCGAGCGGCAAGGTTCTCTAGCGCCCTCGCCAGCGCGTCTGTAGCAATATTCTTGTCTCTTTGGTTGCCATTTTCGGCCAGTGACTGCAAAGCCGAGACTGTCCCAGGACTTGAGAAAATCTGGGCAAATTTGGTGGCTAACTCAGCATTGGTCAGCGATGAAATGGCAAGAATAGCTGCCCGCTTGCTTTGGTCGTTGCCCATTAAGTGTGGGATAAATTTCTCAATGGTTTGAATCTCTTGCAGGTGCAGCTGCTGCTGGTTATAGGTATAAGTGAACCAGCCTCCCATAACAAATATGAGCATGCCAGAGACGATAGGAGCTACAGCACCAAGCTTGTCCCAGACATCTTTGCTGGGCTTGCTGTGAATATGCTCAGGGTCTAGCTCCAAGCGCTCATCAGGGTCAAAGGTATCGTGCTGCGATTTCACAGTATCAAACAACTTCATCTTCATAACCCAATAAGAATACAAGTGCAGGCCACCACTTGTCGACCTTTATTGAGACAATAGAACCCTATTGTTATGTTCGGTATTCGAACTTGTAAGTGGAAGGTAAATATCTTGAGATCAATCGTCATTACAGCAGCGGGCGGCCCCGAGGTATTGCAACTACAGGCGCGCTCTAAGCCACTTTACACAGCTGAGCAAATTTTAGTGGAGATCAAAGCAACAGCAATTAACCGAGCCGATACTCTGCAGCGTAAAGGTAAGTATCCGGCCCCCGCCGATGTGGTCCAAGACGTCTTGGGCCTTGAGTATGCTGGAGTTGTTGCGGCCGTGGGGGCGAACGTAAACGCAGGCGACTTTAAGACCGGCGACAGAGTCTTCGGTTTAGCGCCAGCCGGTACTTACCAAGAATATATTGCCGTTGACGCCTCTACCGTGATGCATATTCCAGCCAATCTCTCTTACGTTGAGGCTGCGGCCATTCCGGAGGCCTATATAACGGCCTATGATGCTATTTGCTTACAAGCAGAGCTTAAGGTCCATGAGACCTTGCTGGTGAGCGCTGCAGCCAGTGGGGTAGGAATCGCCGCGGCCCAAATTGCCAGAGCTATGAATGTCAAAGTAATTGGCACAGTAAGGCAGCAGGCCAAAGCTGAGCGAATAAAGGCACTATTTGATCATGTGCTTACAATTGAAGGCGGCCAGTTTGCTGATGCAGTCAATGCCGTTGGCCCAAACCCTTGTGTTGACGTGGTTCTTGAATTAGTAGGTGGCAACTATGTGGAAGAAGACCTAAAATGCGTGCGCCGCCTTGGTCGCATCATGGTAGTGGGTCTATTGGCTGGGGCCAAGTGCGAACTTAATCTGGCAGCCCTTCTGACAAAACGCATTACTGTTAGAGGAACGTCTTTGCGCTCACGCACCAATGATGAAAAGGCAAAGGTGACCAGAGCTTTTGAAGCAAACATTCTGCCGTATTTTGTTAGTGGCTCAATCAAGCCAATTATCGAAAAAGTTTTCCCTCTAGAACAAGCTGCTGCTGCACACACTCTAATGGAAGCTGATCAGAATATTGGCAAAATAGTTCTAAATCTTGAGCTCAATTCGAATGGCTAATTTTAGTCTTGCCACCACAGAAGATGGCTCTCTTTCACTCCATGAAAACAATCTAGACGAGTTGTATCACAACAGTGCTGGTGCATATACAGAGGCGGTCACTAACTATGTTGAACCAGCCCTGCAGTTTCTTCAGCTAGCCCGGCCTGCTGGAAAGTTGCAGGTGCTGGATAGTTGCTTTGGCCTGGGTTATAACAGTTTGGCGCTAGCAAATTATCTAGCAATCTCAAAACAGTTCTCATTAAAGGTCGATGCCGTTGAATTAGATCCAGAAGTACTGGCCTTAGTACCACAAGTGCTGGCGCAACCATGTTTTGCTGCTTTGAAAAAGCAGACTCTGACAGAGTTGAATTTTACAGTCAACGTTTGCGATCTGCGTCAGTTCTTGCTTGAGAGAGCTTCTTCTCTGTGTACAAACTATGACCTAATTTACCACGATCCTTTTTCGCCCAAGAAAGTCCCCGAGTTGTGGAGCATCGATCTCTTTCGCCACTACTTTCAATTAATGGCTGAGGACAGTGCACTCCTTACATACGCTAGTGCTCCAGCGGTGCGCGGTGCGTTGATTTCACTCGGCTTTATTGTCTTTCGCACCACCGGTCTTGGCCGCAAAAACGGTGGCACTATTGCAATAAAATCGAGCAACAAAGAACTAGCGCATGCGCTTCTTTCCATGCCTAATTCTTGCATTTTTGAGATAGCCGGTGAAGAGTTGCGTCGCCTCGGCAAAAGCTCACAGGTGCCGTTCCGCGATGCAAATTTAAGCGATGATAGTCAAACCATTCTAGCCCGCCGCGAAGCCGAGCAAATTGAGTTCAGGAAAGCCGCAGCGACTATTTAGATAATTCCAGCCCTAAGCAAGTCTTTCAAGTCGATTAAGCCAACCGGTCTCATACTGCCATCAACAATCAAAATATCTGAGATAGAGTACTTTTCCATCATGCGCAGAGCTTCAACAGCTAGGGAATGCGAGGCAATAGTTTTAGGCCCACCGGTCATGAGATCGCGAGCTTTCTTGTCAAAGACTTGTTCACGGTACTTCGAAAGTGAGCGGCGCAAGTCGCCGTCAGTGATAATTCCTCTGAGTTTGCCGTCGTCTTCGCAGACTGCAGTAAAGCCTAGTTTCTTTCTGCCAATTTCTTCGACAACCATCTCGTGAGTGGCATCTAGGGAAACAATCGGCACATCGAAGCCGCAGCGCATTATGCCTTCAACAGTAATGAGCTTCTGCCCGAGGTTTCCGCCTGGGTGGCTCTTGGCAAAATCTTCGGCCTCAATTCCCTTCTCTGACATTAGCACCATAGCTAGTGCATCACCCATGGCCAAGGCAACAGTAGTTGATGTGGTAGGTGCGAGGTTTAGTGGGCAAGCCTCTTTCTCAACTGAGACATCAATGGTGACATCAGAATATTTAGCCAGGGTTGATTCTAAGTTGCCGGTCAAGGCGATTAGTTTCAGACCAAGTCGCTTGATTGGTTCAAGCACCAACTTAATCTCTTGGGTTTCACCTGAGCTGGAAAGAGCAATAACAAGATCGCGCTCGTCGAGCATGCCAAAATCGCCGTGGCGAAGCTCAGCTGGGTGTACGAAAAAGGCTGGAGAACCAGTAGAGGCAAAGGTCGCAGCGATTTTGCAGCCAATATGACCGGATTTACCCATGCCCGTGACCACAATTTTGCCGCTACAGCCGAGTAAAAGCTCTAAGGCTTTGTCAAAACTTGGACCAAGTCGCGATTTAGCCCGCAATATTGCCTGGGCCTCTTGCTCTAGCACCAATTGACCTTGAGCAACCGTAGCAGTTACTGCTAAGTTAGTTAGCAGATTGGCTGAGGCATCAAAAGTAACTTCATTACTTGAAGACTGGTCACCGGTCGGAGGGCAAGTGCTGTTAAACTGGTTTAATGCAGGTTGGCTCATCGTAAGTTCCCGAGGTTGACGTTGTCATTTTAGCGCCTTCTTACAACCCCGAGATTACCGGAAGATAATATTCGCAGCCAGGAGATTGAAGACTATTGCCCCCGAAAATATTCAGCCGCGGCGATAAGCTCGAAGACGGCCACTACTCGGTGCTCGAAGAGATTGGCGTTGGTGGCATGGGCGTTGTTTATCATTGCCGAGACGAGCTGCTCTTGCGCGATGTCGCTATAAAAATGCTTCTGCCCAGCTTAATGGCAGATAAGAAAAATGTAGATGTATTTAGAGAAGAGGCGCGGCTTGCAGCCCAGCTCGACCATCCTAATATCGTCACGGTTTTTGATATTGGTGCCGAGGTTCGAAACAGCCGCGAGCATCATTTTGTGGCCATGGAATACCTACCTGGCGGCAACCTGGCAGCCCGGGTAGCTCAGGGCCCTCTTCCTCTAGAGCATTGCCTCAACTGGATGAAACAATTGGCCTCCGGTTTATCTTTCGCCCATAAGAGAGGGGTGGTTCACCAGGACGTCAAAGCCGACAACATATTTATTACCAACGAAGGCGATCTGAAGATTGGAGACTTTGGTCTAGCGCGCTTGCTGGTTGGTCGTGTTTATCTCAACTCAGCCACGAAGGGCATGGGTACACCCGCTTACATGTCTCCGGAACTTTGTCGAGGCGAACAACAAGACCACCGCTCTGACATTTATTCGATGGGCATCTTGTTCTTTGAAATGTGCACAGGGCAACTGCCCTTCCGCGCCCAGGGAATGATTGAGATGGCAATGAAGCACACCAATGCACCGGTGCCATCAGCCAAACGTCTCAACCCTGAAATTCCCGAAGTACTTGATCGCGTGGTCAAGCGCATGATGGCTAAGCAGCCTGATGACCGCTATAAGTCGATGAACGACGTGCTCGGCATTGTCGATGATTTGATTTTTGAAATGCGTGTAGCTCGCATGGGGCTCTCTCCACGGGCAACAGCCAAGCGTGATACGGCTGTTGCAGAGCCTACCGATGCAGAGCTGGAGCAAAGCCTGGCGCAAGAAAAGGCAAAACTCGCGGCTCAGCAGAAATCCTCCAATACAGTTCAAGTAGAGCCCCAGGTACTACCAGGTGGAAATCCAACAGGCAAGGCCATTCATGAAGCACAAGAACCACCAGCGGCTAAAGTGCCCTCGAATAAAATTGCTGACCAACAATCAGTAAAGAATCGGGATCAGCCTCTGATAAAGAAAGGTGAGCGCGGCGAAGAAGTATTTATTACCGGTGTACCTTCGTTTGTTAGAGATAACAATATTTCCACTCCGGTAGTAGATACGGAGACAAACACCGCTCCGCCAGCACCAACAGCTAAAGCTCCCGAGCAAAAGCAGAGTGTAAGCCCGGCAAAGACTGCGCAAGACGAGCCAGCTGTTTGGACTTTCCCGACTCACGGACCTATAGGCTGGGCTGCTCATCCAGTAATTAGTCGCGATGAAAAGACTGTTTATGTTGGTTCTACCGATGGGCGACTATACGCACTAAAAGCTGAGAGTGGTGCTCAGTCATTCAACTTTGATGCTGATGCTCCCATTCTCACAGCGCCAATTTCTCTTGATGGCCGCTTAGTTGTAAGCGACAGTGCGGGAAAGACCCAAGCTATTGATTCAACCACAGGCAAGATTATCTGGAGCTGGGAAGGCCCTGCACCTGTGCTTGCAAGCCCAATTATGGCTGGCAATCAGGTTATTGTCTGCGATCGCACCGGGCAAGTCACTGCTTTAGACATACGCATGGGCCGGCGTTTGTGGCACTTCAGTGCCCTTGATGCCATAGTTGCTGCTCCTCGTGCCCATGGCGATTCGCTTTACTTCGGAACCCGTGGCGGACATGTTTATTCCATTGCCGCTCACAGTGGCAAACTGAATTGGAAGTATGTCGCTGATGGTCGCATCGTTATCACGCCAACGGCTTCTGTTGACACTGTCTATGTTGGTACCCAGGGTGGCGTTTGCTTCGCCCTTGAAGCTGAGACAGGAAGGCTCATATGGGAATATCCGACCTTTAGTCCAATTCTAAAGAGCGGCGTGATTGTATTCACTTCAGTAATGTTCGCCAGTGAAAATAAATGGCTCTATTGCTGTGAGAAGTATTCCGGCACCTTGAAGTGGAAGGCACCGCTCAAAGGTTCGCCTGGAGCTGCTTTAGAGACAATTGGCGCTAGTGTAATTTGTGTCAGCAAAGAAGGCTGGATGCAAGGCTTTGACACAGCAAATGGCAGTCTGCGCTTTCAACGATTCTTGCACAAACAAATAGAAGCACCACCACTAATTAACAAAGACAAGGTTTATCTCGGCACCGTTGATGGTGAAGTGTCTTGCTTTAATTTGGTGCTCTAGGGGTTCTTTCCTGGTAAACGTTTTCTATTCACGGTTAGAACCAATTACTCTGTTGCTGTAATGCTACACGATCCGCATCGCTAGCCCAAGAACGATTAGTTTAATAGTCAGAAGGATGATGTACTGTTCTGAACATAGCGCTATGGTATGAGGCATCAGCACTAGGTAGTTCGAGGCAAGTTGTCGTGAATATGTTTGACAAATATAGAAATCGAGATAATTCAAGCGATGAGCGCTTGAGACAGCCACTGCATCCGCGCTTGGCGGCTACCGTGTCAGAATCCAATTGCTCTTGTGATGACCTTGTTGATGGTCTCAGTACCGATCTCGGCAGTCGATGGGGCACAAAAACAGTCTCTAAGGCAAGAAAGACCAGACTCGTAGCCTATGTACGAAATTGCGGCGATCTTTGTAGTTGTGATGCTCAAAGAGCAGTCATCAACGACTACTGTCTGCATCACGGCTATACCCTGACGAAGGTGTTCGAAGATAAGTTTGCAGACAGCTTAGGGCTATCTGACGCCATGAACGCGCTTGCTTCAGCCGATGGCTTGATTACCTTTGATCTAGGGCGTTTTTGCCACAAAGATGGAGAGGAGCGGCTAGAGCTTAGGCCAATCTTTCGGCATTTTATTGGCAGTGATAAACATTTGATTGCAGTCAAAGAAGGCCTTGATACAAAAACTGCTGCAGGACAATCAATTATGTTGAACTTGATGAACGGAACCAAAGAAAACTACTGATAGTGCCAAATACTACCGAATAAGGCTGTTATCGTCAGTTTTCCAGTTTGCAGTAGCAATAGAGAAACTGCTGAGTGGTACCAAAGGGTGTGTTGTGTAACTCAGTGGCACTTTCAATAAGGCGAAAACTCGCTCCGAATTGATCATGGAGGGAATCGGCATCGTAGCGCATAGTTGAAAGACCACTGCATTTTTCTGGGCCTTGTGGTCCGAAAGTTGCCACGATCACGTGCCCGCCGGTTTTCACTGCCTGTGCAACTTGTCTCACATATTTGCGGCGTTGCTCTTCAGAAGTAAGAAAGTGAAAGACTGCTCTGTCGTGCCAGATATCGTAAAGCTTTTCAGGAAGTGCAGCTTTGAGAATATCAGTGGCAAACCAAGTTACTGAATTAGATTGCTCACCAAGTCTGGCTTTGCAAACATTGATAGCACGTTGCGAAATATCTAAGACGCTAACATTTCTATAGCCAGTTGCAAGAAGATCATCTACTAGTGTTGATTCACCGCCACCAACGTCAATAATTTGAGCTGCTCTATTGCTGTCAGCGTTAACAATGAGCTTTAGTGATTTCTCTAGATGCGGCTGATACCAACTTACAGCGTCGGCGGCCTTGGTTTCATAAACTGTTTCCCAGTGCTGTTTTTCGTCAATCATTGCTGCACCTGAGGCGAGGAGTGAGTCTAATCGATGGTCAATTACTATTTTTCTTCTGGAACTGCTGGAACTTCTGCTGCGGGTTGTACCTCAATACCAATTTCCTTGAGCTTCTGTTTTATCATTGGTATTGCTGCTCTGGCTGCTTCTTCACCAGCCTTGATACCACGAATAGCATCAGAGCGGCGCGTTGATATTAGTGATATTCCTTCAGTATTGGGGTGAATAGTAACGTCAGCTAAGGCAGCTTGGGGCTCATCGATATCAAACAGAGCCCATTTGACCATGCGCTTGGTGATACTTCCTGGTTTTTTGAAACTAGAGAGCGGCACTGGCTCGAAGGGCTCGTCTATGTTGACGGCGATAACAAAATCAGCTCCCATAGCACGGCATTGCTTCACCGGTAAGTTGCAAGAAACACCGCCATCAGAAAAGAGCATGCCGTCAATTTCTACGGGCTTGCGCAAGGCAGGCACGGCACAGCTGGCTTGCATAGCATAGCCGAGGTGGCCCTTTCGAATCATATAAGGCCTGCCATCTACAACATTTAGAGCAATAGCGGCGAAGGGTATTTTCATATTTTCGATCAAGCCGTCTTCAGTCGTAAGCTTCCCCACCAGGTATCTGCGAAATTTATCGCCACCATAAAGACCATCATATTTGTTGTGGCTAAAAGGTCTAAATAGCAAAAACACCGGCGCTACGAGTAAGCGAAAAGTGAGTGGTACAGCCATAAAATTGCGCATGACAGCACCACTTTTAAATTCTTCTTCCATTTGTTCGGCGGTAGCACCAAGGCAGTAGAAGCCGCCAATCACAGAACCAATGCTTGTACCGGCGACAAGGTCGAAGTGAATACCTTCTTTTTCTAAGATTTTAAGCACGCCCACTTCAGCCGCACCACGAGCGCCGCCACCACCAAGAGCTAAGCCTATCTTTGGCCGACCGACAATAGGGGCTGCTTTAAACAGCTTTGCTTCGCTGCGATCGGCCGACAGGGTCTCCACAATTTCACCAGTGGCAGCTAAGGTTGCTGGGGCAATTGAATAAAGACTCAGAGATAAAATCGAGATAAGAGCCGCGCGCAGTTTTTTCATAGGTTGAAACCGAATGGGAGTCTTTATTTTAGCCTATTGGTTGTTTTTGGCCGCAGGCAATGTATTCAAGCTAGGCTTGTCGCTCCTTGACAGCCTTGCCGCTGCCACAATTAACACTACCACTAGCACTAAGAGATACATAGAAAAACTCTGGGCAACCGAAGCTGCCCAGAGAGTAAAACTAATGAATAGTGTAGAAGTTGACTTTAAATTAGCCTCTAAGAGTTGCTAATTGCTTCTCTTGCTTAGCCTGCTTCTCTTGTTTCTCTTGAGCAGCATCTTCTCGGAGTGAAGCCAATTCTGCTGGTTTGAGCTGAAGAAGTTCTAGATCATACATTTCGAGCAGTTCAGACTTGGATGCGTGAACATTCGTTCCTAAAACATAGTCAGCGAACGGAAAGACAACGTTATAGTTTTTGTTTGGATAAACGTGGTGCAGGTAATGGTGACGAGCTAGGAACTTGTAAGCTGGCCAATTACTGAAGCCTCTTTGTTCAGGCTTATGCATTTCTAGGTGGATTTTATTCCAGACCCAGTGGTGCATCAATACTGTGAATAGAAATATCAGAGCACCAGGGACTGATACAAGTGAGATCAAAACCAGTAGAGGTAATGTCTTAATAGGCGCTTTGTGAACAGTCAAACGAATTTCTTCGTCCTCACCCGGAGCAACTGGTTCGTCTGTGAAAATCTTTGAATAATGGCCGTGGTGGTTTATGGCGTGTGCTTCATAAACACGCTTAAAACTCGAGGTGTACTTGCTGAGAAAGTTCTTCTGGTGCATCAATCGAGCATGTACTTGGTGCTCGATGAACGAAACTGTGGCGCATGCGCCCAGAAACCAGCCGATGTTCTGCAGTACTGATTGTATGAACATGGTTACCTCATCGGGTATCGTCAAATTTGACAACCTATAGAATGAACTTATTGGACGGTATTTTCAAGTGCACCGAAAGGATGAAAATTATTATTGACAAGGTTGCGAATATAGTCAAAAAATAATAATTGCTACCCCTCATTTGTTAAAGACCCGCTGATGGATGTTTTGAGCACCGTCTGTAAGAGTGGTAGAAAGGCGAGCACCGATGTTTACCCGGTGGTTCGCGGCTTTGATGAACAAATTCTTCTCAAGACCTTACAAGAAAATGTAACTTTACTTATTTCACTTGCACCAATTATTCGGCTAAGCGCGGCTGATTTGAGGAGCCAGTTAGCAGTCCTTGTGCCATTAAGGGCAGTGCAAATTAGAATAAACGGTCAAGCAGAATTGTTAAGAAGGTGACAATTGATACGACACCATTGGTGGTGAAGAATGCAGCGTTCACTTTCGAAAGATCGCTTGGTCTAACCAGGCTATGCTCATAGGCTAGCATTGCTGTAACTAAGGCGACACCAATAAAGTAGAAGATGCCTGCCGGTGGTTGGACGAAAAATCCGAGCGCAACTAATGCCGCAACTGTAAAAACATGTAGCCCGATAGATATATTCAAGGCATTGGCCAAACCAAATTGCGCTGGAATACTATGTAATTTATTTTCGCTATCAAATTGAGCATCTTGGCAAGCGTAGATAATGTCGAAACCTGCTACCCATGTCGCCACAGCAAAAGCAAGAAGCCACGGCGCTGGGCCCTGAATGGAGCCACTGGCTGCTACCCAGCCACCTAGAGCAGCTCCGCCTAAGGCAATGCCGAGAACAATGTGGCAGAGCCAGGTAAAGCGCTTAGTAAATGAGTAGAAGCTGAGCCAGAATACGGCTATCGGTGACAGCTGTAAGCAAATTAAAGGAAGTTGACTGGCCGCTGCTAGCATCAAGGCGAAAGAGGCGATAGTGAAAAGTACGGCTGCGGCAGGTTTAATTCGTCCAGCCGGAATTGATCGGTCTTTAGTGCGGGGATTAATAGCATCAATACGTGCGTCAATTAACCGATTTAGAGTCATGGCGGCGGAGCGAGCGCCAATGAAAGCCAATACTGTGAAGAAAACAGTGCCCCAAGTCGGTAAATTGGGAGTGGCCAATATTAGCCCCGAAAGAGCAAATGGTAGAGCAAAAACGGTGTGCTCTAGCTTGATCATTTCTGCCCATTCACGGGTGAGGGCAACGGGCTTTACTTTTTCAGGTATATCTTGCACTTGCATAAAAACTACTGTACTTGAAGAATTCTCACTTAACTGGCATCATTTGGATTGTTTAACACTGCGTTCATAGTAATAGATGGAACAAGTTATGACATTTGATGGAACTGGAAAGACAATAGACTTGCAGGGCGTAGCTGCTTTTGCCTCACTGGTGGAGCTTTTGGCTCAAGAACTAGGCGTGGCCGCCGGGCGAATGCAAGGGCAATTGCCAAACGGTCCTGATTCATTTAATCAGCTTCTCGGTGAAATTGACCTAAATAGTCAAGGCTTTAGTCGGAAATTGAGCTTAATGGCTAAGCCCGGTGCTCCACTGACATTGCGCTTTGCCACAAAATGGGGCACTGAACGTAATTCCAATGTGGCCGGTGGTGTCACTGCTGACTATTTCCTTAGTGCCACAGTAGAGCAAATCGTTCCCCAGGGTCGCGCCCTTGCTCGATATGTCGAAGATATATTTGCTGTTCAAGATCGCATGGTTACCCTTGGATATGGCAACAAGCTAACGGGTATAAATGTACCCACCTCTCAACTAGAGGCTTTTGAACGTTCAGAAGAGAGCATGATATCCACTCATGTCCCAAAGTCAGATTCCTAAACAGATCCCTAAATCAGATATCTAGGTCAGGGACTGTACCAGCTTCTTGTAGAGAATTTTCGAACTGTGGCGTTTGTCCATAGGCATGTTGTCGCGTATTACTACTTTGTCGATGTAAGCGAACTTTAGGTATTGGAGAAGTATGGCTTCGCTATTTCTGTTGGCGGCAGAGTTGAGCTTGGCTACTAGTACTCTCTTATTGTCCACTAGTAAGAAAGCACAGCTATCGACGAGGCCTGTCGCCATAGCGGCGGCTTCTACTGCCAGGGGATAGACCGAACCACCCGGGGTGTCTATTTTCATTGAGGCTCGACCGACTAAAAAGAGGTTGCCGTTGCTATCTAGGTAGCCCGCATCTCCAGTACGGTGAAAAATCCGACAGCCAACTTTTATTTTGCTTTCGCTGTTACCTATTCCGCCGATGTAGCCATCGATTATGTGTCTGCCAGCCACCACAATTTCACCAACGACGTGGGCGGCAGCTCTTGCTGTCTGAAACTCTTTTTCGGTGTATTCACAGAAAACATCATCAGGCACGATTGCCAGGTCTACAAAAGTCGAAACTTTTCCCTGGGGCAGACCAGCACCTTTAGTCTTGAGTAATTGGCAATCAGATTCAGCTACTGCCAGATGTGCAATTGGCTCCGCTTCGGTCGAGCCATAAACTGTTATCACTTGGGCCTTGGGAAATACCTCTGCTAGCAATGCAAACAGTTGTGGAAATACAGGACCACCACCAGTCAAAACTTGTTGTACAAAAGAGCACTTGAGATTGCGCTCCTTGAGATAGCTTGCCACCTGGCTGAGAAAAGCCGGTGCTGCCAGTATTCTTTCTGGCACATGTTCGAGTATTTGCGTGGCAACTTGAGCACTATGCCCCTGTCGTCTTAGCTTGAAGCGACTTCTGAGATTGTTGCTCGGTAAAATAGAAGTGACACCACTTGCCAGGTTTGCCAAGACAAATATTGGCAGAGTGGTAAGTTCCGACTGGCATTTTCCAATCGCTAATTCGGCAGTAAGAATTTCGCACTGATCATGGAGAAACCCATGGCTTCTGACAATGCCTTTTGGCAAAGCGGTGCTACCGCTGGTGAAAGTTATTAAGGCAGGGTGGCAATCTTCTACTGCGGCGATTTCAGCGAAGTTGCCGGCTAGATTGGACATTCTCTCTAAATTGAAGTCATTGAGGGCGAAAATTTGCTTGATACCAAATAGGGGAGCTACCACCCTGGCAATCAGTTGCAGACGATCGGCCACTACAATTGCCTTTGGCTTAGTCAGTTCTATACAGTGCTTTATCTCCTTTGGCCCGTAGGTTGGATCAATAAAGAGTACAACCGCTCCGATGCGGTTTATGCCAAGAAGTAGAGCATACAACGGGCTGCTGATATCGACATAGAGTAGGATGATGTCGCCTTTATTGATACCACACTGACTGAGATAGGCTGCAACTGCTTGCACTTGCTGATTTAGCTCAGCATAACTAGTACTTTTGCTTTGCTTTTTCTTCTGCTCAATAAGAGCGATGCGCTTAGGGTGCTTTAGGGCAAGGTTTTCGAGAGTGGTGGCAATATTCATTTCAGACCTGCCTTATTTGTGGCCTTAGATCTAGGGCAAAGAGACCATAGCGTCTAATTACTCTTGTAGTCAGATCTGCTGTGAGTTGGGCCGACCTGTTCTCAGCTTTGTACAGGGCCTGCACTGCACAGCTAAAACCAAGGTTGAGAGCTTCTTTTTGCACCCGTGCAAGCAAATAGCTAGCGATACCAAGACCGGTGAAATCGGGGTCTACGGCCACGGTTTTAAGTATAATTTGCTCGCGGTTGAGTATATCAGGCAAGGCAAAGAGCATACCCACAAGTTTTTCCTGGTTAAATGCCAGCCACACCAGTTCACTTTTGATTAGGTTGACTAGCGGGTGATATAGCTCAACGAAATGTTCAAAAGAGATAGCTTGATAGAGAAAATTATTCTTGAAACTCTTCAGCGAAAGCTCATAAATTTCTCGCAGCTCGCCCTCAAAACTTGCTGAATTAAACTGTCTGACCAAAAACGACTTTTCAATCTTCGCCTCATGTTTTGCAATAGTTGCCTCAATTGCCGCTTTAGAGCAGGTCATGTCTATCAGTGAAGAAGAATATTGGGCAGTGAGGGCAAAGCCAGCTTCTTCTAAAACTTCGGCGCTTAAAGGAGATGCTGGTTCTAGAAAAAACTTAGGAGCAGCGGAACTTTCGATTATGGTGCGGTAGCTGTGCCAGGTATCGCCGTCTATGGGTGCAATCAAAGTTTGTTGCCCTTGCTCGATCGCCAGTTGGATCGCCACTTCTAGTAGCTCAAGAGACACCTCTCGATTATTCTCAGAGCGACTATTCTCAGAGTTCTTGCTGGCAAATTCAACTTTTCCTAAGCACGCGAATTTCCCTCTGAAATATAGTTGGGCCGTTACATCACTGTCGATTGTCAGAGTCAAGTCTTGGCCCGCTTTTACAAGCACATTCATTTTTGCTACCTCTATATTGTGCCGACAAGAGCAAGGGCCGAACCAAGAGCAGCGCAAACACCTTGCTTTATCCAGCGGCTTGAACTGTTGCGAAAATCCGGACCGACCTTGGTTGTTGTAACAAATATGGCAGTGGCCACGAAAATCCAAATCGGTGCAAGAAAAAGTTTGACTACATGATCTGCGGAGAATCCAGTCAAGAGCATTAAGGGTATGAAAATCAAAGACCAACTCTTAAGCACTGAGCAGCCGATTGCATAGAGCTTCAGTTTGTCCCAGTTGGCGCAATCATCAAAAGCGTTTAAGTGAATATGAGCTGAAGCAATGATCGCTCCATGAGTGGCGAGAGCCGTAGCATAGGGATAGATATAAGCGTCACTCTTGTGGCTGGCTAGTAGCCAAAAGATTCCCACTGAAGCGACTGACAGTACGCCAAAAATTGAGTGGGTAGAGACAATTTTGGCAAAACGTTTGGGCATCAAACGTCTGTAGCTGGCATAAAGAACTACTGGCAGCAATAACCAGGCCAGGCCACCCAGCATATAGCAGACATACATGTAGCCGACCACGGCGAGAGCTGCTCCGCCCTCAAGAGTCGACAAGCGCTTAAGGGCTAGAATTAGCAAGAATACACCACAGAAAATCGCAAGAGTATGTGACAGCTGTAGATCTGACTGGCCGTCAATCTGGGCTAGCACCAATAAGGTTCCCACTGGCACGAAGAGATTGTCGAGACCGCCCCAGGACATGCCTTCAAAAGCTGTCGCGGCGATGGCCGCAATCAGTGCCACCATAGTTATATGAGACAAGCTTTCACTGGTTAGCAAACTCAGTGTGACAAAGGCTGCTGCCCCAGCAGTGAGAAAAAAGGCTAGCGACCCTTCAAGCGTTTTGCTGCCGTTCACAACCTTATAAAATTTTGAACCAAAGCGCATGCCAATTAGTGCTGATAAAGAATCGGCTAGAGCCAGTATCGCAACTGGTGCTATGTAATGCGTCAGCACTCCATTGCTAAGTACAAATGTAAGAGATACACCAAGAGGGAAACAGACTTCACCAATTGAGCGCCGGCCGACAGAGAAGAGTACGGGATATAGCTTTGACTGTTGTGATAGTTTTAGAGCACTCAAAAGAATTGAGACAATGATCGATAAGACAATTACCGGAGTTGGAGAGTCGAACAACCATGGCAGGCTAAGGCATGTTAGACCCATGAACATATGAATCAATTTGCGGGATCTCTCGGATGGTTTGCCAAAGCGCGACAGAAGCCAAATCATTCCGACTAGCACCAGAATCACCAAAATTGAGCTAGACAAGCTGCTAATGAGTGATTGCAATGACATCAGAGCGCTCCTTCGATGGCAACGTCTAGGCAGAAGCGCTTATAGAAGAAGGTCTTGCTCGCGGCTGCAAGACTCTGGTCGCCTTGAATTTGGCTATTCTGATTTTGGCCAAAGCAGCGAGTGGCAAACAAATTGTTATCGTACTGATTAGCAAAGCGATCCACTGCCATGTTCCAGTAGGCCAGTCGGCCACCACGTCTTGCCACGCGGTTGATGCTATGACTCAAAATTTCACAATTATCTTCAGTCATATACTCGAAGACATCAGACAAGTTAAAGGCATCAATTGAATCACTAGGCAACTGTTCTAGAAACCTTTGCAGACTGCCTTCAACCAAGACAACCTTATCTAGATTTGAGCGAATAGCCTCGAAATTCTCTCGTCTTAAATAGTGCGGCAAAACTGAGCCATAGTTACCAGTCAAAATATAGTGTAAATAGTGATTACTGCTTGGTGTACCCTCAGTCAATGCGCCTTGCGAAGCGCGGGCAAGAAAACTAGAGAGGGAACCGCTAGCCTCTTTGAAGAAACTGGCTTCTCTGCCAATCAAAGCCATGGTGGTTTTGCCAAAGAATAGCTTGAATGCCAGTTGATACCATACGGTATTCCATTGGCGCTCGAAGAACTCTTGCCTTTCTAAAAGTGTGCGATTTTCGAACAGTGCATTGACAGTCTTTCTGCTGTGGGCCAGAGGCAGAATGAATTGACGAAAGATAGCAAAATAGCGCTCTAATTTCCCGCTATTAATTATGCCGTTGACAATCAGCTCCGGTCTTTTGTCGAAGAACTGACGATATTGAAGCTCTAACTCTGGGCGCAATAGCTGATAGGTTGCTAATCTAGCGGTGGTAGATTCTGGCTTGCCAATGCCTAAGAAAGTGAGAAGCTCTTCGTAGCTTAGGCCTTTGAAGGCTGCAATTTTGAGTGCCATAACAGCAAGTTGCGCCTGGCAAAAATCTATAGCAATGATCTTACTCGGACTAGCTGTTAGCAGAGACAAAGTATTGTCTCCAGCAGAGGCTATTGAAAGAATGGTGTCCCCGTTAGATATAGCCAAATTGTCGAGCACCAGATCGGTGTCTTCCCAGCATTGAGAGTAGCGGATTAGATCTTGGTTGAATTTGACTCGCTTAGGCCGGAACTGCATTGTTTTCCTCCTCGCTTAACTCTAGCTCTGGGGAAGCGAGTACGGTAACAACTCCACTGGAGCCATTGACCTCGATTAAATCGCCTGTACGAATCTGCTCCATAACGCCTTTGCAAGAAACAACAGCGGCAATTCCTAGCTCACGAGCAACTATAGCTGTGTGTGAAAGGAGGCTGCCATGGGCAACTATGATTGCAGCGCAGGTAGCGAAATGGACGATCCAACCTGGATCTGTCCGGTCAGCTATAAGAATTTCGCCGGGTTGAAGCATTTCGCTCTCAGGATTGCGAATAACTCGGGCTCGACCCACAACTACACCAGCTGAAGCTCCCAGGCCCTTTAAACCAAGCTTCTGGCCACCAGTCTCTGCCTTTTCTCTGGGCAAAAATATATTAGACTTTCTCAGACCACTGGCACCAACTAAGACCAGTCGCTCGGCTGAGCTTGGAGCAAAACTGGCCTGCTCCTCTTTGCGCAATGTAATTAGCGCTTTGAGATTGGTCGACACGGCAGTACCGTCTATGAAGCCGAGTAATTCTTCAATGGTTAAGTAGAAAACGTCCTCCATACTATCTATACAGTTC
>JBIPOV010000046.1:0-50174 GCA_044378815.1 Obscuribacteraceae bacterium (SeqCode) | reverse complement strand
CAATAAGTCCATTTAAGATGAAAACGACAGACTAAAACAACCCAAAAGAGGAATCGGGGGGGTAACATTTTAAATGAGGCAACGGTTCCTCTTGGGTGTGTTTTTTAATTGACGCAATACGAAAAGCATTTGCAGAGCTAAATTCGGGAAATTTCAAAAACGAGTGTTCTCTGGGCGCCAAGAATAGGGAATGCCGTGGTCCTAGATTGGCTCTAGGGGCTTAAAGTAGATTTCTTTTGTCTAATGGTGGTGAAGACATTGTCTCCAATTTTTTCGCCAATATTTGGCTGCTAGTTGGGAAATGGATAGGTGATAATTTGTCCCACTGGAGAGTTATATTTGCTCTACCGGCTCTCTTCGCTCTGGATAGCTGTTGCCGCTCATTCTTTCGCCGTCCAGCGCGGAAGAAGAAATTGAAGATAAACCCAGCGAATGCGCATACCGTGATGCTTTTGTGCAATCGGCGTCCCTGGCAGCAATGGCGAGGTAATTCTCGCTGGCTATCCTAGGTGACCGTGAAAAACTGGCAATGGCAAGTTTGCTCTAATTACTAAAGTTTGCTCCTATTTCTCAAGTTTGCTGTTCCAAATTTGACTCATTTTCCTAGCAAAAATGAGTCAAATTTGGAATCGCCTCAAACAACATCCATAGCAATTTTGTCTGGCGACTGTGACTGGATATTCGGCATACATGCCCAGCTGTTCGAAATGCCCGAACTTGGGCAATTCTTTTAGATTCCTGCGTCAAGGATGGGGAAGACCGTGCTGTCAAAACCTTCCTGGCGCAGTAGATTAGAGTCGAGGACAGCTCTTTGTTTCGGTTTAAGTTTCAAATCGAGTTTGCAGTTCCTCTTTTTCTTTTTCCATGGTGGTGGCAGTATGTCTAATCGCGCTAAATTTCTCGTGCCCTATTCTGCCCAACTGCCAGCGAATCAGAAATCTAAATCTGGCATGCGACTATTTCAGTCTGGGGCCGGTGTCCTAATTGCTGGGGCGTATCTATTTGTGATAGCTATCCCGGCGATATTGCTATATGAACATTTTTCTTACAGAGAAATGCCAGCTGACCACCCGCAGGCTGTTTCCTTAGAGCCTATTTCCTCAGAGCCTATTTCTGCGAGTGTGCAATTTGTTCCGAGCAGAGCCAACAGTGTCAATCTTGTCACCGAACAAGCAGAGCAAAATAGCGAAGCGGTGGCGCAGAATGTTGAGCAGCAGCTTTGGCCTGATTTTGGCTCTTATAATGAGACCTGTCAAGGGCTGTCCTCCTTCGGCGGCGAACCCGTTATCAGTGTGCCTGACTGTTGGTCAATCCTCCAAGTTGCTACGGCTATGTTTGCCTGTGCAATTTTCGCCCTCTTGCAAATGTCTAAGGTTCAACAATCACTGAGATTTATCCGACGCCGCATTGCCTTTCAACTTGGTTTTACTTCCCGCGGCGGCTCGGCGGCCTTCCGCAACAGACGCAAAGGCCAAATCTCATACCTGACAAAACACTTTTTTGACCGGCAGTTGGTACGCGTTGCACTTTGTTTAATCATGGTTGCCCCTGTTGCCGCTGTTTTTTGTCTCAGCGAATCTGCTCGTCCAATGCAGTCAGCAATCGATGAACAGTCAATAGCAACTGCAAATTGGCTCCCTTGGAGAATTAATCAATCTAAGTACAGTGATTTTGTCGGAGATTGGCAAGCTTCTCCATACGGCAATGCTTCAGCCGCAACCCATCTGGCGCAGGTCGATTGGCCAGGCGTCTTCCTTCATGTAGCCGCTGTTCTTTGGGCTATTTTTACTGAGTGGCGCTTGGTTGTTCCCATGGTGCTAAGCCTTCTATTTTTCCGTTCTGCCAGGCAGGCAAAAGTAACTGGTCAACGGTCCAACCTTAAGCAAAATCTGCGCCAGCTAAGCCAATACTTTGTGCCGGTAGTGCACAGATTCCTACCTGCCAAACAGTCTATGCGGCAAGTGGCCAGTGCGCCTGTTTTACAAATTTCTGGCAAGCAGCAGCGTTTTGCTCAGTGGAAGATAAAAATTAAACAGCGCGCACTGCATTAACCACTTTCGAATTGCCCTTGAGTTGGCCTCAAATTGCCCTTGAATCGCCTTCGAATCGCCCTCAAACGGCACATAAATTTCGCAAGATTTTCCCTCTAGGATGGGAAAGACCGTGCTCCCAAAAGCATCTAAGCAAGCTTAAAGTATTGTCAGGAAATTATTTCATTCCTTTTTTCTTTTGTTGGTGGTGAATTATGTTCGACTCTGAGCGCATGAGAAATGTTGCCAAAAGGCTTAACAGGACATTAAAAGATGGCTGTTTTGCCCGCAGAATGGGAATAACCACACTGACAGGATTTTATATTGGCACTACAGTGATGCTTAAGAGATACGCTCACCAGAGTGTATTTGGTCTGAATTACCTTTCTTTCTTCTGCAAGCAGTCAACAGTGGATAACGGAAACACCTTAACTAACCTCAAATATCGCTTTCACAAGCAATTAATCGCGCTGGTAGCAGTTTTCATGCTCGTGGCGCCTTTTGCATTTTCAATTGCTGCTGTGGCGCAAACTTCGGTTCCTTCGCCTGGTGACGACTTTGTCAGCCCTAATGCTGGCGACCCCAGCCAAGGTGCTACCCAAACACAGCCAACCGCAGAGAACATTTATGACGCTCCTGGCCAAACCAATTTGGTGACACAACAGGCCGAGCAAAACACCGAGGCTGTCGCTCAGAACGTTGAGCAACAGTTGTGGCCTGATTTTGGTGCCTACAACGACACCTATCAGGGCTTGAGCGCATTTTGGGGCGATGACATCATCTCTAACTTCTTCGCCAACATCGGTCAGCTGATCGGTAAGTGGTTGAGTGAATTTATCAATGGTTGGGTAGCCGACGCTGTGCAGTTCTTGACTGGCTTCTTGCGCATCTTTGTGCTTAACCCCAATATTGCCGTTAACGGTCTCAGCACTACTCCTGGTGGTCCGGGTGCAGTTGTTGATGACATTTCACCCTATGTTCGTCAAGGTGCCGACATCATGTACGGCATCGCTGTAGACCTTTTGCTCTTGCTCTTCATTCTATGTATCTGGAAGTACTGGGCTGACGCTGCCATCCGCGGCAACGGCAACATGATGGGTGCAGTTGGTCGTTTGATCTTCACCGCTGGTCTGCTGCTTGCCTGGCCTACCATTTACGCTTTTGAAATTCAGATCACCAACGAGATGATCAAGGCCCTATACTTCAACTCGGCCGACCAGGTCGCCATGCTTGATGCGGCTATGGCTGCCGCTGTGAAAGGTGGTCTGGTTGCTGGTGCTGGTTTGTTGGCTAATGCCACAGCTCCTGTAGCTGGTCAGGTATTAGGCGGCATTCTTGGTGGTGGCGCTGGCGGTATTGTTTTAGGAACAGTCGGTACCCTGGTTGCCTTCGTTGGTTTGATTATCTATCTGGTATTGGGCGGCATTCTTATTGCTGAGCTGATTTATATTCTTGTGCTCAAGGCGATTCAGACCGCTTTGCTCACTGCTCAATATATGTTTGCTCCACTGTTTTTAGTCTTCTTTGCCTTACCTGATACCGAAAACGTCTGCTCTGGCTTTGTTCGTTCCTTTGTTGAAGTGAGCTTGTGGACATTCGTTTGGGTTGGCATGCTCAAAATCATGGTGATTGTGGTCCTGTCTGACTTCAACCCATGGGGCAAGATTGTCATGGCCGTTGGCGTCTTGCAGCTGATGATTCAGGTGCCTTCGTTCTTGGCGCGGGCTCAAATTTCTCCGATGTCTGACTTTATTTCTGCTGGTCTGATCACCGGTGGATTGCTCTCAGGCGGTAAGGCTCTGGGGGGAATGCTTGGTGATCGGGCCAAGCACTTTGCCAATGCTGTAGGTAACTTCGGTTACGCTGGAGCCAAGGGCGCACCTAAATCTCAAGGTGTTGAACTTAATGGCTTGGCAGATAATGTTGCCAATCCTGGACTGTTGAAAGATATTCGTGGCGCTGCTGCTACTGGTAAAGTTGATGGACCGGGTGGTGGTAAAGGTAAGGGTGGTCCTGGAGCTGGTGGTCTTGGTCCCGATGGTAAGCCAATTAAGCCGCCAGAAGGTCCTAAAGGTCCAAAAGATGGTAAGGGAACTGGCTTGGGCCCTGACGGTAAGCCGCTCAACCCTGCCGATCCAAATGCTGCTAACAAGGCTTCAGACAAGAGTGCTCCTGGCACCGATGCTAGTGTGGTTCCTCCTGGTTCTAAACCAGTAACTCCTGCTAGTGGTACTGCCGATTCCTTGGCTAGTGCTGCTAAGACTGGGGCCACTGTTGCTCTCGGCGCTGGACTCGCGGGTGCTGGCATGGCCGCTATGGGTGCGAATGCTGGTCTCACTGCCGCTAACAAAGATGCTGCCGCTGCCAACGCCAATGCTGGTACTGGCGAACAGACAGGTAAAGAACTGAGCGCTGCTGAAGCTGCCAAAGCTGCTGCTGCTGCCGGTGCTCTCGTTAATGCCGCTGGTAATCTAGTAGACAAGAACGGCAAAGAACTGTTGGCTAACGGCCAACCGATTAAGGCTGGAGTGACAGCTCCTCCTGCTGCTGGAGACAAAGGCAAAGCCGGCGAAGTCGTTAAAGATCAAGCTACAGTCACTGGCAAAATTGTCGATCCCAAGGCTGACGGTAAGGCAACAGCAACAGATGCAACTGCTAAGGGTAAAGACCTGGCCGCTGGTATTAACCCTGCTGATATAGCCAAGGGAGCGGCCGCTGCTGCCGGTGTCGGAGCTGCTTTGAAGGCTGCTGGCGATGAAGTAGAAGTAACAGGTACAGGTGATGAAGCTGGTAAGGCCGTGGCCTCATCGGTGGTGCCTGGTCTTAAAGTGAATGGCGCTGGTGGTGTCACCCCTGGTGCGCCTGGGTCTAACCTCAATGCCGACGGCTCCGTCAAGACCACTGTTGATGCTAAGGGTGGTGCTGGCGCCACAGCTAAACCACTTGATGCCGCTACTAAAGGTGACACTACTGTGACTCCTAAGCCAGGGGCGAATCCTGTCCCTGCAGCTGGCGATAAGCCTGTAATTCCTCCAATCAACTCCGCAGGATTAGCTGCAGTCACTAGTGGTGTTGCCACCGGTAAGGCTCCCGATCCAACCACAGCGATTGTCGCTGGCGAAGAAGTACTCAACCCCGCTGACCCTGGCGCCCCTGTTGTCGCCAATGCCAAAGAAGGTACTTTCAATAACAAGGCGAATACAGCTTCCACTGTGGGCACTGCAGCGACAGTAGCTGCTGCCACTGTTGCTGCTACACAAGCTCTTAAGAATGCTGGTGTCACCCCTTCTGGGCAAGTAACAACTGATGTAACTGGTAAGGTCGTGGGTTCTACGGCAAATCCGACCGGTACTGTACCTAATGCCAATCTAACTGGACAGAGTGGTGTCGTTCCTTCAGGGGTTCAGCCTGCTCCAGGAGTAACCCCAGCCGGTGCTGGTGTAATTACTGGTGAAGAGATCATCAATGCCGATCCAGCAGCTCAAGCGCTGACTCCAGGAAAAGAAGGCGCGGCAATACTTAAGCCTGGTGCTGGTAATCCGATAGCTAATGCCGCTGCCACCGCAGCTGGTGTAATTGCTGGTCAGACAGTTAAGGCTCAGGCCAACTCTCCTGTACCGCCATTAGCAACAACTGACGTGAACAGTCGTGTGGTTGCCGGTGGACAGACAACAACACCTAATGCCAATCCGTCTGGTGTTGTCAATCCAAACATGCCAACTACAACCGGTATTGTTCCGCCTTTGGCTAATGCCAATACTGGTGCAAATCCTCTGGTGAATGCTGAACTGATTGAAGAAGCTGCTGTTGCCGGTGCCGCTGGTGCCGTTGCAGCCAATGCGATCAGACCAACAGGCACAGTCAATACTGCTAACAATGCTAACAACGGCAAAGTTGATGGAGTCAATACAGTTGGTACGGTGACTGGTCGAGTAATTCCTCCTGTTTCTGGTCAGCCTGGGGCTACTGTCAACACTGGCACAGTCAATGTTACTCCTGGTGCTAACAGAGGTGTCACTCCACCTGTTGCCACGCCAACCCAGTTCACCACCACTGCTGGTGGTGCTGGTGGTGCTCCACCTGTCAATGGCGCTCAGACGGCTAGCTTTGCTGGCGGTGATGGCGGCGATGGTGATGATGGCAGTGGTGGCGGTGGTGGTGGCGGTGGCACACCTCAGGGAGGTCCTGCTGCTCAACCAACTCAGCTCAATGCAGCTGGTCAGAAAGCCTCGATGTTCGATGGTTATATGCAAGCTGGTTACAGACACGTACCGTACCGGGTTGCTGCAGCTGCAATCAGATTGGCACAAGGCGCAACTCTTGGTGTGTCCCGTACCGGCAGGCCAGAGAACGTTTACGACAACCAGGGCCACCTGATGCATATCCGTACCGGAGAAGGTGCCTCTGATGAGCAGAAAGGTATGCAAATCATGGCCGGTGCTTATGGCGAATTGATGAGCACAGACGCTGAAGCCTACGACGCAGCCAGACAGGCATCTATTGATGCTGGCGAGCATAAGCCTAAAGGTATGGCTCAGAGAGCTGCTGCTGGTATATTGGCCTTTAACGGTAGTTCATGGACCCAAACTGCTGCTGCTAAGCAGAGCTTCGCTCGTTCTATGGCTAAGCATGCTGCTCTTGGTTCACAAGCTTATATCAACGGTGAAGAAGGCAACGCTTACACTGAGCACTTAGTCAACAGATATGGCCCAATGAGTGAAGACCAGCAAGCCTGGGCTGCTCACATCATGACCAGCACTGATTCACCTGAATCAGGATGGAGCTGGAGGATGGGTCCTGCTACTGAAGCTCTGATCCAAAGCGGTCTGCCGATCACTCCTTGTAACAGAGCCGTAGCTGCTAACCAAAGCGTGCTCAAAGCTCAACCATGGCTGCGTGGTGCGACCATTCGTGGTGGCGGTGAGTACATGCAAGCTAGAGCTGCTGCAGAAATTCCTGAGGGTACAAACGGCCTGGTACAAGATGCCTGGTACGGCAACCGTGCTCAAGCCATGCCTGCTGAAGTGGTGCAGACTTTGGGTGCTCTGGCCCAAGCTGGCATACATGACGATAACGGTGTATCTGTTTGTCGTGACTTCAACACTGTTGACCAAGTGGCTTCCATGGTCGGCGCCAATGCCAGACCTGAAGATTATGTCGGTGCCTACAATTCGTTGAGAGGCGGCAATGTCGTTATGGCCAACTTGCAACGCTCCTACGGCGGCGGCGGCGGCGGCGGTGGTGGCGGCAACATGAATCTCGGCGGCGTCAACATCGGTGGTGGCGGCGGTGGTGGTGGCGGTGGCGGCAATATGGCCCCTCCAGTGCTCGGCGGTGTCACTATGTCAGGTGGTGGCGGTGGATATACTGGTGGTGGTGGAACGGCTGACGTTGACCTATTCCTTGATGGTCCATCAGCTGGCGCTGGCAGCATCAATCCTAATGCTATCCCTCTGCCTAACAATCTGCCAGTTATGCAAGGCGGTTCCGTTACGGTTAACTCCCGCATACAGCCACCAAGCAATCAAGGTGGCAGTAATCTTGGCAATCTGGGCTCGATCAAGTTACCTGGTGGCTCGGTTGGCTCATCTGCTGGTCAGATCCAGATCGGTAGAGTTGACGGTGGCAATAGTGGTGGCAGTGGTAGCTTGCCTTCTGAAAATGTCTCTATCGATATTGAACAGTCTGTCTCTGGCCAAGTTGTTGACTACGGTGGCGCTGCTCAATCTGCTGTTGCTAGCGCAGTCAGTCAGTTTGGTGGCTCGCAGAATTTGGTCAAGCAAGTTGTTGCTGATCTCAGAGCTAATGGCATGGACTGGAAACAGATCTTTGACCCTTCCAAAGATGATTCTGACCCTGGTAAGTACCAGATGCTAGAGACTGCTGTACAAGCCTACTCCCAGAACCCTAGCTCGATGCCAGCTGTGGCTGTCGCTGCCAGTGCTGTCGGTGCTTCTAATGTATCGACCAGTGACGTGCAAGTTGTTCAATCGATGATGGACGCCGATCCTAGATGGCAAGCTAACAATATAGACTACGGCTCTGTCTATACTGCTCGAGCCATTGTTGAAGCACACAGACAAGATCCACAAACCTACGGCGATCCTTACCTGACCAAAGACTACGTCGACTCAATTCGTCAAGATCCACGGTTTGTGCCTAGACCAGTGCCTGTTCGCAATGCTGTTGGACAAGTGGCAAGATATGACCAATCTCCTGTGCCAAAAGATCGTTTGGTCAAGCGCATGATGGAACATATGTTTGGTCAAGATGGTTACAACAACGGTAACGGCTAAGCTAATATAGATAGTCTCTGGCGCATTAAAATGACGCTAGGGCCTCCACCTATACTTGTAACTAACTCTGCATTTACATTGACATCAATAATTGCCGCACAATGCGGCTGATAATAAACAACTATGAAGTTCTTCAAATTGCGCCACCTGACCGTGGTCTGTCCTGAATGCCAAACTATTTTCGCCACCTACGAAGTGGCGAGATTGCCGGCTATCGATTTAACGACTCCCATCGAGACTGACCTCC
The DNA here is from genome assembly GCA_044378815.1 of Obscuribacteraceae bacterium (SeqCode). GTDB lineage: Bacteria > Cyanobacteriota > Vampirovibrionia > Obscuribacterales > Obscuribacteraceae. The sequence continues at coordinate 41,601 of JBIPOV010000046.1, read as the reverse complement.
ATCGCATTCTGCCCGATCCTGAATTGCGCTCTAGTCTGCTTGCCATGTGTCCCAATTGTATTTACACCTGGTGGCTGTCATCTTTCAAAGAGCACTTTTATCTGCCACAGGTCGTGCCAGACTCGCCGCCTACTGAGCCTGCAAAGAAATTTGCCCATGCTGTAGCCTCAGGGCGTAAGCATAATGTGCACACTCTTGATCGTGCAGTATTGGCATTAAACGGCTATTGGTGCGCCATGGAAGAGGGCGTGGATGGCTCTAAGTTTCTCTCCCTGGCTAAGAATGAATTGGCGGCAGCCCTGGCAGACCCTAGCTGGGCCGGCAATCGCAGCCGCTATAATTATGTTATGGGTGAGATTTTGCGCCTTTCGGGTGAATATGACGGTGCCATAAAATGCTATGAGAAAGTAGACTCATCGGCGGGTTTACCCACTGAACTCGTAGCCAAGATGAAGGAGTTTGCGCTTTATGGGAATAAAAGTACTGTAAGGCTTCCACCGCATATCGTAGGAATAGTTTTCAACTGCGCTCAAACAGTTAACCCGGCCTAGAGCTAAATCTACAAGTAGAATGTAAACATGGACGATATCACTCCTCTAAATTTAGAAGATTCTCCCAAGTTGTTCGGCTTGCGCTATGACCAGCTGATTGCCATCTTGGGAAGCCTGGTGCTTTCCACCCAGCTTTATTCGTGGATGATGCCAATCAACCTTGCTGGGCAAGACATTAAACTCTGGATTTGCTTGTTTTTTGGATTGGTCGGCCCATTTTACTGTCTAGTCACACTTAATCACTCAGCTTCGTATTGGGAGACTCTGCTCAATTTTTACACCGGGTCTAAAGTCTTGATACCAGGGCCTGATCCAAATACAACTAGATTTTTGGTAGATGAAAAGCTTCCAGAATTTGTTGAATAAAGGAGCTCTCGTTCGTTAATGGTCACCTCGATAAATCGGTCCTACTCCAAAGAAAATAGTTTGCTGGGCTTTATGAAGCGTGGCAAAGAGAAGGAAACGCCGATTTCTGCAGAGATTCTCGGACGTATTCCTGGTTTGGCTGTGCCCAGGCCCCATGGTTCTGCTGCTGGTATTTTGCCCTTGTGGGACCTCTTTCACGATGATGCATCGGGACAGGGTATTCTTGTCTTGAAAGATGGCACTTACCGTTGTGTCTTTGAGTTAGACGGTGTGCACGTTTCTGGTTTTGATGAGATGCGTTTGGTCTCTCTCATGAACCACTTTACTGGTTTTCTCAACGGTATCGACACGTCAGCTCAGCTTACTGTGGTTTGCCATAATATTTCTAAGCGTGAGTATTTCCAGCGCCATCCAGTTGAAGTTAATGAAGATCCATTTTTGCGCTATGTGGCTAAAGTGGTCGAGAATGATCAGGCTTCGCTTCTATCGCGCAACTTTGTGCCTGAGCTGAAGTTCTATGTCACTTTCTGCTATCGGCCGCCTAAAGAGAAGCCACCTAAGCAGAGCATGATTGATACTGCTGTTAAATCAGTGATGGACGCTCTTACAAGTCAGGCCGCCAGACAGTCTGTCGGTAGCCATTTTAAGAATGTCACCACTTTAGTGCAGCGTGCCAATGGCTATGTTAGTCAGCTTGGTGCCTGTGGTATGGCTGGTCGGCCAGTTTCGGCCATAGAGTATTTCCGTATGCTCTACCGTGAGCTTAATCCCAAGCAAGCTGAAATGGCTGAGGAGCACTTGCCCTCACCAATTCGGCCGCAAACGCAGCCCTTGCCACCGGCTGTGCGTCGTGTCTTTCCTGACATGGAGCCCGCTACCGTAAGGCAGCAGTTAGTTGAATCTTGTTATGACTTCAGCTCCCCTGATTTCTGCAAGATTTCAGACATGACCGATTATATTGAAGCCACCGATCCAAATGCTGACCCGACCGAGAAAGAAGTTGCCGGTCGCTATATTCGCACTCTCTACATGAACCGGCTACCTGAGCGCACCGGGCCACTGTGGTTGCAGCCATTACTGCGCCTTAACTGTGAATGGCGTCTCAATATTTATGCACACAAGTTAGATAAAGAGCTCTTCCGTAAGAAGTTACAGCAGAAGCAAGCGCAAGCGTCTGCCAACACCTACCAGGGCGTAATGGGGCAACGTTCAGCTCCGAACCAAGAAGAAGCTGAGAAAGCACAAGAAGCTGCCACCATTGGTTCAGAGTTGTACACAACCAACATGGAAGTGTTTAACTACGCCATCTATTTCACGCTCTTTGCCGATAGCCTTGAAGAGTTAAACCGCTCTACTGAGTTTGTGCGCTCTGCCGCGTCCCAGTGTCGCGGAGCTCGATTTGTTATTGGTCACCATGAGCAGCGCTCTCTTTTCATTGGCAGCTTGCCTGGCTTGGGTATTGACGTTGCTCGCCGCGGCAAAGCCGTGCGAACACCTACAGTGCGCAATTCATTCCCCTTTGTTCATGCCAAACTTGGTTCAGAGTATGGCGACTGGCTAGGTTTTTCCAAAGAAACACTAGAGCCGGTTTTCCTTAACCCCTACGATGAAAAACTGCCAAACGCCCTCTGCATCGTCTTCGGTCAACCCGGTGAAGGTAAATCTATGGTCGCTCAGCAGATCATTCAGATGAAAACTTTGTCTGGTGCCAAGACAGTAATCATTGACCGATCTGGCTCCTATCGCATGTTGACAGAAGTTTATGATGATTGTGCCTATATTAAACTTGGACCCGATGGTCAGGTTTGTATCAATCTTTATGACTTGCCCTATCAAGGTCCTGATGGCAAGCCGGTTGATCCCGCTAGTCCTCCTGAATCTCACATTATCAAAATTCTCAACTTCCACTCTGTCATGTTGGGAGAGCGCGGTGAGCAGGCTCTCAATAAAGATGAGAAGCCGATTCTGATGCAAGGTATTCAAGCCATCTACAAATCTTGCGCCGATATGGGTCGCATTCCAATTGAGTCTGACTTAGTTAACTGGTTACAAGAAGAGTCAGTCAAGCACACCAAGAGCAAACGTGGTGATACCTGCGAAGATCTAGCTAACCGTCTCAGTCTTTATTGCAAAGGCGCCATTTTCGGTAAGCTCTTTGATGGCCCTACATCTATTCCACTCGATACTCAATTGATGGTATTTGATACTTCTGATTTGGCCCATGACAAAACTTTAGAAGCTGTTGTTACTCTATTTGTCTCCGATTATGTGCTGCGAAGAGCGGCTCAGCATAAGGCCGAACAAGTAGCTTTAGGTAAGCCCTCACGCTTCGTCTTTTGTATAGACGAATTGTGGAGGCTACTGCGCTACGAGGGTGGGAAGACTCTTGTTGAAGATGCTTCTCGTACCAGCCGACACTTAGGTCTACTGTTTATCGGCATTTCCCAGGAGCTGGGCGACCTTTTGCGCGACGATCGGGCGCGAAATCTTGCCACCAACAGTGCTATCAAAATCATCCTCGGTAATGACCCTTCTAACTTCGAATTGATTCGCGAAGCCTGCGGTCTCACACCTCAGGAGATGGGTGCCATTGCGCACTTGACCAGAAAGAATAGAGAGTATTCAGATGCCTTTCTTATTTATCACAAGCTTTCTCGCGGAGTGGTCAAACTGGTTGTGCCAAGGTTTATGTACTGGGTCGCCACAACTGAGCCAAACACCGATCAACCAATGCGTTCTAAGATGATTGAGCTTTGCGCTGGTGATGCGCGTTGGGCCTGCCACTTGCTTGGCCAAGGTTACACTCCTGAGACCTTCACTCCTGATTTGCTCAATGCGGGCTGATACAAATATATGTTTGATTATCAAGCTGGTGAGAAGTACAAAATGACATTGATTATGGTCGCTGTAGCTGGTGCTATGGCGGGCGTTTTCATCACCTTGATACTTTCGCCTACGCCTGCCCCGACCGGTAGGGGTGGACGGGTGCGCTCAAGGGCCGAAACCAATCCTGATGTTACTGGTATTGCCCCACCGCCCGGTTCCGATCCGCGCTACGCCACTCAGCAAAATGGTGCACCCCCTCCTCCTCCGGCTGGTCTGGTCGAACCATTTAAGGCGCAGGCCTATGTAGAAGCTTTCCTCCCGCTGGCTTGGGATTTCAATGCCAGCTCGGCTGCTAACTCGCAGCAGAGTGCTATCGGCATGATGACTGCACAATGTGCTGATAGTTACAAGAAGAATATTTGGACCGATGAGATGGCCGCCACGATTGTTAGTTCTGGGATGACCAGTACCTGGAATCAAAAAATGGTTTCTGCTCGCCAGAACCAAGCCGATGGCTCTATTGAAATAGTAGTTCAAGGTGAGCAGCAATTGCAGCTTCCTGGTGAGCCACCCAAACCAAGACCAGTGAAGTTTGTTTATTTAGTGAAGAAGGAAGCGGACGGAAGTTTGAAAATCGCCGGTATTTCTGAGGGGTAGAAATACGAAAAACTGGCCGATAAAACAGAGAGTTTTCGTAGTCTTCCCAGAACTGGAGCCTGTTTTGTTGCGCAACTACTTGTTAAAACGGTATAAATGAGTGAGTATAGAATCAGTGTTTTATAAACTGAATAGAGACGCAGGGTTAGCTAGATGAATTGGAAGGCGCAAATATGACCTGGAAAGCGCAAATGAACGAGCGAGGAGTGATTCAGTCATTCCGCGATACTGACACTGGCGAGCAGGTCTCTGTTAAAGAATTTGAGCGTCGCATGCAAATGCAAGGGGCGATTGGCCCTAACGACGGCAGTCTTCAAATGCAGCCAGCCTATCCTCAATCTTATCCAGTGCCGGGTTCAGAAGCTGCTATTCAGCATGGCATGCAGTCGGGTATGCAAACAGGAGTACAGCCAGGCATGCAGCCTTATCAGGCTCAGCCAGCGCCACAGACGTATGCTACTGGTGCTCCCGCACCCTATCAACAGGCTCCTGCCGCCGGTTATCCACAGCCCGCGCAACAGGGCTATCAGCAAGCTCCGTCTAGTCCTTTAGTGCAGTCTGGTGCCGTACCGGTTGGTTCGCAAGCGCCCAGTATTCCCATGCCAGCCACTGGTCGGGTGCCGACCACAGGCATGGTTACTCAAGGCAAAAATCTACGCCTCGAGGGCCAGCCTGGTCATATCGACCAAACTCGTCAGACCTTCGCTCCAAGAAAGGGCAAAGGCTTCCTTGATGCTACATCGATAGCTATTTTGATGCCAACCCTTGTGCTATTGGCCTTGATCATTGCCGCTGCTCACAAGAAGAGATTGTTCCCTTGGCAGACAATTAGAACCTTTAACCCACCATCTGGTTTGATGACTCCGCGCGATTATGAGCGCTCATATGTATGTCCACCAAACGGCAGACGTCACGGACGTCTGGGCAAGAAAAATCCCAATTCGACATGGTCAGAAGTTGACGGTGTTGTAATTCCATTTGGATTCCTCGCTCGCACTCACTTGCCGGTGACTATCCCCATGGGACGCCTACCGAACAAAAATATGTTCATCGTAGCTCCGTCAGGTTCAGGTAAAACAACCTTGATGCGGGCTGTAATTAAAGCCTTGCTTGCTAAGCCTTGCGTCATCATTGCTTTAGAAGCTAAAGCTAATGACCCTAACTTAGATGAACGGCGAGAAGGTTTCAAATACACGGTGTTGCCTGAAGCTCAGCATGCTGGCTTCCGTACCCTTTATTTCAACCCACTAGATAGCGAGTCGATTAACTGGAATCCCCTCGATCAAGATGCGGTAACTTTTGCTACATCGATTGTGCAAGATATCAACTCTCTTCCACCCGAAGAGCAGCACTGGGCAGAGCGCGATTTGGGCTATATCGAAGGTTTGACGCAGCTGCTTAAGTGGGGCGGTGTGCAAGTTATGGGTGAAGATGAGAATGGTCAACCTTCTCAACTCGACCCACTGCCATGCAACCCCTACGGATTGATGAAACTGGTCAACAACCGTCGCAATATCGTTGAGTCTTTGCGTAAGTTGAAAGCTGATCCAAACATCAATGCTGGTGAACTGGGTGAATTGACTCAGCGACTCTCTTCAATCATTCGCACAGATAGTGATTGGGATAAGAATATTCAAGGTGTGCGCGGTCGTCTGCGCATGTTCAAGAACCAAGCTATTCTCAAATGCACAGAGAAATCGAACGTAGATCTTAAGACCAGTATGCATGAGCCTACTGTACTGATCTTTGGTGCTCCTGCTTCCTTAGGACCTGACGCTGAATCTCTAGCAGCCTGTTTTGTGCATCAATTGCAACAAGCCTTGCACACCAGATACGGTACGAAGTCAGTACTGCCATTGTTTGCGTTCTTCGATGAATATCAAACTTTGAATATCGATTTGGCCGGCCGACTATCAGCTATCGTTCGTGGTGCCAACGGCGGTTTGACAATCATCTTGCAGAACATCTCGCAGATCACCAGTGGTGGTGGCCAGGGTGTTGCTCCAGAATTGAAGACGATTTTCTCCAACAGCGCAGTGCGTGTATGTCTGCACAACGCTGATGAAACTACAGCTAAGTTCTTCTCTGAAGAAATTGGTAAGCATGCTGTGGTTGTCCCTGGTATTGCTGACCACTTCCAGGCCAACGGATTCGGTATCTTCCCTACAAGTTGGAACAGAATTCACAGCCAACAGGTCGTTGCCCGGGTCGACACAGACTCTATTAAACGGATGGAAAAACACCACGCTCTGGTTTATCTGTCACCAGCTGGTGACCCAGAGTTTGGCGAAACCAAACCGTTTATGTGTGACCTGCGTGGTATTGAAGAAATTGCCAAGTTGCACTTGCTGCATAACGTCAGTGCCAGAAAGCAAAGTAGTCCAGATTATCCAGAAGGTACACCTGTTCCTGGTGCACCAGCGCCATCCTTTGCTACGCCCACTGGTAGCCTGCCTTTCCCTTCAAGACCGGCTGGCAATATGCCGACGCCTGAGCTAGGCGATATGGCGGCAATGGCTGCACAAGCCGCTGCCTCTGGTTTAAACCATAATGGTTATCCGATGGGTTCACAGGGTGCTCCTTTAGCTGCTAGTGCGGCCCCGGTCGCTAGTAACTCGGTTAGCTCAGTTAATCCGGTTAACTCTCCTAGTCCTAGTAGCACGAATAACGGTGCTTCGAGGCTATGTCCAAATTGCACAAAACTAGCTGGAAAAGGCAAGTTCTGTATTGAGTGTGGTCAGTTTATAGGTCTGCCTCAGGCAGAACTTTCCACTTCGGCTCAGGTTGTGGCTCCAGTGGCTGCCAGCAATGGCATCATTCCGAGCTATGCTGAGGCTAATCCTGCTGCTAGCTCGCCTTCTGGCAATGTAGCTGTAGATTCGTTTGGCAATGTAATCGACAGTGCTGAAGTCAGTGGCAATGGCCTATCTGCTCTTCCTGGTCAACAAGCCACTCCTCGCTATGGCGGTCTGCGTCCACAAACCAGAGATGCGATGCCAAGTAAGCGCGGTCTGTTTGAGAGCGCTTCAGAAATTGCCAACACTGCTCAGCAAGTGTTAAATCCTAATAGTCCAAATAGCGCCAGCGAGCCAAATCTCAATCAAACTAGACGGCCTATGACTAGTCTAAATCCTGATGTTTCCCATCTGGGTCTCGATAGCGGCAAAAAGCCTGGTGTTGAGTTCTAAACATAACTAGTAGCTCTAAATTACTGGCAATAGTGTTCATATCTTTGATTTAGCGGGTAAATCTGATAGTGTCAGCTATCTACTCTTTGCTATGAAAGGCAATTGCATTATCAGTCTATGCAGACGACTTTACTTCCCAGCGACAAAGACTACTGGAAGCACATAGTTACTTCCAATAATCAATTTGGACTTAACGTGCTTAAAACTCTGGCTATGGCTAGCCCGAGTGCCAATGTCGTTATTTCTCCAACCAGTATTTTTCTAACAGCTTGCATGCTCTATAACGGTGCTGGCGGTAATACTTATTCTGAGTTTGCCAATACTTTGCAGCTACCTATGCCCAGTGAAATCAATCCTTGGAATAGACAGTTGCTCAATTATCTGGTCATGAGCAAACCTGGCCACGAAGTTTCAATTGCATCTGCTCTCTGGTTTGGCCCAGGGGTGCGCTGCCATGAAGACTTCGTCAATAGCGCTGTAGAGTCGTATTCGGCCTCTCTATATGGTGTCGATTTTGCTTCTTCTGAATCTGTCGAGCAGATAAACTTTTGGGCCGAAAATGCCACCAATGGCAAAATAACCAAAATTGTCGACCCTGGTGAGTTTTCACCTATGTCTGCGTTTGCCATTACTAATGCCATTTATTTCTTTGCCCAGTGGCAGACGAAGTTCAAAGCCGAGCTGACGAGAGAAGAGCCCTTCTATCTTGTGGGTTCTGGTTCTAAGAATGTCATGATGATGAATACGACCGATAATTTTGGCTACAAAGAAGACGATAATGCTCAGATAATCAAGCTACCTTACAAGCAATCGCCTTACTTCATGCAAATTGTTGTGCCTAAGGTTGGGCGTTCGTTTGGACACTGTATTGAGTACATAAAGAATCCACTTTCAACTGCGATTAGCTATGCTCCAACTAATGTCAATTTGAAGCTGCCCCGTATGGAGATTGCCTTTGACTGCAATCTCAATGCAACTTTATCGCAATTGGGAATGCGCGATCTCTTTAGCCCAACTTGCGACTTGTCTTTGATTACACCTAATTTGCAAGTATCGTTTATCAAACACTCAGCCAAGCTTACTGTTGATGAAAGCGGTACAGAAGTTGCCTCCGCTACCATGGCAGGAATGACTTTTGGAGCAGCACCTGGTGCTCAAGCGCCACCAGTCGATATGATTGTTAACAGGCCATTTCTAATGTCCATTGCCGATAGTGGCACTGGTCAAGTATTGTTCTCTGGAGCCATTCTTCAGCCCTAGTCTAAGTCTTTCTGTTATGGCTTTTGCGCCGTAAAGTTGATCTGTGTTGAGCACCAGTGAACAGTGCGGTCTTCTTTGGCTAGCTCTTCTTCGTAGGGGTCAACTGTCAAAGATATGATATTCCAGCCAGCAAAAGTGTCTTTGGCTTGAAGCATTTCTTGCACTTCTTCGCCGTCTAAAGGAGTCTCTACATAAGTAGGCACCGGTTCATTTGTGCTAAGGTCTGTTACTCTGCGGTTCGTTGTCATCTCGATGCGCACAAAGCCACCGCTTTTGGTGCCACGAGCAATGTCGGCCATTAGTTTTGCCACTTTGTTCTTGCCCTGGCAATGTTCTAAAGTCGAGATTGCTGCAATTAAATCGTACTTGTTTGGCTCGATCATAAAGACGTCGTTGTCAGCCAGTACAGCTTCAACAATATTTTCGACCTTGTAGGTGCTGGCGTACTCTTTCAGTAAATCAATAGATTCAGCTAGCACATCAACAGCTGTTATGGTGGCGGTTTTATTGCTCTTTTGCAGTGCTTGTGCCATAGGAACGGCGTTACGGCCAACGCCGCAGCCCAGGTCTAAAATTTCAATTTTGCCCTCAAGATAATCGAGCAATCGCATCAGCGGCTGGTCTGGATTTTCTAGCCATGAGTCTTTCTCAAACAATTTGAAGCGGCTGTAGTAAGCCTTGTGATACTGCAGGGTTTCTTGACGGGCTCGCTCAAAATCAATTGACATTTTATTCTTTAGCTACTGTGGTTTTGGGTTGAATAAAGAGCGCCACGGGTGCGCAGTTGAATGTGATTGCCTTTTCTATAGTGCTGAATAACATGTCTAAGCCGGGCTTGGTCTTTTTCAGTGAGGTTAGTTTCGTACCAGTTGCTAAAGGCAAAGGTGAAGGCTTCAGCGGTGACGCCACAGTCAGGAAAAACAAAAGAGTAGTCGGTTTCTTCGTAGGGTATCTCATCCTTTCGATACTCTGAAAAAACACTCTCCAGCGGGGCTTCATAAATTTCAGTGGCGTTCAGTTCCCGCTCTCTTGATGGCACAAAGCGTCTGGCGATGCGATCGTAGTCACAATCGCCATAGAGGCCGAAAATAAAGAGATGGCCTTTTGGCTTGAGAACACGCTTCGCTTCTTTGAGGGCGGCTTCTCGATCTTTGACGAGATGAAGCATCCAGGGCATGATCACCACATCAAAGCAGTGATCATCAAAGGCGAGGGTCTCAGCCGCCATTTCCATGAAGGTCAAATTATTGATGCTATTTCGGCTGGCATACTCTGCGGCAAACTGCACCAAGCGGCCGTCCGGGTCTACACCAGTCACTCTTTTAGCCAGTGGTGCCAGTTGGTAGCAAAGTCGGCCATTGCCGCAGCCAAGCTCAAGTATGTTCTTGTCAGCCAAGCTGGTTTGCTTTTCTATGGCCGCAATCTCAGCGCCAGAGACAGCAAAGAAATTACTCCACAGTCGCATTGACTGTAGATAATCTGAGCTTCTCCGGCGTGATATCTTCGAGATTTGCGTCATAAATTAGACTAGGGCTTTTTCCTTTACTGTCAGGCCCTTGTCTTTTAGAGCTTGCTCATAGGTGAAAGCTTGGTCCATGCTGCTCTGTAAGTCGACGTTGTAGTAGTCTGAGTACCAACGTTCGCAATCCCATTTGAATGCTTTTCTCAAACGCTCAAGGTAGGTTGTCCAATCTCGCTTGCTGGCTTTTTCTTGCCAGAGGGCGAGAATATTATCGAAGGTCGCCTCTTGTTCTTTTTGGAAATCGAGGATGGCTTCTTCTTCACCTTGCTCAAAGCGCTTGAGGTTGCGAGAGAAAGGTATTGAACCGAGATATTTGTCGGCCCCCACTCTCTCTTTGATATATTCAGCGTCTTCTTCGCCATCGACTTTGTTGCCGACTACGTAGGTGCGATCTGCAAATTGTGGTGCAATTTCTTCGAAGTCAAGAAATACTTGAGTAGATTTTTCAGTGGGTTCTAAGACAAAGACATTAATGTCGTATGCAAAAGAAAGAGATGTGGCAACGTTATCTGTTCCTGCTGTTGTGTCAGCTACAACTAAGTCAGATTGCGTATCTAGCATGTGGTGGAATATACCAGCGAGACTTTTGAGCTTCTCGTGATAGCAGGAGCCACCGACATCTTCTTGTTGGTAGGTACCAACAGTAAGCAAGGCGATATTGCCATCCTTTAGAGCATACTTTTCTATGAAGGGGTCGTTAGCTTCTGCTGTGATGAAATTAGAACCAACTGCTGGTGGCGTGGTGCCAATCATTGGTCTGTCGCCAATATCGCTTCTTGAGCCTTTGAGGTAGTCGGTGACTTCATCAAAGTGCAAACCCAATTGTTTGGTCTCACCCTTTAAATTGAGAGCACTCTGCAAGTGGGCATTGAGATCGGCGTCTACAGCCACGACAAATGGAAAGCGCTTCGCTAAATATTGAATGAAACCAGAAGAAGTGGTGGTTTTACCGGCTCCGCCTTTACCAAGAAATGCAATCCTCATCTTCTATCTCCTATCTGTATTGTCTAAAGTTTTAGCTAGCTCACAGCTCTGGCAGGTGCCAAATATTTCAAGCAGGTGCTCTGATACTGAAAATCCGTAGTCTCTTTTGATTGTTTCTTCGAGGCTAGCGAGAAGGCATTCTCTTAGTTTGATGCTTTTGTCGCAGCTCTTGCAGACCAGATGGTGATTGTGGCAACCTGGTTCCACTACTTCGTAACGTTTTTCTTGATCACCAAAGCTCACCGCTTGAACTAGCCCTTGTCTGCTTAAGAGTTCAAGGGAACGATAAATTGTAGTGAGGCCCGGGCTCTTACTTCGCTCTTCGTTAGCTTGGTGAGAGAGCTTCATGCGGAAACTGAGGTCGCGCGCGCTGAGCATTCCGGGTGCTTTTTGCAGAGCTTCCAGAACGGCTCTGGCACCTTTGGGCAGGCTCTTGCGGGTACCTACTAATTTGCTTTCGAGCTTGCTGCTAATCATTTATCTTGGCCCTGGTTTTTTAGCTCTGAAGCAATTAGTCTGACTATTGAACCTGACAAGTTTTCCGGATAACCATAGAGCTTGACTACGCTATCCGTTTCTCCGGGTAGAGAATTGCTGGCCAGAATATCTGCTGCTATCCACTGCAAAGTCAGTATGTCGTGGAAACTCTCGTGCTCAGGCTCTTGATGATATCCATAGAGCGGTAAATAGCTGTGGAAGACAAAGCTCTTTTTCTGGCGTAAATAGTCTGCTAGGGCAATAGCTTCTGGTTGATTGGCCGGAATGCGCACTAAGATATAGCGTTTCTCTAGTTTTGCCAGGGCGTCGAGGGCATTATCTAGTGCTGCCTGGTCAAGGCTAGAGCCGAACTTAAAGCCAGGTTTGTAGATAATGTAAGCGTGACCAAAGCCTTCTTTGTATTCGATGCTCGGGCTGTCTCCAGGTGCTTGCGCTTTTGTTTCTTCTTCTGACTGAGTTAATTGAACTTGATCAGTGACTGATTGCACTGAGCGGTCGAGAATTTCTTCGAACTGAAATAGTATCGACTGCACGACGTTGGCATAAAGCTGCGGCACATAGGCCGTTCTTTCTAAGAGCAGTTCGGCTACCAGCGGCAATTGTTGCTCGCTCAGACGACTGCTTGTTGCCAGCTTTTCGTTTGTCTGGCCTTTTGTTTGGGCCTGGGCTTGGGCCGCTACTACTGTGCGCACTAAATCGCTGCTATTAGTGCCGAGTTTGCGTCCTAGGGCGCTTCTTATTTGTTTGACCGTGCTCAGTAATTGGCCTTGAAACTTAGTTACCCATAAAACAGATTCTGGATGATTGGCGAAGAAGACCCGCGGATAGTGGCAAAAAGCAAAGCCAACAATTGAGTTGTAGCCAGCATGAAAGTGAGCTGCTTGACTGGCTAAACTATGAGTTACCAGTTCCGTTGTATTGATGGTCAACTCGCTTGCGTCCATCATGTCTTTTAAACCCGATACTATGGCTGAGCCAATGCCCAGCCCTCGTTTGTTGAGGGGCACAGCCATGCTGTTAAATTCCACATGATAGGGGCTAAGTTTGTCAGCCACCATTGCCCCGCATATTTGGTCATTGTACTGAGCTACAGCAATGAGCCGCTCTCCGGCCAGAAGAGTTTCCTTTATTCCCTCTTCGCTAAAAAGATCTGGGTCTGGATAAGCTTCTAAGCCATCTTTGCCAACTCCGCCTGGGCCGAGAGCGGCAACATACATTTGGGCAATGTCTTTGCTGAGCTTATCGGCATGCTCTTTGCTGGCAGCAAAGACCGCTACTTTTTGGCTTGCTTCACTAGCTATGTACGCAGGGGCGCTCAGCGTCATCTTTTGCCTCCTTTTCAGCGTTTGTGCAAAAAATATTGATAAGATGCTTTGCTAGATTATGCCCGTTGGCTGCTGTGACGTTGCCACCAGGATAGGTGCCCGCACCACAAATATAGAGATTTTGCAATGGAGTTTCGTATGGGGCACAGCCAGGCAAGGTGCGCTTCTCAAAGAGATATTGTGGAGTCATGGGCAAGTGCCAACACGAGAGTGAAGCTAAATTGAAGTCGCGTGCCAGGGCTCTGGGTGATACAACGTAGCTGCTTAAAATCAGCGAACGAAACTCTGGGCACTGCGCTTCAATAGCCTTGATAGTGTTTTCTAACAGCTTGAAGTCGTCGGCTTCACTCCAGGCTATGCCATCAATTTGCGCTGGCACATAGTGAACATCAACTGTTAGCACTTGCTCGTTGGGCTTAGCGCTATCAGCCATTGATGCGTCTTCAAGGGTAGGAAAGGCCATGGTTAGCATCAAGCGCTCTGGCAAACTGCCATTTGGCACGGCACTAGAAGCCGATTTGACGGCAGCCAGGGGTGGTGCCATGACAATCACTCCCTTGTGGTTGTGACCAATTTTGCGGAGTGTCCTAAATGATGGCAGCTCTTTTAGCAGGAAGTGCAATTTAGCTGCTGAGACTTTGGGGCGATTGTCTTGAAGATACTGGCGAACCTCTGCTGTTGTGGCGGAGGCTTCAAGTAGCTGCTCAAATAGTACGTATGAATCGGCGTTGACTACAACCAGATCAAATTGGCGCTGGCTGCCATCAGCTAACTCTATGGCAGAAACCTTTTGCTTTGCATTAGCAGTGCCAGCATTGTCTACTAACAAGCGCTGCACCGCTTGGCCGAGGTGAATTTTTGCACCTTTTGCTTGAGCTGCTTTGCTTAGAGCTTCGGTTATTGCCCCCATGCCACCAAGAACTTGTCCCCAGGCGCCAAATTCGCCTTTAGTTTCAGCTGTGCCATGGTGAATGCAGCCAAACACCGAGCCCACTAGATTGGCGAAGCCTGGTGTACAAGTGGCGGCCACGGCCATGAGCTCTTCGTTTTGCAGGTAGTGCTTGAGTAAATCAACCAAGCTGCCAGAAAAAATGTGGTCGGCAATTTTATCGAGACCGTCTTCCTTAAGTAGCTTAACTACTTCACTTTGGGTCAGGTCTGGTGATAAATAACGGGGATATATCAAGGCAGCGGCTCTTTGAATATCACCCCAGAATGCTTTCCAGCCAGCTTGATCGGCAGCTGTGAGGGATGCAATCTCAGTTTTTGCCTCTCCGCCATCTCTTGGTGTGAAACTAAATTGATCTTGGCCGTCTTTTAAATCGAGTAGAACAATTTCAACCGGGTCAGTCAAATATGGCTTGAGACCATGAGATTCAAGATTTAGATCGGCCATAATTTCTTTGCGCATCATGCCGAAGTATGAGGCCACTGAAGAAACCTTGACTTTACTGCCTTCCTTTATGAACGGTGTTTCGTTAACGCAGAGGCCGCCAATAGAGTGGCGCTTTTCGAAAACTTCTACGGCAAAACCCTTTGCTGCTAGATAAGCCGCAGCAGTGAGGCCGTTGTGTCCGCCGCCGATAATGGCAATTGTCTTTGCTTCTGCCGTCATCTTGTTACCCTAAGTTGCCTTCTAGTATTTCTACTAGTTGGTCAATTTCTTCTCTGGTGTTGTAAGCGTGCATGCTTACTCTCAAGTAGTCGTCTTCTTCATGCTTTTTCTGACTGCAGTGATCGCCAGCGCGAACAAAAATTTGTTCAGCATCAAGCATGAAAGTCAAATCAAGTGAGCTAATCTGCTCGAAGCGAAATGAAATGATGCCGAAGCCGCTGTCACAGCGGCAGATACCAATACCCGGTGCAAAAACGATACCAGGTAAAGTGGTCAACTTCTGCCAGAGATAGACTGTCAAATCACTCAGTTGTGCTTCGATAGCTTCAATGCCAATCTCGGTAATGAAGTCTACGGCTTTGCCCAGCGATAATATGGCTGGAATATTTTGGGTGCCGCACTCTAAAAGTTTGTGCACAGAAAGCGCAGGACTAACCGAAAACTCAAGACCGTTAGTTGTGATTTCAAAAGGGCTTTGACCACCAAGGCGCACTGGTTTAATCTTGTCCGCCACTGTTGGATTGATATAGAGGACGCCGCAGCCAGGGGCGGCAAACATTTTGTGACCAGAAAATGAAATGAATTCAACGTCAAGGGCCTTGGCGTCTACTTTTGTGTGACCAACACTCTGACTACAATCAAGAGAAATGACAACTTCACTACCGACAATCTCTCTAATCTTGTTTACTTCCATATCTAGTCCGAAGACATGGTGAATGTGAGCCATTGCCAAAACTTTAGTGCGTGGCGATAGCAATTCTTTGATACTGCGCAGGTCGTAGTCGCCCACTTCGTGGATAGCAAAGTGCTTGATGGTTATCTTCTTGCCTTGGGCCGCCAGCATTGATTGCACGTTATACCAGGGTAGAACTGCTGATTTGTGGTCCTGGGGGCAGAGCATAATCTCGTCGCCATCCTCAAGATTATTGAGGCCATAGGTGAGAGCGACTAAGTTGAGGCTATCTGTGGCACCGCTGGTGAAGACAAGGTTTTTCTGTTCGCAATTTATAAATTGAGCTACTTTTGCCCGAGTCTCTTCAATGCCGCGGGTCAGTTGAGTGGACCACGAATAGGAGGCTCGCCCAGCATTGGCACAGTTGTAGGTGAAATAGTCGATCAGGCTGTCGACCACTATGTGCGGCTTTTGCGTTGTGCTAGCGCTGTCCAGGTAGATCAAATCAGGATGATTGGAAAATATAGGGAAGTTAGCTCTGAAAGCCTTAACATCCAAAGTATTTCTCTTCTCTTCTCCGAGCCCAGCGACTGGGAGCAATGCGCATGAATTTGTCATTATTTACCTGCTTGTGCCCACTAAGCTTTTTCTCGCTCCTTCGTTTTTGGCTCGCTCTGTGGTTTTACCAGCATCGCGCCAACCAACGAAGCCGCCTTCCAGGCTAGTTATGTCTACGCCTTTAGTTTTGAAGTAAGCGGCAAAACGCTTAGATACTTCACCTGTGGGACAGACCAGTACTACTTTTTGATCGTTGGCAAAAGGTACGCCCATATCAGCAATGTCTTCTAGTCCATCGGTGGGAATATTGAGCGAACCAGGTATTCTCGATGCTTTGAAAGCTAAGCTGCCGCGCATGTCGACAATCAGGGGCTTGGTGCTATTGCTGAGCCAGGTCTCTAGAGTGTCGCAATCGACTTCAGGAGCAGCGTCGGCTTGCTCTTTTGTAATTGCTTTGAGCGAGTCTTTTTTGACAGCCAGACCAAATAATTCAGGGCGATATTTTTGTAAGTAAGAGAGATACCACTCTACCCGGTCGCAGCAGATGAAGACAGCGTTGTGCTTGCGCGTCAGTGTGCCGTCAATCTCTTTGAAATACTTGAGGGCTGCTGCCAGGCTGCCACCACCGGTCGGACCAGCGAGAATGCCACATTGGCGAATGAGCATGAGCATGGCATCAATTGATTCGTCCATTGATACTTCGATGATATCGTCATAAAAGTCTTTTCTAAACAATCCTACTTCGTACATTTCGTCAACGTTTCTGATACCTGGAAGCAAGTGCCCTTTGCTGGCAATAACCCCAACGTTTTTCAAAGCTTGATTCTTTTCTTTGAGAAAACTACCAGAGCCACGAGTAGAACCGGTGGTGCCAAGGCCGCCGATAAAGTAGTCAACCTCACCCTGGTTGGCTGCTTGCAAGTCTTCCCATATTTCTCTTCCGGTTGAATTGTAGTGAGCTTCAATGTTCTTTTCGTTGGTGTACTGAGAGGTGTGGAAATATTTTCCAGGGTTGGCTGACATTATTTGTTCGATGAAAGTAATAGGATCGTTAGGGTCAGTTGGGTCTGGACATTCAGATAGACCAGGAAGCTCATCAACGTCAGCACCAAGCAGTTGGAGAATTTGCTTCACTTCGCGCACTTTAATGCGGTTGGTGACGATTTTAAACGGCACACCGTAGACAGAGCAGACCAATTGCATGGCTTTAGCCATGTTGCCACTGGAGGACTCGATGACAGTTTTGCCCTCTCTGGCAATTTGTTCGATGTCGTCTTTGAGAACGTTCCAAGCACTTTTGTCTTTGACTGAGCCAAAGGGATTGAGCAGCTCAAGCTTGGCAAAGAGGTTGATATTTTTCAGGCCATGTACCTGAGGCGGTATCTCGAACAACGGTGTATTGCCGATTAGCTCATTAACATGTTTGACTAGCATTACTTTTCTCCGGGTGAATATTGAAACAGGAAGATTTTTGCTGCCCTTTATGGCAGCTCTTCCCAATATGGAACGTACTCGCTGTCGAGCATCCAGGTGAATCTATTGTCACGCTCTACCACAGCAACTTTCTTAGCTACTGGGTGCATGATTGATGTCGATGCTGAAAAGTCCATGAAGTATCCAGCGCTGTTTACAAATACAACTAGATCGCCTGGCTTAGGTAGCTTTTTGACATAAGTGAGGTGGCGATATATTAGATCTGATTCGAGGCAGAGATTGCCGGCGAAGTAGACGCCGATTGGGACAGCATCTGGGTTGTCTGCTGTTTGGACTTTTTCGACTACTACTGGGTCGACAAAAATTTCTTGGTCTAAGAAGGAAATATCTTGTCGTTTCATATTGAGGCAGATGATTGGTTCATTGCGGCTTGAGGTGCGGACTGAGTTGACGCGGGCCACGGTGATACCAGTTTGTTCCACGAGTGATCTGCCGGGCTCAATCCAAAGCTCGATCATGTTATCGCGGATGATACTGGCGGCTGTGGCGTCACCCAAGTTGGCAAAGCGCTGGCTTAAAAGCTCTTCTAAGAAATCGCCACCGGTTTCAGTATCAAAGTAGCTATAGCTATTGAAGTTGCCTTTTAGTTTGCCTTTATCTGATGACATGCCAAAGGCATTGTTGTGCCAGGTCATGGTTGGTCTGGTGCCCAGTACAGCCTCTTTGAGGGCACTAACGTAGGCGTTCCATTCATCTCCATTTTCTAGATAGTTAACTTTGTAGCCGCCACCAATGTTCAATACTCGTGGCTCGAAATCACGACTGAGAGCTTCTTCAAATAGTTCAAGACAGTTCTCAATGGCAATGGCCCGCTCCAAGACACTTACTGTATCTAAGTGGAAAGAAAAGCCCAGTAGCTCAACTTCTTTGCGGTTGGCTTCAAGCAGATCAAAGGCTACGCCAACTTCTTTAATTGGCACGCCAAAGCGACTGCCTTTATTGAGAAATTTGCTGTGATTGGCTTCAAATCCGGAAAGGCGCAACAATATTCTCGTAGCCTTGTTCACTCTCAGCACTTTGCGCAGCCTCAAGATCATCTCGAGCTCTGAGATGCTATCGACGGCAATAGTGATACCTTGCTGAATTGCCAGGCCAAGAAATTCGGCATTCTTGGGGCCAGTAGCTTCAATGCGGCTAGCATCAAAGCCCGAGCCTAGTGCATGACGCAATTCATTGGCTGAACTGACATCAAGATTGGCTTTTTCCACAGCTAGCCTGCGCACTAGTGAATCTGATTGATTGCACTTATGAGCAAAGAAAACTTTGCCGATGACATTGAGGTCACTGAAGGTTTTGTGAAAGCCTTCAACATTTTCTCCGACTAATTCAGGAAAGAGAATATTGAGAGGGCTTCCCAGGGCGCGAGTCAGTTCAAACAGGGTCTCTCTTTCAGCTAGAAAGCGTTTAACCAGAGGGTGAATCTTTGGTGTGAGCGTGAGATTTTCACTAGCATTTGGCTCTAGGCCAATTGCTTCTTTTCTTTCTAGAGAGTTGATTGTCGTCGACATAATTTACTTCTTCTTTGAGTTATTAAACAGCTGTTAGTGCTTTTTTGTTAGCTAGTACTTTGCCGTAACTAAAGTCTTGGTCTAGGCCTTGATCGAGTTTTTGTCCGAAGTAGTCGTCTAACCAGTCGCGACAAACTTTGGTGTGAGTTGCTCTTAAGCGGGCTAGATAGTCTTCCCAGTTACGTTGTTTGCTTTCTAGGGTGGCCAGTACTTTTTCAAAGACAACTTCTTGTTCTTGCATGAAGTCATCTAAAGCTTCTCTTTTGCCTTGTTCGAAGCGCTTCAAATGACGCGATTGCGGTACTGCTCCAAGAAGGCGATCTTGACCCACATGTTTGATGATGAAAAGCTCGTCTTCAGGGTTGTCTACTTTGTTGGCAATAACATAGGTGCGTTCAGCCAGGTGTGGTGCTACAGCCAGGTAGTCGAGATAAACTTGAACCGATTTCTTGGTTGGTTCGACGACAAAGACATTCATGTCGTAGGCAAACGACAACGATGTGGCTACGTTGTCAGTGCCAGCGGTGGTATCAGCCACCACCATGTCGCTGTCTTCGTCAAGCAGGTGGTGGAAGAATGATTGCAGCCCGGTTAGTTTAACGTGGTAGCAAGCACCACCGACATCGCTCTCTTTGTATGTGCCCACGGTCAAAAGCGATATGTTGCCGCTGTTTTGCGCATATTTCTTGATTAGTGGATCGCTGGCGCTGACTTCAATAAAATTGGATTTCAGCGAAGGTGGTGTGGTGCCAACCATGGTCAGGTCACCCAAATCTTCTCTTTCGCCTTTTAAGTAGGTGATGATTTCTTCCTTCACTTCTCCAAGCTCATGAGCTTCGCCGCTCAAATCAGATAGGTGTAAGGCCCCGCGCAAGTGAGCATTGACGTCAGCATCGATGGCTAAGACATAGGGCTTTTTCTTCGCTACATAGCGAATGAAACCAGCTGATGTGGTGGTTTTGCCAGCTCCGCCTTTTCCTAAAAATGCAATTCTCATTTACTTTTCTCCGACCGTTTTGTATGTGTTTTTCTTTTGCTCTCGGCAAACCGCCGGTATGCTTCTTGCCCTCAGGCGGCTGCGCTTGCCGTTATGGCGGAAGCGCGTTTGGTGCTCTTCTTCTTGATTTTGCCGTAGCAATACAAGCACGGTAAACCAAGGTAGCAAAGCTGAATCAGTAAAATGGTATGAGGCTCTAGGCGGTAGCACCAGGCTATCGTTTAGGGCCAGTGTTTCGTAAACTGAGGGGCAGGCACGCTCAATTTTTGTGCCTTCGTCGTAGTGTGATTTGACCACCGCTTGCGACAAATACTCCGGCAAGAATACTACTGGAAGCTCTTTTATGTAGTCGTAGTCAGCTAATAGTGGACGGATGTAAGTATTGAGTTTAGAGCGATATTCAGGCCTTGAGAGGAAGTGGGCTAAGTGACTGAGAGCCTCGTGGCGTGATACCGCACTTTCTTTCGACTGAGTAAAGTATTCGGCAATGGCTTTTTGAAACTCATGATCATCGAGTGACCAATCGCAACCTTTGGCTGCTGTGTATTTGAGTATGTTCCAAATCCATGAAGCCGTGACGCGGTGATTGCCATCGGCGATCAGGCCGTGCTCGTTTATAACAACGGGTGCAAAGCCGCGACCCACTAAGTTTATTACTTCATCGAATAGTCTCTCGCGCACACAAAACTCTGTGGCACCAAGTTTAACTAAGGGATAGAGCGCTACTTCGACAAAGTTACCGGCGAATACGCCGGAGGCAAAAGTACGCAGGTTTGCACTGATCGATTGATAGGCAATCATGGCATCTAATTCGAACAATACATAAAGTAGATTGTCCCCAATTATTTCTTGGTTGTCCTTGAGGAATTGGGCTGCTTGAAGTAGTGCTTGTTCAACTGCTGCTTCTGTTTGAGCTGGGTCAATAAAAATCGATTGGTGCCAGGCTTGGCGAATTAAGCGCAGTAGAGCTGTAACACTAGATAGAGAAAAACTGTCTAGTTTAGCCAGGCTATAGAGAGCCTGGGCCTGGTTTTGCAGAGCGTTTAAAGTATCAAACTGATAGTTCGGTGTTGGTCTATCTGCTGTTGTTTCCGTTACCTGGTGCAGGAATGACAGTTGCGGCTCTTCAACATTTGTCCAGGCCCATTCTTCTGGAGCTGGGGCTTGAGTGGCAAATAGGCTGGTCCGATTGCTCTGATAGGCAGGGCTGGGTTGCTCTAGCCGATTAGCTGCTTTCATGTCATACGAAAGTAGGTGTTTGAACTGGTCAAAGAGCAGATTGCCTCGATTTACTTCGTGACAATGAGGGCCGCCTGGTCCGGGAATGATTGGGCCAGGAAAATAGGACGGCGTTGCAACTTTAGCTTCTGTGGCAAAATCTGTCCCTTGAGCTAGCGCTGCCTTCAGTCTCAATTGATAGAACAGAGTTGACGCCAGGGTTGTGCAGGAATCTTTCACCTGAGCCGTGGCGATTTCAGTGCCGAAACTGAGCTGGCTGGTGGTGACAACCTGAATTTTTTTCTGCTCTTGGTAGACGCCTAAGTTTGGCATTGAGCACGCCAATGCCGTTTCGCTAGTTGAAAATTGGAGGTTATCCATTTCGGGGGTACTCTATGGCAAAAGGGGTCTTAAACTATGGCCAATTGTTGAGCCTTTCGCTCTGGGTAGACTTCAACCAGGCGCTCTTGCCAATAGTTTTGTCTATCTTCTAATTCTTTCGATGGTGCTTGGCGTTGGAAGAATTGAGTGAGCAAGTCATAAGTAGTGAGACCGTCTCTAAAGGCAAAGAGGTCATAGCGGCAGAATGTAGCAAGAAGAATTTCTTCGGCGCCTTTGAGGTTGCCTGCGCTATAGGCTAGCTGTGCTTCGCCCAGCAATTGCTCGAGAGTCTCTTTGCCCAATGCCGGTAGTTTGTGCAGTGCATCTTGGTCAAGAAACTGTTGATTGATTAAGGCTTGGAGCTTTTCTTCGACATAGCAGTCAATCATTAGATGGATGCGAGGTGTGGTGCCGAAGTTGCAAGCACTGTGGATAGTTTGTTTGGGATCAAGCTTCCATAGATAGCCTTTTTTGAAATGAACGTTTAAGCCTGGGCTCGTGATAAAGGCCTGGTCGTTTGTAATCAGCGGCATGTGCAGGCGGTATCTTGGCACGTTTTCTAGATAGACAAAGTCTCGGTGCTCATGCAAGAAGGTGCCGGGATCAAGGCGAAGAAGGCGCGAGCCCATGATATTGAAACCGCTTTCGGCAAGAAACTTATGTAACTCAGTCAGTTTGAGTAGCAGCGGAGTGGGCTCAGGCTTAACACAATCATGGTAATCGAAGTTCTCTTGCTCACCAGTGTGATTGAGCAAAGTTGCTACCTTTAGGCCGTCAGAACCATACTCGGGGTAAGGCTCTTGCCAAATAGATTCAAGTGACATCTCTGGTGCGCTGACTTGCTCAACTATTTTATTGAGCACGCCACCGTCGATTGTTTTTAATTGAGCAATATACGAAAGAATTTTCCCGACCTCTCTTTATCCGATTGATCTATATGTAGATTGCATTTGTGTAAATCATAACTGAAAACGGTTTCCATTTTCTGTTTATGAGAGCGCTTAAATGCGAATGCACGCAGCTGAAGCCTAGTGCCGTTCTGTCTTTACTTCTTCTCCTCTCAATAAGAGCGGCCTTGATGTTGATATCAGGGAAGTAGTCGACTTTGGGCTTATTGAGAACGATTCTCAACGGGTAAGGGCAGTTTAGATCTAAAGTTCCAAAATGGATCGTTTTTTTTGATTTTGTTACGGGGATGAATGGTCTTTCATGACGGCATCGCCGGTGGTGCGGTCGGGCAACCTGGCATCATTTCGGCTCTTGCCAGTTTGCTGACGCCGCTCATAATTAGCGCAAAATAAGCTGTCCGATTTGCCCAGGCAGATGAAGCGAAATTCAGAGAGTTCTTCGTCGCTTTTCTTTTTGCCTTCTATTTCAGTAAGAGCTTGAGCCCTCGCTGCTTGCCGCCAATGACAAGGGTTTGCCTCGATACCCTTGGCAGTCGGCAGTTTCAAACTTTCTGGTTTGAATTTGTGCTGAAGCGGTGAGAGTGATCTAGAATCTATTTAAGGGGTACTAAAAAGGAAGTTGTTGTGGCCGGCGAGTCGAGTGCTTTTTTTAGTGGCAAATTTGAGAATAATCGACTTGAGAAAGTTGGTGTAGAGAAGGCCGTAGACAAAGCAAGCCTCGACAAGAACGGCAAGCTAAAAGGCAAGAGGAAGAGCGTAGTCTTGATGGAGCGCGACATTAATGCGCTGCTAGAGCTTTATTTGCATCGCACCATTTCATCAAGTCAATTGGCTCGGTTATGTTTCCCTGATATTAGCTACGAGACCGCTCGCAAGAGACTGCGTCGCCTGCAGCAAGCTGGATTTACGGGTGCTTCATCGTCTGGTCGGATGGAAGGGCGCGGCCGGCCAGAGCTCATCTATTTTCTTACTGCTTCAGGAGCGCGAGCCCTTGAGCAAACTCGCGGTATCTCCTGGGAAACTATTCCCACAGGGCCGCCTCACACTTATCACAAAGAGCATTTCTTACGTCTTGTTGATGTGCGTCTCGCGATGGAAGATGCTGAGTTGGCCGGTGTCATTAGCGGTTTGGAATTTACAACTGGTCGTGAATTTTGGAAAGAGCTCGCTTCTGATCTTACAGAGGCGGAAGAGCAAGCTGATGCCACTATTTCATTTGCCTATGCGGGAATGGAGCCGGTAAGGGTTTTGCTTGAGATCGATACTGGCAATTTCCGTCAAACCCGTCATTGGGAGCCAAAAATCAGAGCCTTCTTACGCACCGGCTATCCTATTTGGGTGGTCACTGGCAGTAGCCCGCGCATTTTGACATTACGCAAATGGACTCAGCCTCTCTTGGAAGAAGCCGAAGTGGGTCCTGGTAAGTGCGTCTTTGCTGTTTACACTGAGATTGTCGAAAAAGGAATTTATGGCGCTCAATGGCAGCGCACCGATGGTTCCTTTACAGATCTACGTCCAATCAAACTATAGAATCTCTACTTATATACTTATCTACATAAGTTCTTCGGCGAAGTGGCAGGCTGATTTGTGGCCTGGCGCGATTTCTCGCAGAGCTGGTGTGTCTTGTTTGCAAATCTCGCGGGCAATGGGGCAGCGGGTGTGAAAGGCACAGCCCGATGGTGGATTGGCCGGGCTTGGTAGGTCGCCTTGGAGGAGCACGCGATTGCTGCGGTCGTAGGCTGGATCTGGCACAGGAGCCGCCGAAATCAATGCTTTGGCGTAGGGGTGCAATGGCTTCTCATATACGTCTTTGCACGGCCCAATTTCAACGATGCGTCCAAGATACATCACGGCAATGCGATCTGAGATGTAGCGCACCACATCAAGATTGTGCGCAATAAACAGGTAGGTGAGATTGAATTCTTTTTTCAGGTCTAAGAGCAGATTGAGAATTTGCGCTTGCACACTGACGTCTAACGCTGAAACTGGCTCATCAGCTACGATCAATCGTGGCTTCAGGGCTAAGGCTCGAGCAATGCCAATTCGTTGACGCTGTCCGCCGGAGAACTCGTGGGGATAGCGATCGAGCATTTCTTTTGGTAAACCAACTAACTCGATCAGTCGAGTGACTTCAGCTTTGAGATTCGTGCCGCCATCGGCACTGGAACCTTTAGACATACCATGCACTTCTAAGGGTTCGGCCAAGATCTGAGCAATAGTCATGCGCGGATCAAGGCTGGCATATGGGTTTTGAAAGACAATCTGCATTTGTTTGCGCAGAGGCTTCATTGCCTTGGCATCGAGAGCCATTATCTCTTGTCCATCAAAGCTAACTGAGCCCTGGCTGGCTGGCATCAAGCGCAGCATTACCCGACCAAGGGTAGATTTGCCGCAACCAGACTCTCCCACTAGGCCTAGAGTCTCGCCCTCGATGATGTCTAAGTTGATGCCGTCCAGTGCTCGGACGGCACCCACTTGTTTGTTGAAGAAGCCTTTGCGAATGGGGAAATGCTTCGCCAGGTTTTTGATTTGGACGAGGGTTTTTTCGGTCATTTATTGCTTATGGGATCTTGACATTGATGCGGTTCAAACGCTCTGCCAATTTTGCCAGAAACTGATCGGCAAATGTGGACGTTTTTTCGTCAATGACAACCTTGCTGGTGTGCACGCCTTTTTTGCGACAGCGCATAAGCTGACTAGGAGCCAATGGAGCGTCCAGATTCCACTCTTCATAGATGGCTCTTTCGTTTATAGCCCGTTCTGCCATAGCCTGGTGATTGATAGCATTGTTGCTGTTGGCAACGGATTCGCTAGCTTGGGCGGCACGGGCAAAGCCATTAAGCAGCCTTTGCTCCTGCTCGCCGTTGTGGTACCCACCCCAGGGGTTGCCTTGAATGCGATAAGGCTGTGGCTCCCGCAGAAATACATACCAAAAAACTGTATATAAGATTAGGAGTTCAAAAGCGATGATTGCATAGGCGAACATAATCTACTCCCGGCCTGAACAGGCCTTGAGCTGGGTACCCAAAAACGTGAATGTCTTTTTTGAAAAAGGTGATAGACCAGAAAGATATCTTTTTGATCGCCACTTTGCTCAAAAGAGACAGGTGGTTTGATAGCCACCGTATGTCGAGCAATAAAGTTCTTGTTAGCAAGCTTTATTGTTCAAATATTCTAACGAAAGATTGCAGAAAAGCTACAGGTTTTTAAGAATTCTCCGGATGTCAAGTGATTAATTGTGAATCTGCATAACCTTAATGCAAGCTCGTTTCGCGCGAAAATGGTGGCAAATTCAAGCACCGCTGCCAGGCGGCCTGCCAAGCGGCTACTGTAGCAATGTGAGCGAAATAGTGGAGAAGAAATGCAGTCTACAGACCTCGGAGAGACGACAAAGTCAGCCATGATTGCGGTGGTTGGAGCTGGCACAATGGGCTCATCAATAGTGGTGGCACTGCTAGCCGCCGGCTATAGCGTTTTGCTAAAAGAGACTGATCAGGCTTTTCTTGATAAGGGCATGGCCAATATCGACAGACTAATGAGTGGTCGTGTCAAGAAAGGTTTGGCACCAGAAGAAGCACAGCTGCAGCGCAGTCGTATTCAAGGTGTGCTTGATTTTGAACGCTTTGCTGAAGTTGATTTTGTCATTGAAGCTGCTCCAGAAAGCATTGATATTAAGAAGAACATTTTTGAGCAGCTTGACCAGTGGTGCAATGTTGATGCCATTCTTGCTACCAATACATCAAGCCTGTCTATCACTCAAATAGCTAATTTTGCTCGTCGTGCCGACAAAGTTGTTGGTCTTCATTTCTTCAACCCTGCTCACATCATGAAGCTAGTCGAAGTTATTCCTGGTTTGGAAACTTCACACGACACTGTCTCCCGCGCTCTTGAGCTCGCTCAATCTATGGGTAAGCTGGCTATCCGAGTAGAAGAGTGCGCGTCTTTTCTTGTCAATCGCTTGCTCGGTCGCTATATGAACGAATCTCTCTTCGCTTTAGAGGGCGGAGCAGCTAGCGTCGAAGAGATAGATAAGGCAGTCTGTGACTACGTCATGCCTATTGGTCCTCTTGCCCTGCGCGATATGAACGGTGCCGATATTGGCCTTGCTGTTGCTAATTTTAATTATCAAGAGTATGGCGAGCGTTTCGCGGTGCCGTCTTTGTTGGGGCGGATGGTTGAGGCCAATATGCTTGGTCAGAAGACCATGGGCGGTTTCTACAGCTATGACAAAGAAACACGCAAGCGCGCCGGTGTGAACCCTGAATTACTCAAGCTTTTGAGTGGGTCTGCTAATAGTTACGGCGAGTTTGGCGCTGAGCGGCTTTTCTTGCCTATGATCAATGAATCTTTTTTGGCTATGCAAGAGCGCATTTGTCAGCCCGAAGATCTTGATGCCGCCCTTATGGCTGGCTTAGGTATGAGAAGGGGGCCCCTTACTTTGGCTTCTGAAATTGGTTTGAAGGATTGTCTTGCTATGCTTGAAGCTGCTTTTAAGGCTGATGCCAGCGGCCCTGTGCAAGAGCGCTTTAGGCCAGCACCTCTATTGAAGCGCTTTGTTTGGGCCGGCCGCTCATCCGTGCTTTAGAGGGCCTATCCCTTGAAGTCTATCCAGCTTTGGTAACTATGCAACTGCAGGTCTGTGCTCTGATAATCAGCACCATTTTCATTTCGATCGTTTTGCTATCAGGATGATTCCAGAAGGCAGGACAGACTTTACCTCTTTCACTTGTCTCAGTATATGAAAGGGGTCATTAGTGAAACCATTGGCGGTATCAAGTTAAAGCTGGGTGAAAAGAGACCATACCTCTTACCTAGCTGTTTTGACAAAGTTCGTAGTTTGGTTGCGGAGGTTGTTTCTCCGGTATGAATGGTGGATTGCTATTTGAATAAAGAGCTGCCTAGATGACGACCAAGGCACTTTTGAAGGAACTGTTATGCGCTTGCCAACTGAAGCATCCGCTTCGACTATTTCTTTTTGCCAGCAATTTACCGCTGGTAAATAGAACTTCTATAAATCGACAATAGTGCTTTTATTCTGAAAGATCGCCGCCGACGTGGAAATGGTCGTTGATCCAAATTGCCACGAATGCGCTTACTGCTGTGAATGTCAGTCCGAATGCATATTCCATGATCTTAGACCTATAGTCTTTTTGCCTTAACCAGTAACCTATGACTCTATGCTGGCACTTTTGTGCCTATGGATAGGTTAAGAGAAGTAGGCGAGGAATATTAAGAACTAAATTTTGAGAAAGCTCAGTCAGACTGTTTGAGCGATTCTGAGCGTAGTTCGAAGCTGCCTTTTACTACTATCGGATCGCCTTCCTTAAGACCACCGATAACCTCTTCTAAATTGCCAGATTCGCCGCCCAGCTTGATTGGTTGCTCGCGGTATTGGCCTTTGCCAATAGGGACATAGACAACTTTGCAGTCTTCGGCGTCTTGCACTGCAAGTTTTGGCCGTGTTAAAGCCCTGGCTTTGCCGACTAAATGTAGCAGTTCGCGTTTGAGATCGGCCTGCACTTCACCGGTACTCCTGACGGCGAAGTCTACCCCTTTCATCGAGACTTTCTTGCAGCCAAGATTAAGGGCTACTTCAGTCTCTGGGGTCTGGGTAACAAGCTTTAGACCACCAGCCGCCACTTTGCTAGCCGGAGAAGGAGCAAGGGCCTTACCCTCTACTTTTTCAGAGGTGTGACCACAACCAGCCAGAGCTAACCCGCTGGTTAGTGCTAGGGTGAATATGGGTAAGATTGCTCTGTATCGGCCTGGGTTAATGCTTTTTGGCAATGTCTGCATCTTCTCCCTATCTTGATTTAATCTCGAACGAGTCAATCTTCACGCAATCTACATGTTCGTCACTCACGAATTCTGCAAGGAAAATCGCTGATAGTTGCTTGCTTAGCTGATCTTCGCGATACTACCCTGGCATATTTTTAGAGCTTTGACTGTTTAAGTGGGCTGATAATGGTATAGCTGGGAACAACAGGAGAGAGAGTAGCGTCGAAGTTTTCATCAAGTTTGATAGTTTCAAAATTGGCATAGCGCAGCTTTCGAAAAGCTGTCCTGTCAGGCAATGAAAGGATGCTAGTTTTTTTTCTATTACAATAGTGTGGTTTCGGGTTCAGGCGGTCCTTAGAGGTTCGGTCATGAAGTTAAAGACAATCAAAACCTTAGCCATCATTCAGGCTGTTTTGCTGAGCTCTTATGCACCGCTTGCTTTGGCTGCAACTTCCAAGCAATCTCCCGAAATAGCTAAGCTCGACAATATAGAAGAAGTTATTTACGGTGCTCCGAAATCTAAGCTCGCCCTTGACAGTCGTTTGAAAGATCTTGAATTGAAATTATTTGGCATCACTCGCAAAGGAACAACCACTGAGAGGCTTGCTGCCATCGAAAAGACACTGGCTTACGGAAGTGGCGCCGCAACTTCTAGTTCACTGCTGCCACCACTCGCTCCAACCTTAGACACACCCGCTACTTCTTCTAGTGCACTTTCCACTGTTAGCTCTGACTCTAGCTCTACTTATGATAGCGAGGAACCTTACGCTGTTGATTCATCTGGTGCTCTGGCCGATGCTATGCAACTTTATCAAGAAGGCAAAGTGGCCCAGGCTGAAAGTGCCTTTCATGGCATCATTGCTAAAGATCCAAACAATGGTGATGCTTACTATAACTTGGCCGTTATTGCCGAAGGTAAAAGTGATTTGAACGGTGCGCTTTCTTATTATCGCAGCGCCCTCAATTTGAATCCACAAGATACTGATTTGCAGAGTGCGGTAGTTAGCGTTCAGAATAAATTGGCTCAGACCAATAATAGTGCCCCTAGTCACGTGGCTTCCAGCTATAGCTCTAGTTCTAATCCCTTTGCCGCTTCTTCTTCTTCTTCCGCTCCTAGAACAGCAGCACCAGCCCAGAGCAAGGCTATTGATGAAGCAAGAAAGAACCAATTAAAAAGCTCTGTTGCTTCAGCTTCAAACGATTACAAAGCAGGCAATTATGATTCAGCAGTAACTAAGTTGAACTCGGTGGCTTCGCAAGTACCAGATGACGGCGACGTGCAGTTCGCTCTAGCTCAGGCCTACAGAGCAAAAGGCGACCTTGCCAATGCTCGCAGTCATATGGCCCGCGCTTCTTCTCTCAATCCTGCCAGCACTAGTTTTGGCAGTGCTCTGGCTGATATTGATCGGGCAATCGCTGCGAAAAATACAGCGCCAGCTGATAGTTTTGCTTCTTCC
Source organism: Obscuribacteraceae bacterium (SeqCode) (assembly GCA_044378815.1). Classification (GTDB taxonomy): domain Bacteria; phylum Cyanobacteriota; class Vampirovibrionia; order Obscuribacterales; family Obscuribacteraceae. The sequence continues at coordinate 11,837 of JBIPOV010000046.1, read as the reverse complement.
AATCAATCAAATTCTGGCACTCAGACTGCCAGTCAGCCAGAAGGACAGATTACTCCTTTTGCCGGTAGCAAAGCCGCTAGCCTAAATGGTCAAGGTGGCCTGAGCGGTATGGCTTATAGCGCTCGTTCGAATAGTAGTCGCTTAAAGCGTGCTGCAACCTATGGTCTTGCTGGTGCTGCTGCTGGTGCCTTATCTGGTGCTCTATTTAGTTCATCTAACAACGGTTCGAGAATGAGTAGTGCTAAGAGCAATGCCTTGCGTGGGGCGGTGCTTGGCGCAGTGTTTGGTTTTGCTAGCGGTAAGTAGAGAGTTTTAAGAGATTACGGCAATGAAAAGCAAATTAGTAAGCGCAGCTATTATTTTTTCTTTGATGATTTCGCTCAATACCCAGGCACACGCTGCTGGCGCTGGAGCTGTCTTGAAGGGCGGAGTGCGCCTGGAGAATGGCACAACGCGATTGGCCAGACCTGGCGGTAGTGCTGCTCCAACTCTTTCCACGGCTGATGCGATTCCCGTTGCTCCGCCGCGCAAAAGTACTTTAGGCGGTGGTGTTCAGGGTAGTGGTTTGATTGATCGCACGGCTTTTGCCGCGCTGCCGCCTGGCCCACTGAGTGCATCTGCTCAAGCGCAAAATAGTCGCTTTGATATTGGCGCTGAACGCAGCTCGAGAAAAATGACATTGGCCTGGGAAGCTTGGCATAAACAGCTCTCTTCTGAGATTTATGCTCGCTGGCAAGAGGTGGCCTTAATTAGAGGCCGTGCCACTATGAGAGTGACCATTACTCGCGATCATCATGTCATAGCTCAACTGACATCGCCTTCAGGCATTCGTCGCTTTGATAGTACACTGCTTGATGTCGTCAACAGCCTTGATGGCAATCCCGGCCTATCTTTTCCTGCTGGTTCCCAGAGACAACAGGTTTCGTTTGAAGCTGACTATATAGCCGATACCGATGTGAAAGGTGGCTATAGCTGGACGAAGAATGACTACGAGACTGTTCAACATTAGGCCTAAATCAGGTTAATTTCTACCATTCAGTAGGGCTCGATATAAATCTGCTGGTCGATTTTTGTCATTGCTAAGAAGTGGTAGCGTAGCTCGCACGGCGCCGTTTATTGCTAGAACTGGCGGCTGTCCGCCAAACTGTTCATGGAAAACCTGATTGAAGCGGCTATTAAAATAGCGATTCAAATTGCTGTCGATAAATTGTTTGGCAAAATCTGGATCTATTTCTAATTCTGTCTTTGGTTCTGCTTCTATTTTGCTATTGAGAAAATTGCACACCTGGTCAAATGTAATTTGCCCGCTTAGGCCAAGCTGCTGTTTGCTGCGCCAGAGCTTTATGGCGAAAGCTTGGGCCATTTGGTTTTCAAAATAGATTTTGCTTGTCAGCTTTACTGCTGCTGCTGCCGATGTATCTGCTTGAGCACGCTTGTCTACCCAGTGGCGAAGTTCTAGTTGGTCTTGTTTGTCTAGAGCAAAATGATGGTTTGCCGCTACTAAGACCAGTTTGTCGATTTCTTCTTCAATAGCAATCAGTTGTTTTTGCAAGTTTTCTACTGTCCATGAGTGGCCTTCGAAACCTTCTTGGGATAAGCGGGTTTTCTTGCTACTGCTGCCGGTGAGAAGAGCGGCTGGGAGTGAAATTAATGACTCCAGCTCTTGCTTCAAGGTTACTGCAGCGCTTGCTAAATCTGCTAGCTTTTGCGCTAGCGGCGGAGCAAAATGAAGCAGTGGTAGCCGTTTTAGATCACCAATCTGAAAGTTGATTGTTGGATTGATATCGTGAGCCAGTGCGCTCACCAGGCTCGAATTTAGATAAGCTAGCAGTAGATTTTCCTGCTGGGCATCATGGCTGAATATAGCTGAACCACCGACATCGAATATTGCTCCAGCAGGTAGTTTACGCACACTTAGTCGATGCTTGTTGACGAATGAGAAAGTAAGTCCCGGTTTGAAGTAGTAATTTTCGTTCTTAACGACCCAGTGCACTTGACCCTTTAAATAGGGGTAGGCCTCGGCAACGGTAGCTTTGATTTCTTCCCCGTTTTCACCCCATCTCACTTTGCTAGAAATAGTGCGCCACCAGCGCTCAGAGCCGCCCCCCTTTGCGTAGGGTGCATAGTTCGTGTCGTCTTCTTCTACTTCCCAGGCATAACGCAAGAATCTTTCATTGCTGGAAGTTGCCAGCCCCTGCTTGAAGTCGGCTTTACTTGCTAGATTCTGATTGCCCTTTGCTTGCACAATTATCAGAGCTTGGGGCCGTTTGAAATTGAATGCCATATCATTGCTGCTAGAGAGTTCACCCTGGCTTTTACTTAGCCTGTTAAGTTGATTCAAGTGCAGCAACTTATCTAAATGGCTAGCTTTCTTGTTTTCGCTTTTCTCTTGCCCGCTTTTTAGATCGATATAGTAAGCCGGTTGCTCAGCTGTTACTTTTTGCCTGGTTAATAAGATAATGCTGCTATCTGCTTTAGAGCCCGCGAGAAGAGGAAAGACGCCGTCACCGAGTTCAATCACCAAGTTGATTTGTGCATCTTCTAAAATGCGTTTTCGTAGAGTCCGGGCGCTGGGCAGGTGCATAAACGAGCTTTGGCTGAGAAAGCCGATGGTGCCCCCAGTCTTTACTAAATCTAGCGCTTTCCACAAAAATATTTGACTGAGATCGCTGGCGCACTCTGGGTAGTATTTTTTTAGTTTTAATTTTAATACCCTGTCGATTAGTTTGCGTCCGAGATAGGGTGGGTTGGTCAGCACTACACTGTATTTGCGGTTCATGGCATGGCCACTAGTTCTCTTCCAGCGCGGTGAGAGTGAGCCTAGTGCTGCTTCAGCTACATCGCTGGTGTTGTGCAGGCACTTGATTAATGATCTTGTGCTGTCGAGGTTTCGAGCAGACCTGTCTTGGCTCAACGTTATTAGTTGAACTGTTAATGCAAACTTGGCCATAACTAGAGCGCGTGTATCAATATCTGTGCCAACAATATTGTGCTCAAGTATCAAACGGCAAATTTCGTGAGCCGGCAGATCGAATTTTTCATAGGCTCTGTAGAAGGCAGCGGCTGAAGCTAGCAAGAAGTTTCCAGTACCGCAGCAGGGGTCGAGCACTGATACGCCTTGGATATCTTCTACCGACTGTGCTTTGTTTAGAAATGGTTCGACCAGGCACAGCTCGGTCATGACCTGCACTACTTGCGGTGGCGTATAGATTTGCGAGAATAGTGCTTGGTCAATGGCTGTAGTGTTCTTGTCGGCTTTCTGAACATTGGCTGTAGCTAACTTGCGTTGGTTGATGCAGAATACCTCGAATAAATCACTTAAGCCATGGGCCTGTGAAAAAAGGAGTTTGTATTCAGTGCCTTGGAAGAGCTTTTTCAGTGAAGTATAGGTTTTTGATTGGCAGAAATCTGCTTCGCCATCGACATTTAGGTCATGGATGAGTTGCTCAAATAGTGCATTGCAGACAATAGAAGAGTCTTGGTTTTTATCTTGCTCTGATGGCTTCAGCGATTGCTTGAGTACTTCATCTGCGCCGACTGCCAAGATCGTTGCTAACAGTTTATTGTCACGAATAATGGTGCTTTTCTTTAGCCATTTACCTAAAGTAGCTCTTGCTCGTCGCAGGGCTAGTTTATGAGTAAGCTTTGTTGCTGTGCTACCAGGACTCGTATTCGTATTGGTACTAATACTGGTACTTGTACTCCTCGTAATGCCATTACTATTGCTATGAGGCACACTAAGTGGCTTTTGGTAAGAGGTCGCGATAGAGCACAACGGGCTCTTCAGTGCTGAGAGAGTGGCCCTTGGCCGCTTCCGCTGCTGACAGTAGTAGTCCTAGCTCGAGGAAATCTTCAGGTACGCAGGCTGCACCGAAAGAGAGAGACAGGGTGCGCTCGTCTACACCCGTGGATAGTGGGGATTTCATTAGCGAGGTCATCAGACGTTTGGCGAATACTCTTGCGCCTTCACCTTTTGTATCTGGGCAAAGTAAGGCATAGTCAAAAGCTTCGTAGTGTGCCAACAAATCATTGTGGCGTTTAGCTTGCGATATGCGCAAGACCGCTTCGCGCAGAGCGCCGATAGGTAGCGGCTCTCTAATTGAGCCATTGGGTCCGCTCTTAACGCGCATTTCAAAAACAATGACTGAAATTGGACTACCAGATCGGTGCCCTCTAAAGTACTCTTGCTCTAAGAAGTAGAGAAAGGCCGGGAAGTTGAACATGCCGGTGTCGCCACGGCGCAATTGCATAATGACCGATTGGATGGCGGCACTATCAACGGTTTTGGGCTCAAGAGTGGGGAGGCCAGAGTTGCTTTTTTTCGATGGCTTAGTAAAGGCGGCGAGCCCGCAGCTGAGCATATTGCAGACAATTGGCACCCAGAGACTTCGGGCATAGCCGAGCTTGGCTACAATTTCTTCTGTGCTTAAGCGATCGTCAATGGCGTCATAAAACCGCCTTTGGGCAACGAAATCTACAGGTATAGCTGGTTTTAGTAATTTGCGCAGTTCGCCTTCGTCAACAATGCGCTGAGTCTTGACCATCACAGCATCGAACTTGAAGCCACTGTTTTTGAGGAAATTCTGTTTGTCGAATATTTGTGCGCCTTGAATGATCAGCGAATCAAGGGGTTCAGTAATTGTTTTGTGTTTTGTCATCACCTTGGGCTGGAAGAAGAAGCGGCCATCTTTCCAGGTGATTAACTCATAGATGCACTCAGAGCCTTTGGCTGCTGGGCTAGTGGCGTGAATGGGCTGGCCGTCAATGAAAAACACTTCAGCGGCACCAAGGTCGCTTTGTATTTCTAAGCGGCCAGTCATTTTGGCAAGAGCAATAGATTGCAGTAAAGCGCCGATTTGTACAAAGGCAAGATCGCCATTGAGTACAGTTCCTGATCTGTTGAGCGAATTGTCGCCACCCACCAGAGGTATTGGAATAGTTGCTCTTTGCTTTGTCAGAGCTTCAGGAATATAGAAGAACGCCTTCTCTTCCGCTTGTTCTTCTTGGGTGACAGCCTGCGTGTTAGCGTGCTGATTGCCTTCGCGATCATTAAGTGAGGCTTCGATGCGATTGAAGACAAGTAGAGAATCGCAACTTGTAAATTCCCAAAGGAGAGAGCCTTGGCCAGCGTTGGAAGCTATCAGCTTCCATTGCGGGTCACCGCCCATGGGATCAGCATGGGCGGTGAGCTTGTATTCGGAGCCTTTGGTAGCAGACGGCCAAATCACTTCAACTTGCTTGTCGAGATTCTCCAGGGCCCAAGTAAGGATCTGGTGAATCGCCGTAGCCGTTGGATTGCCAGGCAATATTTGAATTGATTTCGCGGCGTAGTGCTTTTCTTTGTGCATTAATGAAGGAGGTACCTACGTTCTGCGCTTGCTATGGGAATTACTTAGACTGTGGATTTAGCCATGTCGTAAGTGATTGAGTGCTTAGCCATTCTATCGAATGCTTCGGCAAGGCGAGCCTTGTCTACACTCAAAGCGATGCGCACAAAACCTTCTCCGTGCGGTCCGTAGGCCGTGCCAGGAGGAACCACAATACCAGCCTTCTCCAGCATAACAGTACTGAAATCAGCTGAGGACATTCCCGCTGGCGTTGGTAGCCAAATGTAGAATGTGCCTTTGATTGGTTGAAGGTTCCAGCCTAGCTGATTGAGCCTTTCTACGGCTAAATCGCGCCTTTCAACATAAAGGCTATTGCAGAATTGAATATGGTCGGTTGGACCTTCAAATCCGGCGATGGCTGCAAATTGAATCGCTCTGAAGATATCGGTGTCGATATTTGATTTGATTTTGGCGATGGCGGCAATGGCTTCAGCATTACCTACGGCAAATCCAATTCTCCAGCCGGTCATGTTGTAGCTCTTCGACAACGAATGCAGTTCAATGGCGATATCTTTAGCGCCTTTGACTTGCAGAATTGATGGAGCTTTGAATCCGTCATATGTCATTTCCGAATAAGCTTGGTCATGGCAAAGCAAAATATTATGCTTCTTGCAGAAGGCTACAGCTTTCTCGAAGAAGGCCAAGTCGGCAACTGCACCAGTAGGATTGTTTGGATAGTTGAACATCAAAAGCTTGGCTTTTTTGAGCACCGCCTCTGGTATCGCATCTAAGTCAGGAATGAAATTGTTTGCCGGTGTGAGTGGCATGAAGTATGGCTCGCCGCCAGCCAAAATGGTTGATGTGCGATAAACCGGATAGGCTGGGTCTGGAATAATATTGATATCGCCCTTGTCGACGAAGGCCATAATAGTGTTATGCAAGCCTTCTTTGGTGCCGATCATCGAAGTGATTTCTGTGGCTGGGTCAACATCAACGCCAAAGCGTTTTTTCATCCAGGCGCAGGCAGCAGTTTTGTATTCTTTGGTGCCGCCAAAGGGTGGATAGTGATGGTTGATTGGCTTTTCTAGAGCTTCGTGCATAGCATCGACAATGTGTCGTGGTGTTGGTTGGTCAGGATCACCAATACCCAAATTGATAACGTCGACTCCCGATGCAATAGCGGCGAGGCGCTTCTTGTCCATTTCGGCAAAGACGTAGGGAGGAATAGATTTGAGCCGGTGAGAAACTTCCATTGTTTTGACCTTCTTTGTAATCTCTTTTTTTATCCGTGGTCAGGATCGTTTTCGATCTGAATGCTAGAGCCCGTAAGGGAACAAGCATCTGACATTACCATAGCTTCACATATTCTTGGGGTTGCTGTTTGATTAGTAAGCATAGTTAACGTTCTTCTTAATATGAGCGTGCCCCAGCGGCTTTCCGGGGAGATGGCTCTTTACGCTTTGAGTTGTCAAGCGCAAGCTGTAACTATAATGCTGCAAGTTGAAGCGAAGAGATATATGGCATCTGATATTCAAGTAGAAAAAGCTAACGGGCAGAATCAAGACCAATCACCGCGCAGTCCTGGCGTTTTGCTCGGTCTTCTTGTTGTGACAGCGATTGCCGCCTTCGTCTATTTCAATGGTCTGGGTAATCTGCCTCTCTTTAACCCTGATGAAGCTCTATACGCCGAACCAGCTCGCGAGATGATTGTCACTGGCGAGTACATCACTACCTTGCTCAACTATGTCGTGCGATTTACCAAACCGCCCCTCTGCATCTGGGCCATGGCTGGTTGTTATCAAATATTTGGTGTTAACGAATTTGCCGCCCGCTTCTTCGGCGCCGCCTGTGCTGTTGTGTTGGTAGCTATCACGTATCTATCGATGGCTCGCTACATATCCCTACGGGCTGCCATATTTGGCTCTTTAACTCTGGCGAGCGCTCCTTTATTTGTTTTTACCGCCCGCGAAGCCATTACTGACATGCCGCTATCGTTGTTTGGCGCCGGTACCCAGTTAGCTTTCTTTCATGCTAGCCAGTCTAAGTTTAAGCGTCGAGGTGCACTATATTTAGGCTATGTTTTGATTGGCTTGGCCGTGATGACTAAAGGCCCGGTTGGCCTGGTTTTACCCGTGGCTATTTTGCTTGCTTGGCACACGTTAAGAGGTGACCTCTGGTCGGCATTTAAGTCTTATCAGCCCCTGATTGGCGCTTTGATAGTAGCGGCCATTGCCTTGCCCTGGTTTGTCACTGAAATCTACATTACCAAGGGGGCCTATTTTCAGGAATTTATCATCAGAGAAAACTTCCAGCGCTTCACTGCTGTTGTAGATGCCCATAAGCAGCCGGTTTATTATCATTTGCTCGCTATGCTTGGCGGATTTTTCCCATGGACAGTCTATTTGCCCCAAGCTATGGTTGCCACATTGGCCGGCTATTACATTGCTCTGCGTGGTGCAAAAAGTACTGGTGCTATAGCAGCGACGTCCAGTTCATCCGAGGTATCTGGGCCAGGAATCGCTTTATTGCCAGCCAATCTGCGTGTATTGTTAATACGCTCTCGCGATTATATTGAAGCTCTCGATGTTAGTGGCCGCCTGGCACTTTACTGTATTTTGTGGGCGACAATCACCCTTGTATTCTTTAGTGCCTCTGTGTCCAAATTACTTCCCTACACTCTGCCGGCCTTTCCCGCTTTGGCTATTCTTGTTGGCTGTGAGTTTGAGCGTTGCTTGAATCGGCAAGCGGCTTTCAAGCGCCTAGCCTTGCCGTTAATTGTTGTGATGTTGGTATACGCTGCTGCCAGTTTGGTTGCACCAATAGTTGCTGCTCGGCTGCGGGATGCCCCAGAAGGTTTGATTGCTTTGATTTCAGCTTACGGCTCAGCCCAGGCTGTGGTTGTCTTGGTTACCATACTCGCATTTAAACTTCGTCAGCAGCTAGTGGGCTTGACGATCATGACTGTGGGGACGGCATTTTTGCTAGTGGTGCATACTGGTCATATCTTGCCAGTGCTCTCCCAAAAGTGGGAAGGGCCGCTGCCTAAATTTGCTAACTTTGCCGGTCAATCTGCTGACCCGCTCATTGTCTTTGATATGCGCAAGCCCGGAGTGCCGTTCTACGCTCGCAAGCAAGTGGAGAACATCACCAATTTTGATTTGCTCACTATCAGGTTGAAGCAAGTGCCTCAGGCCTACATTCTAGTGAAAGTAAAGAACATGCCTTTGTTCAAAGACATTGCAGGCATTAAGACTGTCGATAGTGAAGGTGACTTTGCTTTGCTGCGTTATTCTGCAGGAAAGTAGCTTGCTTCTAGCTCAGGCCCGGTAGCCAGATAATTTTGTTCATTCATTTTGTGCGCCAGTGCCACTGCTGATAATCGATATTGAAGCGAACTTTCCTTGTCAACCAGCCTGGCATTAGATGGGCCGATTGTGTCAGTGCTTGGATGCATTCATGGTTGAGAGTGTTCAAGGCTTTGGCCACGGCAGCGTTATCACAATTCTTCTCACCGAGAAACCAGAGTGCGCTTATGACTTCGCCTATTGGTGAATCGCCGAGAGCAATTTTTCTTGGGGAGTAGCTCTTTAGTGAGATTTCTCGCTTCATAGATTGGAATGCACTGCTGACGCCATGCACGCTGAATAGCTGCTCGTCTTTTGCCGCATCAATCAGGCCAAGCTTTCTAGCTATATCGAGGCCGTGAATAGCAACTTTCTTTTTGAATACTTGCGCTTTAAAGTCTGCCACCGCCAGTGGTTCAAAGTTTTGCTTGTTTGTTCCCAAGGTGAAAAGACCCCAGGCGATGCGGGTTAGATAGCCGCACTTGACCAGTCTATATAGAGCCTGGTCTATAGCCTCTCTCGTACCAAGATTGAGTACTTGTTGAGTGGAAAACCATGCATTTGCGGGGAGGGTCGAGATGAATTTTAGAATATCGCCATGACAGCTCATGATTGCACCTCATAAACAGCGTGTATTCTTAATGACGCTGTATGGAGGCGAAAGGTTCAATTGATTATGGTTAGAATTTTGGATAAAAAATCTAACGAGAAAGTTGTTAGATTATTTGATTGGTCACCTCAAATTGTTCATGGGTGGTAAAACTATCGTATTTAGCGGACGAATCAAAAAAACATGCCAGCCGATTTATCTCAATCTAACGAAGATGATGCCATTCACTTAATGTTGGCGCAAGATATTATCGTTGGTGATTCTTACCGCATCAAAGGACTACTGGGCAGCGGGGGTATGGGTAATGTGTACCGGGCAGAGCACATAATTCTTGGCAAAGACTTTGCCTTGAAGATGTTAGCCCCCAAGCTTATTACAGAAGAGAATTGGAACCGATTTGAAGCTGAAGGCAAAGCCATCAGCAAGTTTAGTCATGACAACATAGTGAAAATTTTCAATATGGGTGTGGACAAAACTGGCATTCCATACTACGTAATGGAGGTTTTAGATGGACTCTCTTTGCGCGATTTGATCAAGCGACAACAAGCTCCTGATTTGAATACCCTTTTGAATATTTTCATCCAAGTAGCATCGGCACTTCAGCATGCTCACAGTAAAGGTGTAATTCATCGCGACGTAAAGCCGAGCAATATTATGCTCATTGAATCAAAGCTAACTGCAAATCAAACTGGGTACTCAAGCGTTAAATACCACGCAATGCTGTTAGATTTCGGCATCACTAAAGTTTTGAATTTGACTGGACTAGAAAGACAGCGCTTAACCGCTACAGGACAAGTTTTTGGCACTCCCTATTACATGAGCCCTGAGCAATGTGTCGGAGACATACTGGATTGCCGAGCCGACATATACAGCTTCGGCTGTGCTTTATTCGAAGCCCTATGCGGAAGACCACCATTTGAAGGCAATTCTGCAATAGAAACGGTGATGATGCATTTGCAGCATGAACCTCCAACCCTAAGCGAAACAAGTGGTTTAAACTATTCCGCCGAACTGGAGAGCCTGGTAGCCAGACTACTTGAGAAGAACAAAGACCGACGCTATCAGACAATGAAACAAGTACAGGAGGAGCTAGAGCGAGCCATTGCAAACAAACCTATCTCCAGAACTGTTAAATCCATCGGCTTCGAGAAATTGCCAGAAGAAGTCACGCAGACAGTTCCGACGCCGGCATATAAAGCCCCTGGAAAGATTCGGTTAACCGTTATCTTCGCACTGAGCATAATCAGCGCTGCTGCACTAGTCACAACCATAGCGATTCTCCAAACCCATCGGCAAGAGCCAAATACGAACCATCTTGTCCAAAGAGTAGAAAATGAAAGTGTCGTCAAATCCGGCAGTGCTTTTACGACAAATGAAAACAAAGAAGGGGACGAGCAAACCAAGCCGTCGGAACAGCAGGTGAAAGAGCTGGAACGCTACCTCAAGTCGAAGGGAACAATCGAAAGCACCAGTAATCATTCAAGAACCGCAACTATTAACTGCCCGCCTTTCCGAATTGGTGAATTCCGATTTACGCCAATTACGGAGAGAAACACTGAATTCAAATACTCTGAACGCAGCGTAGTCGCGCAAGGTAGGGTTGTCGTTCCTTCCAGTGAAGCTGTAATTCTGAGCCTGGATCACGCAGAGGACCTACTAATCTGGCAAAAGCCAGAGGTCTTAGAGCGCTTTGGAGAGACAGTTCTTAGCGGCATACGCTTAGTGCATGGAGATGTGGAAAAGGTATGTGGTGACGAGATTATCCAGTCCCTCAAGTCATGGAAGCGCTTAAGATTTGTTGATCTTGAAAAAGTACTGCTCACGGATCAGGGGCTAAGGTCAATTGATCAGGGTCCAGATCTGCTGTTCTTTTCCTGCTACGGTTCTGAGATCAGTGGTGAAGTGTTAAAGAAATATTCTTTTGTAAACCGTGTTCTTATCTTGCGACTCAAGCACTTTAATGACGTTAGCGAGTTAATTGAGAGATTCGACAACACAACCAAGCTAAGATCACTGATTCTGAGAACCTGTAACGATTCGCTTTCACCGGCAGCATTGACGGCCTTGCGCAGATGCCAAAAACTGGTATTCGTTGAACTCAATGATTGCTTTGTTGATGATGAACTTCTAAATGCTATCAATAGCTGTCCTAATGTAGAGGAACTTCGCATCTGGCGCTGCCAGGGGCTTTCAGAAAAGAACCTTTCGAGATTTACGACTATGCGTAGAGACTTGAAGATTGATCTGAAGATTCCAGGAGAATTGGGGAAAGACTACAGTAAAGCAATGAAGGCCTACCCCAATGTCAAGGTTACTGTGGTTGATTAGCAGACGCTAGGACCATTTCTACTGGTTTCAATAGATACCTTAAAAGTAACGGAATTTCGGCAGAGGCCAACAAGAATGCAGAGTCGATGGGGTCACCCCAGATTCTAACGAGTCCGCTGTTAGATTTTAGGCTAGAAATTCTAACGAGTCCGCTGTTAGATTTTAGGCTAGAAATTCTAACGAGTCCGCTGTTAGATTTTAGGCTAGAAATTCTAACGAGTCCGCTGT
>JBIPOV010000008.1:0-161270 GCA_044378815.1 Obscuribacteraceae bacterium (SeqCode) | reverse complement strand
AATTCTAACTAGGTTCCGATGTTAGATTTTCGGATTGAAATTCTAACTAGGTTCCGATGTTAGATTATCGGATTGAAATTCTAACTAGGTTCCGATGTTAGATTTTCGGATTGAAATTCTAAATAGGTTCCGATGTTAGATTTTCGGATTGAAATTCTAAATAGGTTCCGATGTTAGATTTTCGGATTGAAATTCTAAATAGGTTCCGATGTTAGATTTTCGGATTGAAATTCTAACTAGGTTCCGATGTTAGAATTTCGGATTGAAATTCTAACTAGGTTCGGATGTTAGATTTTCGGATTGAAATTCTAACTAAGTTCCGATGTTAGATTATCGGATTGAAATTCTAACAAGGTCCCGCTGTTAGATTTTTGGATTGAAATTCTAACAAGGTCCCGCTGTTAGATTTTTGAATTGAAAATCTGACTAGGCCTCCGGTCCTCCTCCTCATTTAAACTAAATGGCGCCATCGACTGGTTTCGAGCCAGTTTCTCGCCGCCTTCAACGGCACGTGTTGACCACAATCACTACGATGGCAATGGCGCGAGAAGAACGATTCGAACGCTCAGTCACTGATTTGGAATCAGTTGGTTTACCAATTAACCGATTCTCGCGTGGTCCGGGATCTCAGACTCGAACTGAGAAAAAACCGCTTCTAAGGCGGGCGGATTTACCAATTTTCCTAATCCCGGATGGGGTGGCTAGTGGGATTCGCGCCCACGTTTCCGAGTTCACAACCCAGAGTCTTAGACTGCTAGACCATAGCCACAATTTTCCGCAGCTGGGATTCGAACCAAGATTCGCGCCTTCAAAGGGCGCTGTCCTGCCAGTTAGACGACCGCGGAGTATTTCTGCGCGGCTGCTCGCGGCGCAGAATATTTCTGTGCTACCTGGGCTCGAACCAGGGACCAACCGCTTAACAGGCGGTCGCTCTGCCAACTGAGCTATAGCACAATAAACAATCGGAGATCGAGGAATCGAACCTCGTACATTGAGCTCCCAAAGCCCACGTTCTGCCAGTGAACTAATCCCCGAAGGACAATTAGATACGCGGGTTTGACGGGTTGGGATTTTGTAAGACAACATGAACGTGATCCTCTTGATTCTGTACAGCGAAGCCATGACGCAGCGGATTGAGCCAATTAAATTGGCTTCCGTTGAGGCTTTGATGCTGTAGAGACCAGATCACGATTGAATACCTTTTGGTGGCGAACGTTTTTTCACTATAGCATGAGCCGCAAAAAGTGCAAACAGAAAATTTCTCAGTTCGCAACAACATGCATTTGTCTCAGCGACATAGCAATAGAAAATTACAGCTTGTATTTTTATTTTAGGAGGGCAACTAGTCGCTTCCGTTTGATTCTGCCGGCGGCGCTTCTTCTTGTGTCTTTGCTGAGGCGTCGCCGAAGGCCATGCGCATAGCAGTTTTTCCGATCTGGTGAACTTCTGGGGTGCGCAAGCTGCTCAGGGCTACCACTGCGCAATTACTCTCGGGCAGGATGATGATTATTGATCCTACACCTTGAGTGGCACCACCCCAGAAGACTTGGTGCTGCCCGCCTAGACTTGGGTTGGGGCCAGCTTTCCAGCCAAAGGCCCAGGGGTTTGGCTGGCCGGTTGTCAGAGCGGGACGGTCGTACCATAGTGTCCGATAGCCTTTTTCAGAGAGCATGCGGCGTGACATTAAGCCGAGGGCGTATTTGATCATGTCATTGCAGTTGCTCGCTAGCATGCCCGCCGCGAAAGAAATAGCTGGGCTCTTATACTCTACTGGCACCAGCCGCCCAGCTTTATTCAACCCATAGCCTTGCGCCACGAGGCCCGTTGGTTGAAGCATTTCTGTGGTGGCGGTATTTCGCATCTGCAGTGGTGCCAAGATGGTTTGACCAACCATTTCTAAGTATGGTTTGCCGGATGCCTTAGCTATGATTGAGCCGACCAATCGATAGCTGTAATTCGAGTAGAGATATTGTGAGCCTGGTTCTGATACCAGTGGTTGATGAACCAAAATATCTAGTTGATCTTTCCAGTCTACTTCTGGATTTACTTTTTCTGGTACCCCTGCTGCCATAGACGAAAGTTGGCGCACCGTGAGGCTCTTGTACGGCTTAGTCAGCCCGTCTACATATTTCTCTAGGGGGTCGTCTAGATTAACAAGACCTTTGTCTACAAGCGACAATAATGTCAGGCCCGTAAATGTTTTTGTCACTGAAGCTAAACCAAATATGGTGTCATTAGTGACTGGTGTGCGTCGCTCGATATCTGCAAAGCCATAGCACTTTTGAAAAACTACCTGACCCGATTTTATGATGCCGATGGAGTATCCAGGCACATTGCAGGTAACCATTTGTTCTTTGATCATGGCGTCTATATTTGCTAGCCGCTGTTCAAAATTGTCACCAGTTTGTTGTGCAGCTTGCCCGCGTCCATAACTGTTGCTCGGAGATTGCTGTGTAGTGTAGCTTCCCTGACTCATTGGTTGAGAAAGGGCGCTCTGGCAGCCGATGGCAGCTAGCACTAGTGCCAATGATATGGAATGTTTCACTTTGTTTGGTCCTGTTTCGTTTCGGTTTCGGTCTTCACTTCTTTCTTCGTTGCTTGTTCTGGTTCGTCTTTAAACCATTTCGGATTAAAGCTGAAGCCAAAGCCCGCCTCTTTTGCTCCCAGTTCCGGGCGATATGGGTTTTGGCAAATGTAGATTAGATAGACATTCATCGAAAGGAAGATAACCACACTGGCTGTCATCAATAGCTGTGAAAATAGATTTTCTACGAAGAAGAAATAAGTGAAAAGCACAATCATAGTTCCGCCAGCAATGAGCACAGCCCATAGTATTGGTGAAAGTTTGCTTTTGGCTGCCACCATGCGATATTTGCGTGCTTCCGAGAGTTCCTCTAGGTCTTGCAGCATGAGGGCATAGCACTCTTGTTCACTTTCGTTGCGAGGAGTGTAGCCAACAATGTCTTTCCAGAGGTGCTGGTAGGGCGCTACTGTGCCCTCCTTTTCAACTCCGCTCTCTACTTTTTCCCAGTCTTGATTAACTGCGGTTGTGGCGTAGTTGTAAAGGTCCTCGCGTATTTTGTGCCTAGTCTCCGGTTCAAATCGTAGGCTGGCGTGATAAATGTTGCTTAGCTTATTTGCTTCAATTACGGCCTTGTCGCTTGCAGTATCCACCTTGGTTTCGGCATTGACTACAATCAAGCCAACTAAGATTGCATAAAGTGTGCCAATGATTGCTAGCAAATAGCCACCGACTTCATGAGAGGCTTCAAGAACTTATCTTGATGCGCGTTTGCGCACAATGAGTACTCCGGCTAGCGAGAGTACTGTTGTGCCTCCCACAATAATCAAACAGTCGATTAGAGCACTCATGTTTCAGTTGTCTTTCCCTTGAAAATTCTGAATTGATAGTTCTGCCAAAGCAAAGTGACAATAATATCTTAACGGGACTGTTTTGGCTCAGGTTCACTGTGGCAATTTTCTAGAATAATTTTTGCGATTTCATATACTGCATGGGTGCGGTCTAGATTGTTTTTCTTGGGAAGGGGTAAGTTGGCTCTGTTATCAATGTGCTCAAGTGCCTCTATGATTGTGACTAGGTCAGATGGTTGATTGATTGGTTTAGCTAATCCAGCCTCAATTAAAATCTTGGCTGTGCCGCCTTCTTGCGGCATCGGTTCCGTCAGCATATCAATTGCCATCGGTAGGCGTCGAGCTATTGCTTCAAAAGTGGTAAGTCCACCTGCCTTTGTTACCAGCAAGTCACAAGCGCTCATGGCGTCAGACAATGATGGCAGCTCCCTCTCTACTGTCGTTTTGAACGGCATAGTCTGGGCGATCTTTTTGATCTTCTGATATAGCTTTTCGTTGTTGCCGCAAATTACTATCATTTGCACAGGCTTGCTTACGCTTGTTAGGGCACTGTAGATTTTGATAAAGTTGCCACCACCAGCCCAGCCCGCTGTTAAGCATATAGTTACTTTATCTGGCTCCAGCCCTAGCTCTTTGAGGAATTTTTCTCGACTAGTTTCTGCTGGACGCAAGAAGACTGGATCGACTGGCATGCCGATAGTTACTATTTTGTCTGCATCTATGCCCAGAGACACCAAGCGCTTTTGCGCTAGTTCGTTAGCTACGATAGTAACTTTTGCATCACGGCATGCCCAGCCAATCCACAATTGTGCATTTGGATCGATTACGTCCAAAATTAGCTCAGGCTGGTTGGGGAGTTTTGCGTCAGCCAGCGCTTTGGCTAGATAGTGATTGGCCATGGGATGAATTGAGACCACGACTGCGGGTCTAATGCTATGCAGTAGTTTGTTTAAGTAACCAGAGGCAAGCCAATAGCCAATCTTTGAGTTGTCTGGTTTGAAGGTTTCGATTAGTGCGAAGTAGTACTTCATCCAGCCTTGATCATAACGTAGGAGGAAATTGTAAATGGCAACAAATACACCATGCAGCGGACTACTGTTCTCAACAACATCGACAATTACGACTTCATAAACCACCTTGTCTGCGGTTGCTGATTTTGAGCTGAGCAGTTCGTGTATGGCATTTTCAATTGCTGTTGCTGCACTGCGATGCCCACCACCGGTGTTGGAGACGCAGAGCAGAATTTTGTTACTTCTTGCAGTTTTTGCCACAGGCACACCGGTGTGTTGTTTTGGAGGCCTACCTAGTATTTGTAATCACTTTGACTGCCTATATTCCCAAAAGAGCCTTGTATTCGAAAAGAATTTTCCCCGCTAGGCTAATTTCTGCTGGTATCAACTGCAGAGGCAATGCTATAGCTCTTCTAGCCAATCATTAATCCTTTATTTGCTCTCACTCAGTCTTTCGATTGCAGGCTCCGCCACCGCCATTAGTTCTTGCTGAGTAAGGTTCTCTTTGTTTAGTAGCAGCTTTGCTGCGGCTTCCAGGTTTGCCCTACGCTCGGTCAATATTGCCAGTGCCTTTTGCAGGGCGGTATTGACAAGCTCTCGAATGGCGCAATCGATTTCACGGGCGGTTTCTTCGCTAAACTTTCTCCCATCCATGTCGGAGGGCTTGTAGCCATTTAGAAAAGCCTGGGTTTCGCCTTCGTAGGTAACAGGTCCAAGTGATTTGTTCATGCCATATCGTGTCACCATACTGCGAGCGATCTCTGTCGCTTTCGCTAAGTCGTCAGCTGCTCCTGTTGAAATATCTTCGAAGGTAAGCATTTCAGCTGCTCTGCCGCCTAATAGCACTGCTAATTTGTTTTCTAATTCGCTTCTGGACATGAGAAAACGGTCTTCTGTGGGGCGTTGCATTGTGTAGCCGAGGGCGCCAACTCCTCGAGGAATAATAGACACTTTCTGAATTGGATCGCTGCCCGGCAATGCTAGAGAAACCAGTGCATGGCCAATTTCGTGATGGGCCACAATCTCGCGATCCTTGGCTGCCAGCAACCTATTTTTCTTCTCAGGGCCGGCGATGATGCGCTCTAGTGCTGTATTGAAATCGCAAAGTTCGGTCGTCATGGCACCACGTTTGGTGGCACCCAGGACTGCTTCGTTAACTAGATTTGCTAGATCGGCACCAGTGAAGCCGGTGGTGGCTGCCGCCATTTGCTCCACCACGTCGGTCTGTATACAAGTTACTTTGCGCAGGTGTACGGTGAGAATTTGTTCTCGGCCAAGTTTATCAGGGCGATCGACCACAATGTGACGATCAAAACGGCCAGCGCGCAAGAGTGCCTGGTCTAGAATTTCAGGTCTGTTTGTGGCTGCTAAAAGAATTACACCCTGGCGAGGATCGAAGCCATCCATTTCGACCAACAATTGATTTAGCGTCTGTTCTTTTTCGTCATGGCCGCCCATGGGGTTAAGCCCTCTTGAGCGACCCAAGGCATCTAATTCATCAATGAAGATAATGCAAGGAGCGCTGCTTTGTGCTTGAGTAAATAGATCGCGTACGCGAGCGGCCCCAACTCCAACAAACATTTCAACAAATTCAGAGCCACTGATAGAGAAGAATGGCACGGCTGCCTCGCCAGCTACAGCTTTAGCCAGCAACGTTTTGCCTGTCCCCGGTGGCCCGACCAGTAATATTCCCTTTGGCAGGTGGCCGCCAAGGCGGTTGTAGCGCTCTGGTTCTTTGAGAAAACCAATTACTTCCTGCAGATCATCTTTTGCTTCATCAACTCCAGCGACGTCTTTAAACGTTGTTTTGACATCGCTTTCCATATAAGTTTTCGCGCCACTTTTTACAATATTGCGCATGCCAAGCCCGGGAATGCCCGAATCACTATTGGCAATCTTTTGGGCAATTAGTGAGCTTATACCAAAGAGGATGATAATCGGAACACACCAAGAAGCCAATGATTTCCAAACAAGATCTTCCGGTACTCCTTGGAATACTTCCGAGTGTTGTGCCAATTTTGCAGCAAGTTGTGGATCATCAATTCGCACTGTGCGAAAGGTCTTAAATTTGTTGTCCGCTGCTTTTAATGTGCCTTTAATTTCTTCCGGCGATACGTAAATCTCAGAGAGCTTGTTATTGTTCAGTTCGGTGAGAAAGCGGCTATATGGAATTTTTTCTATTTGGGCAAAGCCAAATAAACCGGTGAAAATTAGACTGAGCCAGAAAGCTATTAAGCCAAGCCGAAGAAGGTTCTCGTAAGGCTGAATTTCTTTTTTGTTGTCTCTTTTACTTTCTTTTTGCACGCATAGACCAGCAGTTGGCTCGCCGCCATTAGGTGTACTCGGAGTAGTTATTTTCTCTTTGTAGTTGTAGAAAGTAGCATAGATGTAGCTTCTTCGGTATCGACCTAGTGGTTTTGCGACCTTGTCTAACCACTTTTTCAGAGGTTCATCACTCTTTTGATTGATGTTAGGTCGGCTAAGTTGCGCTTAGTTCAGCCAGCGCAGCACCTTGTGCCGGGTAAATAATTTAGTTTGGTTGGGTATAAGGGTTGATAGTGCACGTCGCTATCTGGAGCTCGTTATTATGCTAGAGCCAAAGCGCAAGAGTGTTTCTTCCATTTTGCAATATCAACAGCTTAAAGCCGCTGCGGGAGGCTCTGGCGTTGGCGGTGGAAGTGGAGCCGGAAGCGGACCGGGGAGCGGAAATGGCGCCGCCTGGAGACGTCTGCGGCGGAACCAGGAGCTTGTCTGTTGCATTATCGAGGCGGTTCCGGGTGGATACTTGATTAAAGTAGATGACGTAGATCTGCCCTCGTATCTAATAACCGAAGCTCGCATCGAGCCGGGTCAAGAGATTTTGGCACAATTGTTTTGTATACACCGAAAGAATCTTATTCTCTGCCCGCTGGCTGGATGAGCCGGTTTTTTCTTATCTGTAGCCAATTTTCCTAAGACTATCCAAAGGGATGATTCGCCAGCTTTGGATTTGTGACAGGATTAAGTACTGCCAAGAGAGTCAAAATTATGCAAAGTAGACCAGCGCCCAAGCGCGTGAAATCATCCACCAATAGAGTTTGTATGCATTCTGCGGCGGCCGAGTCGGGCGGTCTAGCATTGGTTACAATTGGCAATTCTTTGAGAGGCGATGATGGTATTGCCCAGCGGGTCTGTGATGCCCTGGCTCCAGATATCCTAGCCCGGGTCTGTCGCTTTGACCTTGGTACCTTTACAAATTTGCTGGGTGATTGCCTTGCTGGTCATTACTCAGCAGTTATTGTTGACGCGACTAAAAGTGGTACTGTGGCTGGCAATATTTCAATTACTGATTTGAGTGTAATGGCTAGCGGAAGTTGGGCCGCTCCATTGAAGTGTCCATCTAGCCATGGACTTTCCTTAGTTGATGAATTGATTCTGACAAACGGAAGAATCGCTCTACCGAAGCAAATTATTCTTTTTGGTGTTGAGGTTAGTGATGTAGATTGGGCCGCGCAGCTTTCACCAACTTTGGAGGAGTGCCTCCCTTCTATAGCTAATAGTCTTTCGCGCTTAGTTATTTCTACCCTGGAAGTGACAAAGAATGCATGAGGCCTCGGTTGCTCAGTCAATTCTTCGGATTGCCTGTAAAAAGCTTGCTAGCACTGCGCACACCGATACGGTTACTGCCATTCATGTAATCATTGGTCAGTTTCGCAATGTCGATATCGATTCTCTAAAATTTGCCTTCGACAATATTCGGTCCATGTACGCTGGGTGTTCTAATTGTCAGTTAGAGGCTGAAGTGATAGCCGCCCGGGCTACTTGCAGAGGATGCTCTCGTACTTACAACCCTGATATTACCTCGTCTTTTCGTTGTCCTCGGTGTGGCAATGGTGTTGGCCAACTAATAAGTGGGGAAGAACTAGATGTAATCGGTATTACTCTGCGATGAATAGAACTATTTGGTGAACTGTAAAAATGCACGATTCTTCTGACGAACACATGCTTGAGCGAATTCTTGCCGGCAATGACGACCTGGCGGAACATAACAGAGAGCATTTCGACGAACTCAATCTTACTGCTGTAAATATCATGAGTGCCCCTGGGGCAGGCAAGACTAGTCTGCTCGAGTGCACGGTGGCCGCCCTGGCGCCAAAGCATAATATTTTTGTGCTGGAAGGGGACATGGTCGGTAATCTAGATGCCGAAAGGTTGCGCCGTGCGGGCGCCGCAGTCTTTCAGATTTGCACCGGTCGCAGTTGTCACCTCGATGCCCAGATGGTGGCGCGATTCTTGCACACAGAGCCTTTGGCCGGGGTCGAGCTGCTGTTAATTGAAAATGTTGGAAACCTTGTCTGCCCCGCTGATTTCAAGCTCGGTGAGCACAAGCGAGTTGTTTTGCTTTCAGTGACAGAGGGTGATGACAAGCCCATTAAGTATCCAGTAATTTTCCGTAGCTGTGATGCTGTGGTATTCACTAAGTGCGACCTCTTACCCTATGTCGATTTTGACATAGAGCGAGCTATCGCCAATATTCGCGTTCTCAATGAAGGCGTAGAAACATTCGTTGTTTCATCTAAAGATAAAACTGGTTTGACTGAGTGGAATAGTTGGCTTAGCCAAAATGTAGGGGCAAAAGTAGCATCCCTCGAAAGTTAAACCGATCGGTTGATGTTGCAATAACTCAAATCGGGTCTAATTAAGAGACACCTTTGAGTGCTAGTAGTGAGAAAAACGTGCAAAAAAGTTTCACCCTTCCTAAATCTGATTTTGACCAATTTTTTAGCCTTTTGGCGCAAATGGGCACAGTATATGCGGCGGTGAAAGTTTCAGAGCAGTCCTTTGCCTTTCGGGCCGTTACCTCGGCGAAGCAAATTGCTTTTGATGCTATTCGCACTATTTTGCCGCCGAAGAAATTTTTCTATCCGCCCAGCGAAACACTGGTAACTTACGATAAAGACGGCATTTATGAGAATGAGCCTGAGCTTGAGTTCAAGGTAATTTTTGGTGTCCATCCCTGCGATCTGGCGGGTCTGGGCATTATGGACAAGATATTTTCCTCTGGCCACGCTGATAGCCATTATATGAGGCAGCGCGAAGCTAGCTTTGTTATTGGCCACTCTTGCATGCCCGATAAGCATTGCTTTTGTCAATCAATGGGTAGCGACTGTGCCAAGTCAGGCTATGACATTTTTCTTACTGATATTGACAGCGACTATTTTATTGAGGCTTTGACACCGGCCGGTGACCAGTTTATTGACTTAGCTCAGCCAATTCTTGCAGGCGCTACAGACAAAGATCACGAGCGTAACCATCAGTTCTGGGAGAGGCGCTCTGCTGCATTTACCAATGGTTTCAATTCAAGCAATTTGAAAGTGACCATGGAAGGTGAGTGGGACAATAAATTATGGGATGAACTGGGTGAGCGCTGTCTTAGTTGCGGCAGTTGTACCCCTGTTTGCCCCACTTGCTATTGCTTTGATTTAGTTGACATAGCCAGCCTCAACAATGATTCTGGCTCGCGCAAGCGAGAATGGGATAGCTGTCAGTTCACTGGTTTTGCTAAGGTAAATGGTGACTATAACTTCCGCCCCACACCTGTGGATCGCTTAAAATTTTGGTACCGCCATAAACTACATGGCTTTGACGATGGCTATGCCGATAAGACCTGTGTTGGCTGTGGCCGTTGCACTGTTTCTTGTCCATCAGGGATTGACGATATAGTGGCGGTGGTCAAAGCATTGCAAGTATCTTCTGCGTCTAAAAGTGGTGAGAGCTGATGCCTGAGAATAATTCACAGTCCAATTGCAGACCCGATAGCTGTGCCCAGAATGATAGTTCTAACAAATCTTGCACGCCCTATCTTCCTACCCGGGCTGTTCTAAGTAAGATAACTGAGATGGCCTACGATAACTTTTTGTTCGAATTTGAGCAGATCGATCCGATTTTTCGTTCTTGCTTGCCCGGCCAGTTCGTTGAGATCTGGATACCCGGAGCCGGTGAGAGCCCAATTTCTGTCTGTTCTGGTAGTGTCGGCGAAGCTCTGCAATTGCTGATTCGCAAGGCAGGAAGAGTGACCAAGGCTCTTTTTAATTTAAAGCCCGGTGATTGGGTCGGATTGCGTGGTCCCTACGGCCATGGCTTTCCAGTTGATCTGTACAAAGGTAAAAATGTCTGCATGATTGCTGGCGGTCTTGGTGTAGCTCCTCTGCGCTCTGTCTGGCAGTATTTGATTGAGCATCGTCGAGACTATGGTCGCTTGACGCTAATTTATGGCATGAAGCATAGCGATGAGATTCTTTTTGCTGATGAGTTGATAGCGTTGCGTCATAATCAAAAGCTTGAATTGTTTTTGGCGGCTGAAGACGTTACTGTTTGCCACATTGCCAATTTAGAAATTGAAGCAGGGCGAGTCACTGACTTGCTTGATTTGGCTGAGCTTTCTACTGATATGCAAGTAGCTATTTGTGGCCCACCGGTGATGTATCGATTTGCCGTTGAGCGCTTACGTCGCTTAGGCATTGCTGATGAAAATATATGGCTCTCCTTAGAGCGCCATATGAAGTGCGGCATTGGAAAGTGCGGCCATTGCTATGTCGGTGGAAAATTTGCCTGTCAGGAAGGACCAGTTTTTCAGCTAACCGAGCTTGCTAACATGCACGAAGTTATAGAATATCCGCGCGAGAAAATTCAGATATGAGCGTTGCTAAAGTACTACCGACTATATCGGTTGAGGGATTGACTGGTTGTGCTGGCGAACTGCTTGTGATACTAGAAAATCTTGATCATCTCTTGCCTTATGTGCGCATCAAGAGTTTTCCTTTTGCTCAAAGTAGAAACGAAGACGGCCCGGTCGATATTACCTTTGTCGAAGGTAGCGTCAGTCAAAATCACGATTTAGAGAAGCTCATTAACATCCGCGCTAATTCGCGTTGGCTAGTGGCGGTAGGCAACTGTGCTACTACGGGGTGCTTGCAAAAGGCATCGTGCCAGCAGTGCAGTGCCAAGTCGATGATGCAGGCGGTATATGGCAATGATTCAACCATGTCATTTTTGCCGGCTCAGCCACTTGAGCACTATGTCAAAGTTGATGTTTCTTTGCCTGGCTGCCCAATCAATGCTACTCAGTTTCTTGCTGTGGCAGCAAGCTTGCTGCGCGAACAATTACCTTACATCACCAGCAAACCTGTCTGTCTTGAATGCAAGATGAAAGAAAACCCCTGTGTCTTAATTGAGAAAAATGCACCATGTCTGGGGCCAATCACTGCAGCTGGATGTGGAGCACTCTGTCCTAGTGTCGGAGCTGCTTGCTATGGCTGTTGGGGGGTGTGCGATGAGCCACAGATTGAAGCAATGAAAATCATCCTTTCAGAGAAAGGCTATGACGTGGACGAAGTCTATAGTCGCTTAAAGGCGTTCGGTGCTCCCGAACATCTCTTTGAGCGCATGGATAACAAAGCAAACTAGAGACAGCTAACTAAAGTGAGAGTGGAAAAGTTCGGAGTTGAAAAATAATGGATATTGAGCGCAAATCAATAGAGATAACTGAGATTTGTCGCGTAGAAGGTCACGCTGCTGTCACTGTCAATTTTGAAGATGGTGTCATCGCCGATGTGCAGCTGAATGTCTTTGAAGGAGCCCGCTTCTTCGAACGTATTGTGCTTGGTCATAAATATGATGAAATCGCCCACATTACCTCGCGGGTGTGTGCGATCTGCTCTACCGGTCACGTGGTGGCGGCTCTCAAGTCGATCGAAGGAATATTTGGCTTCGTACCTGATCAACGTGATTTGTTGCATCGCGAATTAATGCATTTAGGCATGATTATTGAGTCTCACGCCACTCACATTTGCGCTTTGGCTCTGCCTGACTTTTTGAATGTTGGCGACTTAATGACTCTAGCTGGGCAACATCCGGCGGAATTTGAAATATGGAAGCAGCTGCGTTCTCTTGGTTCAACCATTCAAACTATTGTTGGTGGCAGACCATTTCACCCTGTTAACTTGCATGTTGGGGGCTTGTCGAGCTATCCAGACAAAGAGCAACTGCTTGAGATGCATAAATTGCTAGACGAAAATCAAGAGAACGCCATGCGCTTATATGGCCTCTTGGCAGGCTTGGATGTGTCGTTTGGTCAGGGAGCTGTACCGGTCTATTCTGCCTTGATTCCTGCTCAAGATGGGTATGGCTATTTTGGCGAAGTGATAGAGACAAGCACTAATTTTCAAGCCAATGTCGATGAGTATCGTCATTACTTAAATGAAAAGGTAGTGCGCTATAGTCATGCCAAGCAGTCTACTTTTGCAGGGCAGCCTTTTATGGTCGGTGCCTTGGCTCGTCTGGCAATGTTTGCCGAGCGGCTGCGCCCGACTGCCTTGGCTCTGTACGAAAAGAGCCCGTTGGCAAGCAAAGACCACAATACTATCTTGAACAACCTGGCCCAGGCTATTGAACTAGTTGAGGCAATTGATCGGGCTAAAGTTGTTATCGAGACTATCTTGGCCGATAATCCCGGCGACAGCAACAGTAGGTTCATTCACCATTCGGCGGCTCTTGAAAAGAGAGCCGGTGCCAAGACCGGCGCAGTAGAATGTCCGCGCGGTACGCTCTATCACTATTATGAGTTGGATGATTCGGGTAAAGTAATTGCTGCTGATATGATCACACCCTCTGCCCAAAACACCGCTCGTATTGAAAGTGATATTCGTCAGCTAGTCGCTGGTCTTAAGGAAGAGCAGACAGATGCTATACAAGCTAAACTAGAAACGCTCGTGCGAGCTTATGATCCCTGTAACACTTGTGCTACACATATGGTCCAAGTCAATCATAAGTGATAGAGATTATGCCTGTGAGGCCTTGAGGGCAAAGTAAAATAGAATGACTAGGGAGAATTGAATGAGCACGGATGAAATCGAACTGACATCTTCCTCTTCTGCTTCGACTTGTTCTTCTTCAGCGTCTTCTGCTGGCAGCTGGCAAGAGAGATACCGGCGAAAAATTGTCACTGCAGCTGAAGCTGCTCAGAAAATTACTTCTGGCGATGCTGTCTATATTCATTCAAATGCCGCGGCTCCAGCTAGTTTAATTGAAGGAATGTTGGCGCGGGCACCATATTTGCGTGACGTTACTATTTTGCATTTGCTTACCATGGGGCGAGCTGAATACGCCCGCAAAGAATTTGGTGAGTCTTTTCGCGTTCATGCGCTCTTCATAGGCGAGAATGTGCGCAAGTCAGTGAATGAAGGAAGAGCAGACTATATGCCGGTTTTCTTGAGTGAGATCCCGGCTCTATTTGAGCGCGATATTGTGCCGGTTGATGTCTGTATGATTCAAGTTTCTCCACCTGATGCCCATGGCTATTGTAGCTATGGTGTGTCTGTCGACTGCACCATCTCGGCTCGACGCAAGGCGCGCATAGTTATTGCTGAAGTCAATAAGCAGATGCCTCGCACCTTGGGCCGTGCCTTTGTTCATGTAGATAAATTTGACTATGTGGTTGAATGTGATCGGGAGCTGCCTGAGTTATTGGCCGATGCTCCAACGTCGGTGGAAGAGGCGATTGGTCGCAACGTTGCCTCTCTCATTGAAGATGGCGCGACTCTGCAGCTCGGCATTGGTTCAATACCCAATGCTATCTTGATGCAGCTTGGTGACAAGCGTGATCTTGGCATTCACAGTGAAATGCTTTCAGATGGCGTCATTGATTTAATTGAGAAAGGCATAATCACTAATGACTCTAAGACAGTTCTACCGGGCAAAGTTGCGGTAAGTTTTGTCATTGGTAGTCGTCGCCTTTACGACTTTGTTCATGACAATCCTCTCTTTGAGTTCCAGACCAGTGACTATATAAACGACCCCTTTATCATTTCCCAAAACCATAGAATGACTGCCATAAATTCGGCCCTGCAAATCGACGTCACTGGCCAAGTTGCAGCTGATTCAATTGGAGATTATCTTTATAGTGGGGTTGGTGGACAGGTTGATTTTATTAGAGGGTCCGCACGGGCTAAGAACGGCAAGGCTATCATTGCCCTACCGTCTACAGCAAAGCATGGTACTGTTTCTCGAATCGTTGCTAATTTAGCCATTGGCAGCGGTGTTGTTACATCGCGGGCTGATGTGCACTATGTGGTCACCGAATTTGGTATCGCCCAGCTCTACGGCAAGACCCTAAAAGAGAGAATGCAGGCACTGATTGCAATTGCTCATCCTGATTTTAGAGAGAAGCTAGAAGCTGATTGTGAACTGATTCATTGGCACTAAATTGTTAACTGGACCGATTAGGAGGTCACTATGAATATCTTGATTGCTATAGATCAGAGCGCCTTCGCCTCAGATGTTGTTGACTTCATTGGTCGCCATCGCTGGACAGAATCTGAGCACTTTACTGTGGTTCATGTGGTCGATTCACTATTGGTTGGGAGCCATATGAGTTTTCTTCCCTCTCCTGTGCTTGATGATATAAAGGACAAGGCCAGGGAGGAAGGACGGAAAGCTGTCCACCAAGCCGCTGAAAGACTGCGTCAACTCTTCCCTAATGCTTCGGTTATGGAAGAAATTTTAGAGGGTTTTGTTGTCGATTCGATTGTCGATTATGCTTCTTCTTGGCCTGCCGAAATTGTGGTAATTGGCTCCCATGGTCATAGAGGAAGTAATAAATTTACTCTTGGCAGCGTTGCCCGCTCTGTTTCTTCGCAAGCTCAGTGTTCTGTTTTGATTGTCAACTCGCATAGTGACAAAAAGACTCAGTAAGTTTGCTGCAGAGCCAAAATACTGAGTCTTTCTTGCTGAGTTTTTCTGCTGAGACTTTTCTGCTTGCAAAGCAGAGTTGTCGCCTTTAGTCTAGTAGCGCAGAGCTGCTGCCATTCCGTCGTATTTTGCCAGGCTGTTTGCTGGTAGAAATACTACTTCGCCATTAAATTGGAATGTCAGAGATATCAATTGATCATTTATGGTCGTTTGATTTTCTTTTCCATCTTGCATTGCTAGTGCTTCTGATTCTTCCAGGTAGAGCTTTTCAACTCGACCCGCTTTGATTAGTTGTGTAATTTCATCCAGGCCAGAACCAAGGCGCTTCTCGTGACTAAGCTTCTCTATCTCAGCTAATTCTTTGGTTGCTTTCTCAGTTTTGTATTTTTCTACTTGCTCTTTGGCAACTTTTAGAACTTCGGCTGTGCTGGCATGTTCATAGTTTCCTTCAATTGAAGCCATGACATATTCTGATAGAGGCGAAATATCGCCCAAGTGAGTTGTGCCAATTAGCACTATTGGCCAATTTAAGCCTTTGCACAGTTCAGCAACAGCGGCATGAATCTTATGCTCGTCGCCCTGATTTGAGTGGTCGTGTGATTTCAACAAGTGGCCGACATGAGTCAGTTGCTCGTTTTCTTTGATTTCAACAATTTGATCGGCGGCTGCTTCAAAGAGACGAACGTGATTGCCGCCGCTGACTAGAATGTGAAAACGCGGACAGCTAGCGGCAGAATAGGCTACTTCGCTGGCGGCGATATCGCCCAATACTATTCTTTCGCTAGCTCTATAGTTTAGAGGTACAACTTTAGCGAAATCTTTGGCGATGAAAATTGCCACGCTGGCATTGTGTGTTTCTGATTCTAGTCCAGAGAAAATTAGCTCAAGGCGTTTCAATAGTACTTCGCGATCAGAGGTTGAAACGTCACTAGGAATCAATTTGGTCGCTTCGCCCATAAGGTGTTTAAGTTTGGCTTCATTGTCGCGCTTAACGATTCCTAGGTCGACAATAATTGAAAGTATTGGAGCTTCTTTTGTCGAGACAAGCTCGGCCATAGCGTTTTTCATTTCGATTGATCCACTTGTTGAATAGAGGGTTGAATATAAGGGCTAACAATTGATTGCCACAATATCAAGGAGTGGCAAGGCTTTTCTCCCTCCTAGAGGACTAGTCTGCTGGCATATAGTTCCTCCCCAGGTTGATCTGGCATTAATGAGGATATTTGTAATGATCAACAGCAGGCAGGATGCAATTTTTTACTGAATGTGCAAGCCTGAGAATATAGGCGCTACAATAGACCTGTCGTCCAAAGAGGCAGATGCTAAGAGACTCGATTTTCAAGCTGACTAAACTTCGGCCCGAGTTTGCTTCTCAATATGAGAATCAACCGCCGGATCAATTTGGCTTTAATCTTGACAGTTTTGCCCAGTGGGAGGCATTCTTTCGCTTCTTCTATGATGACTATTATCACGTTAAAGTTGTCGGTATTGAAAACATTCCGGCCACTGGTCGTGCTGTTCTAGTGGGCAATCATTCAGGCGGCTTACCTATTGATGCCTACATGACCAATTGTGCCAACTATAACCTTCATCCCCATCCTCGCCGCATACGTTGCCTGGCATTAGATTGTTTGCTTAAGCTTCCAATTATTAAAGATATGATTACCGGCATGGGTGGGGTTCCAGCTCGTTATGCTGTAGCAAAGCAGCTACTTGAAAATGATGAGCTGGTTTTCTTTTATCCTGAAGGCCCAAGGGGCACTGGCAAGCTGTTCAAACAGCGCTATCGTCTTATTGACTTTGATCCTGGTTTTATTAAAGCGGCCATTGCCACCAGCTCACCGGTTGTTCCCATAACAGTGGTTGGGGCCGACGAAATTTATCCTATTTTAGGGCGGCTAGAGGGTCTGGCCCGTTTTCTTGGCATGCCTTATTTCCCTTTGACGCCGGGCTTTCCCTGGTTTCCGTTAACTACTAGTTCTTTGCCTCTGCCAATAAAGATATTGATAGTGGTTGGCAAGCCAATTTACTTCGATTATCCACCTGAGCGGGTTAGTGATAAGCACTTGCGTCTTCATTTGACCAAAGAGGTGCAATATAACATTCAACGACAGCTCAATTTCCTTCTGCGCCATCGCTGTACAGCCTTCACTGGCTGGAATGAGCAGTGGCTCAAGGAGCTAGAACACAGTGTCAATTCAAAACCCGTAAACAAGTAAACCATGAGGGTTGCAAGACTACTGCCGCTCTATTCAGTCTATGGGGTGATACCTCGGCGCTGAAAAAGGTTTAAATTGGTAGCAGCGATGGTTACTTAAACCGTTTTTAGTGCGGTACATTTGAGGTTATGCGATGAAGATCATTATTGCAGTTGACGATTCACCTTCATCTAGTGAGCTAATTCGTTCAGTAATTAGTCGAAAATGGCCGGCCGATACCAACTTTAAAATTCTCACTGTACTTGAGCCCTCATGTGTTTCATACGCAGACATGTCAATTTCTGAATATGCGCATACCGCTGCAGAAATTTATGCCAAGCGCAAAGCTGCAGCGCGACATCATTGCGAAGCCATGCGCCACAAGCTTGAAGAATCGATTGCCGGCGCATCAGTTCATTATGAAGTGCGTGACGGCGCGCCATGGGCTGAAATAGTTACAGCTGCTGTTGAGTGGTCTGCCGATAAAATTATGATTGGCGTGCACTCTAGAGACGTCTGTCCCCATAATATGCTGGGAAGTGTCTCTCGCGCTGTGGTAAATCACGCCCCTTGTTCTGTCGAAGTGGTGTCGACGGTGCATCAGCGCAAGAAGCATGCCAAAGCAGGAGCCGTTGCTGAAAAGGCCAAGTGAAAATAGATGCGGGTATTGATCTTATCAACTTCGATTGGTACGGGTCATGTTCGCGCTGCTCAAGCAATAGAAGCTGCTTTTAAACAGCATTATGCTGATGTTTTTGTCAGGCATGAAGACTCTTTGACTTTTGCCAATGCCGCTTTTCGCAAAGTCTATCAACAGACCTATGTTGATTTGGTTGCGAATGCTCCAGATTTGCTGGGAATGGCATACGACTATGCTGATAGAGACTGGGATAAGCTGCACTATGGTATGGCTTTTGAGCGTTTGAATATTGCTAAGCTTGCGCGCTTGCTCAAAGATTTCAAACCTGATGCCATTGTTTGTACTCACTCACTACCAGCTGATATGGTGTCATGGTTGCTCTGTCGCAAAGAGATTTCCTGCCACCATGCTATTGTCATAACTGACTTTGATTTGCACGCAGTTTGGTTGTGCCACCACTATTCTCGATATTATGTAGCTATCGATGAAACGAAAGAGCATCTAGTTGAGCTTGGCTTTGAACGCAGCCGTATAGTCACTTCTGGTATTCCCATCGATCCGATTTTTGCCCAGGTAAAAGAGCAGCGGCCAATGCGTCTCAAGCACAAGCTTGCGCCTGACCTGCCGACGATATTTGTCTCGGCTGGCGGTTTAGGTATGGGTCCAGTTGAGCAAATTCTTGACCAGCTGGGGAAGCTTCATCAACCAGTCAGTATCGTGGTTGCGTGCGGTGCCAATGCGCCCCTACTAGAGAAAGTTCGCTTTGCTTCGGAGAGACTCTCTCATAAGCAAAATAGTCGTCACGTGATTCATAGCATTGGCTTTACTTCTGAAATGGATGAGTACATGGTCGCCTCCGATTTGATTATAGGCAAGCCAGGTGGTCTTACTTCATCAGAGGCTTTGGCTAAAGGCCTGGTCGCGGTAATCATCAAACCTATTCCGGGCCAAGAAGAGCGCAACGCTGACCATCTAGTAGAGGAAGTGGTAGCTATTCGTTGCAATAATCTTCCTGTGCTGGCATATAAAATTGAGCAGCTTTGGCAAGATGAGGAGCGCCTCGAGACTATGCGCAGTAACGCTAGAAAACTTGGGCGACCTAATTCTGCGGCCGATATTGCTTTTGATATTTGTCAATTAATTGAGGGTCCTGAGTCTGTCGCTTCTCATCCGCAAGATCATGTTTGTGAGCGCGATTGGAGAGAATCATTTGCTCTTTGAGAGTTGTCTAGCGCTAATTGCAATTGGTCGTGAATCGAGGTTTTCAGTTCGGTGATAGCAGCGTGCTTATTGACTCTATAGTGCGTCAAATAATTTGTTACTGCAATTGGTTCTCCAAGAAATACAGAGGCTACTTGGGTGCCTTTGCTAGAAATGTGCCCTGTTGTTTCTGTCTCGAGAAAATCAACAATGCGGCATTGCTGTATTGTTGAGTCTGGCTGTAGCAAAACGCGGTGGAAGATCAGGAGGTTTTCAACGCGGTTTAGATCGCTGATAAATTCGTCATGAAATTTAAGGGTGTGTTTGTTCAATTTCTTTTGATGGTTGGCCTCAAGTTTATTTATTGTAAGCCTTTCATCCACGGCGTTGCGCAGACTGTAGAGAACTTGTTCCGGCGTCTTATGTGTAATCTCGCAGCCAATAAAATTAGCAATTCTCTGGCAGATATGATTTGCCAGTTGGCTTGTTTTTTCGGCTGCGTCGCCTTCAGTTACCGGGTAATTGTAGTGCTGTGCTAGGCTGTTGAGAACGGTTGTGGTGGCATTTTCTATGCGTCTAGCGATAGTGCTGCCGTCATGTTTTAATCCTACTTGCCGCTCAATTGCAAGCAGGGCTTTAGCCACGCTTGGCTCTAGGGCTGTTTCTAGTCTGTAGCTAATCCCGATAGGTAAGACCCAGAGTGTTTGCTCTGAGTCGGTGAGAACAGTTTGATTGGGCGCAATTTCTTCTTGAATCTCTAAGAGGATATGCACCAAAGCGGTGCTGATATTGTGCACCGTATGGTCATCACCAGTTATCTCCGCTTCTGGAAAAACAATTAGTTTATGCTTCCCTTGTTTGAGAATTGCTTTGGTTGTTTCGATAGAAGTTGTGTCACCAGCGCCTCTGTTGACAGAATAGCAACCAAATTTTTGAAAGAACCAGCCGAGGACGCCGTGATACCAGTCAAAAACTTCTCGTGCCACCATACAGTGAACTTGTTCTTGTAGATATTTCGCAAGAAAGACAACCACGCTTGGATCTTGTCGGTCCGCGTGGTTTAGGAGAATAATGGTGCGCTTATTTTTTAAGGCCGCTACTGCGTTTTTGTTGTCGCTAAACTGGCAGGTGAAGTGATCAATGTAGCGGCAATATATTGGTATGAGAAACTTGCAAAAAGCAATAACCGCTAGATTAGGCTCTGGGGCTTTGAATTGCGATAAAGCTTTCACTAATGTCGCCTCTAAGGAAGCGACATTAGATAATCTGTGATGCTCTCTGCTTGCTCAGGATTGAGATCTGAGGGAGGCATAACTGTGCCGCGTTCGTTATATTCGTTGTCACCACTCTGATTGAAAAATTCGGCGGCTGTAATGCGATCGCTAACGAAATGGCGCTCGTGGCGTTTAGAGATGCCATCGAAAGCTGGAGCAAAGTGGCCGCCCATGTTTCGTATAGAATGACAGACCAGGCAGTTTCTATCGTTAAGCAGCATACGGCCTTCGGCAATTTTGGGCACTCTATCTTTGTGGCAATCAGCTGCATCTTCGGTCGAGTGGAAAGGAGTTTTCTTTGTCACTTTGTGACCAGTAATTTGGACGCCGCCGGGTAAATCGCTGAGGGTAAGCAGATAGGCTGCTATGTCTTTAGCTTGCGTGTGGGGAATGCGCGGATGCTCTAGCAGTTCAGCATAGGGGTAGATCTTGAGAAAGCGTGCCATAGCGGCTTCGTCATTGGTAATTCGAGATTCGACAAATACTTTGCTGCGGCGACCACCGATGCCATCTAGCGGAGGGGCCAGACAACCGCCTTTGCCTTCGATCGAGTGGCAGTTAGCGCAATTATTTTGTTTGAAATACTTGGCGCCTTCGCGGCTCTTGCTTGAGGCCGGCTGACCTTTGTATTTACCATAGTCTACATACAGAACGTCGGGCGCTTCTGTCTTGGCTGGAACTTGTGGCTCATTTGCTGGCGCTGCTTTGATAGGTTCTAAAGCGTTAGAATAGTTAGTGGAAATTGTGCTAAATAGCCCAATGGCCGCCATTGCCGCCAACATTTTGCTCGAAAATTTCTTCATTCAAGGCCCCGTTATCTGGTCGAGAGTAAAGGCTAGACTAGGCTAGATTAGATAGACACAATCTATTACAGCAGATTTTCGTCAAACTTGACTGCTTCGGCAGAATGATTTTGTCAAATTCCCTTAGTTTAGCTAATACGGCTCTAGTTTGACTCTTCGACCTGAAGCAAATCCTAGTCCCTTTGGTTGATGACGATTGCTGGGCTTTGATCTTTAATTGTTAGTGTATGCGAGCAAATGTAGAGGTTTTTATGGCCAAGTCTTTTCTATTGGCTTTAGATGGCTCGCAAGAAGCTCTCTTTGCCGCTGATGTGGCTGCGGCGCTTGCTAAGTCTAAAGGAGCTCGGTTAACTGCCCAAACGGTTGTTGATAGTCAATCTGTTTGGGAGATTGTGGGCCAAGATTTGCCTGGGATTATTGGCAGTGGGCCTTATATGTCAGCTTATCAGACGATTGAGACCACACTCAGATCTGTAGCTGAGACTCTTATGCATGCCTTTGAATGTCGCATTGCCAACAGTGAACTTGAGGCGGTTTGCGAAATAGATGAAGGCAACATTATTGATCTAATTCTTCGTCGCGCAGCTAATCACGACCTCGTGATCATGGGTCATAAGTCGAAATTCAGGCAACGCAATATTCATCAGCGTCGCTATCTCAATACAAGCCTGTGCCAACGGGTGGCTGACACTTGCCCTGTGCCTCTTTTGGTTGTGCAGAATGCCATGCAGCTTTGGAACCGCAGTGTTTTGTTAGTTAGCGCTGAGACCTATTGTTCTGAAACCGTCAGAGCTTTCGTGGAGTTGACCACTGCGGTGGGCGGCAAGGCTGAGATTGTTTGTACTGGCCGAAGCAAGACAATTGACAGCTTGATTAGCACGGTTCGCAGTCAACTTGCTCAAGACCCAATTGCTGATCTAGCGGCTGATAAAGTGAGCTTTTCTGTTGTCGGGCGCAGGCTTTATGAATTAGAAACCTTCTTTTCTCTTTCGGGTGCGGCTGAAAGAGATACTCTTATTGTTCTCACTACCTGTGATACCGAGCAGGGTCGAAAAGTTTGCACGGGTGAGTCTTTAGATTATGTAATTCGCGATGTAGCTGCAGCCTGCACCTTGTTCTTGCCACCGCGACAAATGCCGACACTGCTTCAGGCGGAGTTGAGTGAAATGAAGAAACAGTCGGTGCTAACCTAACCAAATCTAACCTAACCAAATCTAACTAGGATCAAAACTTTAGTGCTACATGGATGACCGTTGTCGGTACTGTCAAGGTGTTTGTAAGAGGCTACACGCTGGCGATCAGCCTCTTACCTATTGCTTTGCCAATCTTTCTCCTCAGAGAGTTATAGAGATTCTCGACTTTGAAGTGCAAAGCTATGTCGGCGAGCTTCTGCGATTGAAACAGAGTGCTATAAGTGCGGGCAATCAACTAGCAGTGCTGATGGAAGCAAAATTAAGCAACGAGCTGCCTGCGTTTTCATCATTGGCCAATGTTTTGGACCACTGTCTAGTGTTCGTCTGCCAAGCCGAAGCTTCTGAAGTCGGAGATACAGCCGTCTGGATCCGCTACGGCACCCCAGAGTTGTGCTGCTCGTCCCATCCACTTGTCATGGAGCTGGCCGCGTTAGTTGAGCACCTGATTGCTCGGCTATATGCAGCTGATCTTACTCAAAACTGATTTTAGCCTGACTTAAACCTATGGCGGTCTAATAGTTGCTTGTATCTTGATGCTCGTGTATGGGCGGCATAACTACGCTTTCACGATCAGACCATTCTTGAAGCAGGTCTAAAGCTGTTTGTTGGCCTAGAGCCGTTTGAGTCTCAAACTGCTCATTGATGGCAATCAAGGTTTTGCCCTCGTGCAACATCTTTTGAATCATTGGTCGCAAATCGACAAGGCGATCTTCGTAGTGTTTGACGAAGCGATTGAGATCTGTGGCAATAATGGCGTCATAGGCTTTCAAGCCCGCCACGGCATCGTGCAGCCCTAGGCCGGGCTTGCCTTCGTCCACAGCGCTGTAACCGACGAGCTTGTGCTCATGCTCTCGGCAATACTCTTCGATTTTTTGCTTTTGTTCTTCGGCATTTAGACTAGTGCCACCAGTGCGAAGATAGCCTAGCAGCCTTAATTTCTTATGCAACATGATGGTTCTCCCGAAAAGATGCTTGAAAAGTTTTTCCTTCAAGTGCTCGCCTCTATTGTCGTTCAAGAAGGGCTCGGCCATATCCCCCAGCGGGATGAACTAATGTCAGGAACTGAATATGGTTATACTTCTATCGGCCGATGCTTAGGCCTCAGGTGCTTGTCACAATTACATGTGGCCGATCGTGAAAGACAGTGAGACAGTGAAATTTAAATGGTGGCGATGATGCGAGTAATTATTGCAATTGATGATTCTGGATGTTCGCGCTTAGCGATTGATGCAGTGGTTAATCGTCACTGGTCGGGCTCTACTCATTTTCGCGTAATACACGTGGTTGAGCCAATTGTGCTGCAGTACGGCATGATTGCTCCTCAGGCTGTTGAGCTAATGATTGAAGCCGAACAGAAACTGAAAAAGCACGGTCAGGAGTTGATTGACGCCACCGTCGTGAAGTTGCAGTCTCTATTCGGAGAGCAAGCGGTCACTGGTGAAGTACTTCACGGCAATGTCAGTGACACAATTGTCGAAGATGCCACAGAATGGCACGCCGATCTAATTGTTATTGGCTCCCATGGCCGAACTGGCATGGACAGAATGTTCTTAGGCAGCGTTGCCGAAAAAGTTGTTAACCGTGCCCCTTGCTCAGTTGATGTGGTCAAGTTCAAAACTGTAGTGACTGAGAAAGGCGGTAAAGAGGTTGAAACCTCAAGCGTCAATTAGTCTTAGTGAGCTGTTTTTAGCCTAATTAAGGCTAGTAGACTAATCAAGACCTAATAGACTAATCTAGACCAAGCCACGACGCATGGCGTGAACGGCGGCTTGGGTGCGGTCGTCAACAGCCAGCTTATTCAGTATGTTTCGCACGTGGGTCTTAGTTGTGGCTAAAGAGACAACCAGCTTGTCGCTAATTTCTTGATTAGAGAGCCCATCAACTATAAGCTTTATTACTTCAAGCTCGCGAGGTGACAGTGATTCTGGAGCTGGTCGGTCAATGCCAGCCTCTGCTGAGTTGTCATGATTTTCTTTGAGCTCGTGGTCCCCCGCGCTATGTCCAGAATTGATATATGCGGAGTGGGAATCGTTGTTAGAACCGTCGTGTCTAGCGCTTACTGAGACAGGTGCTGAGTCTAAAGGCACTGAGGCCAAGGCCGCATTGGCAGAATAGTGCTTTAACACTCTGCTGGCGACAGCTGAGTCTAGCCAAACATCCCCAGTGCTAACTGAGCGGATTGCGGTGTATAGCCTGTCTGGCTCGACATCTTTTAAGCAATATCCGCTGGCTCCAGCTGCCAGAGATGCCATGACGTCAGCGTCGTTGTCATGCTGTGTCAGCATGATGATTTTCATTGAAGAATCACTGCTAACTATTTGGCTGGCCGCTTGGATACCATCCATAACCGGCATGCCAACATCCATCAAGATTACGTCTGGCTTCAATTTCTCTGCCATGGCGACTGCTTCTTGACCATTTGAGGCCTCACCGATGACGTGAATGTCTTTGGTCCGGTGCAGGGCAACTTTTAGCCCTAGTCTTGTCAACTGGTGGTCTTCTACCAACAATACATTTATTGCGGGAGCGCTTGCGTCAGATGTTTGTTCAGCCATAATTATCATTTACCGGAAAAAACTAATTATAGACCGCTCGAAAACCTAAGGAAGTGCTTGGTGGGAAAAGAACAGTCTAATAAAGCAGTAGCCTTAACATTAACCTCTGAGGAAGTAGAGCTGCGCAAACGCTGGTTGGAGTTTTCTGCTAGTGACGAAGAATTGATAGAACT
Organism: Obscuribacteraceae bacterium (SeqCode); assembly: GCA_044378815.1. Classification (GTDB taxonomy): domain Bacteria; phylum Cyanobacteriota; class Vampirovibrionia; order Obscuribacterales; family Obscuribacteraceae. The sequence goes on along the minus strand of JBIPOV010000008.1, from coordinate 136,124 downwards.
TGAGCTCGATGTTTTGGTTGCCGACCACATCGACGAGTTGATTGAGTCGATGTATGCCCATTTTCTTACTTTTGAAGAAACTCGCAGTTATTTTCCTAACGAGCAGATATTAAAGCGCGCTCAAACCGCTCAAAAGGATTATTTTATTCGCCTGACCAAGGGCACTTATGACACTGACTATGCCAATGAGCGTCTTCGAGTCGGTGCAACTCACCATCGTATTGACCTCGATCCTAAATGGTATATAGGAGCTTACAACCGTGTGTTGGCCTGGTTTTTGCCTAAAGTAATTGATAAATACAATGGCGATAAAGAGAAGCTTGGTAAAGCAGTTTCGGCTTTAATGAAAGTAGTTTTCTTTGATATGGGTCTGGCTATCGATTGCTACATATCGGCAAAAGAAACAGCTTTGCGTCAGCACACAGACTCCATCCGCGAGCTAGAAACAGAAAGACGAGTTACCAAATCTATTCTTGAGAATTCTCCGGTGGGAATTATCAGTTTAGATCATGACATGGTATGTCTTGAGTGCAATGACAAATTTGTTGAGTTAGTAGACGGTGAGAACCGTGCTGACATAGTAACAAAACAGATTTTTGATGTTGCTCCAGGGCTCAAGCCAGCTCTATTTAAGGAAGTACTCAGTAGCGGGCAGTTCAGCAAGCATAGCGGAGTAGCGCTCAAGCTTTCGAAAAAGAATGAGACAGAGAGTAATTACTTCGACTGGTTGGCCTGGCCTATCAAAGATAATGACGGCAAAGTAACTGGTCTAGTGGCGATGTTTACAAATACCACGTCCAATGTCCTATTGCAGCAGCAGCGAGAAGATTTTGTTGCCACGCTTACCCACGATTTGAAGACGCCAGTTTCTGCCACTACTAGAGCCGTGCGCTTTTTGCTCGATGGCGACTTCGGCCCAGTGCCAGAGACACAGGTAGAGGTGCTTGAGACCATTCTGCAAAGCAACACCGCACTTTACAGCTTGGTGCAGACTTTGCTAGACGTCTACCGCTTCGATAGCGGGGTTAAAGAGTTTCATATGGTAAGTTGCGATATGGTTGGTCTGATCACCCGCATAATTAGCGAAATAATGCCGCTGGCTCGTGAGAAGGGTGTAACTATTCAAGCTTCTGTGCCGCAAAGTGCCGAAGAAGTAATATGCGATCAAGACGAGATTCGGCGGGTAGTGCAAAATCTCATTGATAATTCGTTGAAATTTACTCCTGGTGGCGGTTCAATTACGGTCACCTTGAACCAGCTTGAAACTCTAACCACTGTTAGCGTTACTGATACTGGTAAAGGCATCCCTGAAGAGAATCGCCCTAAGTTGTTCCAGCGATTTTGGCAAGCTGGTTCTACTGGCCGCTATTACGCCAGCACGGGCCTAGGGCTCTATCTGTGCCGCAGAATAATTGAAGGCCATGGTGGCAAAATCTGGTGTAAAGATACCAAGGGGCCAGGTACGACATTTTGCTTCGAGCTTTTAACTAAAGGCCTGGATAGCGCAACAGCTGCTGCAACATAAGATCAAAAAGAGTGGGGGCGAACTTATAGCAGTCGTGAGAGCGCAAAGCAATTTCGCCTTGAAAATCTTTACTAACAGCAACTTCTTTAAGGTGGGTCTTCGCGTCTCTGAAGATTTCAGATAATACCTGCTCGAAGTCAACATTGGGAAATCCGTTGCGCTGAGGCACTCCCTTGAAATACTCTTCGATGATATTAGCTGCTGTGGCCATACATAGGCAGAGTCCGGTTGGTTTTACTGATACTACTTTCTCTATTGATTCTTCTGGAATCAATCCCAAATGAACTGCGCTCTTGGCCATGGCATGCGATGGTAGCTGCTTTTCGCGTAGTACCAGATCTTGCAGGTGAATTCGTACGTTTGGAAACTTTAGTTCCGCAGAATATGTACCATCACTATATTTGTCAGCCATCGTTGCTGATACCATCTCTGTAAAGATCATTTACAGCCCCTTAGTTTCCTACAGAATAACTGCTGCCAGATCACTGTTAGTTGAATCTGAGTTCTGTTCTTTTTCGTCAACGCGCAATTTTTTGAGCTTAACTACTTCTACTGAACAAGGCGCATGATTTAGTACTTTCTCGGCAACGCTTCCCAACCAAAATTTCTCTAAGCCTGTTCTTCCGTGAGAGCCAAGAATAATCAAATCAGCGTCCCATTCTTTGGCGTAGTCAAGGATAGATTCGGCGATGCTGCCGCTAATAACCAGACCGCTGACTTCATTGTTTGGGTGGTTCTTTTTGATTTGAATGATCTTCTGGTCAATCATTTGCTTCAGCTGATTCTTGTATTCGGCTTGCATTTCTTCTAAAGAAGGTGCGCACAGGCCAGCGAGAAGATATTCGTTGTAGATGGGGGCCATAACAGAAATGAGGCGAAACTCAGTGTCGCTCTGCCAAGTTTGTCTTGTGGCCGAATCAACAGCGTTTGACGAGCAATCTGAATCATCAATGGCAATCAGGACTTTCATTTCCACCCCTTAAGATTTGGCCAAAGTACTGCTCTTAGTATTGGCTATGGGCAATTGGTCTGCCATCGTTCAAAGTATTGAAGTTTCAATTGTTTTTTTCTAAGTAGATTAGCCAATTCAGAGCCTGGCCCGTCCGCTCTATCATCCTTTGGGATGATAGAGCCAAATAAGGAGATAGCCGACCGGCCGAGACGGCTGTCAAGCGACTGTCTGACTCTGGGCTATATTGACTTAACAGGGCTTCAATGCGAATTTGGGCAAAATTGCCCATTTTCGGCTATTGACAATGCGGGAGGATGCCAAGGTCAGGCGAAGAAAGCCCTAAATTTAGTAATCTTGATTAGCAAAAGTAGTTACTAGCAAAGAGTTAAGACTTAGACCATGACAGCGCCGAAGCAATCAAATACCCTGTACCTTTTCACTGTGTTGCTGTGCTTGTTTGCTTTCGCTCAACCGGCGCATGCTGCTGAGTTAGCTGCACGTTTCTTGCGTGTACCTGTATTTTTTGTCACAGACAGAAACCTTCAACCTACCAAGTCGGGAGAAGTCGATTTTGGTCCCCACCGCAAATATCTCGGCGATTGCAAACACGAGCCTTTTATGGGGTCTGCTTATTGTGTGGTCGAAAACGTAGAGAAGAAACCCTTGAGCGATCACCTCAAAGATTTGGGTTGGTCAAAAGCTGAGGCTAGCGATAAAGCCGGTGCCTTCAAAATCACTCCGTTGACAGACGATAGTTTTGAGAAAGTTCAGGATACTTTTTATGGCAACGTCAGTGAAAAAGCTCGCCTTACCGACGATAAGAATATTTTTGTCTTCGCCCATGGCTATAAAAATCCTTTCCATGGTGCCCTTCACACCGCTGCCACTCTGGCCTATAACTCTGAGCGTCCGGTGATTTTCTATTCTTGGCCATCTGTGGCAAAGTTGCGCTCTTATACCTCTGATGAAAATAATGTTGAGTGGAGCCAAGAACACTTCAATGATGTAATTACTCGTCTAGAAAAGCTCTGCACTGACGATCCATCTCTCAAGTTAAGATTGATGGCTCACAGCATGGGAACAAGGCTGCTGGTTCGAGCAATACCGCTAATGCGCGAGAAGAAGCATATTATCGAAAGTGCTTTGATTTGTCCTGATGTCGATGACGGCTTAGTAAAGCATTATGCTCGGCGCTATTTGAGTGTCAAAGGCACCACTGTCATTCGCTTATATATGTCGCAGCGCGACAAGGCTCTTGTGCTGTCGCAGTTTGTTCATGGCGGCTATACGCGGCTTGGAGAGCAGGCTGACGCAATTGGTGGTTGGGTGACCAAAACTCTTTCAGGACAAAATAATGATGCTGAAAAGCAGGCTGCCAAAGTTGAAGATGCAGAATTTGCCGATAGACTAGCGAAGACAAAAAAGAGAATGCAGACCATCGACTTCACCGATATCGATACTGGTCCAATCGGGCATCATATTCCGGCCAAACTTATTTGCAGTATGTCTTTTACTAATGAGCCCGGCAGCGGCTTGGAGCTTGTGGTTGAAGAGTCTGGTCAAAGAAATAGAATCAGCAATATGTTCACTAAGTTATCCAAACTGAAGAGTACTGATGAGTTGGCGCCAACTGGCGATGTGCTGCGTGTAGTAAAAAGGAATAGTCAAAAGTGACCGATGAAGTAGTTACCGCTCACGTGGAATTGCCTGAATCTTCAAGTGGTTGTATCACAAGTTTTCTCATGCGACTTGGCTTGGGTAAGACTGCAAAGCAGGCGACGATAGTCGGTGTTTTATTGTTTGTGGCCCTGACCTGGGTCGTTTGCCTGCTTTTGTGTCTTGCGGCTGGAAGCGCTTTCGGCCCATCTTTGCAGGCACCATTCTTCAGTGACTACATCAGTAGTGCTCGTTTTCTAGTAGTGGTTCCGATTCTGCTACTTTCAGATTTAGTGACGAGAAGATGGTCGTTGAAGACATTGCATCATTTTTTACAGGACCATATCGCTCCAGCCGATGCTGCTAAATACAAAGCAATAGTGGCAAGAAACTTTCAACTGAGGGATGCCCCTCCAATTGTCTTCGGCCTTCTCTTGCTGGCATTTGCCTACTCACCAGTATGGGTAGATATTGTATTGGCTGTACACTGTACAAACTGGCAGGTGGTATCAACTGATGGCCATTCAATTCTGTCTCTGGCTGGTAAATGGAATGCATATATTAGTCAGCCGCTCTTTCGCGTGGTCTTGCTCGACTGGTTATGGGGATACTTAATTTGGGCCAACTTGCTTCTCAAGATCTCGCGTTTCCCCTTGCGGGTTAGTGCTACGCATCCCGATTGTGTTGGCGGTCTTGGTTTTATTGCTGTTGGACATTCCTATTTTAGTTTTGCAGCCTTTGCTATGTCTGTGGGCGTCAGTACGTTTGTCGCTCAAGCAGTGCTTGAAACCCATACGAGTCTGCAAGCTTATTCTAACCTTGGCATAGTCTTTGTAATACTAGTGCTGCTTTTGTTTTTTGGACCGTTGTTGGTCTTTACCCCTCTTCTCATCAAGACTAGAAGAGAAGCTGTCTTTACTTATGGCTCGCTTTGTCACAATGTCAATAGTCTGTTTGCTACTAACTGGCTAGAGTCGACAGAAGGCTCTAACATTGACTCAAAGCGAGAATCGAGATCTGCCGATTCAACTACTCTTATATCGAGTACAGAACCATCTACGGTGACTGATCTCAACTCTTCATTTCTCAACGTTCAGAATATGAAACCTTTTGTCTTTGGCAAAGAGACTTTGATGGCGTTTCTCGTAGCCGTTGCTCTGCCGGCCATACCGCTAATATCCACGGTGATACCATTGCAAGACTTGCTGAAAGAGTTAGCGAAGGCTCTGACTTAAGAGATTCACTTCTTAGGCATGTCGTCGTTGATTGTCATTGCATGAATTTGGTAGGCGGGTTTGCCTGTCACTTTGACAAGCTGCACGTTTGTTAGCCAGACCAACCCACCACCGAGCATAATGCCCTGATCTTTGCACCAGAGTTCTTTTTCTGGATATTCGGCAAAGAGTTTCAAGATTGCTGGTGTAAAGATGATGTTGTAGTTTGCCAGCAGTTCTTGCTGATTGCGATAAGTTCGAGTCGCCACGCTTCTCTTGAAATTGCCGTTCCAGCGCACAGATAGAGGGTATTGGAACATCTTGCTGACAGCCTCGCTGTTCTTCTTGGCCAGGGCATCGCGCAGAGACTGGTAGAAGGTCGCGAACAAGTCGCCATCGTCAATGCCAGCAACCCAGTAGCGCTTTTTGCGTGCCTCAGTGGCGGCGGCTAGAATCTTTTCGGCCTCTATTGCTCGGCTCGTGGCTTTGTATACTTCGCTCAACCCCCTGGCGTCATCGAATAGCACCGGGTAATTTCCACGATACAGCTGAATATTGCTGTCGTAAGCCTCTTTATATTGCTTTTCCGCTTCTTTGTATTTCTTCTGCTTTAGGTAGCAGTCAGCCAGTCGTGTGCGTATTAGTAGTTTTTGCTCGTTGCCATTGAGGCTTTCGGCGATATCTATGGCTTCTAAGAGCTTTTTCTCTGCTGCTGCATAGTTGCTCGCATTCATGTCTGCTTGCGCGGCAGAACAGATTTTGTCGAATTGCTTTTGCTTTATTGCTTCTTGTTTGGCAATGTCAGCGTCAATTGATGCAAAAGATACGGTAGGGGCTTGAGTTTTATTGGCATTATCGGTTGACACCGGTTTCGCTGTCTTCGTCTTTGGTTGCGTCGAATTTGGCGTGGCAAGTGCCTCTAGTGAACTAGTTGTAAGGGCAGTAGTAAGAGCCAAGGCAAGAGCCGCTGAAAGCAATATTAATTGTTGATTTCTCATGCCGATATGATAGCAGTTGGTTGCTCTCCATTTTTTGTTTAATCGGGTTTTTCAAATTTTTGCTCTAGGCTGTCTTTGCCAGAATCAAAAATAATTTTTCTATCAACGCGTAGCAATCCGGCATGCTCTCTTTGAATGGCTTTGGCTTCTTCTATCTCTTTGAGAATTTCTCCTTGCGGCTGTTTGACTAGCTCAGCGGCAGCCTGACGCTTTTCATTTCTGCTATCAATCCGCTGGTTCAGCACAAGTAATATGACGAAGCGCACCGCCGGAATGACGAGCAAGATTATGGAGTAGGTTAGCAGCACATCGATTAGAGCCGCCAGGTGGTGCAGCAAATTTATCGTGGCAATGTGCTTGAATAGCCACCAGCTGCCGCAGAAATTAAAAATGGCCAACATTAAGACATTGGCCAGATTTATAGCTGGGAAGTTCGAGAATTTCCAGTTTTCTTCTTTTAGGTAGCTCTCTTGTTCTTTCTCGTGTTGTTGTTGAACTAAAGGGTGCTCACTTATATAGTCTGGAAAAACATAGACTATAAAGCCGCTTTTTGTTACTTCAGGATGACCATTGAATTGTGCCAGTGCGCTCATAACCATGCCACTGTCAGAGGTATCACCATCGAGAAAGGGAGCCAGCTGCTCTGCCGATACCACCCCGCCGTTGGCCTTGATAGTTGTTGCGATCTGCTGCCAGCGTAACTTCTGTAAATTAGAATTTGGCTTGCCGTCGCCAAACAAAAAAGAAAAGCATTCGAGGAAGAAATTACCTTTAGGATGCTTCTCTATAAAGTCAGTGTAGCGGTCTCTCTGGGTGCTGGGGATGCTATTTTGATAGCTGCTATGCGAAGGGCTATAATCCCAGCTAAAAATGTCGGAAAGAAAGTTTGTATCAAAGAAGCCCGAGCCATCGAATGAGCCAAAATCACCACTGTCTCCGCCGCCTCCATCGAATATTGCTGCTATTGCCAATAAAATCAGTGCCACAAAAATCACGACTATAACAAGCACTGACGTCATTAGAGCAACGCCAAATGATACCCGGACCACCCAGTAAAGTGACTTGAAGAGAAAGGCTCCTGCAAGCAAAGCTGCTCTGCGCCTTCCTCTTCGTCTGTAGACTCCAGAAAAATTGGGAGCAAATGAGTAATAGACCGTGCCGTCGTTGGCTACTTCTAGCTTGGCGCTCGTTTCTCCAGCAATTTTGTTGAGCCAGTAAGTGGCGCTATTAATAGATAGACCGGAGCTTGTCGCTAGCTCTGGCGCCGTGGTGCGCAGGTTTGTCTTGATAGCATCAAGAGCAAGCCGTTTATCTGGCATCAAAAGCGAGTACTCTGGGTCTTCTGGATCCAGGCTGCCAGCGGCTAATTGCGGTGGCTGGTGTTCTTCTTCGTATTTTCCCTCGAGCTTTTCGTCTGGCAACTAATTTCCCTTTCGCGTCTTGGCTGCTTATTTATTCCCTAACTAATGACTATTGAGGTTTCCTTGTTCTTGCTTGTATTTCTGAATTAGCACCTTAGAGCGCTCGTATAGTCGTTCGGCCTCAGGCAACCTATCTAGCTGTGTGTTTAGATCCGCTAGCTGACTTATTACGGGAATTAATAGTGTGCTATCAGAACCAAATTTGTGTTCGCTTTCTGCTAACAAATCTTGGTACGCAGTCAGTTTTCTTGCATCACGAATAGCGTTGGCCTCGATGTCTTTGGTCTGAGATGTTTCTATCGGAGAACTCAGTAGTATTTGTCTGACGAGGGTCTGCTGGGTGTGCATTTCGCTGCGCTGCATCGCCAGTGCACCAAGGCCGCAGAACAGGCAGAGGCCTAGAAAACAATTTTGAATTTGTCGGTAAGTATCAAGCTTAAGCTCTGCGGTGGCTTTTTCAATTGAGCCATCACTAAAGGCGCTTTCCACCTTTATAAATTTGGTTTCGAGGGCCTGTTTGTCATCTGGCATGTGGTCGACCCTATAAGCTTTCTCTATCAATCTTATCAGGCTCAGCTTTGGAGGGGGTGAGATGCTTAACTCGCTCTCTTTTGAGAGAAATATATTCCAGAATCGCGGCCGGGATGTAAGGCAATTCGACGCCTCAAAAAAAGGTAGTGAAGTTACAACATATTTTCCTTTTTTTTGAGATTAACTTTCACGAGAGTTTCACTTCGGGGCTGATACTGTTCTGCTACTCAGTCGAAGCTACAGCTCTGCCTATTGCTGTTTTGCAATTTGACTAGTCCCCGAATGTTACCAGCGCAATAAAAGAATCATGACTAAAGGTAATGCGGAAGCCTCTCATTTCGAGGCTCGGCCGTGGAAAGAAACTGAAGAAAAATTTTCACCCGCTCAGCCTGCTGAGTGGAGTAACATCTCTCGCCAATGTTTAGATGTTAGCTCTTACTGGCTCGATGCTAGGGGTAGTCGTGCTAGCACTGATCCAACCTTAGATAAAGGGTCGCTCAGTTCTGGTGTTTTGCAATTTGGATCGATCGATAAATTGACAGGTGACAAGAGTAAGGCTGGCGATTCTCCATCGAGGATGCCGGAGACAAAGACACCAGAAATGAAGGCGGCCAGTCTGTTTAGAACCGATGTATCCCCTGAGGAAAAGCTCGCCACGATTCGTGATTTGGCCAATGCTGGCATCGCAAGCATGAGCTATCGCGATACATCTGGTAGTGAGCGCAAGCTGCGATTCAAGGTTGAAGATGCTGGCAGCAGACAAATGGTGCACCTTTTTGATAGCGGTGCCGATGGCCGAGCGAAAACTGTGCTAAGAGGTATTGCAAAAGCAGATGGAACTTTCGAGAAGCAGCGCGATCAACGAGGTAACTCTCTCGACTACGCAGGAATGGGCTACTCGAACCTTGTTCAGGTCCAACCCGATACTCTTAAAGTAGATGCTACGGATAAATCCAAGCCCGCTCAGCGGGGCCTCCCTGGTGCTGAGCGCCGCGCTATTCCAGAAACGCCAAGAGATTCAAAGGCTGATAGAAGCACTGATGGTCGAGATAATGTTGCACCGAAATTAATACCAGGTGCAGTTGACAGATCGCAGTTCGATTCTCAGTTGAAAGATCCGAGAGTTATGGCAGCTTTTGCCGGAAGAATGCATTCTGAAGTGGGTTCGCAAGGGCCGGCTGCTCAAGTGGCTTTTGCCGAAGCGGTGATGAATAGAGCAGCCTCTCGAAATCAGACTATCGTGCAAGCTCTAACTGGAAAATACTATCCCACTCATAGCCCGGGCTGGTCCAATAATCCGAAGTATATGGACGCTATTAATAAAGCCTGGAAGGAGGCTACCGATACTATATTCGGTGCTACAGGTAATGCTTCAGAAAAAGTTGGGTTTGGTGTGAGAGGCGGATACTATGACGCTAACCGCCAGTGGGTTTCGCCCAATCAAACTGTGCGGATTAATGGAGAGCGGTTTGGCTATGAGCAAGTGGATTTAAACAAAGGTTGGCTCAAGAAATACCAACAGCTCAAATCTGGCAGCCGAGTGTAGACATCGCCCGTCATGGCAGTGTTGCGATAATCTACCGTTATAGTTTTACAGGCTTTTTGTTCAAGTCGCCCTCAAAACTAGAGAGATAAGTATTACTATAGCGATATCATTTGTGTCGCTTAGAACTCTTGTGAGCTTTGAACCAAAAGGAATAGTTGATGACCTTCGAACGAGTGGTAGTTGGGTTTTGTGCGTTACTAGTAGCGTTCAATATGCAGTGCATGAGTGTTTACGCGCAGGAAGTAAATGCTGCCGATCGAATAACCGTTGTTGTCGACGGAGAGCGTTCAAAGCAGCTTCATATCCCTCTTTATGAATGGTATCCGAAGGACAAAGAAACTATTGGAATGCTGTTGGCCATTCATGGATTAACTTTGCATGGAAATACTTATGAAGTTCTTGGAAAGGCCTTTGCCGCCAATGGGTTTTACGCCTGCGCGCCTGATATGCGCGGCTTCGGCAGATGCTATACCGATAAAGAGCAGGTTTTCGCCGTTGGCGGTGTGAGTAAACAGAGCGTTGACTATGAGGGTTCATATGCCGATATCGTTGCTCTGGCTCATTCGTTGAAGCGCGACCATCCTAATTTGCCCTTGTTTGTCATGGGGGAAAGTTTGGGAAGCAGTATGTGCGTAAGACTGGCGGCAGAGCATCCTGAACTGGTAACTGGGCTGCTTATGTCGGGGCCGACGGTAAAGATCAACCCGATTATGGTGCTGCATCCAGACAATGTCTTGGCTGCCGGCTGGGCTCTGTTCTTCCACCCTCGCTTCAGAATGTTGACAACCAGTTTTGTTAAAAACCTGGTTTCGAACGATCCTGATATAGTCGAGGAGTTGTTGCGCGATCCACTTTGTCGAAAAGGGTTGACTATTGCCGAGTTGCTCAAAACAAGGCGATTTGTCAGTCGAACACTTTCCACCGCAGCTAAGATTCGTGAGGAGCTTCCGGTTTTAGTGGTTCAAGGTAGTAAGGATAGATGTATGGTACCGCGAGCGGTGACCAAGTTAGTTTGCAATATTCCCTCGTCTAATCAAACAATCCGATGGCTTCATGCTCATGGGCATTTGCTGTTCGAGACTCGCTACTTGAGACCGGCTACTTTAGATTCGATTGACATTTGGGTGCGCGCAAATAGCCCTTCCCGTGATAAAGAGATAGCCGAAATCAAGACCGAGATTTTGCAGCTGGGCGGTAAGGAGCCCAGGCATTGATAAATGGAGCAGTGCAATTATTCGGTCAAACAGTGGGTTCAGAACTTGGGTGGGTCCGCTCTCTCATTGATGTGGTGTCACTTTCCGAGGTCAGTTCACAAAGCCCTTGTAGCTGATGCATAAATCTCTAATCCACGGCGGCCAGAGCTGCCTTGAGCGCGCGTTTCCAGCCAGCATAATCATAGTCGCGATTACCCTGGGGATAGAATGTTACTGCTCCTTGTCCAGAGATATCGTTTTCATCAATCAAACCCGCTCGGATTGCCGCCAATGCAGCGACACCCCACACTGTTGATTCCGCCTGTGCAGACCTGATTACGGGCACTCCCAATAAGTCCGACTGAAACTGTAGCAAGAATTTGTTTCTGGTTGCGCCACCATCGACCCTCAGCTCAATCAGTTTTCCATCAAAGCCGGAAGCCATATCGGCAACTTGATAGGCCATAGACTCTAGAGCGGCTCGCACCAGGTGTGCAGGCCCAGTGCTTCTCGTCAAACCCGTTATCGTTCCCCGCACATCCTCATTCCACCAAGGAGAGCCGAGACCAGCGAGCGCTGGCACAAAGTAAACGCCGTCGTTAGAAGACAATGATAAAGCCAACTCCTCTGACTGATCACTATTGGCGATCACGCCAATCCCATCTCTCAACCACTGAAGAGCTGCCCCAGCAATAAACGTTACGCCTTCAAGCGCATAGATCGGAGCCTGATTTTCAAGTTTCCAGGCCGCCGCAGTTTGTAATCCTGGCATCAGGCTTGTCTTGGTCCCTATATTTCTGGACAGGAATCCACCGGTCCCGTAGGTGCACTTGGCTGTGCCCTCCTGCAAACACCCTTGACCGAACAAGGCAGCTTGTTGATCACCAAGAACGGCTAGCACTGGGGCTGTAAAGCCAACAAGTTTCTCGTTGGTTAAACCGAAGAGTGCATTGCTGTCAACAATTTTCGGCAGTATACTGCCAGGCACTGAAGACAGTCGAAGCAACTCCTCATCCCACTCAAGGGTGGCAAGATCGCACAACGCAGTTTGAGAAGCGTTTGACGGTTCTGTAAAGTGATTTCTCTCCCTGGTTAAATTCCAAATCAACCAGGTGTCTACCGTACCGAATGCCAGTTTCCCCTGCGCAGCAAGCGCGCGCGAATCTGGATACAAGTCCAACAACCATTTGGCTTTCGGCCCTGCAAACTTACTACTCGCAATCAAGCCGGTCTTTTGTCGAAAGAACTCAGCATGATGGGATATTTCGCTGTCGATTTCACGAGGCGATCTGCACTGCCATGTGACTGCACGACCAATCGGTTTACCCGTTGACTTGTCCCAAAGCAGACATGTATCCCGCTGGTTGGCAATGCCAACGCAAGCGATTTGCGAAGCATTCAAACCGGCACGCTCCACGGATTCTTTTATACATTCTATCTGGGCTTGTAAGATTTCCATGGCGTTATGCTCTAGCCAACCATCGCTGGAAAAATATTGAGGAAATTCCTTCTGGGCAAGTGCAATGGGTTTAGGGATGCCGCTGAGATCAAATACTATCGACCGGCAACTCGTCGTGCCCGAATCTATACCGATAACATGTTTAGACATTCTCACCTCTGCTGATAAGATTAGCCGCAATATTAGTTTCTTAGTCTGCCGTGTCAATTTCGGTGGCAGTGCATGCTCGAACCAAAATGTTCGGCGTCTCGATTTTTCCTGGCAATATTTGCAACAGAGCCCCCTTTGAGTGTCAAACCAATCAGTTTAATCTCCTTTCCCGTTTTTAGTCACGGCTCGGTCACGCATCCGTCACCAGTCGGTTTGAACTTGGCATTATTGTATTTGCATGGGGCGCGGGCAGTTTCTTTTGAGGGTTAACCAATGCCAGGAAGATTTGAAATCAACGATGGTTTAAGCGTTACTGAAAATCAGCCTGGCCAGCCTAATTGGAGGCTATTTGAGGAATCTTTGCCATCCAATAAGGCTCCGATTCCAACCCACCGAGATGTACCAGTTCAGACAGCGCCATCAAGCACCGACAGATCCGTGCCTAAGAGCCAGGCTGATATTAGTGCCAAGATAAGAGAGAACCTTGAACCATGCAATGTAATCTTCGCCCTGGATGCTGCTAAAGCCCTGGATGAAAACAACCGTCCAGAAGCCCAAAGATTACTAAACGAGTGCGGTCTGGGTAACCCAGCGTTTTTGCAAGACTTGAAAGCCGTTCAGGATTTCGCTTTGGCTGTTGATGATTTCGACAACAAAAATGAGGGTCTGAACCTCAATCTAAAATGGAAGCTTGACTCTACGAATGTCTACAATCTTGACGGTATGGAAATAGGCGAAGCTAACTGGTAATTTCCGTTGTCTCTTAATGACTGGCTCAACAAATGGGGCAAGGTCAATAAGAACAAGCGGAGGGTAACGAAATGCCAAAGCCGAGTTCAGGTTCGCCACGATATGGAATTGACACACTCAAAAAATTAGGATGGTTGAACGCATCTATAATTTGGTAAGAGGTAGTCTGGTCGACTTGCGAATATAGGTCGATTTGTGATTTTGGAATTCTTCACCTGGGCATATTTTACGGGACGGGCATTCCAGGTTCTGACTGCCTCGATTCCCGTGAATCCAGCTAAGTTAAGCAAAGGAAAAGTTCTATGCCGCGTTTTGAATTTATAGAGGGTTCCTCGAGTAAGTTTTATGAAATAAGCCTCCGAGAATCTTCAATCACAATTCGTTTTGGGAAAATTGGAACTGACGGGCAGCAAAACTACAAAGTTTTTGATAATCAGACTGAAGCGCGAAAAGAATATGACAAATTGATCGCGCAGAAGGTGAAGAAGAGCTATTCAAAGGTATCTGACGATGTCGCGTGCGCACCCACCAATGGTGGCGCTGCTGACAAGAAGACGATGTCGAAGCAGGAGTTTTGGGCACTGATCGACCAGAGTAAGCGAGCAACAGAAGATACTGACGAGCAGTTGGATAAACTTCGAGAGCTGCTCGGACGCTTAAGCGCCGATGAAATAATCTCGTTTGATTTTCATTTGAACGAGGCGATACGAGATGCATTTCGCTGGGATCTCTGGGCCGCAGCTTACATCATAAATGGCGGATGTAGTGACGATGGATTCGATTACTTTATTGGTTGGCTTATTGCGCAAGGTCATAGGTACTACGAGGCTTCACTTGCTGATCCAAATCATGCAGGCAGCAAGGTTGAGCCCGGTGACTTCGTCGAGTGCGAAGATATCCTGTACCTTCCCACTGAAGTTTACGAAACCGTGACCGGTAAAGATGATTTCGAGGCACATCAAATCAAGGTGAATTGTGAACTTCAAGGCGAGCGATGGGAAGAAGATAAAGTCTACGAGCTCTTTCCAAAGTTGGCGAAGAAATTTAGCAGCTAGTCACTGTCTTAGAAACAGGCGACGGCGGTAAAAGTTATGCCAGTTCATCGCAGCGTGGGCTCGCCCGCATAACGCCCATAGGACCGTTCTTGTGACTCTGTGACAGAAGCCGACAGACTTTGAAGTAATCAGGGGCTTCGTAGAAGCCATTCAGGAGTGCGAGCGAGCGAAGGTCCAGGAGTTAAAATCTGGTGCAGAAATTGGCACTGACTATACCAAAATGCTCATTGATGCCATCGCTGATCGGCATCGACAAGGAATCATTTTGATTGCAAAAGTGGACAATACTGCTATTGGTTTTGCCTGCGCGTGGAAAGATGAAGATGATGACCCTGTTCTGAGAGACGATGCTCGCAGGCATGCTTATGTGTCGGATATCTTCGTCGCTGATGCTTGGCGGCAGCAAGGCGTTGCACGACTGTTATTGCATGCTATAGAAACGGAAATGCGTCAGCGAGGCTGTGAACGCATACGAATCTGTACAAAAGCCACCAATCTCGCGGCTCTGAAGTGTTACGAGGCAACCGGTTACCGACCCTACGAAATTATTCTCTCCAAGCCATTGACTGACTGAATTTGCCTGAGTTAACGCGCTGACAAGACATCAGGATGAAACGCAGCGACAATGACCTCCTGCCGAAAAAGATTGTCAATCCAATCTAAAGGTTGTCCGAGATTCATTCTGTAGGAAAGCAGGGAGTGGTAGTTTCTGCTGCAAGGATAATCATTTAGCAATAGCGCCACATGTGATGGCAGCCTTCATTGGTTAGGAAGATTCCTGGCAGTGCGATTCCCCTGCCAGGGTAATTTACTCTCGGAGTTTCCCATTGGGGCACTACTCTCAGGCTTTCAGGGCATCGTCAATCATGTCACATGTTGTTTTGTAGTCGTACTTGACTGTAAATCCTGATCCTGCCTCTGGACCAACTACCCAGATTTCGGTCGTATCTGGCTTTTTCTTATTTTGATCAACTTTTGCGATTTGCAGTGGATTTACTGAAATCGCATGATCGCGGGTCGTATTTTCGAATCTAACTAGTCGCATAATTCACCATCAAATGGGGAGTAACTTACACTCCTAGAACTTATCAGCAATTTGAGCCTCTGACAATCTGTGCAACATAAAATGAGTCTCGGTAAGTTTATTCCGAGAATTCGGCAGTGGCGAACCGATAGCTAGGGCAGAAACAGCGAAGACGATGCAGCAAGGATAAATAATCTCGCTAGGTTCTCTTTGATCAAAGACATTGCTTCTTCGTATTTGAGCATTTCTGTTCTTCTTATGTTACATGCTGCTATCGCGTTAGAGCGATCAAGCGTTTAATTAATGAACTAAGAAAGGCCTGCATTTATTGCGGGCCATTTGTTTTTTTTCTATTGATAGAGTTGCACCATATTAGGTGCAGGGTTGTTTGTCTCTTAATGACTGGCTCAACGAATGGGGCAAGGTCAGGACCACCGGCAAATACATGAAGATTCCGCAAAAGTATACGGCACCTGTGCAAGCGGCAGATAATGGCGACGAGACAGTCTGATTGGAGCTGTGCAACCATCATGGTGGTGGCGCAATGCTCTTCATTGATGTCGCTGCTGTCAGATTTTTCTGACAGATAATGCTCTTTGGGTCTTTATTCGCTGCTTCACGACAGAACGAAACAGCTTTATCTAATTTTCCCAGCTTCATGTAAGTGAAGCCAACATTTGTCAGATCTATAGCTGTGTTGTTGATGTTGAGTGCCTTCTCGAAGGCTAGCAGGGCATCATCGAAGCGGTTCTCAGTCAACGCTAAGAGTCCGGCCCAGTGCCATCCGAAATATAAGTAGGGAAACTGTTTGCAGATAAAGTCGATATCCGCGCGAGCGGAGTCGTAGTGTTGCAATTTATAATGAGGGATTCCCCGCACAGCGTGGGCGTATGCATCACCATATGTGATGGCAGAATTGGCATCCTCTATTGCTTCGTCAAAGCATCCTAGCTCCCATAAGACTGCGGATCTCCAGCGGAGCGCATATGCGTTGGAATGATTTCTTGGAAATTTTTCCAGAATAGTCAAAGCTTCGGAATACTTCTTACAATGGGTTAGTTCGATCGCCTTTTTTAGTTCTTTAAAAAATATGCCTCCGTAGGAAGTAAACCAAAGGTTGTTAATTAAATGCGCAATTATCGGCACCCATAGATTGCCTGAATACATGAATGCAAAACCAAGCCAGAAGCCAAGAAACATTTTGCTCGTAAATAGATTCCATAGAGATACCGTTTTTGCGTGTATGAGAGCGAAAATGATAGATGTGTACATGATTCCCAGAGCAGGTTGAAAAACACCTCTGAAGATAATCTCTTCACTGATTGGAGCGCACAACGAAATAGCCACTGTCACAAGAGGAGAGCTGTCGACTTGGAAACCAAGCGGCTCAATTTTTTGATTCTGAAGTAATTTGACAATTGATAAATTAACAGCTGTGCCTGTGACGCCGAACAAAATTCCGAGAGACAGCGTTTTCGCAGTCGGTAATTGAAACAGTCCGGCGGTATCTAGAATCTCCCGTGCACCCGTAGATAAGAGAGCGAAGACAACTCCGAGCAGGGTCAATTGACCGAATAATAGGTTTCGTTCTTGCGGCGTAATTTCAAATTTCATTTCGTGCAATTCCTGGCAGCATGTTGTTTTGATCTCAAAAAATAGTTTAGACACTCTTGTTAACCAGTGGAAGCGTAGACTTCTGCTCTGATGGTTTTGAATTAGGGGTTAACTCAAGGAGTACTCAATGTTTACGTTACTGAAAGACTTGGTCTTTTTTGGATGCATCTTGGTCGTTTGGAACTGGCTCAAGCAGCGCGTGTGTAAGACCGGAGACACGACCAGCAATACAGCAGAAACCAGACCGGCAGGTGAATCATGACATCGACAAGCCAGAATTTGCCGCCATTCGGTGATTACCATAGTTATCTTTTAGCCCAAAAACTCACTTGCAATACGCGCATTGCTTACGTGTATCAGGTATCACATTTCCTGCGCTGGCTCAAGGATTCGGAGATCGAGCTACCAACAGAGCCAATTGCGAGAGATTTGGCAGTGGCTAGATATAAAAGTTTTCTCAAGGATAAAAAGGCAGCCAAAAATGCCAGTGTTAATTCTGCCTTGACGGCCATCAGGAATTTTTGTTGTTTTGTCGGGCTTGGTGAACCAGTAGTTAACCGCGAACAGAAAGAATTGAAATGATCGACTTGGATGCATTACTGAAAAGATTTGCTCATGGAGATATCGGTGAGGAAGTCGCCCGCGAGAATTTTGAGTATAACAAAGGTATGCTATTTAAGCGCCTTGAGCAAATAGACAGACTTTGTGAAATTGTTGATTGGAGCGAACGTAAGTATGTTTCCTACCATGCTGAATTGCTGGCTTATTTAGCAGAAGGACGCAAGCTGGCATGAACGTACCTAAAGATGATTCAGCTGTGTTGACTGTATCTTATGGCACTCTTTTGAAGGAGTTGGCCAGGCGCAATTCAAATGGCTGGTGTCCAAGGTTGGACGAACAGGAATATGTTTCTGATTTAGTTTTCAATCTTCGGGCTAACCAACAGTCAATTGAGCGAGCCGTGAGTGGGCAAGCTCAGCGTCGGGATAAATCATAATTTTGACTGCTCCATTGAATTTCAGGAGCTAGAATTCAGCAACACCCTTATTAGTCCGGCTCCATCACGTGGTCATGGTCCGGAAAGATGCCTTGGGTGCCGGACAAAATCATTAAGTTGCCGTCTGGCAAAAAAAAAGTTTACCCAGATTGGCAAAATGAAGGCTAGTCATTATCAATGAGCGGATCAAACCGGTTTAGAAAATAGCCTTCTTTTTCGCTGCCCTGCTGTGAGAAAAAGTAATCAACCGCGGGGTCACCGAAGACTCCGTGATAATCAAAACGTTCAGCGACTAAAATAGAATTTGACGTGGCTCTTGGTCTGTGACCACTGCTCTCGTGCGCTGCACCGGTGAAGCTTCTGCGGCCCCAGTTTTGCTTGTAGTATTTGGAATAGCATCTTCGTTGACTTTCTTAAACTCGTAATATGGGCTGTCACATTAATCTGCGTGCTCTTACTGACTAACATTTTTAACTTTGGCACTTATACGCACGTGCAGTTGCAGCTTGGGCGCGTCTGTTCTTGTCATGCCGTTATGCATAACGCTTGTTTCTGGATGTATTGTCAAACTTTTGGCTAGTATCGAACTTCCATAGCTTTTTTTTACCCAGGCCGCAGCTAATCCCTTCGTACTAAGGAGGGTGTCCGGCGTTCGAGTCGCTGCGAGGGTGAATTTCAGGACTTGCGAAACCTTGCATCCTACATAGGTCGAAATAAATGCGAGCACCTTCTAACGGTATAAGCAGTCGGGTGATCACCTCCTATCCCTTAGATTACGATTGACTAATGGACTGTTGACTGTAAACGTCTTTTCGGTCAAAATTGGATTTGTTAGCTTTCATGGAGTTTAACTTGATGCCTATCTCGCAAGAGAGGCTTCCCTCCGATTTTTATATTATTGTCGCCACGAGGTAGTAGGGAAATGACCCGTAGAATTCTCACTTTTGTTTTGCTGGCTTTATTTTTATTGTTAGCAGACGAGGCTCAAGCCTCCGAAAAACAAAAGGCTGCAGATCAGATTAGGCTCAGCAATGCAACTAAAATTGAGAAACCGGCAGTCAGGATAGAAAAGCGCGGCGATCGAAATTATGTAGTCGGAACTGTCTTGATTGATGAAAGACCCGAATCAATCTGGGACATCCTCGTTGATTACCCAAACGCCCCACAAGTTTTCAAAAACCTGAAATTATGCGAAGTGGTTGGCCAAAGAGGACCAATTAAGCTTGTTCGTCAGTTGGTCAATACTGGCAGTCCAATTAAATTTGACTATACCGTTGCTCTCGTTGAGAAAAAACCGTACAGCATCGAATGGTCTAGAGATTCTGGTTCGCTTAAAGAGGTTACTGGAACGTGGCAACTAGAGCCACTAGCAGCCGGCAGGCAAACTAGGGTTACTTATAGCATCTTCATTGATGGTGGAACGTTTTTACCGCCATGGTTGCTCGCGCCACAATTAAAAGGCTACTTGCCGGTCGTGCTTGAGGCCTTGCGTGAAAAGGTTTCGAGCGATGAGCGCAGGCTTAGCGAAGAAAAAATTACAAGGAACCAAAACGGATAATTTTATGAATCAGTTTTTTGAAAATGTAGTGATACCAAACAGTGTTTCTCTTGCAGTTATGTTCGTGATTATGCTGATTGGCTGGGTCGCCAGCATCAGGCTGAAAAATGCCGGAATCGTTGATGTTATCTGGGCATTTAGTTTTGGACTTCTTTCTGTAATCTTTGCATCGTTCGAGCAAGGATTGCCTGCTCGCCGATTATTGCTTCTCACCATTGTTTTACCTTGGAGTATGCGCCTTGGTGCTTACCTTTTGAAAAGATTTTTACGCGAGTTTCCACGTGAAGACAAGCGCTACGCTGCCTGGCGATCTGAATGGAAGGAACGGGCAACGCGTAACATGTTTTGGGTCTTTCAATTGCAAGGTTTTTTGATCTCGATACTTAGCTGGCAATTTGCTTTGTCATGCGCCGATCCTTCGCCAATTAGGTTTTCTGATCTGCTCGGTGTTGCAATAGGTCTAATCGGATTCGTGGGTGAATCCGTTGCCGATTGTCAACTTGCTGCCTTCAAATGCAAACCCTCGAACATTGGTAAAGTTTGCACTTATGGTCTATGGAATTTTTCCAGACATCCTAATTATTTTTTCGAATGGCTGGTTTGGATTGGACTCTTTGTGTTTACCTCGTCTAGTCAATTTGGTCTATATACCATCTACAGTCCGCTCTTGATGCTCTTCATGCTTACCAAAGTCAGCGGTGTGAAGCTCACTGAGCAGCATGCCTTGCAAGCACGCGGAAGCGAATATGAAAACTACCAGAAAACCACTTCTGCTTTTGTACCGTGGTTTAAACTTCCGATCTCTCATCCTAAAACCTAGATGTCGTAGCATCTAACGGAGCTAATCATGCGTTTCTTTAGTCACAGTCGCTCTATCGGTACTTCTCTACTTCTATTGCAAGCGTCGCTTTGGTGCTTTATTACTGCGTCGCCCGCGGTGCAAGCTCGCGGTAACGCTGGCGAAGAGAATAGGACATCACCCGCGACGACGTCACCTTTAGAGGGCTTTAAGGGTAGAGCCTTGGTGGTCTTATCCGATGGCGACCAATCGGCGACAGCCTATGCAGATGGCGTACTTGACCGCCCCGATGGAGTGTCAGACACCCTCACTGTGATCAGTTCTGTATCTGCAGACTGCCACACCAAATCGGTTTCAGTAAGCAATTCTGTACTTGGTTGGCCGCAGGCTTTAGCTGTTGCTCCAGATGGTAAGCACGCCTATATCGTCGAGACTCGCTCGGCGCCGAAGACTGGTAAGGTCAAAGATGTTTTGAAAGCTTTACCTGACGGACATTTACTCACGACTGTAGACCTTGGCGACATTAGAGCGCCTAAGATAATCGATCAGCGTCCTATCGCCGTCAATCCATGGACTATAGACATCAGTCCTGATGGCAAGACTTTGGCTGTAGATACACGTCAAAAGGACGCAAATCTGCTTCTGATTGACCTGGTTGATAATGTGCCAGGTGCGGTAACGAAGGTCAGTGTCAAAGACCATCTTGGACGTGAAGTGCCAGTTAACAGCGTGAGATGGTCGCCGGTCGGCAAGCTACTGGCCCTCACTTTAGGTGATAAAGAACTTGCCTTTATGGACGTGACACGATTTGTTGCTGGCGCTATTGGTGATGATGCAATAGTTGCCCGCATACCAAAAGTCGGCAAACAGATTACACCCGGTAAATTTTCCCCAGATGGACGATTTTATATGATGACCGATTTGAACTGCGGTAAGTCTCCTCAGGACTATCTTTTTAACGGTAAAGGTCTATTCGTTGTCGTAACCACACCATCAATAGTTAATGAGAAACCGCACAAAATTTTGAGCACTGCTAGCGGTATCACGCCCGAGGGATTTGCTCTCAGTCCAGATGGCACAATACTTGCCTCTGTTAACATGGCTCATTGCTTCTTACCGAGAACACCTCTGTTTAAGATTGTTCCGGCTCAAGAGAAGGCCTCCATTACTGTGAGTAAATTTGATCCGGTTAAGCTGACGCTTACTAAGGCTCGAGAATTCGACTTTGAAGGTCTTTTGCCACGCCATATTACCTTTGATGACTCAGGCCAATATCTGGTTGTCACCGTTTATCAAAACAAAGGATCCTCTGATCAAGGTAGTTTGCAGTTTTTCCAGGTCATTAAAGATCCGCGCCCTGGTGTTGAAGCTTGCCGGTTTCAGTTGAAACTGCCTCGGGGCGCACATACTGTTGATGTATTGCACTAATGGCTTAAACATGTGTGTCTATGCCGCGTCTTGGCACCAACTTCTCGACTACTCACCGTTCAATCTCTAGTCACACTAAATGATGGCAAGTATCGTAGTAATTGATCGATTTTGGAAAGATCCAATTGTTGCCGCTCACCTTACCTTGCTCAACATGGACACTTTCGATCTGGAGCCCGAGTTTGCAGCTATTGAAGAACCAGCGGTTAGAACTTCAACGCCGAGGAAAGCACGGTGAATGGTTATAAGTCATCAGGAACAAGCTTTGGTCAATCAGCTTTGATTTTAAATTAAGATAGGACTAGGCCAATGTAACTGGCTTCCATTTTTACAAGGGGATAGATGAATTTGATTTTGGCAAGCGGTAACGAGCTTTAGAAGGAATACCCTGGAGAAACAGCTTGAAATTAAATGAGAAATGCTTGGCAGGCTCTTCCTCCGAGTTAAACTTGGTCAGAATGCTGTAGTGTATTTAAGAATGAAAGATAGTCACTTATTGTAGATCTAGCGTGTAATTGGGTGAGTCATGAGCGCTGAAAGAGTTTGTTATGGGCTTATTGCTATTTTAATAGTTGTCGTATTTCTATATCTCAACTGGGTCGTAGCCATTAAGAATCATCGAGCCTCGTTAGTGATACCTACCTGCAGAATTTGCGGTAATCAAGAACAGCCGCTTCAAAAAGAATCTGTGGATTATATGCATTGCGCTTGCGCGAAATGTGGCGGGCTTGTTGATTTTATTCCTGCGGATATTGGGAGCGCGTAGACGATTTGTAGACGTCGACGCCAACGAGCTGGTGACATGATCAAATAGGACTGCTGCTGACCTTGCACCTTTTGTTGATCCGGCCGTTAAGAGGCAGCTGCCAGTAATGAGAGATAGCAATTCAATCGCAACCTCAAAGAGGTTGCGACATTACCACCAAGTAAACGACGGGGCGCCCGCAAATTTAAAAGTGGTGATAGCAGGATAAAGGAATTCAGAAAAATAGCGCAAAGGCGCGCTGTGCTTGCGTTGAACTGTATACCGAAACACTTTTGTGGTATGAAAATCCAAGTTTTCCCGAATATACGGCCGTTGAACGTAATACCACATGTGGAACTATCAATTTAGGTCCGAAAGGTAGTAGGAAAGTTAGCCGTGGTGATGGCATGATAGCGGAAACGCGCATCGTATCATCCTGAATGTGATACCACAGGTGAAGCAAACAGCTTCGCTGGTTCCGCCCCGTTCGCACCAGCAAAGCTGTGCGCTCGCTGCGTGGTTTCTTTTGAACATGTAATTGAAACTGCTTAGCTCAAGTTTCTGTTCTCGCAGCTAAAGCGATTAATGGCCTTTTGCCGTGAGGGACAAAAAGGTAGCGGCAAAGTAGCGGCAAGATTTTTTGCCTACCCCAAAACCAAAAGCGCCCCTTGTGAGAGGAGCTGTTCTAGTAATGGTCTTAAGATCGCGGCTGGAGAGATTCGAACTCCCGACCTCATGGTTCGTAGTCCTAATTCGATCGGTTTTCCCTCTTTTTCTGAATCTTTCTAATTCTTGACCTAGATTAGGTTTGAGGCCAATTTTGGCTTCCTTAAATTTCCTCGAAAATGATGATTTTTCACCCTTAAAGGGATACAGGAGGGATACAATAAAATGGACATCTAACCGTGAGGTCGGCTTTGATTACTGAGAAGATAAACTTCACAAAATCAAGCTTGGAGCGCATAAACTTGCCTGCTGCTGGCAAGCGCTTGCGGGTTTATGATCTTAAGCAGGCGGGTCTCCTTGTGGATGTGACCCCGGCTGGGCGCAAGACGTTTTATGTGAGGCGTAAGCTTGCCGGAGAGACAATTTGGGAGAGAATCGGGCCGATTGAGGACATTTCGATAGAGCAGGCCCGAGGGAAGGCGGCTGAGCTTTGTGGAAAGGTGGCGAGGGGCGAGAACCCCAGTGCGGAAAGGCTTGCTGCCAAGAAAGAGCTAACCCTAGCTGAGTTGTTTGAATTTTATATTGAGACCCATGCGAAGAAGACCCGCAAGACCTGGAAGGACATGGAGAAGGACTTTGAGCGCAAGGTGGGTGATCTAAAGACCAAAAAAGTATCGAAGATAAGCAGTTTGATGGCTGAGGAGCTACATAGCAGCCTCGCCCGGACAAGAGGGCCTTACGCTGCAAATCGTACTGTTCAACTTCTGCGAGCGGTTTACAACAAAGGCAAGAGGGCGAAGGTTTACTCTGGCGATAACCCTTTTGAGGGCATCACTCTGTTTGAGGAGAAACCACGCGAGAGATTCTTAACTATGGAAGAGGCTGTCAGGCTTCTAGTGGCTTTGGAGGCGGAGGCCAACGATACGCTTAGAGATTTTCTGAGGCTAAGTCTCTTTACTGGTCTGCGCAAACATAATCTTATGTCTCTGCGCTGGGACTATATCAATTTGTCGTCAGGGGTTTTGAAGATTCCAGACACAAAGAATGGCACTTCTCAGACAATTGCCCTGGGTGAGCATGAATTGGCTATCTTCAAGAGTCGGGCTGAGTCATCCAAAAGTCCTTGGGTTTTCCCTGGTTCCGACCCAAGTAAGCACATTACCGATATGAAGAGATCTTGGACAACTCTG
Source organism: Obscuribacteraceae bacterium (SeqCode) (assembly GCA_044378815.1). Lineage (GTDB taxonomy): Bacteria > Cyanobacteriota > Vampirovibrionia > Obscuribacterales > Obscuribacteraceae. The sequence continues at coordinate 111,653 of JBIPOV010000008.1, read as the reverse complement.
CGCCAAAAGGTTCAGTTGGACGACTGTACCATTCATGACCTTAGGCGTAGTCTTGGAGCTGGCATGGCCAGTGCCAATGTCAATATTGCTTTGGTTAAGGATGCTCTGCACCACAAAGACATTAAGACCACTTTGGCGGTTTATGCCAGAACTCAGGACCATGCTGTTAGAAGCGCTAAGGAGCTTGTGCAGAATCAATGGCTTGAGAGCGCTGGGCTAGCTCAGCGGGAGAAGACCACCGAAAACATTGAAGCCAAAGTTCAGCAGGGCTAATCATTTACACCGAGGGGGTTGGGAACGAGTCTCACATCGCCCAAGACTTTCGGGACTTTGGAAAAACCCATCCCAACAATATCCCAACTTTTCCCCGGAAAAGATTGGCATGATAAGAAAACGTTAGTAATGCTCTTTGGGGCGATCGAGCGTTGAATCAATGAACTAAGAAAGGCCTGCATTTATTGCGGGCCTTTTGTTTCCTTCTGATTGGGTGAAGCACCATATTTGGTGCAGGCAGAACTAAGAATTCAAAATCAAGGAGAGAAACTTAGATCAATTGAGAACGTAAATCTGTCGGTTGTCTCTTAATGACTGGCTCAACAAATGGGGCAAGGTCACTGTGATAGGCCGTTGAATTTCTGATTCTACAAATTCTTTGGTCAGTTTGGACATAGCACTAATGCTCCTCCGTTGGGCCTTACCGACAGACTTGCCTGCCTAAGCCTGGAAAAGCCTGCGGCATCAGGGTTGTAAGAGTTCCAGCACTCAGCATTATATGTTTTGGCTAGCGAATAAGGACTGTACAATAGCACAGTCCTGTGAGGTGATTTAGAAATAGCGTGTAGGTACCAGAGCATAATCAGAGTTATATTGCGTCGTTGGGATAGATAGATTACAGGGTGCTTTAATAGATAGAGAGAAATGGATGAATTCTACGGAATTCATCCATTTCTGCACGCTGGTTTCTATTGAGTGAGACCAGCTTTATCCCTTTAGTTGACTAGGGCAGCTTAGTTGAACAGTGCCGCGTCGCGAGCAGAGGTGACGAACCAGTTGATCAAGCCGGGTACCGACAGCCCGATAAGTATCAGGCACACACCAAGAGCGATGCGCTTGCCCGAAGAGAACCGCACTTCATTGCCCATCATTTCGGTAATCCACGGATCCCTGTTGAAGAAGCCGTGCACTATGATTACCAGGCCACCGATAGCGCATCCAATTTCACCGAGGTTGGCGATGATGTTTAGAAGTGCTTCCAGGTTGGCCAGGTTATTGACGCGCACTGTTCCTGCAGTGTTGACACCCATTACGTAAGTGGCGTCTGCACCCTGCGGTGCAATGGTGCCATTGGTGGCACCTTGAATCTGTGACTTCGACTGATCGTTGCTTATGCCTCCAAGCTGCCGTTGAGCAGGGCCGGCTGTTTCGCTTGCCGATTCGCTGGGCGACTGGGTGGCCGATTCTATCGCGTCGTCACCATTGTCTTCTGCATTGGCGACAGCATTTGTTACCAGAGCACAAGATACAGGTGATACCACTCCGTAGGCAACGGCAACTCGGGCCGCTTTGCGAATATGCTTGGTGGCAATGAAGCCATCGCACTGTGATCGGGCACCAAGTGCTACCAGCTCTTGAGCTTCTAGGTCAGATACTGTGATTCTCTCTGCGGGCAATTGTGTTGTCTGCGAGATAGTTACTGCGTAGTCGTTGCTGTCTGGTCTCCACTTAGAGAAGAAGGAGGATAGATCAGCCGACATACTGTTGGTATTTCTCGGCACCTGGTTGAAAGGTCCAATTTCGCTATGGTTCTTGAAGAAGTCAAAAGTATCAGTATCGCCGCTGCCTACCGTCAATTCATAGAAGGCCGGTGCGGCGGTGTACTGTGACATGATATAGATTTCTTCGTTGAGAGCGGGCTGTGGTCCATGTATCCAAAGTACAGCACCGCCTTTGCGATCACCGGCAAGTTCAGAGGCGCTGATAACAGCCTGAAGATTATTCTGACCGCCTACAAAGTCGATCTTCTTGAGTTCGGCCAATGCTTTGTCCAGAGGCATTGCTTTGCCGAATTTAGTCTGTTCCTGCGAGGCAATAATCACATCGGTGGGAATACCTGAAGGCAGCTTGGCTAGGGCTGCGGTTATCTGATCGGCATAGTTCTTGACCGATGCCGAGCCATCCACCACCACCACCAGATGGTGCGGTGCTGGTGCGGCAACTCTTGTCACGTTTTGCACAATGTAATGTGGCGGAATAGTTTTGATAATCTTTTTGTGGTTAACTCTTCCAGCCGGCTTGCCGTCAAGTGCTTTGTTGATATCTGCAAGTTGTCCATTGACACCTTTGGAGCCGTCAATCATCACGATGATTTGACGCTCAGCCTGGGCAGCATTTGCCTCATGGGCTATTCTGGCTTGTTCAGCACGTCTTTTTTCGTCTTGCTGGGCTAGGGCAACTGCTACTTTGTCGATTACGACAATTGGTTTGGTCATTTCATTTCTAGCAACTTGAATATTCAGGCTGCTTGATTGCAACTGCTCATCAGTGAATGCACCTTCCAAGGTTTGTTGCGTTTCTCCGCCGAAGCCCTTCTTGAAATTGGCCTGGGTGCTAGCAAGCTTCATGGGCGAGCGCAACTTGAGGGCATGGCTGAAGCCCTTGGTCTCAAAATTGGAGGCAAGAATCGAAGGCAGGCTCAATGTGGCTGCTTTTGAGGCATCCGGTTTAAGCGGCACCACCATTTTGATGGCCACTTTCAGTTCTTCTGCGGGCGAAACCGGGTAGCAGTGCATAAGCATTCTGCCCCGACCAAGATCCGAAATAATAGCCGGACCGTCGTGACCTACCTGGGTCCAGTTAGACTCTGTGAAACCTTCTGCTTTACCGGCCGCTGCTATGGTCGCCTGCTGGGGCTCTCCTTGTCTCCAGAGGGTGAGCCCTGAGACCACTGCTCCTGGTGGCACTAATATTTCTGAGCGCACCTCTTGGGCACTTGTGGTGTCATTCTTGAATACAAAAGTCCAATTGAGTGTGGATGATAAAGTTTGCGGATGTACTGCTCCATCGAGTGTTGAGCGAATCAAGGAGAGTCCTTTTACCGGTTCGCCGACAATGCGACGCTTCAAGTCGTCGTCAGGCATATATGAAATGTCTTTGGTATTTTCTTCGTGAAAACTATAGGGCTGGCCGGTCACGGCAAAATATAATTTCAATTCGTTTGATGGCTTCAGAGGCATGAACAGACCAGCGATGCCGGCTGCACGCTGATCTGAGCATTCCATGCGCAATTCGCGCTCAGGTGCCAAGGCTCGCAGTTCGTGCAGCCCTTCGTTGCGTTCGGCTGCCTTAGTGGAGACTGCCTTCATCTGAGCAAGGCGAATGCTCCATGGTCTGAATTCTGCCCCAAGAAAGCCGAATATTGACAGGACAATTCCGAAGAGGCTGAAGGCAACAACCTGAACCCGCGCAGCGCTGAAGTGCCTGGCCAGGCGCATGCGGTTGACCAGATGGGCGCCGACGGCTGCTGAGCCGAGGGCCAGGAAGGCGAGCCAGCAGAAGCCAGTGGTAAAGTCTGTGCCGATAGAATCTTGCAGTTCATTAGAGCCGTGGAAGAGGGCGGCCAGGCAGACGGCTGCCACAGTGAGGGCGCTGCCGATGGAGGCACCAAGGGCGATGCCCCGGCTGAGGGTGTAGCTGATGTTGTTTTTGCACAGTGAAGACCATATAAGTAGAATCGAAAACGGAATTGATGCCATCAGCAAAAGCTCGATAGATGTTTCGAGCGGATGGTTTAGCAAAAGGAGGGTGATGCGCTTGGGTGCCGACATGCAGCCGGCGCCGAGCATTATAATGGGCACGACCACTCCCAGAATCATTACGGCTTTACCTTCGAGACCCTGCCAGAGTTTGCGATTCTTGGGCAGGCCCAGGTCGTCTTGCCATTCGTCAGAGGCGGCTTTGGTTGATTCTTCATTTAATTTCTCTTTAGATTCTTGGACATCATTGGCCGATTTATTGACCGACTCAGAGTGCGACTCCGCCGCATTGCTTTCTTCTTTTTTCTGAGCGTAGATACCAGGCATCCTGAATGAGAGACTCTTCTTTTGTTTGGCCTGCTTGCCGTTGCCATTTTCGTTTTGACTGGCGTTCCCAATGCCATTGCCGTTCCCGTGACCGTGACCGTGGACGTTGCGGTTGCCGTATCCTCCAGAAAAGCCATCGGCTTGCCCGGGCTGGTCTATGCTTGGCATTGCGACCATGCGCACCTGGGCCAGGGCCATGCAGCAGGAGCATGGAGCAAATTGATGATTACCGTTATTGGCCCCCGGGGCGCATTCATCACTAAACGTATCTGGGTCAGTCATTGAAAAGTCCTCTTCTTGGGGGCATTGCTCCGGCCCAGGCTTTTGCTAAAGCAGGACGCGATGAGTTTGAATTTTCGAGACCTTAGTAAGGCTTGGTTGTCAGTAGCTCGGCTGCAACTTTATGGCAAAGGGCAGCACAAGTCGCTGGGGTTAACCCTGAAATTGAATTAGCTCGCCCGAGAACACTGGCTTATACAGGGGGGCGTGTAGGCATTTCACAGGAGTCAGTGCTAACTCTCTGGTGTCATAATTTCGCAAGCATGCGATATGTGACCTTGCCCCATTTGTTGAGCCAGTCATTAAGACAACAAAGCAATACGCTACGCTTCATTTGGCATGCATCATTTACAGCAAGTTTCATCGAATTTCTTGATGCTCTAGATAAGCTCCAGCAACTACATCGTGGTCCAAATCCATTTTGAGAAACCATTCGCCATCTTCAGTTAGGAAAACATAAAACCAAAGTTTTTCGGATTCAGGGAAGACCGGGTCTCCCATATTCTTAGAGACTTCCGTCTTTTTCATGCCTATGAGAACATTACTATTGAGTATCTGCTCGACAAGGCGCATTGGATCAACATACTTGCCACCCCATTCAGAGAGCGCTTTTTGACCAGACAGTCGTTCTGCCGAGGTAACTGTATGTTTCTTGTGAGTATAGACGTGAAGCCCTTTGTTCTCGGAGTGACTTAACGATGATAAATCAGGTGGCAATAGCAGCTGGATAAAAACGCAGCAGCCAGCAATGGCAGCGACAAATGCAATTGCCAGCAGCATTCTCTTTATCTGAGTGGTTACTTTTTTGATACCGTGCCTCATGAATGATGAACATAACTCAGAGATTGACGTAAAACATTGCCACGGAGTTCGTTCTAATGAAAGTCAAATTTGAGTTGCTGGTTCGAACACAAGTTCTTGACCAGTCTAAAAAATAACGAAGAGTAAGGTTCGCGTTTGACCTCGCCCCATTTATTGTATCAGTCATTAAGAGACAGCTGCCAATTAAGAGAGATAGCTATTCCATCGCAACCTCTTTGAGGTTGCGACATTACCACCCCGGAAAATTGCTGGCAGTTATGAAAAGAGGTTAGGGAAGTGGTGATAGCAGGATAAAGGGATTCAGAAAAAGCCCGGAAACCCAGTGCCAGTAAGCATTGAACGGTATACCGAAACACTTTTTCGGTATGAAAATCCGAGTTTTGCTGAATATACGGCCGTTGAACGTAATACCGCATGTGAAACTACTAGTTTGTGCAAGAAGCTGAGTAAACACTTCAGCAGTGCAACCGGGCATTTGAAAAATTATCAACGCTATAATGAAGCGAGTACAGAACTAGTAAGAAACGTCTCGAAAGCAATTGAAAGAAGAAAAAACGAAACATGATCGAACTTAGCTTTACTATTGACTCAGAAGATATTGCTGAGACAAACCAATTTTTAGAGACGGTGCTTTCTCAGAGCAAAACGCATAGCAGTTATGACGAGACCTTAGGCTTTATACAGTTCTCTGTGAACGGCGGAGACAATATGTCTTTTTGTGGCGATTCGCATAAAGACGAACTGGTGCCGTTTGCTGTTGTATTGAGTGAAATTGTACACTCGATCAACGTCGGTGAAGAAATGAGACAGCCCCACCTGAGCGATAGCGGGACACTCTATTACAAGCGAGTTGACGCTCAGAACATTTTGGTTACCCTACCGGGACCAAAAAGAATCGAAGTTCTTTGTGATTTTAATGACTTGAAGTCAAAGACAGAACAATTTTGCGAGGCTTTGTACAACGAAATAGTAAGGTTGTTTCCAGCTTACTTTGAAGTAATGGATCGGCGATCAGGCGGAATTAGAAATGAGCGAGGGGAAACCCATTCAGAAGAAACAAAAAGAAAGCTCTTGCAACGGTGAATGTGTTTTAGAGGCTCGTGGCATAAGTGATAGCAAAGCAGCGTAGGATGGAGAAGTATAACCGTCTCGTGAGACCGCGCCCGGGTAAGTCTTGAACGGGAAGCCAATTGAGTACTTCTGTTTACCAATTGCCGATATGTCCACCGTTTGCCATCTGAGCGTGATACCGCAGGTCAAGCATACAGCTTCGCTGTTGCCACCCCGTTCGCACCAGCAAAGCTGTGCGCTCACGGCGCGGTTTATTTTTGAACGTGTAATTTAAACTGCCTAACTTGAGGCAGGCACTACCGGTGGTGTTACTAGCGTTTCTTCAACTTTGACTAGTATTTCCCAGCAAAGGGATACAGGAGGGATACAGAAAGAAAAATGCCACCCCCATAATAGGGGTGGCAAATTACTTGTAAGCCATGTGGCTCTAAGATTCGCGGCTGGAGAGATTCGAACTCCCGACCTCATGGTTCGTAGCCATGCGCTCGGGGGTAATTAATTTATCGGGAACGGTAATTTATTGGCTATTGCCGCACATACACTCTTCGTAGCATCTAACCATTCAGTAGCTTCAGTTTTGCTTGGGTGAACTACTGGTCCGGGGTAACGATACTCTACAGCGAACTGAGTTAGTGGTAAGACTGGAATAAGTATTGCTTGTATATCGATGTCTATTGCTGCACATTCAATGCTTAGCAGATTCAGGTCGTGGGTCTTTTTGAACGGTTGCCCGTGCCAAAAAAGATAGCCCTTAAGGCATTTTTCAACTGCTTGTTGGCAATGGAACAGGCTTTCATCAATGTAGTCGGCCTGCAAAACCAAAACAGCTACAGCTAGATCTTTCTCAGCCTTTCTAAACCAGTTTAGCGTATCCTCAACTTTAACTGGGTCAGGCAGCATGAAGCAAAATACCTTCGTTAATCACTTTAAACGGCAAGCTATTTGGAATGTGTAGCCTCTTTTGGAATTCTTGCTCTGTCCAGACTAATACATCAACAGCTGCTTTTATGCCGCTCAACGATCTGTAGGCAAGTGTTGGTGATTTGAATTCTGACTTTGCGCTATCGTCGACAAGAATAACTACGTCATAGTCACTATCTTCGTTTTGATTGCCGGTTGCCTGCGAGCCAAACAAGTAAAGCCTTGATGGGTGATAGGCCGAAACAATCCGTTCGATAATGGTAAGCAGAATCGGATCGTCGCTAGTATTGGCTATTTTGGCCGTATTCATCTTCTACTTCGTAAGCCCGCTGATCGATTATTGACGGTAGCCTATATTTAGCCATTATATCGACTTTTCTAATGAAGGGAAGATGCAAATAAACTGCCTACTCTGGCAACGCCACCGCATCTAGTGCAGACTCACTTTGTTGGCTCTGAAGTCTTGCACGAGCATAAAAACAAAAATGCCACACCTAGCGGAGTGGCAAAATCGTTTTTAAGTCTTTCGACTAAAGATCGCGGCTGGAGAGATTCGAACTCCCGACCTCATGGTTCGTAGCCATGCGCTCTATCCAGCTGGGCTACAGCCGCAACATGAAGAATATTACCACAGGCTTTGCGGCTGACCTTGAACTTTTCTTGATTGAGTAAATAGTTCTGTAACGTCGGATTTTGCCGTTGCCCTATTTACTGGCTTCTTCGCCGTCTAGACCAGTTAAGCATGCTACCTTTGACATTTCCTGTTCTGGTTGTAACAGTGCCAGCGCCGCCACCTGCCATCTCTCCGGGGGCCAGGGCTGAAGGGTTGTAACCTTTGTAGCTGTTATAGGCATGAATGCCTTCCGGCTGAGCAGGGGCCTTCGGTGCTGCGGCTGGTTTAGCCGCAGCTTTCTTGCCCTTGCCAAGGCCACCGGCTTTGGCGCTCAATGATTTTGGTGCGGCTGGGGGCGGCGTTTGCACGGGCACTCCATTGTTAACTTTGGGCAGTGCAGAGCTTGTGCCTGATGGTAAAGAGCTTGAGTAAGATGTAAAACCGGCTCTTTGCAGTGGCGCTTGGCCCCCTTGCTGGCTGGCGAAGCCTGCGGCGCCGCCTGGTTGAATTTGGCCGTTGCTATTCTTAATGATGGGCGAATCGTCTACAAATTGAATCTGCCGTCTAGACATATAAAAGCTTGAACCGTCGCCCAGGCCTTTGCGCGCCGCCTGACTAGTACTGGTAAAGCCGCCCTGAGCTGATGCTTGTTCTGTACCGCTTAACATCATGGCGCTAGCCAAAAAGGCGACTAATGTTAGCTTTACGGCTGAAGTTCTAGCAAATGATGGTTTTTGATTGTTGATAGACATTCCGCTCATGGTCTTTATCCCTATTCGTTACACGGTGGCCGATTGGCCGCTCTCCCGTCATTGCGCTATTTGTTCGCTCTAGATAGGCCGAATAATTGGCAGCCAGGGCATTTTATATGATTCATTCAGTTAAATGCTTTTAAATAACAATGTCAAGGTAGTGAGCTAATTTCGTGTTTTGTTGTGCCACTTTCGGCCTGTCAAGCCGCCGTGGTGGCCGTTGGCTGCCAAGAACATGTTAAACTATGCAGAGCTTCTTTGCTTGAAGAATCATCATTTGGGCTGCAAGGCTCCGACTCTTAAAGGCGGTAGGCATGGGTTTTTCTACCCTTACTCAGGAAAGTAGTGTGCAAGTGGCGACTGTATTAGGTCTTGTATCTGGCGAAGGCAAATTGCCAGCCCTATTGGCTCAATCTGCCAAAGAGCGTGGATATAGAGTAGTGGCGCTGGCTCTTTCAGAAAGTGCTGAAAGTCAGGTGTCGCCCCATGCTGATAAAACTTATTTGATTGCGCCGGGGCAAATTGGGCGCAGCATTGGCTTGATGAAAAAGGAAGGCTGTCATAACCTCGTTTTCATTGGCAAGGTACCTAAGATTAACTTGTTGCGGCAGATTCACAAGCTTGACTGGATAGCAGTTAAAGAGTTGAGTAAGTTGCCTAATTTCAATGATGACACCATTCAGTTTGCTGTTGGTGACATTATGGAAGCCCATGGCCTCAAGGTTTTAACTCAGTCAGAGTTTTTGCGTCATCTCTTCCCTGAAATTGGTGTGCTTACCTCCACCCCACCTTCAGCCGCTCAGTATGCCGATATTGAGTATGGAATGGGAGTGGCTCGCGAGATTGCGCGACTGGATATTGGTCAAACTGTAATTGTAAAAGACCGCATGATTCTTGCTCTTGAGGCAATCGAAGGCACCGATGAAGCGATCAAGCGTGCGGTTAAATTGGCTCAGGGGCCAGTTGTTGTTTGCAAAGTTTCTAAGCCTAATCAAGATCAGCGCTTTGATATTCCTACAGTGGGAATGACCACTCTTAACTCAATGGTGCGTGATAATCCAAACCCTGGTGGTGTTTTAGCTGTTGAAGCGAAAGAGACCCTGGTGGTTGAGAAGGATGAAATGATTAAATTCGCCGAGGCCAATGGTATCGCAATCGTGGCAGCCCCGTTGCCGACGACATGAGGCTTTCAATCTGGGGAAAACACTGAGCGTGATGTAGCCTTTCGGTTGTTGAACTGGGTAGGGGTTACAATGACATAATGGGGCTAGTGAGCATTGCTGAGCGTCAGTCGAGGTAGATGGGATTGTTGATGTCAAAAAGAAAGACGGCTATGAAGACTAATCTAAAGCGCACTTCTAAAGTAGCCGCCCAAAGTTCGTTTGCTATCAGCGCGGCTTTGCTTGCTGTTGGTTTCTCTATCTCTGGTGCTGCTAGTGCTGCTGAGCCCGAAAATGCTCCGACTAATGTTGAAGTTAAAACTGGTACTAAATTTAGTACCGTAAAAGAAGCAGTTGATTCTGTTGCTTCAAAGGCTGGCGATAAGTCTGAAGTGCAGGTTGAAGCAACCGTTTCTCTACCGGCTCAAACTGAAGAGCAAGCTATTGCCGCTGCTGCTTACGCTGAGCGCGAAGGTAAACGAAGAGCTGCGGCGATGCAGGCAGAAGCCTTGCATAATGAGGCTCTTGATCACTACGAGCTAGCTCGGGTTTATCTTGGTCAGTGGAATGCTGAGATGGCCGAAGTTGAATTGCAGTCAGCCATAATGTGCGAACCTGGTATCAAAGCCGTGCACCGCGACTATGTTTTGGTCGCTCTGATGCGGGCAAATCTGATGAAAGCAATTGCTGAGGCGATGATGGTTATCGGTCTGGGTGAACCAATTCCGTTAGATGAGACGCAGAAAGACAAACTCAAGGAATCAGCCTGCAAAGCCCATTACATTAAGGGAATCGCTGCCGCTCGTGAGGCTAAATGGAAAGATGCCATCACCGAATTTCAGTGGGCATTAAGCTACCAACCGAATAATGCTCGGGTGAGTCGCTCTATGGCTTTTGCCTATGCCAGCATGGGCGATTTCAACAAGGCCGAGAAAGAATATGCGGCCAGTTTCGCCATGGATCCATCTGATGCCTTTGCCCATGCTGATTTAGCCTTCCTCATGGAAAAAGCTGGCCACACCAACAAAGCCATGGAGCAATTAGAAGAAGCGGTTAGACTACAGCCCGATGTTGCAGCACTGCATGTAGATTTGGCTTGGTTGGCCGAGTCTAAGGGTGATTTGAACCGTGCCAGTGCTGAGTTTGAGCAAGCGGTGAAGTTGTCACCAAAGCATGCAGCCTTGTGGACTCACCTTGGTAAATTGTTTGCTCGTCAGGGTCTTTCTGACCGCGCCATTGATGCTTATAAGGCAGCGCTCGCGTTAGACCCCGAGCAGCAAGACGCTGAGCAAGGTTTGCATTTGTTAGAGCCCGCAGGTAAGCCAAACGCCAATAAGGCCTGAAGCATTAAATCTGGCCAGATTAAATCTTCTCGTATTCTCCCCAATGACAGGGATGGGCTCAATCTCTAATATCAAGATCGCTTGGAGCTTAGAGCTTCATAGCTGAAAGCCTGGCGGCATAAGCCCGTAGCCCAATCGGCTCAGTCGTCCAAACCGGAATTCTTGATGCCAATAGATCCCCCCGATAATTCGCAACCAGACGGCAGCTCATCTTTCGAGAATGTAGCTAAGGTTACTGCGCGCACTCTTTCTCAGACACCGTCAGCCTTTTACGACGAAATTAGTCGCGATATCAAAGAGCAACCGGCAGATGTACTTGCAAGAACTGTTGGGGGGGCGGTAATTGGGGCCGTCGGCACCGTTCTTCTCAGAAATCAGAAAGTGGCCTTGGTTGCCACGGTTGCCGGTCTTGGCTGGCAGGGCTATGAAGCGGCTAGTTCAGTCACTGGTTTTGTTAAGAAGGCCGCCAGTGCTGACAGTGACTCTGCCCGACAGCGTTTGGCTGATGCCAGCGCCCATAATCTTGGCCGCAGTCTCACTAATTTCACTGAAGCCGCTCCTGGTATGTTGCTTGGGGGCTATGCTGTTAGTCGTATGTACGGCGCTCCTCCGATTTATAATCGCATCGGCGATGCTGTGGATAAGAAGCTGGTGTTTCCAGTCAAAGATCGTCTTGCCTTCGTTGGCCCAGGCGTTGAGCGGGTGCCAGCCTCCCTTGTCACTAAAGACCTGCAGGGGAAGGCCACTGTTGATGTGCTTGAACTTAGCCGAATTTTGGGTGAGAAACATCCATGGCAAGGAGTTGAAACTGGACGTACACTCGATCTTAACTCTTTGAAATTGAGTCGCCCGATATCGGGCGCTGAACAGACATTGCCATGGCTACCTGGCAGCAATAAGGCGGGTAAGATCCCTTTTCATACTCACGGGCCTGACGCTGGAGTCGGTGCTCGCCCCTCATTAGATGATTTGTTGGTGACTAAGGGCCTCGGCATTGTTAAGCAGGGAGACCAGGTGGCATTTTATGCCGGTCAGTTTGACCAGCTACGCTCGATGAAAGTAGCCGGTAAACTTGAATTTTTCCAGCCCAATATGCGCACTGTCATTGTTGATCATGCCAGTCAGACGGCTCGCCGCCTAACTGGTAGCTTCGACCGGGTTTTGGGTTGGCAGATGAATGAGACCAAACAACTTGATTACCAGGGGACGCTCAAAGCCCTAAAGGCGCTTGATTTGTCCAACCCAATAAAGGCGCTGGACGGCATTTAATGGATCGGACAATTTTATCTGGGCTACGTCTGTAGGCTGTTCTTGGGCTCTAGCCTATTTGGCGTTTAACCTAGCGCTGCATTTAATAGAGATATATGCGCTGGGTATGACTTGACAGTTTCTTGATTCTCAAAAGTTACGGAACTGCGCTTGGGTACTCGTAACTGTGGCCAAGTGGGCTAGAATATGGCAAATTGTGCCCATTTCTTAGGAAAATACATATGAAGGTACAAGAAGGCCTCAAGGCCCATACCAAATATTTGTGGTTTGACACGAAGCAAAAGCGTGAATACATCCGCATCACTGATGATGTTCAGCAGTTTCTAGAAGAATCTGGTCTAAAGGAAGGATTCATTCTGGTTTCTGCCATGCACATAACCGCTGGGGTCTATGTCAATGATTGGGAGAATGGCCTGATCAAAGATATTGACCAATGGTTGGAAAAACTGGCGCCGGTTAATCCCGACTACCACCACCATAATACTGGCGAAGATAACGGAGACGCTCATCTCAAGCGCATTTTGATTAATCATCAGGTGATGGTGCCTATCACTGATGGCAAATTAGACTTGGGTCCGTGGGAGCAAATTTTTTATGCAGAGTTCGATGGCCAGCGCAAGAAGAGAGTAATTCTCAAGGCGCTCGGCTTATAGCCAGAAATTAGAATTCTGGCTAGTAAATAGAATCAATTTCAACGAGGTAAGGAAATGACAGTAAAAGAGAGAGGGTATTCAATGACAGGCCGTACATCCTCATCACCTCACGCTGATGCGCGCGGTGCCGCTAAGAGAACAGTGCAAGGTCGTGAACCAGTGCAGATGGCGGTTGACTTCAGTAAGACCACGGTATCTGAAGTGTTCGGGCAGAATGTCTTCAATCGTTCTGTTATGCGTAAGCTTCTTCCTAAGCATGTTTACAAGGCCCTAGTGCGTTGTCTAGACTTCGGCGAAGCGCTTCATCCATCAATGGCTGATATCGTCGCCAATGCTATGAAAGACTGGGCTCTTTCTAAAGGCGCTACTCACTTCACCCACTGGTTCCACCCATTGACCGGTTTGACTGCAGAGAAGCATGACTCGTTCTTGGTATCGAGTGCCGAAGATGGCGGAGCTATTCTTGAATTTTCCGGTAAGTTGTTGATTCAAGGCGAACCCGATGCTTCGAGCTTCCCTTCTGGTGGTATCAGATCAACCTTTGAAGCCCGCGGCTATACAGGTTGGGACCCTACCAGCCCTGCTTTCTTGATGGAAAGCACCAACGGCAAAACTCTCTGTATTCCTACGGTATTTTGCTCTTATTCTGGTCATGCTCTCGATAAAAAGACTCCACTGCTGCGTTCACTCGAAGCTCTAAACAAGCAAAGCGTGCACCTTCTTAAATTGCTAGGCAACAAAGATGTTAAGCGTGTCAATTGCACAGTCGGTGCTGAGCAAGAGTATTTCTTGATCGATGAAGCCTATTACATGTCGCGTCCTGACTTGATTAACAGCGGTCGAGCTTTGTTTGGCGCTAAGCCACCTCGCGGTCAGGAAATGGAAGATCACTACTGGGGTTCTATTAAAGAACGCGTACTGGCCTTCATGATGGACACTGAAGCTGAGTGCTACAAGCTCGGTGTGCCAGTTAAGACCCGTCACAACGAAGTGGCGCCGGCTCAGTTTGAAGTCGCCCCTGTATTTGAATACAGCAACGTTGCTGTTGACCACAATATGCTTTTGATGGAAGTCTTCCGCAAGACAGCTCAGAAGCATGGTTTGCGTTGTCTCTTCCATGAGAAGCCATTTAGTGGCGTTAATGGAAGCGGTAAGCACAACAACTGGTCTATGGCTGATGATCAAGGCAATAACTTGCTAGAGCCAGGTACAACACCACAAGACAACTTGCAATTTATTGTTGTATTGACTGCTGTTATTCGCGCTATCAATAAATATGGTCACCTGCTGAGAGCTAGTATTGCTTCTGCTGGTAACGACCACAGACTTGGGGCTAACGAAGCACCACCTGCAATCATGAGCATCTACTTGGGCGATAAGCTATCGGCCGTTGTGCAAACCCTAATTGCTGGCAAGAAAGAGATTCTTGGCGAAATCGGCAAGGTTCTTCAATTCGGCGTATCTACTCTGCCTGATCTTCCCCGTGATGATTCAGACAGAAATAGAACATCACCTTTTGCTTTTACCGGCAACAAGTTCGAGTTCCGTGCTGTTGGCTCTAGCCAATCAATTGCTTGGCCTAACACGGTTCTCAACACTATCGTAGCTGATTCGATGGACTTCGTTGCTACTGCTATTGCTGCTGAGATCAAGGGTGGTCTTAGTGTTAACGAGGCCGCTGAAAAAGTGGTGCGCAAGACCTTAGTTGAAAACGAACGCATCTTGTTTAATGGCGATAACTACTCGAAAGCTTGGCACGATGAGGCTGCTCGTCGTGGTCTGCCTAACTTGAAGAACACCGTTGATGCTCTTCCTGTTCTCAATGAGAAGGAAGTGAAAGAGCTCTTCAAGAAGTACGAAGTGCTGCAAGAAGATGAACTCTTCAGCCGCTACAACGTACAGCTTGAATCGTATTGCAAGACTGTCAATATCGAGTCATTGTTGACTGCAAATATTGCCCGCACGATTATTCTTCCTGCGGCTCTGGAGTATCAACTGAAGCTAGCCCAAACAATTGCTACTACCAAAGCAGCTGTTAGTGGCTTGAACCTTGGCGAACAAGAAAGTCTACTTAAGCATGTTTGCGATAAGGTTTCATTCTTGCAAGTTGAGATCGACAAACTGGAAGCTCTGATTCTAGAAGGCAAGAAAGACGATAACGGTGATCATGGCGAAGTAGATCTTCTCCGTAAAGCCAAGTTCTACCAAGAGCAGATAATTCCTGCCATGGATTCAGTGCGTGAGGGTGCAGATAAGCTTGAGACCATCGTTGATGATGCTCTATGGCCACTGCCTAAATTCCGCGAGATGCTATATATCTACTAGAAACTAGAGATAGCCAAGTTCTGATAATTAAAAGCTCGGAGCCCCAAGGGGAACTCCGAGCTTTTGCTTCGCTTAGACTTTAGAATTGAGTTTTACAGAGACCATGACTCATAACTTGCGCATTAACTTGGGCCTTTAGATAATCGGCTGTGGTATCGTTCTTGGTGCGTCTCTTTGTTAGTGTGCTCAGTTAAGTTAGTGTTTTTTCTCAGTTAATGGCCCATGAAAAACGATCTTTCAGATACTACACCGAATCCTAATCAATCTACTTCCTCATCATTTGGGCCCGCCAGGGAGCCTCTTGATAAAACCGTGCCGGCAATAGAGAGCGCAGTTAGCTCACGACTGTCCTATAATCAGAGTGGGCTTGATGAGGAAACCAGGCTAGTGG
Source organism: Obscuribacteraceae bacterium (SeqCode) (assembly GCA_044378815.1). Taxonomy (GTDB): domain Bacteria; phylum Cyanobacteriota; class Vampirovibrionia; order Obscuribacterales; family Obscuribacteraceae. The sequence goes on along the minus strand of JBIPOV010000008.1, from coordinate 95,975 downwards.
ACGAGGGGAGCGACAATCAAACATTTGTTCCGTCTCCGTCTGCTGATGGGGCGAATGATGGCGCTGGTGAAGCCTCTGGCGCCTCCGAGCCTAGCCAACCCTATATGTCTTTCGGCGATGACTATGTCAGTCCGAAGTCAGATGCTGTTGCTAACCTGCAGTCTAAAGCTGCCGCTTCTGCTGATTCTGATGAGCGCGACGAACTTTTAGACACTATATATGTTGGAAAGTATGAGTTGCTTTCAGTAATTGGCGCTGGCGGCATGGGTGTCATTTACTTGGCCCGTCAGATTTTCTTAGATCGGCTGGTGGCTATAAAGATGCTCAAGAGCAATCTTGCTTCGGCTAAGGCACGCATGAGATTTCACCAGGAGGGTAAAGCTGCCAGTGCTTTGCACCATCCAGTTATTGTTGCTATTAATGACTTTGGCATTGACGAATTAGATCGCCCCTACATGGTGATGGAGCATGTTGAAGGCGTGACACTCTCTGAGGTAATTAAGGAGAGAATCACACTCAACGTTGCAGAAGCCATGCCTATTTTTCTGGAGCTTTTAGATGGCTTGGCCGTTGCTCACAGTAAAGGCATTGTGCATCGTGACATAAAGCCTGGCAATATCATGCTCACCATGGGTGATGATGGGGTTGTGCACGTTAAGTTGCTCGATTTTGGTATTGCTAAGTTGCTCTATGACGACGACAACACCATGCAGAGTTTGACCAAAACTGGAGAGGCTTTGGGGACGCCTCTGTATATGAGCCCTGAGCAGATTCAAAGTCACAAGATTGATTACCGCTCAGATCTCTATTCTCTCGGTTGTGTCATGTATTCCTGTCTTACTGGTGCGCCGCCCTTTGTTGGTGAGCATAAGTTTCAAACTATGGATTTGCACCTGACTGAAAAGCCAGCGTCGCTCAAAGAAGCTTCTCTTGGCCTAGATTTTCCACAAGAGCTTGAGCGAGTGATCATGCGGCTGCTAGAGAAAGCACCGGGAGATCGCTATCAATCGGCTGATGCCGTGCGTAAGATTTTGATTGGTCTTTCCAGTCAATTGGGTCTACTGCAGCCCAGTGCTCTTCCTGGTAGTGCCCTTGAGCGTGGCAACAGTTCTGGTCATGTCAGTATTCCTAGCTCATTGGCGAGAATGGTGCCGCCGCCAGCCCAGGGATCAACCTCGTCGACTCACGGAGCCGGCACCGCTAAGACAGATCTAGACAGAACAGAGCTAGACAAGACTGATGTCGACAAGACCGATATTGACAGAACAGATTTTGACAAGGCAGATGTCGATAGTGCGATAAAGTCTAGGCCTTCGGCTCCTATTGCGTCCAAAGCCAGGTTGCAAGAGGTCACTCGCTCTTATACCACGGGCGGTGGCGCTGTAACTGAGCGCGATCTGTCACGACAGCCTCAAGAAGATAGTGAGTCTGAAGAAGATTATGAAGATGATTCTCAATCTGATTCTGAAGATGAGTTTAGTGACGAAGAGGGCTCAACTGACAGGCGCAACTATGGTCTGTCAGCATTTACTATTCAGCAGAAAGCTTTTGCTGCCGTCGGTGCTTTTCTTACTGTAGCCGCTGTGGTCGTGGGAGCTACTTCTTTCTTGCCAACGAAAACTGGTAAAGGTCAGGAGAAGCCAGTCGGAGCAGATTCAGTGAAAACGCCTACTACGACAGTTGCTTCCGCTCCGGGCCTGAGCGGTCTGGCCCCTGATGAAGACGACGATAGTGTGGCTAGTTCCAATCTTATGAGCGGCAAAAACCTCACTGTTTTTCGCTCTAAGGGCATTGAGAATATGACCAATAAGGCAATGCCTGCCTTTGCCAAGCAAACCAAGCTTCGAATTGTCAGTTTGCGTAAGACAAGAATTGATAATGACGGACTTAAATACCTGGTCACTTTGCCCCTAGAAGATCTCTACCTCAATGGCACCAAAGTTGATGTTGATGGGCTTGCTTACCTGACCGATATCCCGACTTTGAAAAATCTGTATCTGGGTAATACCCGTATGGATGATCGTGCTGCAGAGCTTATTGCCAAGAAAATGAAGTTGACAACGCTCGGTATTGGCGGAACTGCCATCACTCTTGGTGGCATCAAAACTTTGGCAGCATCGCCCAATCTTGAAAAAAGTATTGTCAATCTTGATCTTTCAAATCTAGATCTTGGCAATGATGTTTTCTCTGCGCTCAAGCCGTTCCGCAAGTTGCAGAATCTTGATTGCAGCAACAATCAGCGCATCGATGGCGGCGCCTTTCCGGCTTTAGCTCAGCTTGATACGGTCAATCAGCTGTCTCTTGCCTCTACTAATATTAGCGACAAAGATTTGGAAAACCTGGTCAAAATGCAGCAATTGGTTGTGCTTGACTTGTCTAATACTAAAGTAACTCTGCTCGGCCTGCGGCAGTTGAAGAAACTGAAGAACTTATGCGCTCTGTGTATGGGCAAACAAGTTCCTAGCGCTTATGAGCAGACCCTTAAGGCCGACTTTGAGAAATCCAATCCCCATTGCAAAATCATTCTTACTGACCCCGAGATCTATGAGTTCTAGGTTCTTCTGGCTTTATTCCTTTTCACAGTCTGATAACTAGCCTGGCTTTACATATATAAGTTTAGGTCAGCATTATTCTGTGTACGAGGAAAGAAGAATCGAAGCAACAGGTTTTCGAGCATTGCCTCCTGACCATGACAGAGATAGCATTTACCAGCGATGAACCGTGCACAGCAGAAAAAGAGCATAGCTTTCTTACTGACCAGCCTCTGTCTTATGGCGGCTGGCTGTATCTCGGCTTTGACTGGTTTTGGCCAGAGCCGCGGTGACCGTTGGCTTGAAACACGACTTAAGGCAGTCAGTGAGCTGCAGGAGATGCGTGAGTCGTTTAAAGACACTCTGCTTGCCAATCAGCGCTATTTGGTCACCGGTGACCGGTTGCAGTTTCAATCTTTTGCCGAGTCGGCTGATAATTTAAAAAAGCATTTGTATAAACTGCAGGCTTTAGACAACGGCAACTATGGCAATAGTGAGCAAGTTCGTGAAGTTGCTAACCAACTTGGTCTAATTTTGGATGAATTGAGTTTAGATGCTCAACTGCGGCAAGAGAAGGGGGCTAGCTCTGCCCGTCAATTGCTGCTCACTACCCGTGAATTAAGAGACGCTGCTCAGCTATCGAAAGTTTTGCTTGCCCTTGAGCAAGATGAAACCCAGGCCATTCGTGGGTATTACAGTGGAGACGTTAAGGCTCGCGGTAATTCTTGGCCGCTGATATGTTTACTGCTTGCCACTTTTGCCGGTGTATATGGCGTTTTCTTGCTTCGCGGTGCTGTTGATGAGGGCTCAGATTCAGATTTAGAATTAGGTTCTGGTGCAGCTTCTGGTGAAAGCGTAGGCCTAGCAGCTAGCGGTGTGGTCAGTGCTGAGGTCGATAGCCTTAAGGCTGAACTAAAGGCGGCCCACGAACAGTTAGATCGACTGGCAAATATCGATTTTCTTACTGAAGTATCAAATGTTCGTGGTCTTGAGCAGTTACTAAAGGCTGAAGATAATCGTGTCGGTCGCAGCGGTGGCCATTTGATTGCCATGCTAATCAATTGCGATGATTTCCACAAAATCAATGATGCCTTTGGTCACAGCACGGGTGATATCGTTCTGAAAGAAGTAGCTAAACGTATCAAAGGTACCTTGCGACCATCCGATCATGTGGCCCGGGTGGGGGGAGATGAGTTTTTGGTTTTGCTCCCCGGTACACAACTTGCCTATGGCATGAGAGTGGCCGAGCGCATTCGCGTGGCCATTGCTGATACACCCTTGCGCGGAGCGCAAGATGTGGTGCATGTCAGCGCCAGCCTTGGTTTGGCAAATCTACCATTGCGCATTGCTTCTGTTAGCGAGGTGGTGACTCTATCTCGTACAGCTTTGAAGCGCAGCAAGGCTGGTGGCAAGAACAAAGTATCTCTGGCTCGTGATCATGGTGTAGAAAAGGCCGAAGACGATCAACCAACACCAAAAAGCATTGTTTCTCAACTGTGTGATAGCTCACAGTTTCGCACAGTCTATCAACCAATTATGGATCTCAACAGCGAGCAAATCGCCGGCTACGAAGTTTTGACACGCGGCCCTGATGGCGCCTTTGAGAGCCCGGCTGATTTCTTCCGCATCTGTATTGAGAATAATATTCTCACTACTGTCGATTTGCAGTGCTTGCAGCTCTGTCTTGAAGACGCACCAAATGTGGGGCAAAACATGCGCTTGCATGTCAACCTCTTCCCTTCGACTTTGCTTGAGACGCCTGTTGAAAATCTGATTAAGCTCTTTCCGGAGGAGCGCAACGGTACAACCTATTGTTTGGAGATAAGCGAGCAGCAGTTTATAACTGATCCAGGGTACTTGCGCGATGCCATCAATGCTTTGAAGCAAGCTGGAATATTAGTTGCTATAGATGATGTCGGCTTCGGCCGCAGTTCGCTAGAAACTTTGATTTTGCTTGAGCCTGATTTGGTTAAAGTTGATAGGAAGTATGTCTCCGGAATTTCAGTTGAACCATCCAAAGCTAGGCTATTGAGGCGCTTGGCCAACGTTGCTAAATCGCTGGGTGCTGAAATTGTGGCTGAAGGAATAGAAGATCGCAATGATCTTCCCCTACTGAAAGAAATGGGAATAAACTACGGTCAGGGCTTCCTCTGGGGAGATCTGTTGGCCGTCTTACCCGTTACTGGTGATAGTGATAAAACGTAGAGGAGCAGCTCTAGGAGTTGAGAGAAGCAGTGCAAGTACCAAAAGAAGGTAATATTGTCTTCAAGCCTGAGAAGTTCTCGATAGAGAGTGCTTTTTCAATTGGTTGGGCTCATACCAAGCGCCAATTCGTGCCTTTGCTTTTGGTTATGGCAGTGTCATGGGTGATACCGTTGGCGTTTGCCTTTGTCTCATTCTTGTTCGGTCTCTTCATTCCCAAAGATCAGGTCGTGATACAGCTTCTTTATGGCTTTGTTGCTGGGGTTCTATCCCTAGCCGTTAATGCAATTTTAGAGCTCGGTATGATCAATGTCTATCTGCGCGTATTAGATGGTGATGAGGCGAAGATTTCTGACTTGTTTTCTGCTACAAAGCAGATGTTTACCTATGTCATGGGTAATTTCTGCTTTAACTTCTTACTGTTCTGGGGCTATCTCTGCTTTATCGTCCCTGGAATAATAGTAAGCATTGCGGTGCAGTTTTATTCATACTTTATTGTTGATAAAGAAATTGGCCCAATTGAATCTATTAGAGCCAGTTGGATCGCTAGTCGTGGAGCGAGGCTCAATATTTTCTTTATGGTGGTGCTTTTTCATATCTTGCGCAGTTTCGGCGCCTTGATGTTCTTTATTGGTTTGCTACCGGTCAATATGGTCATTTCGCTGGCTATAGCAGAGATCTATCGCCAGCTCCTACGCAACACTGAGCCGAATGACTTTGAAGGAATTGAAGGCCTGCGTTTTGCTTTGCCTACCCAGGAAGAATTTGAGGAAAGTCATAGGTTGGTGAAGCCGCTGCCTCATTCTCAGCCGCTGGTTCAGTCTCCTGCACCGGTTGCTGTTTCGGAGTCTGATGCGCCGGTTGCTGTTGCTGAGTCTGATGATTCTGATTCTTCTGCTGCAACTGATTCTTCTTCATCAACAAGCCCAAAAATAGATGAGGTGCAATGAAACGGTTTTGGACTTGCGGTTTTTCTGCGCTGGTTCTGGCACTGATTTCTGCTGCTGGTAACGCTAGCGCTGATAATCGCGCTGAGGAGAGCAACGTTTCTGCGCCTTTAAGCGGTGGTGTTGTATCACTGGCGACAAGTACTGAAGCCAACTTAAAAGAACTTGGAAAAATTTGGCACCATTTGAAGAGTGCGGCCTGGGAAACTTTTTGCGAGACCCAGCAGCCGGTTACCTACTTTGTTGGTGGTCCTGATGTGATAGGTGGCATGGTAATACCTGCTATCAATGCTACTGGCAATATCAGCACTGGCGACTTTGTGCCGCCAAGAGAGAAATGGCTTAGATACTACGCCTCGGAGCTAAGTTACTTATTGCCGCTGATAAAGTCTGAAACGGAGGCATTGCAATTGCCACCAGAACTGAGTCCTGACATTGCTGATTCACTCACGCAGTTGAAGAGAATTGCAGCCGCTCTACCTGCTGACGTCGATAAGTTGGTTTCACTTTGTCAAAGTCCGCCCTATAAAAATATGGTGGTTGCCACAGCTGCTCAGCAGTTGATAGACGATTTGGATGCCTACGAGAAGCTGCGAAAAGAAATTGATAAAGCGGTAAAAGATGATGTGCAAAAGCTAAAGCGCAGTCAGCGCAAGAAAAGCAATTAGTAGTTAATGCGTCTGTGCATTGGTACATTTCAAGAGCTACTGGCAAAGCCGAAAAATAAAACTTCTCGCCAAGATTTTCGGCTCATTTCAGCGGATGCCCGCTGGGTGGCAAATATAGAAGTAAGATTCGCGAATGTTGTCAACAATAGTCGCTTGGCTCGCGGCAATCTTGAGGCAATCATGGAACAAAGGCAATAGAATATACATCTTGTGTTTCAGTAGTTGTTAGGTGTCTTCTGACAACTGCCAGGCTTTTGCTAGATTGTTTCTAATCGTTTTCTGATGGAGATTTGTATGAAGCGTTCTTCTTCATTGTTGAGTATTACAGCAGCATTTCTTGCTGGCACCATAGGGCTTAGTTCTCTTTCTCCTTCTATGGCTGCTGATACCACTAAGCTTGTTGCGGTGGCTGGTTCAGTCAGTGAGGTGGATGCCCGCTTTGCTGCTATTGAAAATCGCTTGAACGATGCCTACGCTGCTGGTCGTCTTACACAGATGCAGCGTCAACGCTTCAAACAAGATTTGCAGAGAGTGGCTGATCAAGAAGCCGTTTTCAGCGCTTCAAATGGCAGTCTCAGTTTATGGGAAACCCTTCGCTTGCACTTCGATCTCGACTTTATTGTCAAAGATATGGAAGCTAGCTTGGGTGATCGCAAGTCAGGCTTTATCGATGCTTCTTCGCGCTTAGATGAGATTCAAAGACGTCTGTCCAATGCCTTTTCTCAAGGTCGCTTGAGTCGTCAAGAATTTGAAGAAATGCGCGCTGAAACAGAAAGAGAAAGTCGTGCCATTGCCTCAGCTAAAGATAGAAATGGCCAATTAGGTATTACCGACAATATTCGTTTGGTGCTTGAACTCGATCGTTTGAGCCAGCGCTTGACTCGCACTGTGCATGACCGCCAGTTTAGTTTGACTGCCATAGACGTGCGTCAAAGCGAAGTTGGTCGGCGGATTGAAGACGGTATAAAGACTGGTAAGTTGACTGACGCGGAAGCTGCCGAGCTTAAAGCTGAGTTCAAGCGCATTGGCGATAAGCAAGACGAGCTGCGTAAATTGGCGAGACCGCTGACTTCTGAAGAACAGTTGAGTATGGCTTTCGACATCGAAAAATTGAGCGGTCAAGTTGATTCTCAGATTTACGACAATGAAGTTGTTACCCATGATACTTCGCGGGTGCCAAAGCGTGAGAGTGAAGTTGATCGCGACATTGCCTCGGCTTTGTCTACTGGTCTAATTACTTTGACCGAAGCGCAAGTCTATAAACAGCAGCTTGATCAAATCATAGCGAAAGAGAAGAATTTCAAGATTCTTTCTGGTGGCGAGCTTGATGCCCTAAAAACACAAAATCTCTTAGTTGAGCTGAAACAACTGAGCGGTAGTGTTGATCGTTCAACCTCCGAAAAGAAACCAGTTTGGTCTGGAGTGAATGGCACCATTGCTGATATCAAAAGAAATATCGATGACGCTAAGAAAGCTAGTCGCCTTGACCAGGCTGACGAAGATTCTTTGACCAAGGAAATTAATGCCATTGAGGCTAAGCGCATTAATGGCGGAGCTACAGCCCAGGCCACGATGGAGATTGTCGTAGCTCTCAACCAACTATCTTCCAAGCTTACTCGTAGTGTTAAAGATCGTGAGATTGCCTACATTCCTGATTTAGACAAGCGCAAGAGCGAGATCAATAAGCGTATTGCAGAAGGTGTTGTTAGCGGCCGATTGACTCTTGAAGAAGGCAATTCAGCCATTGCTGAGTTTAATCGAATTGCCGCACAGCAAATCACTTTCAAGGCTGTGGATGGTGTAATTGATGAACGCGAGAAGTTGACTCTTGCCTTAGAGCTAGAGCGTCTCTCTACTAAGGTAGAGAAGGATATTCGTGATAATTCCTTTGCTTCTAAGCCCGTTCAGGTCTTGAAAGAAGATGCTGACCGCAGTATTGCTAGTGGCACACTTTCTGGCAAGCTAACCGCTCAAGAGGTACAGAGTCTTAGAGCCGAACTTAATCGCATCAATAATTTTGAGAATAGCAAAATTGCCAGCCAAGGCAAACTTGATGGGCAAGATGCAATTTTGATTGTCTTAGACTTGAACAAATTGATCAAAGACACCGAAAATTCTAGTAAGAATTCAGAAGTAGCTCTTCCTGATATTGCTAAGCGTCAGGCTGAGCTTTATCAACGAATTACTGAAGGGGTGATGCAGGGTCGCTTGACTGTAAAAGACTCAGACAGCTTAAAAAAAGACTTTTACCGTATTTTAGATCAAGAGTCTAAATACAGAGCCTCTGGTGGTCTGAGCTTTGGTGAACACGCTGCTCTCTCTTTGGAATTAGAGCGTCTAGCCAACAGTATCGAATCAAATATGGGCGATGCTCAAGCTGCTGTTCCTGATGTTGATGCCAGACAAGCTGAGCTTGATAGCAAGATTGCAACTGCTGTTGCTTCCGGTCAACTGACCATGGCTCAGACTCAAGATTTCACTAAAGAACTTGATCGCATTAACCGTGACGAGATTTCATATCGCTTCTCTGGCACAGGCCTAAGCTATGCTGAATCAATCTCGTTAGTGGCTGATTTAGAAAAGTTGAACGGCCGAATCGATACTCAGATTGCTGGTCAAACAGCTAGATGGAGCGGTATCGATGGCAGAGTGCAGAGTATTTCTAAGCAGATTGGACAGGCTCTCTTGTCGCAAAAAATCAATGCTGCTAGTGCTTCTCAACTTAAGCGCGAAGTAGATCGTGTTGCTCAGGCCAAGATTGCCTTCGAAACTTCTGGTGGCGGCCTCAATTTGGCAGAGACTGAATCACTTGTGCGCGATCTCGATAGACTTACTCGCAGTCTTGATATTCGTCAAGGTGTCGGCCAGGTAGTTGCTTGGACTGATATTGATGGCAGGCAGGCCCTGGCCGAAGCTCGCATTGCTCAAGATACGGCTCAAGGAAAATTGAGTGCTAGTAAAGCCAGCAAAGCGAAGAAGCAGTTGCAAACATTCAAACTGGTGAAAGCCGCTATGAAGGCTTCTGCTGGTGGCAACTTTACTTATTCGCAGATTGTCACCATGGCTCAGACCCTCGACAAAATTGATTCCCTCGTAGGTATCGCCCCTGTGGCAGTGCCTACTCGTAATCAGTAGCAGCTAATCACCGCACGCAATCAGTAACTAAGGCCCTAGGGCAAAAAAACTACAGGCTCTAAATGCCTGTAGTTTTTTTGTTATTGCTATTTGCTAGCGATTATCTACGAGTGATCTGACGCTTACGCATACGCACTGATTTTGGTGTCACTTCAACGAGTTCATCGTCGTGGATGTATTCCAAACATTTTTCTAGACCCATTTCAGCTGGTGCTTGCAGGGTATAGAGAACTTCAGCAGATGCTGAGCGCATGTTTGTCAGCTGTTTCACTTTGCAGACGTTGATGTCGAGATCTTGCGAGCGGTTGTGTTCGCCCACAATCATGCCAGCATAAACGTGAGTTTGCGGGGTGATGAAGAAGAAGCCACGATCTTCAGCTTTGCCGAGGGCATAGGCTGTAGTTGTTCCTTCTTCCCAGGCGACAAGGGCGCCATTTCTTTGACGAGCAATTTCACCACACCATGGACGATATTCAAGGAAGGCATGGTTCATGATGCCGTTACCCTTGGTCAAACGCAAGAATTCGCTGCGGAAGCCAATCATGCCTCGGGTAGGCACGATGAATTCTAAAACAGCCATGTTGCCTTCGACGCCCATGTTCTGCAATTCGCCTTTACGTGGGCCCATTTCGTTCATGACAGCGCCTGTGTAATCATCTGGAACGTCGATAAACAAACGTTCGAATGGTTCGTTAGTGACGCCGTCGATTTCTTTGCAGATAACTTCTGGTCTTGAAACCTGGAACTCATAACCTTCACGACGCATGGTCTCAATCAAGATACCGAGGTGAAGTTCACCGCGGCCACTGACGATGAAGGTGTCAGTGTTATCGGTTTCGTCAACACGCAGGCTGACGTTTGTCTCTAGTTCGTGGAAGAGGCGTGAGCGCAATTGACGGGAGGTAACGAATTTACCTTCTTGTCCGGCAAATGGGCTGTCGTTAACCAAAAACGCCATTTTCATGGTTGGTTCGTCGATTTTGACGCGGTGCAATGCTACTGGTGATTCGAGGGAAGCGATGGTGTCACCAACATTGGCTGTGGCGAAACCAGCGATAGCGACGATTTCTCCAGCTTCTGCTGATTCAGCTTCTACTTTTTTTAGGCCGTGGAAAGTGAAGAGTTTGGCAATTCTGCCTTTAACTACAGAACCATCCTCTTTGATCATGCTGACTTGTTCGCCGGCTTTAACGCGACCGTTATAGATACGACCGACGCCAATACGACCTAGGTAATCGCTGTATTCAAGAATACTGATTTGCATCTGTAGTGGTTCTGTTGGGCTGCCGGTTGGAGGTGGGCAGTGCTCCAAAATCAAATCAAGCAATGGCTTCAAGTCGACGCCTTCTTCTTTAGGCTCCTTCATGGCGATGCCTTTGACACCAGAAGCGAAGATATAAGGGAAGTCTAGTTGCTCAGCGCTGGCGCCGAGTTCGACGAAGAGATCGAATACTTTATCTACTGCCAGGTGTGGATCGATATTTGGACGGTCAACTTTATTGACCACGACAATTGGGCGCAAACCGCGCTCTAGGGCCTTGCGCAAGACAAAGCGAGTTTGTGGCATTGGGCCTTCGCCGCAATCTACAACTAATAGGCAACCATCAACCATGCCCAGAATACGTTCAACTTCGCCGCCGAAGTCTGCGTGTCCAGGGGTGTCGATGATGTTGACCAAATGATCTTTATAGGTAACGGCAGTATTTTTGGCAAGAATGGTGATGCCGCGCTCACGCTCTAGGGCGTTGCTGTCCATGACGCACTCGACCAGCTCTTGGTTCTCACGGAAAATACCGGTCTGACGCAAGAAGCCATCAACAAGAGTGGTCTTGCCGTGGTCAACGTGGGCGATGATGGCAATGTTGCGAATGTGAGTAAGCTCACAAGTCGATTGTTCTTTGCCGGTGATAGCGGAGGTCATATCTTCTCCACTGGTTTCAGTATTGCTGATTTGTGTCATGGTTGCCGTGCTCATGTGCGATTCTCTGTGCCTATTGAGTAGAGTTTTGTATTGTTGCCGTTCTTTCCTTATTTAGCTATCCTTACCTTATGTAGGTAATAGTTTTGTTTAGATAGCTGCGGCTTGGTCTGCGTTTATCGGAGTTTGAGAAAGTTTTGTCGATTGTTGGAACCGTTCTTAGAAGTCATGCTGGAGGTTATCTCGTGCATGTCACCAGTTTGGGCACTGATCAAATTGATCAGACGGAGACGGGAACTACAACCGACATTTTGCTCACCTGCCAGGCCAGAGGGCGCCTAAAGAAAGAACGGGTGGCAATCGTCACAGGTGACAGAGTTGAACTCGACGAACTCGATTTGACCGAAAAGAGCGCCATCATTACGACGATACTCGAGCGGCGCAGCCTTATCGCAAGACCAACACTAGCCAATGTAGACCAGGTAGTCATTGTACAGGCTGTCAAACAGCCCCAATGGAACCCCCTCTGGACAGATCGCTATATTGTCCACTTTCAGCTCACACTGCCATCTTCGCGCCCTATTTTGTGCTTCAATAAGGCCGATTTAGGGGCCAAAAACGACTTAGATCATTTAAGATCTATTTATGAACCTCTTGGATACTTCGTTATATTTGTTTCTGCTAAGACTTCGGCGGGTCTCTCCGAGCTGGCCTCTTTACTAGCTGGCAAAATCTCTGTATTTGCGGGCCCGTCAGGGGTTGGCAAATCGACCATGCTCAATAAACTTTGCCCCGGATTGAATTTGAAGACCGGATTAATGGAAAATGACTTTGGAGTCGGTCGTCACACAACTACTTATAGTGAACTCTATCGACTCAATTTAAATCTCTCCGATGCCCCGGAAGGATCAAATGAGCTGAAGGCCGTCGGAGAAACCGACGAAGTTTCTTGGATTGCCGATACTCCAGGCTTTAACTTGATTGAGTTCTTGCATCCTGAGCCTAGAGACGTCGCTAAGCAGTTTCCTGAAATTGAGGAATTGGGCTTGCAGTGTCGCTTTGCCGATTGCTTGCATTTGGTTGAGGCTGGTTGTGCTGTATTAGATTCGCTCTCTGATTTGTTGGGAGATGACGAAGAAGATGATGCTGACTCAGAATCTGAATCAGAATGCCAATCAGATGCTGCTGATAATGATGAGCAAGGCGAAGACCAACTTGAAGATGAACTTGATGATGACTCTGAAGAACAAGCTGAAGACTCCCCTGAAGAAGAGCCAGTAGAGCCGCAAGAGGCTTCTATGGAAGGAGAGCAAGAAGAAAAGGAGCGCCCCGTTTCACTCACTCGTTATGAGAGCTACCTCATAATGGTGGCTGAATCGCAAGCCGAACAGTTACTGCAGAAGACAACCTCTAAGAAGGTAGAAAGTTCAGTTAAGGCTGCCGGCGGTGCTAATGCTAAGACCAAATTCATCCCCCGTTTAGCCAATAAGTATCGGCAAGCATCGCGCAACACTGTTAAACAGAAGGTTATAGACACCACCGAGTTTGATGATGAGCAAATGGATAAATCTAAGTCGAAGTCGAAAAAAGTCTAGGGCCTTAAACTAAGTGCTTTAACCAGCGCTCAAACAAATCTCCATTTAAGGCGTTTGCTGGTAACTGGCCTGCTAAGGCCAATTCAATACTCCTGACTGATAGTTCAGCCATGGCATAGCGAGTTTCTTCTGAGGCGGAGCCTATATGTGGAGCTAAGACGACATTGGGCGCCTTAAGTAAGACGGCGTTCACTTTGGGTTCGTGATAGAAGACGTCTAGGCCAGCGCCTCTTATTTGCCTGCTTTCAATGGCATTGGCTAGGGCTTCTTCATCAACGATTTTGCCTCTAGCTGTATTGATAAAAATGGCACTCTTCTTCATCATGGCAAATTGTTCTGCGCCAATTAGTTTTTCAGTTAGCTTGTTGTGTGGGCAGTGCAATGAAATAAAGTCTGACTGCTGCAAAAGAGTATTGAGAGAAACTCTTTTAGCTGCTAAGTCAGTTTGCCATTTCAGATCTTTTTGATCGAGTTCTATGCTCTGATCTTGCGCCAGGCTGTTTGTCTCGGTCTGACGACAGTAAACAATATTCATGCCAAAACCGTAAGCTCGTCTGGCCATGGCTGAGCCGATGCGGCCCATGCCAATAATGCCGATGGTGCGGCCGCTCATCTCGGTGCCTAAGAGCAAATCATTCTCAAAACCTTGCCATTGACCCGATCTTACATAATGATCTGCTTCGACAATGCGACGACCAGTGGCGAGTAAAAGGGCAAAGGCTAAATCGGCCGTGGCGTTATCGAGCACCCCGGGAGTATTGGTAACAAGAATGGGTCGACTCTCGCAGTCTTTGAGATTGATATTGTCGTAACCCACTGCTCTTTGGGCAATCATTATTAGTTTTGGGCAAGCATTGATTATGTTCGCTGTAATCGTATCTGGTGGCTCAGTGGAAATTATATGGGCATCATTGGCGGCGGCAATTATTTCAGCTTCGCTCAAGGCAACGTTGCGCTCTAAGTAGCTGACTGCGCCAAGTTTACCGAGGCGGTCGCCCAAGTCATTCGGTACTTTGCCAATCACTACAACTTTTTTGCTCAAGCCTGGCAATTTGAACTCGTTAAACTACTTTGACCGATACTAGGTGATGCTGGTGCCAGCTGAGCCAATAAGCTTTTCTCGAACTGGCTCAATTCTATTGCTGCTCTTTGAGAATCCCAGTAGGATAGACTTTGAATTAGCCTTGCTACTTTAGGTGCTGATTCCAGGCACTGGCCCTGGTGCACGAAGCCGAGGCGAATTCGTCTCGACAAAATGTCTTCTAGTGAAATGGCCATTTCATTGTTGAGGCAGTAAGGCACTTCGGCCATTATCGGTGGGAAATCGGGACAAATACGCTCACTTAAGCTGGGGTTTTGTTCTACCAATTCGATAATTTTCAGAGCGTCTTTGCCATAGGTGGCAATCAAGTGATCGATAGTCGCTGGGTCGAGAGAGAGTTTTCTGGCCTGAGCCGATATTTGTGCCGTGCTGTTGAGATAATCGGTTTTATCGCTCCAGCCGCCGAGCATAATCTTGTCGGTCTTACTATGTTTGAAATCGTGATACTTACTTTCTCGTGTCACTAGCTGTTTCAGTGCCATATCAACCACATGGATAGCAAGCATTCTGTAGTTGGTTAATTTACCGCCGATTAAACCGATAACTCCATACGGCCCTTCAAACAGTAAATGCTCACGCGAAATGGTGGCAGTTTCCTCACTCTCTTTAGAGCCGTCTTCAACTGGCTTCTTGCTACCGCCATCGTGCTCTCCGCCCACTAGTGGTCGCAGACCGGCCCATGTGGCAATGACATCAGAGCGGGTGATTTGAGCGTCTGGATTAGATTTAGTGCCGTTTTTTCGGTATGAGTTTAGGATGCCTAACAAATAATCGACTTCTTCATTGGTGGGCACTGGATTGTCTAGAGGGCCTTCGTAACCAATATCGGTGGTCCCTACCATTAGCGCTTTTTGCCACGGTACAACGAAAACGTAGCGGCCGTCATTTGTAGGAAGGAAAAGAGCCGTGCTGGTCTCGAAGCACGACAAGGGCAACATTATATGGGTGCCTTTGGCTGGTTGTACCTTGCTGCCCCAGGTTGGCTCTAGTTGTCGCAATAGGATATCTGACCAAACGCCGGTGGCGTTGATGCAAGAGCGACTGCGTACAACCAACTCCTGGCCATTGAAACGGTCGCGGCAAACAATAGCTTCGACCCGACCATCTTTTGTCTTGAAATCTACTGCTTCGAGGTAGTTGATTGCGAGGGCCCCAAATTCGCAGGCCGACTTGATTACTTCCATTACCACTCGGCTGTCATCGGTGATGCAGTCATGAAAACGCAAACCCCCCGAGACCAGCGAAGAGTTAAGAGATGGGGCTGCTCCCAGAGTTTCTTTGCGATTGAGTCTTTGGTGAGTGCGCACGCCTCTGGCGTTGATTGAAAGTAGGTCGTAGAGAGTTAAGCCGATGTCAGCCTTGAGGCCGAAAAATTTCTTGCCTTTGGTGATCGGCAGCATAAAAGAAAAGTCTCTCACCATGTGCGGTGCAAGGTTTTCTAGCAATCCGCGCTCTTGGCAAAGTTCACGCGTTAGTCTAAATTGCAGCTGCTCTAGGTATCGCAAGCCACCATGAATCAGTTTCGTGGTGCGGCTAGAGGTGCCAGAAGCGAAGTCATCTTTTTCTAATAGTAATACAGACAAACCACGAGAGGCGGCATCTTGAGCAACTCCTGCTCCAACGATGCCGCCTCCAATTATTACCAGGTCAAATTCTCTTTCTGCTGCGATTTGGAGTACTTGACTTCTGCTCTTCATAGTTCCTTTTAGATACTATTTTGTCTATTTGAGCTTGTCTCTGAAAAGACCTACCCCTAGACCTAGTGCTGCTCCGATGGCTGCGCCTTTCATTGTGGTTTTGGCGCCGCCGCGGCCTTTGGTTGCTGCCATTGTAATACCTGTGGCAGCTGCTGTACCTGTTGCCATGTCTCTCATGATCGGATGTTTAGCCAATGTTTTGTTGCCATTGATAACACCGACGGCTGCACCGGTGCCAGCACCGATAGCAGCACCTCTAACCATGCCCTTACCGGCCACCAAGCCGGTGACTGCACCAGCTGCTGTGCCGACTCCAGCGCCGATAGTGGCTTTACGCACGGTGTCGTGCTTTTGGAAAAACTGTTTCGTTTTGCTTGGTTGCGCTTTGGTCACAGTTGCTGAGTAAGTTTGAGCTTGTGCTGGCAAAGTGCTGAAAGCCATTGCTTGGCTTGTGAACAGGCCGAGAATAACTGATGTAGCGTTACGAATCTGCAGTTTCATCGTGTGCTCCTAAAGTTCTAGGGAATTTCTTCCGGATTGAAAGCTTCTAATAAAAAGAATGCTTTGGTTGAGTGATGCTGCGAGCTTAATGCTCGGTAACAAGAAGACTACCATTAAATTTATTTTTTTCGATAGGCTGAGACCTCGGTGAGCAGCAGAGTTTCGAGAAATTTTGCATTGCGAATATGCTTTGCATATCGCCTCTATGTCTGCTGGCTGTCTGCTTCTGGCTAATAACAATTGTTTGACAGGAATGTTTTGGAGAAATAGCTGAGGTGACTAAGACGACGGCAAATAGGCTGATGTTCCCAATTAGCCTCATCTCACTATCACTCGGCAACCTTATTTTTTGCCCATCTGAGGTGGAAAGCTGCTGATTTCCCAGGCAAAAATCGTGCAAATTGACTATCCTACAAGTCGAGGTCTCAGACGGCTTGGAGCTGTTGCTCTTTTTCTGCTCTTGAGGATTTCAGTAGGTCTGGTTGTACGTAGGAAATTTGAGAAAAATTTGCCAATGAAAAAAGTTATTGCAGTTGCATGTACCGCGCTTGTCGCCGGCATCGAGTGTGGTGCCCCTCTGTCAGTGTTGGCTATTGAGCACAACACAGCCTCGGGTGCGACGACCCAGGTGAGGCAAAATTCCAGCAGCCCGGCTGTGGTTAACTCTAACCCTAACTCGCAAATGGGAAACTATTTGCCCGATAAATCGAAGGGTGGCGAGACCATCATTAAAGAGTTAGAAAAAATCACGGAGATGGCTAAGACTCCCGAGTCCATGGAGAAAATCCAGGAGTTAGAGAAGCGTGGTGAGAAGTTTTTCGAGCAACATTTGATCAACCAAGCCTTGATCGCTTGGCAGGAAATGTACGGCATGAGCTTGGAGATGAAGTACGCAGAAGGCCAGGGCAAGGCCTTGACCAACATGTGTCGCTGCTACGTCGAACAGGGTTCATGGATTAAGGCCAAATATTTGGGTGAGAACGCCGTTGAAGTTCTGGCCAGTGTGCAAGATCAACAGTCGTTGGCTCGCGCCAGAGTGGCGCTTGCGCAAGCCTATTTTGGTCTCGACAACCCAGTCTGGGCAACGCAGCAGTTGGATGCAGCGCTTAAGGTCTTGACTACGTCTGGTCTCAATAACCCTGCTGAGGCGGCTCGGGTTATGTATCTCTGCGCTAACCTTTGTTTGCAGTTTAACAAGCCAAAAGAGGCGACTAGGTTCTTTCAAGAAGGCGCTACTTACAGTGTGCAAGCGGGCGATTTGCCTAAGGCTGTGCAGATTAGAATTGCCACCGTCACTAGCATGATTGAACTGGGTTGGTTTACTGCCGCTCTGGAAGAGGCTAACAAACTAGTATCACTGGCCCGTTCAAACCCAAAAGATGGTGTGGTCTTCTTGGTCCCGGCCTTGCAGACACTAGCCAATGCTCAGTATGCCTCCAATGAATTTTCTAGTGCTCGCAAGACCTACGAACAAGCCTATGCATTGCTGCCTAAGCTAGATTCAAGAGCTGTGTCTGATGTAGCACGCGCAAATATGGATCAGGGCTACGCTTTTTGCTTAGCTTCGACTGGCGATGTAGATCAGGCCCGACAGTATCTTCTTAAGGCCTTGCCAGTTTTCAAAGCTAAGTCTGATGCTTACAACCAAGCCCAGGCTGCTAATGCCGTTGGTGTGCTTGAGGTGATGGATGGCCAGATTGCTAAAGGCATGGCTTATTTCATGCAGGCCGTTGATTTTCAGGCTGTGATTCAGCCAAAGGCACCGAAATTACACGCCACTATTTTGCAGAATATGGCTGGTGCTGAGTATCGCACTGGTGCTTATCGCGACGCCAAGAGCCACTTAGAAGGCGCTTTGAATATTTTGGCCAATACTAAAGAGCAGCAATTGAAAGGTCGGCTCTATCAGTGCTTGGCTGAAACAGCTTTCAAGGCCGCCGATTTGACCTCTGCCGAGAATTATGTCGGTAAGTCGGTTGGCATTGCTGAGCGAATCAATGATGATGGCTGCCTATGGCGCTCTTACTTGCTCAAGGCCAGATTGCAACTGGCAAGACAGGAAATTGAACCAGCGAAAGAGTCTCTCAAGAGTGCTGTTTCTTATTTCCGTTCCCCTCAGGCTGGCGACTTCTCTACCGCTGATAGTCTTGGTTTCCCTACCAGTCGCGAAGACATGGGTGCCTCACTTGTTCAGCTGATGGCTAATCAAGGCTTAACGGAACAGGCTCTGTTGGCTGCAGAGCAGATGAAAGAAGAAAACTTCATCAGCGAATGGCTCCGCCGCGGTGGCCAGGTTAAGCCTGAAGATCGCGATGTCTACCTGGAACTCACTACTCAGAGAGCGAGAATTCACGCTGCCGAAGTTTCGGCTACACCTGATAAGTTGGTTAAGGAATGGCAAAGTTGGATGGAGCGTTTCCGCTCAATCGTTACTTCTAATCGTTCACTGGCTCGCTTGATCGCGCCAGTGCCAAATTCGCCTGCCGATATCATTGCTGCAGTGCAGAAGACCAAAGCTACCGTGGTTGAGTACCTGGTTGGACCAGAGTCTACCATGGTATTTACGATTGATCCGCTAGGTCGTATTTCTTCCACCAGTTTGCCAGTAAATAGAGCTAAGTTGAAAAATCAAGTGACGACGTTGCTTGAGACTGGTACTAAAGGCAGTGCTGAAGAAGAAGGAAGTCAGGGTGAGAAGTTAACTCTACGCGCTCTGTATAACCAGTTGCTACCTGCTTCGGTAAGACAGTTCTTGCCCACAACTGCAGACCAAATGGTTGTCTTCATTCCAGACGGTCCGCTTTACAACTTGCCCTTTGCTGCTTTGATTGACGAGAAAGGTAAGTTCTTTGTGGAAGGGCATTTGCTATCGATGGCATCTTCCATGTCGGTGATAATGGATTGTCCTCCTGAATACACTACTGATTTGAGTATGTTGGTAGCTTCTGCCAACTCTGCCAGTGGTGGTTCTGAGCAGACCGAGACTGCCCAAATTACTTCTGCTGTTGGTGCCGAGCGGGTAACAACATTGACCGGTAAAGACGCTAGTCTGACCAACCTAGAGGAGCAGTCTAAAGGAAAGTCAGTGGTGCACTTCTCGGCCAAAATGCCTTTGACTGAGAATAATCCACTTAGATCGGTCTTGCCTATCTTTGGTGATAAAGATGACCAGGGTAGAAAAGTCACTGTTGATAGACTTTGCGGCACTCCAATGGCTGTTGATCTGATTGTCTGGAGTGCAAGCTCTGTTAATGCCAAAGATGTGCGTGGTAATGCGGTGAAGATTTTCAGCCGTGGATTGAATTACGCTGGCGCTCGCAATGTATTGATGAGTTTGTGGTGGCAACCAGATTCACAACGTATCGACGAGTTAGTCAGTGTCTTCAATGGCAAGCAAGCTGGGTTGAACCCAGCCCAGGGTCTGAGGAAGGCTCAATTGGCTGCTATCTCACGAGACCCATCGGTGAAGAGCTGGGCCGGCTTCCAGCTTCTTGGCCCTGGCTACTAAGTTGGCAAGATGCTTGAAGCAAGATTGCGCGATTTGAAATCTTGGCGAGAGTTTCGCTGAATCTTCAACTCGATAATGTCACATAGCCAATATGTGGCAGATTAAGAATTGAAGTCAAGCATGTATATATTCACCTATTAATTGTATAAATTTCTAACTTGGCATCATCTGCCTTTCTATTTGTCGTTTTAAACCGAAGCAGGCTCGTAAATGATTTCTCAAAGCAAAAGTAACCGGTATCCTGAAAACCTAGATGTGACAGCGATTACGCGTGGGATAGTGCCTCGTGCGCTTTCACTGCTTTTGAGCTTAGAGTTAGTCTGTTCTGGTCTAGTCTTCTCTGCCGTCGCCACTAGCGTGCCAGCGCAGGCGGCTGAGTCAGAGAAGAGCGAGCAAGCGGAGAGCGTTGCTCCTTCATGGAACGACAGCAAGTCTGATTCGATGTTTATTATCGAATCAGACCCAGTAAAGAAAGCTCAGCCCAAGCCAGAAACTAAGACAGAAGTTAAGCCCGAAGTCAAAGTCGAAGAGAAGGCAGAAGTTAAGTCCGAAATCAAAGTCGAAGAGAAGGCAGAAGTTAAGCCCGAAATCAGAGTCGAAGAGAAGGCAGAAGTTAAGCCTGAAATCAGAGTCGAAGAGAAGGCAGAAGTTAAGCCCGAAATCAAAGTCGAAGAGAAGGCAGAAGTTAAGCCTGAAGTTAAGCCTGACGCCAATGGTAAAGCTATTGCTGAAGTAACTCCCAGTGCTCCAGCTACGGCGGGCACTGCTGATAGTGCGGTTATTACAACTGGCCGAAAAACCTCTGAATCTAGTGCATCTTCATCCGTCACTCCGGCTGCTAGTGAAGAAGCACTCGTGATCGACTCTGACACTAAGCCAGAAGTCAAGGAAGCAGCTGGTATTGCTCCGGCTAGTGCTACTGCTGCGGACCCAAGTGCTGCAGCCGTTACTTCTGGTTCATTAGTTCCGGCCATTTCTGGTGGTGAATCAGCCCATGGCCTCGAAGCAGGAAGTGTACTTTCTCCTGATGGTAAAAATCTTCTAGGTGGCAACACCACAGAAACACCGAAAGTTGGTGGTGGCGCTGGCGCTCTGTCAACCGTAGATTCTCTCTCTGCTGATATGTTGGTTGAACTTGGTGCCAGCGTTGTTGAAACCGGTGTCAACGCCCCCGATCAGATTGTCGCCAATGGTGATGGTCCTCTTGTTATTGACAGCGATGAAGTCTCTGAGACAGAAGAAACTATTCAGTACGAAAATCTACCCACTGATGAAGGAAAGACGAGAATCAAAACTGGCGCTAAATTCCCTGTGGTTGTTACTTCTCAAATATCTTCGAAAAACGCCCATAAGGGTGATGGTCTAGAAGCGCGTTTGAAGTTCGATCTAAAAATTGGCGATCGTCTAATTGCAAAAAAAGGATCGGCTGTTCAAGGTCACATCAACTATGCTCTGCCTGCTCGCAGTGTTATGCATTCACTGGTTAGTGCCAATCGCTGGTATCGCAACTCTGGTTGCTTAGGTGTTGAGTTTGACGAAATTGTCAATGAAAAAGGTGAACACCTGCCCTTGGTTGCTTCTCCAGCTAAGGCCGCACTATTCATCAAAAATAAAGCAGAGGGTCGTGTTCTTGGAGTTAACCACCTCGGTCAAGTGGCTGGCCCTTGGGAGCAACAGCTCAAATATAAAGCCGTTCGTATTGGTTTGAATGCTGCTATGGCACCGGTTGGCGTCTTTAGCTTCGGTGCAATGCCAGTAGCCTTAGGTCTAATGGGTGCTGCTAATCCATCTTTCGCCTTCATGAAGCCGGTGGGCACTAACGTTCGCCATCGCCGCCTAAAAGGCTTTGCCTGGGGCTTCCTTTCTGGTGTACCCGGCAGCTGGCTGATTGAAGATACTGTAGTTAAAGGCAATGAAGCCATCATCAAACCGGGCGACGAGTTCTTGGTAGAGTTCAAGCAAGAATTCACCGGCGAACCAGCCAGCGAAGCGCAAATGCTGCCAAATGCTAACGCTAAAGTGCACGGTGATGTTAGAACTTCGAAAAAGAAAACTAAGTAACTAAGTAAGCATCCGATGATAAAGGCACACTAAAAGGAAGAAGGAGGGATAGCCCTCCTTCTTCTTTTGTTTCTACTCGGCTTCTAGATAAGCTGTTACGTAATCTAGCCAGCAACTTAATAGGGGTTTTGTAGAGACCCAGCGCCTGCAACAGTAACAGGAGCGTCAAGCTGCAATTGCATGGCTGTGCCAGCAGGTATCAAAACGTCTTTGCCTTTGCGCAAAAGTACACTTTGAGCAACTCCGACTGTGCCACCGATAGCAGTGCCTGACCAAGCGCCTTTACCAACTCCGCGTCCACCACCAGCAATAGCTCCTACAGCTGTGCCGAGGGCTGCTCCAGTGCCAGCACCGATACCGCCGCGAATGGCTGCTTGACCGAGTTTGGTCTTCCAGGTTTCACCTTTGATAGTGGTGTCATCGGTGCCGGTACCGGTGTATTTACCAATGCCACCAATTAAGTGAGCTGAAATTGGAGTCTCGGTACCATCAGGAGTTCTCAGACGGTTGAATTTGATATCGAGGCTGCCAGCGCGACCCAGGTAGGTTCCGCCTTTGGCTTCGGTGATGGCGCCGATGATGGTCGAACCAGCAGGAATTGTCGAGTCGCCCAGCATTACTGTTTGACTGACTGAAGCTTGAATCAAATCACCAGCTTTAGCTACTTGGGTAGCAATACCGCTGCTCAGTGAAATTGGAATAACTAGACCAGCTGGTGCGTAGGTAATTCTGCCTTGTCTGTAGCCGCCTTGAGGTTGACCGTAAGGTGCTTGTTGTTGGTAGGGAGCTTGTTGTTGGTAGGGAGCTGGTTGTTGATATGGAGTTTGTGCTTGATAGGTATTTTGTGATTGGCCATAGCCTTGTTGAGGTTGTTGATTAGGATTATATGCCGGTTGTTGCTGTGGAGCCGGAGCGTTGATGGTTGATGGTGCCGAGGCGAAATAATCACCAGATAGCTGACCGACATAACTTTGAATGCTGGCTTGATCTCTTAGCGATTCGCGTAGAGAATCGGCCCATTTCTTCGCTAATAGAGCTGGGCTGGTGCCTGTACTTTTGGCGCTGGCACTATCTACGGTGACAACTTGGTAACCGCCGAGAGTGATAACAGGAACACCTTTTACATAAGTGATATTGACTGACGATGGGCCTCTGTCTTTAGCGGCAACCAGAGCGTTATCTAAATTTTGTTGTACTGCAGCTGCTCGTTTGTCGGCAGTCAAGCCGCCTGCTGCGGGTACTGAGAAAATTGCTTGACCAGCGACATGGACATCATTGTCGGCTGCCATTGCGGCCAGTGGACTTAGTGCTATCGATTGACTGAGCAGAAGTGCACCCGCCAAAATCGACCGTTTGATGGAATAAGATTTGGATGTCATCTTTTTGTACCTTAGATTTGTACAGCCTCTGCTGGACTGAATTAGTATAATAATGAGATTCAATCAATCTCTTCGATGGTCGGTTCTTTTATCAACGCTCTTAAGCACGATTTCACGTCACAGACCATGTTGTTTAAGACTATAGAATTTTAGCAATGTTCCCCGCCTAGTTTCTGAGACGTACTTTAGCCCCTCTTTGCAAGACTGCAGAACTAGTAATCATCGTAAATACAGCAAGCAAAGCAAGTCGCTAGAATTGGCTCCATAATATAAAGAATGTACTTTCAATATCTATTCAAGGTTCTTCACCATGCAAAAGGCTACTAGTTTTGACAGCCAGGCCTTGGCTCCACGAAAAGCCCTGATTACTGGGGCTGGTCGGGGCATTGGGCGGGCTGTCGCTATTGCTTTGGCTCAGGCAGGCTGTGCTGTTGCTCTATTGGGGCGGCAGGAAGCGCGATTGAAAGCAGTTAGTAAAGAAATCGAAGACTTAGTTGGGGGTGAGGCTCCTTATTTTATTGCCGATGTCAGTCGTTCAGATGAGCTTGAACGGGCCCTGGCCCTCGTGCAAGCAAGTTTTGGCAATGTCGATATCCTGATCAATAACGCTGGCATGTATCGCACTGAAGCGGTTGATCAGCACAATATAGACTCCTGGCGCGAAGTTTTAGAGACCAATTTGACCAGTGCTGTTGTAAGCTCCAAAGCATGTCTACCGGCCATGATTAATCAGAGCTGGGGTCGTATTGTTAATGTCTCATCGATATCGGGCAAGCATGCTGAAGCTTATGGCGCCGCTTACTCAGCTTCCAAATTCGCCTTGATTGGTTTGACTGAGGCTACGGCATTAGAGCAGGCCCGTCACGGCATTACGGTCAACGCTGTTTGTCCTGGTTGGGTGGCCACCGATATGGCTTTTGCCCAAATTACGGATCCCCATTGGTGTGAGTTAAATCAAATTGAGAGCGAGCAGTCGCTGGAAATTGCCAAGCTTTCAGTGCCACAAATGCGCTTGGTTGAGCCATCAGAAGTAGCTGGATTGGTGGTTTACCTGTGCACCCCAGAGGCGGCTGCCATCACAGGGCAGGCAATCAATATTTGCGGAGGTTTGTCAGTTCAGTAATGCATACCATTCATTTAGAGCAAGCGCTAAGAACTAGTCACTGGAATGTCAATGAAAATCAGGGTCTTACTTTGATTCAGTCGCCTCTCTTGGCGCAGTATAAAGATCGCTTGACCCATGCCTTTACCACCAGGATGGGACCTGGCGGCGCCCCGGCCCCTTACGATCATTTCAATTTGGGCCGCAATGTCCCGGATGAAGCAGTGAAAGCCAATGCCTTGGCTAATCGTAAGCATTTGTGCTCTGTGCTTGGAGCCAATCATGATCATCTGAAGGTGCCTGGCCAGGTGCATTCAGGCACGGTCGTGCCGATTTTGGAAGCCACTGCAAAGCCAGACATGGCAAATGTCGACGGCGTTTCTACCAATTTGTCAGCTGTGCCTTTGTTGTTGCATTTTGCTGATTGTGTTCCCGTCATTATTTATGAGAAGAAAAAAGAGCTGGTGGCAATCGTTCACGCTGGCTGGCGCGGCACGGCCCAGGCTATTGCTGCAAACGCTGTGGCCTTGATGATTGAAGAGTGGGGGGCAGAAGCTTCTCAAATGGTTGCTGCTGTAGGTCCTGCCATTGGTACCTGCTGCTATCCTACCGGTGAAGATGTAGTCGAACAATTGATGCTGACATTGTCATCACCTCTTGACGGTAGTTTTGTTAAAGAGCAGATGGCGCAGAGTTTGGTCAAACGCGATAATCGGGATGGTCTAGCCGAGCCGGCCAAGCCGCGGCCCGACCTTAAGGCAATCAATGCCATGCAGCTCTTGCTGGCCGGGGTGCCTGAGGTTGATGTCTGTTCTTTTTGTACTTCTTGCCGCCCTGATCTCTTTTATTCTCATCGTCAATCGGGTGGAAAAACTGGTCGTCAGGGGGCAATAGCCATGATGCACTCGCCTAATTACTGATTAGAGCAATGATTTGTGCTTTTGGGGCAATTATGCGCACAATATCTACATTAGAACTGAGGGGATAATTGCATGCGGCCGAGAGCGAGTATCGCTTTAAGCATGACCGTTCTGCTCTCGACGGCCTCATTTGTCAGCGCTCCGACTTTTGCTAGTACGGCAGCCGAGGCAAGCGAGACCAGCGATTATGATGGCTCGTCTGCTATCGCTCCTTTTTTAGCCTCCTCCGATACGGTTGCCCCTCCGCCACCTTCTCCTGTTCCTAAAGCTAGGCCCGCAGCTTCTGTTGCTTCTGGTTCTTCAACTAATGCTTCATCTAATGCTTCATCTAGTGCTTTGCCGGCGCCTTCCCCTCCACCAAAAGCCCCGCCACGTTTATTGCCGCTTCAACCACTTATGGAAGCCACTGGCGCAGCACCAAATACTAATCCAGCTCAAACGCCAGCAATCCCTAGTGAGACTCGTGTTGCTAGACCCGGTGCGATTTCTCCTGCGCCCGCCAGCAACGCTTCTCCACCTCTTCCACCACCATCGCTCACCCGGGTGGCTCGACCAGTTGCACCCTTACCCAATCAAATTCCTGCGGGCCAGTCCCTTGTTCAGCCTCTTGGTCAGCCCCCCGGCTATAACGCTCTTAGTAATGTTCCAGTAAAAGATTCCTATCCTGCCATTGGACAACTTGAGAAAGAAACCTTGGGTATCTCCAGCCCGGGCGAGAATATTGACCAGCGCTTAGCCTCTTTAGAAACAGCAATTTTCAAGAAAACCTTTGAGTACGATTCGCTTTTCGATCGCACAGAGCGATTGAAGAAAACAATCCTCGGTACGCAAGAAGTTGACCCTAACTCTGCTGCAGGCAGAGAAGAAGCGGCTGCCGGAAGCAATGGCCAGCAGCCCGGTACTATTAATGGTGCTGGTAATGGCACTAAAAATGGTGCTGGCAGTGCTACTAGTGATTGGATAGATAATCCACATCCGGCGCTTGAATCGCTGACTGAAGTGCACTACTTGGATGAACAAGCGGCCTTGCCCGAAAACATGACTGCAGTCAGTGCGCCAGAGTTGGCTCAGTATGCCGTTTCTCTTCTCAATCGCGAGCGCCAGGCCTATGGGGTAGCTGCGATTACTCCTGATAATGTGGCTGAGCAGATGGCTGGTGAACTAGCTAGCGATTTAGCCAAACGCAATGTTCTATCGCATTTTAATTCATTGGGTGACGGCCCTGATCGCAGGTTCACTCTGCTTCAAGGTGCTGATGCCTTAAATGAGGGAATTGCCTCGGTTAAAACTTCTGAGGTTGGTTCAAAGCGCATGTGCAAGGCGGCTGTGGCAAGAATTTTGAAGACCATGCTTGGTCGGCAAGATGACCGCGATGCTTTGCTTAATCCGGATGCTACTCATATTGGTTTTGCCCTGGCCCTGACAGCCGATCGCGAGCGAGTGGTGGCAGCTGTAGAAGTTTTGACTCGGCACGCCATAATGATTCCAGTGGCCAGCGAAGTTAAGGTCGGCGATAAAATAGAAGTTCGTGGTGTGCTGCAAAGCCCCTATCTCTTTGATAAAGTGACAGTAGCGTGGGAGTCATACAACCCAGAAGCCGCAGCATCAGCGCCTGATGAATCAGAAGAAGCCTTGCCTTATTTCCCCCCGCTAGACTACATTGCTTATTCCAGCCGCTCTGAAGGTAACCATGACAAAGCCATGTTGTTTTTGAAGACAGGCCTAATTGTTGGTGCTGTGGGGGCGGGCTTGTTCTTCCCTCCTGCTGCCATGGCCGTACCGCTGATTGCTCTTTCTGGATCCCCCTCCGAAATAAAACCGGTCTCTGATATACCGGTTAAGGGCGGAATCAAGGTTGATGGCGGTTCTTTTGCCGGTCATATTCCCCTGTCCAACAACAGTAAGCCTGGTTTGTATTACATTACAGTGTGGGCGGTTCAGGCCAAGGGGCAGAAGTCGATTCCTATTAGTCGGCGGGTGCTTCTAGCTAAGGAAGCCACTCCAGAAGAGCATGACGCTGCAGTGTTGGCAGAAGAGAAGCTCAAAGAAGAACGCAAAGTTGCTGAGCGTAAAGAGAAAGAAGAACGCAAGAAAAAACAAGTTGAGGATAAGCAAAGACAGGCTACTGAGAAGCAAGAGAAGCGGCGTGACAAAGATAGTAAGTTGCGCGACTTAACTGTAGAAGGCGAAGTTGAACCTGAGGTAGATAGCAAAAATGATTATTCAAAATGATCAGACAGTCAGGCAAAGAAGGTATTCATTTATGCTTATGCTCACTAAAAGCTCATGGTTGCTCTCTCTTGCCTCGGCGCTTTCCATAGCTTCTTATCTTTTTCCGGCTTTTGCCGCTCCGGCCCTTGCAGCTCCGGCTAGTGACTTGCCCGAGCCTAGCCCCGCTCCTCAAGCGGCGCCGCCTCGTCAGTATTCTCAGCCGCTGACAAGCTCGACAGCATCAACTACATTACAGACGGGAACGGGTTCGACCACTCTTCAAACTGGAACTGGTTCTACAACTCTTCAGACGGGAACTGGTTCTACTCTTATTCAGGCTGGTACAGGTTCGTCGACACTGCAGATGGGAGTGCAGCGGGAAGCTGGGCCGGTCAATATCTTATTTATTGTCGATGGTTCACGCTCGATGCTTGAAGAAATTGAGCGCGGCGGGCGGCAAAAAATGGACGCGGCCAAAGATGTGCTGCAACAGGCACTTTCTCGTATTCCTAATGACGTCAACATTGGTTTGAGAGTATTTGGTCAAGGGGCTCTCACCAGTCAGCATTCAATGTTTGGTGGCGGCTTTGGCGGTCTCAACTTGGATAGTGAATGTCAAAATAGTGCTTTGTGGGTACCGATTGACAAACACAATAGAAGAACATTTATTGAGAAAGTAAGACAGATCAAACCATACGGTATGACGCCGCTAGCCTATGCTATCGAACAAGCCGCTCACTATGATTTTCGTGGAGTGGAAGGCAGTAAGGTAATCATCTTGATCACCGATGGTGCCGATACTTGTAATCGTGATCCCTGCGATGTGATTAAGCGACTTCCTCTATACGGCATTCGTTTGAAGGTTGATGTAGTTGGTCTAGCTCTAGCTCGGGAGCCGGAGGCTCGTAGGCAACTTGACTGCATCGCCAAAACATCTAATGGTAAATATTACGACGCCAAAAGCTCGGCTGAGTTGATCAATAGTATTTCCGCTAGTGTCAGCAAGGCCATAGAAGGAAGAGTCATTATCAAGCCTGGTAGCGGTTCGGTTGAGCCCGGTAGCGGAGCCACCATTAACACCGAGACACCAATAGAAATGGTGCCAATTGAACCTATGAGATCTTTGGATAAATAAAATGTCCGATTTTCGGCTGAAAATCGGACATTTTTAGTATTGGCAATTACTCGAGAGCAAGAAGGAATGCGTGTATCTTTTACCGCAGGCTAATTGCTGTCTTCTTATTGAGCTTTTCGATCTCAGGGCTGTGGGTTACTGACATATGCACTTTTATATCTTCAGACATTTTGTCTGAAACTGGTGCGTAGTAGTTAATTAGCATCAGCGGATAGATACCGAGAGCAAGAATAGAGAATGAAAGTGAGTAGGCAACAATTCTTTCGGTAGTAGTGGCATCGGTCAGGTGACCTTTCCACTTAGGCAACTCTTCTCCGTAAAATACTTTTTTCAAGAGCCAGAGCATGTAGCCCGCTGTGAGAATGACACCAAGAGCAGCAATGTAAATCCACTTTTGTACCAAGTCACCATTGGTTAAAGAATGAGCCATAGGTGAAGTGAAGCTGCCGTAGAATACTGCTGCTTCGGCAACGAAGCCTGACAAGCCAGGAAGACCGAGGTTGGCCATGGTGCCAAGCATCCAGAAATAGAATAGGGTTGGCATTTGCTTCGCCAGACCGCCACCAATTTCAGGCAACTGACGAGTGTGAGTGCGTTCATAAACTGCTCCAACTAAGAAGAAGAGCAGGGCTGAAATTACACCGTGGGAGACCATTTGGAAAATTGCACCACTGAGAGCGGCCGATGAAAGTGAAGCCACGCCAAGTAAGACAAAGCCCATGTGGCTCACTGATGAAAGAGCAATAATGCGCTTCATGTCTTGTTGAACCAAGCAGGCCATGGCTGCCCAGACTATGTTGAAGGCGCCTAGGGCCATGATTTGTGGGCCGTAGTCAACGAAGAATGTTGGGAAGAAGCCCAAGCAGATTCTTACGAGACCGTAGGAACCCATTTTCAAGAGCAAGCCCGCTAGTAGCATTGAAATTGGAGTTGGTGCTTCAACGTGGGCATCGGGCAACCAGGTGTGAACTGGGAACGATGGCAACTTGATGATGAAGGCTAAGAAGAAACCAAGACAAGCCATTATTTGAATGTCTTTTGGTAGGCCAGGGCACATGCTAGACAACAGTGTCATATCAAATGTTGCGCTGGTGCCCATTTGGGTATACATGTAGACCAGACCGGCCAACATCAATACGCCACCAAAGAAGGTGTATATAAGGAATTTGAGAGCTGCATAAGCACGTCTTGGACCACCCCAGATGGCAATCAAGAAGTACATTGGCACTAACTCTAGCTCATACATGACAAAGAACTGTAGCAAGTCAAGTGACGTGAATACTCCCAGCACAGAGAATGTCAGGAGCATGAGCATTGCGTAATAGAGCCGGGGCCGATTATCGCCAATTGAGGTTGAGGCCAGTATTGCCATGAAAGTGACAAAGCCAGTCAGCACCACCAGTGATAGCGACATGCCGTCTACCGCCACAAAGTACTGCACCGGAAATGGTTGCATGAACCAGGTGTATTGTTCTCTCAACTGGAATTCAGCTGCTCTGCTTATGTCAAATTGCGAAAGAATAAAAGCTGAGAGCCCAAACATACCAGCGCCGAAACTAATGGCAAGCTTTCGCGCCATATTCTCCGGGAGGCAAGCTATGGCCAGGGCGGCGAGCATTGGTAGCAGTAAGAGGATAGTAAGCAGATGTTGTGGTTCGGGACTCACAGCGGTCTCCTGAAAATTAATGACACTAAGAGAGCGCCATCAGTATAAAGGGCTGACTGCTAAGCTACTAGCTATATTAAAGAGAAAAATCTTTTCACTCTAAACGGTGCTTTATCTATGGTCACTCTTGGCCCTTCATCAATGTATAGTTTTAGAGTACGAAATTAGTAGGCAGAGTCTCTAGTCAAGAGCTGGAGATATTCTAGGAGATTAACCTTGTTACCGCTAAGTGCTGACCAGTTGAGATGGTTTGTTGAATGGGCTGGCCTGATTGTGGCAGCACCGTTCTTGGCGGGCTTCCTGATTATCATGGGTCTGAGAGCTTCAAAAACTCTTTCCATGATGGTATCCATCGGAGCCGTTGCTTATGGACTCGTCCACTCACTGATTATTTTCCAAGCATTAGTCACTCACCAATATCCAGAGCCCTACTTCCAACTAAACATTCCATGGTTTGTTTCAAGTAGCTTCACCCTGTCTGTTGGAGTATTGGTCGATAATATCGCCGCCCTGATGCTGATAGTCGTTACTGCTGTCAGTCTGCTGGTGCAGATATATACCCATGGATATATGCGGGAAGATCCTGGTTACTCAAGGTTCTATTCTTATTTATCTCTCTTCACTGGTTCGATGCTTGGCCTAGTAGTGTCGACTAACTTATTCCAGATGTATGGCTTCTGGGAATTGGTTGGCGTCTGCTCGTATTTCTTGATTGGTTTCTGGTGGTACAAAGAGTCGGCTGCCAAGGCTTGTATGAAGGCCTTTGTTGTCAACCGTATTGGTGACTTTGGTTTCCTCATTGGTACTCTCACATTCTTCTTCTATTCAAAAGATTTTTGGAGCTCAAGCAACGTACTCGGCTTTGTCGGTCCAGCTGGTACTGATTTAGCTGGTGTAATTCACAAAGCTGCTGCCGCTGGAGCCCTCAATGACGGTACCCTATTACTCATTGCTTGTTTGATTTTCATGGGGCCAATGGCCAAATCAGCTCAGTTCCCACTGCATGTCTGGTTGCCTGATGCGATGGAAGGTCCTACACCAATTTCGGCTTTGATCCACGCTGCCACCATGGTTGCCGCTGGTGTTTATTTGGTTGGACGTGCCTATCCTATTTGGCTCAATTGTGATGGTTCATCGGGAGCCGCTTTGACTGTAGTGGCCACCGTCGGTGCTATCACTGCTTTCATGGCTGCCACCATTGCGATGAGCCAGTACGATATCAAGCGGGTCTTGGCCTGGTCGACTTGTTCGCAGCTTGGCTACATGTTTGTTGGTCTTGGTGTGGGTGCCTTTACTGGCGGTATCTTCCACCTCTTCAACCACGCCTTCTTCAAAGCTATGCTTTTCTTGTGCAGTG
The DNA here is from genome assembly GCA_044378815.1 of Obscuribacteraceae bacterium (SeqCode). Lineage (GTDB taxonomy): Bacteria > Cyanobacteriota > Vampirovibrionia > Obscuribacterales > Obscuribacteraceae. The sequence goes on along the minus strand of JBIPOV010000008.1, from coordinate 64,340 downwards.
GTGCTGTAATTCACGGCTTACATGGTCAACAAGATATTCGTGAAATGGGGGGATTGAAAAAATCTATGCCCATTACTCACGCCTGTTTCTTAATCGGTACCCTTGCCATATCTGGCTTCCCGCTATTTAGTGGTTTCTTCTCAAAAGACGAGATCATTGGTGCTGCCATGGTTAGCCACCCAGTTATCGGCTGGTTGATGATGTTGACAGCTGGCATGACTGCCTTCTATATGTTCAGACTTTACTTCATGACATTCACTGGCGCGTATCGCGGTAGTGCACATCCGCACGAATCACCAGCGGCAATGACCTGGCCGCTTTTGGTTCTGGCGGTTCCTTCAATGTTGAGCGGTTATCTCGGTTTCAATATTGCTAACTTGCCAGCTGCTTTTTCTGGTGCATCATTTGAGCATGGTTTGCCTAACCACTTTGCCGCCTTCGTTTTCGGCCCCCATGGCCCTCATTTCGAAGGTGCCAACTTGAAAATGATGGGCATCTCACTATTTGTGGGTGTCATTGGTTTTGTCTTCGCCTACTCTATGTATGTCACTAGAACTCTGCACTTCAACAAAACCTTTGCCGAAGCGAAAGATGGCATGGCTCAGATGCTTTACAACATGTCATTCAATAAGTGGTATATGGATGATATTTACTTCTTTATAGTCGACCGCGTCTTGTTACCTCTCTACGACAAGGTCTGGACAGCAGTAGACAAGCGATTCATCGAAGGAATTGTCAACGGTGCCGGCCTGGTCACTATGAGTGTGGGCGAAGTTCTCAAGTTCCTTCAGAACGGACGTGGTCAGTACTACGCTCTTGTAATCTTTGCTGCGGTGGCTGGTATTGCCTGGATTTCCTATATTTTTCCAGGTCACTAACTCTCACTAAAATCTTTTAATAAGGAAGACCTTATGAGTTCAGATTCGCATTCCGATGATCATGGTCATGACAGTCACGATAGCCATGCCCATCCGGTGGCTACCGACGTAATTCCTGAGACCAGCTTGCAAGACATGCTGCTCAAGGTTTTGACCATTTGCGCCGCTGTCCTGCTCTACGGCATGGCTTTCTGGTGGATGAGCGTGCCCGTTGCTGAAGCTGGTCATGAAGCTGGTTCCGAGCACAGCGAGCACACTAGTGGCTCTTCTGTTGGTTCGTCTAGTGGTTCTTCTCGTGCCAATTCTGAGCAAAATCATGGCTCAGAGCATAGTGAAGAGCATCACTAAATCTTTCGTTTTTGTTTAGGTTACGATTAGTTTCAACTTTTGTTGCCGAGAATGCTGGTATGAGTCACTTACCAGTTTGCTTGTCAACCTTTCATGCTATCTTATGCCAATTGAGAAGCGCCTGCTAGTCAGCTTTTACTAGTGCGCCTCTAAATTGGATGTTCAAGAATTCCAATCAAATAAGCCGTTGATTCAACGGTCTGTAGTTCACTCTTTGAGGATATTTGAATGCAGGAAGTTACAGTTGGCATTGCTGGAGCAGCCGGAGACGGCTTAGACAAATCTGGCGATACCTTGGCTAAGTCATGCAGCAGGCTTGGTCTCCACGTATACGCTTATAACTGCTACCAGTCGATCATTCGGGGCGGTCATATTTGGCTCCGTGTTCGTATTGGTGAAAATAAAGTTTATTGCCACGGCGATAACCTCAATGTATTGGTTGCTTTGAACCAAGACTCTATTGAGCGTCACTCCCTAGAAGTTGAAGAGGGCGGTGCTGTTCTCTTCAATTCAGATCGTCTTACCTGCGAGCCAAGCCAAGTAAGAGCTGGCGTGCAGATAGTCGGTTTGCCGATGAAGAAAATCACTGAAGAAGTGGTTAAAGAGCATGGCGCTCTTCTACCAATCATGCAGAACACAGTGGCCATGGGTGCAGCAGCTTACTTTGCCAATGTTGGCTTAGAAGAACCAAGTTCAGTTTTGACCGATACCTTCGCCCACAAGGGTCAGAAAGTTATCGACCTCAACGTTAGCTTGCTCAAGGTTGGTTATGAGTTTGCCAAAGCCAATTTCAAACCAGTAACTAAAGAGTGGAAGTTTACCAACAAGAAACGTTGTTTCTTAACCGGTAACGAAGCCATTGCTATTGGCGCTTATGCCGCTGGTTGCAAATTCTATTCTGCTTATCCAATGACACCAGCGTCGACAATCTTGCACTGGATGGCTAACCACGCCAACGAAACAGGCATTTGCGTCAAGCAGTGCGAAGACGAACTTTCGGTAATCAATATGGCTATCGGTGCTGGTATTGCTGGTGCTCGTTCTATGTGTGCAACCGCCGGTGGTGGTTTTGCCCTGATGACCGAAGCAGTTGGCATGGCTGGCATTATGGAAGTGCCAGTGGTTTGCGTTGAAGTGCAGCGCGGCGGCCCTTCAACTGGTCTGCCTACTAAGACTGAACAAGCTGACTTGTGGCAAGTCTACGGCGCTTCGCAAGGTGAGTTCCCCCGCTTGATCGTTGCTCCTCGCGACATTGTTGATTGCTTCAACACTACCGTTGATGTATTCAACCTGGCCGACCGCTATCAATTGCCAGTTCTGCTCATGTCTGACTTGCTTCTATCTGAGCACCCTGAAACTGTCGACCCTGAAGTCTTTAACGGCAATCCTGTTATCGACCGCGGCGAAATCGTCAGTGAATGGCCAGAATCAAAAGGCAAATTCAAACGCTTCAAATTCACTGAATCAGGCATTTCACCTCGCGCTCTTCCTGGTACAGCAAATACTGCTTTCGTATCAGCTTCAGATGAGCAAGATGAAGAAAGCATCCTGATTTCTGACATGTTCACTTCACCAGCTACCCGTCGCAAAATCATGGATAAGCGCGGTCGCAAGATTGAAAATCTCTTGAAGGAACTTCCAGCCCCAGTGCTAGAAGGGCCAGCTGATGCTGATTTGACTCTAGTATGCTGGGGTTCTACCTGGGGCACCGTGAAAGAAGCTGCTGAGCTTCTCACCGCTCAAGGTATCAAAACCAACTTGCTCAATATCAAATACATTGCTCCTTTCCACGCTAAAGAAGTAGAAGCGATTCTCTCCAAAGCTAAGAAGAAGATTTCTGTTGAAGTTAACTACACTAGCCAGATGGCTCGCTTTATCAAAGGCGAAACCGGCATATCAATGGATGCTCACATCAATAGATATGACGGTGAACCAATGGAACCGCTTTATGTCGTTGAGCATGTTAAACGCATACTTGCCGGTGTAGCACTTGATTATGATGTAACTGAAGCAGAAGCTAAAGATATGGCTTATCACTATATCCGCACCCATGCTCAAGAGAAGTTGCGCCCAACAGCTGCAACTCGTGAATCTTCCAACGGACACGGCGAACCTACATGGAATGTTGAATTGTCTGAACGGGCTACAGGCAAACTGGCTGCACGCATGAAAGTGGGTGTTTCAACTGGTGCCACTTATAGCTTCGAGAAGCTGGCAGAAGAGAAATAGATCTTTCCCCTTTCTTATTTCTGCAACTGCATTCACATCAATGATTTAAGAGGTTTATAAAAACGAGATGGCAACTGTAATCGAGCTTCCAGTCGAATTATTCAAAGGCCCAGTCGACCCAGACTGGTGTCCAGGATGCGGCGACTTCGCCGTGCTTAAGGGTGTTCAAACTGCAGCAGCAAAACTAGGCATCACTCCAGAAAATCTTCTGGTTGTCTCTGGTATTGGCTGCTCCTCTAACTTGCCTGGCTTCCTTCATGCTTATGGTATTCACAGCCTTCACGGCCGTGCTGTTCCTGTAGCAACCGGAGCTCACCTGGCAAATACTGATCTCAAATGTGTTATCACCGGTGGTGATGGCGACGGTTATGGTATTGGTATCGGTCACTTGCTTCACGCAATGCGCCGTAACCTTGATGTTACCTACATCGTTATGGACAACCAAATTTATGGTTTGACCACAGGCCAAACATCACCGACTACCGGTGTTGGTCAAAAAACCAAGTCAACACCTCAGGGCAACCACGAGAATCCACTCAATCCATTAGCTCTGGCGATTACTGCTGGTGCTACTTTCGTGGCTAGAGCATTCTCTGGCGAACCAAAACATATGGCTGACACAATCGCTGCGGCTATCGAACACAAAGGCTTCTCCCTTGTGGATATCTTCAGCCCTTGCGTTACCTACAACAAGGTAAATACCTATCCGTTCTTCAAAGAACGGGTCTACAAGCTAGAGGATGAAAATTGGGATCGTTCTGATTTCCACGCTAGTTTGGCCAAGGCCTTCGAGTGGGGAGACAAAATTCCTTTGGGCGTTGTTTACGAAACCGATATGCCTACTTATGAAGACAGCGAGCTGGCTTTCAAAAAAGGCGCTTTGGTTAAACAATCGCTCAAGACCGATCCTAAAGTTTGGGCCCATATCGTCGAAGAGATGATCTAGACCAAAACTTCGGTCAAGGCAGAAGTTAGAAAGTGAATCATGGGGTGGGCAATGTGACCCACCCCTTATTCCATCTCAAGGAAGATGTCATGGGAATTCTACTTATATGGTGCTTGTCTAATCAGTAGATATATGCGATTCTTTCGATGGTGAATTCTTTATCAGTTTCACTTATGCGTTGGATATATTGCCGCTGAATGACCGTTCCCTTTTGATTGATCAAATTTAAAAGGCTTTCAACTGATAAAGAGGTGATGATATCGCCTCGGCAATGATGTAAAGTACTGTCAGCTAATAAAATGCTTTATGGCAACCAAGTGAGGACGTAATGACTAAGTACAGCCGTATCGGTCGCAGGCATCCAGATACTGCTCCTATTTCAAAAGATCAAATCAATACACTGAAGGCTAAAGTTCTGCGTGTAGAAGAGATCGAAAAAAACAATAGAGCTTCCGTCTGGGACTACGTCTGCGATATGTGGACCCAAATAGTTTATAGCTTTAAACCCAAGAGTCATCAGTGCCGTATTTACGGTCACACTCTGCCAAGCGGTGGCTGGACTGCTGGTCGCAGACCTCATTGTGGCGACTGTGGTGCTCAAATAAACGATGCTAGTGATTTGCGCAAAGCATTGCCCCGCGAATACTAGAAATTAGCTCTAGTTTCGTTTGACGCAGTAACTAAAAATATGTAGAGGCCATTGCTTTTAGCAGTGGCCTTTTGCATTTGGTAGATTTCTTTTTGGTACATTTCTTTTTGGTAATCATTCTAAGTGCTTAGTTCTTCCTCGACTTAGTTCACTTTTTTTAGCCTTTAGGCCGATAACGGTCGGCCTGCTACAGATGTTTAATATGTACATACAGGTTTAGATATCCAGAAGCAATGCTTCTCGAGGAGTGGTCGTGAGTATGTTCTGTTATCAGTGTGAGCAAACTTCCCAGGGAACGGGCTGCACTACTATGGGGATTTGCGGCAAGACCCCAGATACATCCACCTTGCAAGACGTCATTGTCTATATCGTCAAAGGTATAAGTCAATTTGCCCACCGTGCCCGACTGCTTGGTGAAACCGACTCTTTCGTTGATGAGGTTTGCCTTGAGGCACTTTTCCTCACTCTCACCAATGTCAATTTTGACGAAAAGGAGCATGTAGACTACATCACCGGGCGGCTATCCCAAGCTTTTGATAAGGCTCGCTCTCTCTATCTGACAGCGTGTACTAAAGCTGGGGTAGAAGCGGAAAAACTGCAGGGCCCAGCTAAGTGGGGACAACTAAAAACTGAAGCTGAGCTTTTGCAGTTTGGCTTAGCAATCGCCATCGTTAAGCGCGCTGACTCTACACCTGAAGACATTCTGTCGTTGCAGGAACTTCTTACCTATGGTGTAAAAGGACTCGCTGCTTACGCCCACCACGCACAGTTACTGGGCTTCCGTGACCCGTCTATTTATGCCTTTGTCCATGAATCATTTAGCTACCTGGCTGAGAGCGAGCAGACCGCAGAGAGACTGCTTCAATACTGTCTTGAGGCTGGTAAGGTCAATTATCTAGTGATGGAGCTGCTCGACAAGGCTCATACCGAAAGTTATGGTCACCCCGTACCTACTCAAGTGCGCATTGCGCCTGTGAAGGGTAAGGCCATTTTGATTTCTGGTCATGATATGAAGAGCCTCTATGAGCTGCTGAAGCAGACTGAGGGCACGGGCGTTAATGTCTACACCCACGGTGAAATGTTGCCCGCCCATGGCTATCCTGCTTTGAAAAAGTTTGCGCATCTGGTCGGCAATTATGGCGGTGCCTGGCAGAATCAACTGACTGAGTTCAACTCATTCCCCGGTGCCATTGTGATGACAACCAACTGTCTTAAGCCGCCAGCTGAATCATACAAAGACCGCTTGTTCACCATGGATGTAGTTGGTTTTGAAGGGCTCAATAAAATTCAGAGTTATGATTATAGAAAAGTGATTGAAGCAGCTCTTGCGGCACCTGGGTTTAGCGAAGATGAGCCAGCAAAAACTATCACTGTTGGTTTCGCCAGAAACGCTGTGCTATCAGTTGCTGCACCAGTAATCGATGCGGTCAAACAAGGCAAGATCAAACACTTCTTCTTAATTGGCGGCTGCGATGGTGCTGAGTTTGCTCGCAATTACTTCACCGATATCGCCACCTCAATTCCTCAAGATAGTGTCATTCTCACCCTTGGTTGCGGCAAGTTCCGCTTTAACTTCAATGACTTTGGTGATATCGATGGCATTCCTCGCCTGCTTGATCTCGGTCAATGTAATGATGCTTATTCGGCTGTACAAATTGCTAGTGCTTTAGCCGATGCTTTTGGCTGCAGCATTAATGAACTGCCCTTGTCCCTAATCATTTCGTGGTTCGAGCAAAAGGCTGTGGCTGTGCTCCTTAGTTTGTTATATCTGGGCGTGAAGAATATTCGCCTCGGTCCGAATCTTCCTGCTTTCATTACTCCGGGAGTCTTGAAGATTCTGGTAGACAACTACAACGTTATGCCAGTAACCACACCAAAAGAAGATTTGGCGCAGATCTTGCATGCGGTCTAGCTAGCTGAAGAGACTAAATAGAATCACGTTTTCGTGAGTAATATTTTTGTGCTTCAGCATATCGACCCATGTTTGATAGAGCATGACCAAGATCGTCTAGAGCTTGCTGTTTTAGTTTTACATCAAGAATCTGTTCGAAATTCGGTGCGTCAACCACGGCCTTGAGGGTCGTTTCTGCCAATGCTGGTCTCATAGAATTGAGATAGGTACAACCGAGTTCGCTCAGTAACATGAGAGTGCCTGGTGAACTCTTATCTTTGAAGTCTGAAGAATCAAGGGCATCTTTTAGATAGTCGATTGCTTTTCCGTGTTCGCCTAGAACCATAAGAGTGTCAGACAACTGTCCGTAAGACTCAGCCAGGGTAGTGTTGGTGTGGTTCTTGTCTTTCTTGATTTCTTCGATTGTTTTGAGAATTTGCTCTAGCTTTTTCTTCTCTTGCTCAATCTTCTCTTTTGATTGGGCGGTGACTTCACTGCTGCTGCTGCTAGTGTTAGTAGCGTCTGACTCTTGGTTTTTCTTACTTTGAGCAGATTCTTTGCGTTGGTGGAAGTTGTAGTCGAATTTGAAGGACAAATTGAGTTGATCGTCGTCAGCCTTTGAATTGATATCAGCAAAGGGCTGAGCGTTCTTAACTGCTTCTATAGCGGCTTCATCGTTGGCTGCGTTGCCAGACGAGTCAACAATATGCACTTCCTTTACGAGGCCGTGATCGGTTACTTCAAAGCCGACATTGGCACTGTAGCTATAAAGGCATCTTGGAGGCTTCCAGGCGGCTTTGATTTTGCGACTCATGACAGAGAGGAAGGCGTTGATTATGCCTTGCCCTTCGCTGCGGTAGAGCACAGCATCATCTTTGTGGCCCATTCTCTCCAGCAAGTCGGCCAAGAAGTTTAAACGAGTGCCTAAGAGCGGATGGTTGTGGCTGAAGACTTCTTCTGATAGTGCTACGCTGCGCTTAATAAGAGGAAGAGCTTCATCAAAACGCTTCTGTTCAACTAGAGTTTCGGCTAGGTCGTTCAAACAGATTGCTACAGTGCCGTCGTTGACGCTAGAAATGCTTTCGGCTAGCCCTAGGGCTTTGCGGTCTAACTCTTCAGCCTTGCTATAGTCTTTTTGATAAAAATAGTTTGCTGCAAGTGCCGTCATGGCTTTGCGTTGACGCTTTTTGTCGTCACTTTTTTCGGCACTGGCTTGCAGTTCGACAAAGCGTTTGGCCGCATCTACATATTTTTTGTCGTCGCGTAGGGCCCTTCCTTCTTCTAGTGAGGCGTCCCAGCGGATGGCATCTTCTGTGCTCATGGCCGCCCAGACTGGGGCTAGAGAGCTTGTAATGGTAGTGAAACTAGCAAGGGTGACTAGAGCGATTCGTTTGCTGAAATTCATGCCTGTTCCGACTTTTGAGAAATGGGTAGTGCTCACTGAGCAGTTGATTATACCTGCTTGAGATGAGGTGATTGTGAGTGCCGCCCTCTCTAGTTCATGCCTGGTGCATGTCCAGTTCATGTCTAGTTGGCTCGCTATAACTTAAGCATGCCAAGCGGGAAATGCCCCACTGAAAACGGCCCCTTACCACTAGTCCCCACAAAACGAAAAATTGAGGTTGAATCAATGCCAATTCTTGAATCACACCACGAAGCCCATAATTCCGGTTCTGATGTTGTTAATAATGCTGGTCAATATGACGAAAGTTTGGCCGGGAAGTTCAGTAGAGAAGTGGGCTTGCTGTCTCAAATGCCCGGTGCTGCGCTGCAGGCGGCTGTCGAAACTCTACAAGATTCTGAGGATTTATCTCTGAAACTCACTGCTGGTTTCTTTTCGGCTGTTGGCATAGCGGGCATAAAGAAAAACCCCTATGTCCTTGGTGCTACTTTAGGCACAATTTTTAAAGTTGGTATTGGTTTTCTTGAGAAAGCGGGGATGGCTGTCATGGCTCTAGATTGGGGCGGCCGTATTGGTGCGCCTATGGTCGCTACTTGGGCGGACGGCGCCAACGACGCTGAAGCAAGAAAAGCCATTGGTCAAAACGTAGGCGAAGGGCTAGTTTACTATGCAGTCGGTATGTCCGGATTTGCCGTTGGTCGCAGACTTTACTTGGACGATTTCGCTCAGTCTACTGCTGCTGTCGCGCCGAGGTTATTTAGCAGCGAACTTGCCGGATATTCTGCCAAAAACCTAAATAGCCCTGCTCTTGAGAGGGCCTTTGCCCGTCAGGCCAAAGCTTTATCTGAAAATCCCACTTCACTCTCAAGCAGCGAAAGCTTTCTTGGGCTAGTATCCACTTATAGTTTCGCCGTGCCGAGAGTGCTCAACAGTGGAGACAAGCGTAATTTTTATGATCGCTATAAAATTTAGACCCGAGAATGCGGCTTAAGACTTTACAAGCCGCACTTTGAGCACCCCTTCAATTGCGCTTATGCTTTTTAAAACATCATCGGTGACGTCACCATTGCAATCAATCAAGGTGCAAGCGACGTCACCTCTTGAGCGGTTCAACATATCGAGAATGTTTAAATTGGCATTAGCAACACAGGCCGAAATGCGTTCGATCATATGGGGAATGTTGGCATTGGCCACGATCAAGCGATTGTTTGGTTTGCCAGGCAGAGACATTTCAGGGAAATTGACCGAGTTGTGAATGGTGCCTTTTTCGAGGAAATCACGAATCTGTTCTGCCACCATAATGGCGCAGTTTTCTTCGGCTTCTTCAGTCGAGGCGCCTAGGTGTGGCAGGGTAATAACTCGTTCTTGATTCTTTAGCTGATTACTTGGAAAATCGCAGACATAGGCTCTTACTCGCCCTGACTTGATTGCTTCTGAGACTGCCTTCTCATCAACAATAGCAGAGCGCGAGAAATTCAAAATGGTAATACCTTCGCGACACTTCGAAAGTCTGCGAGCGTCAATCAGATTTTTCGTGTCTTCTAAAAGCGGCACGTGTAGCGTAATAAAATCAGATTGAGCAAGCACTTCAGTAACGCTTGAAAGCGACTTAACTTCTGATTGCAATTGCCAGGCATTGCTAACTGTAATGTGCGGGTCATAGCCCACTACTCGCATACCTAGTGAGAAGGCGGCATTGGCTACCTTGACTCCGATTGCTCCCAGGCCTACGACCCCGAGAGTTCTACCGGCAAGTTCAATGCCAACAAAGCGTTTCTTTTCTGATTCAACTTGCTTGTCTATTTCAGAATCTGTGCCACTGAGGCTGCGGCTAAAATCCCAGGCTGGACCGATTTGCCTGGCTGCCATCATCATGCCAGCGATAACTAGTTCTTTGACAGCGTTAGCATTGGCACCAGGTGTGTTGAAGACAGGAACACCTAGACTACTAAACTTATCTACCGGAATATTATTGACACCCGCGCCGGCTCGACCAATGGCTTTGACACTGTCGGGGATGGGCCATTCGTGCATGCTGGCTGAACGCAACAGCACAGCATCAGGGTTTTGCATCTCAGCTGTAATCTCATAGCGCTCGCGGGGTAGCTTTTCTAGGCCGGCGATTTTTATGTTGTTGAGATTCAATATTTTGAACATACGTTTCCTTACGGGATTTTTCCTTACGGGCGTGCTAACTTTTTGATAACTTCTCTTAGCCGTGGCGACGGGCAAAATCGCCCATGAAGGATGTTAGAGCTTGAACGGCCTCAACCGTGACGGCATTGTAAAGGCTGGCGCGCATACCTCCTACTGCCCTGTGGCCAGCTAAGCCCAGTAGGCCAGCTTTTTTCGCTTCGTCTAAAAATACTTTGTCTAATGCTGCATCTTTGAGAATAAAAGGAATATTCATGAGGGAGCGACACTCTTGGGCCACAGGGTTTTGGTAAAACTCAGATTGATCAATGGTTGAATAAAGCAGCACTGCTTTCTTTCTATTGGTTTCGGCAATGGCAGACAGTCCGCCATTTTTCTTCAGCCATTGCAAAACGAGACCAGCGATATACCAGCTATAGGTTGGTGGGGTATTGGCCATGGAATCATTTTTAGCGAGATTCTGATAGTCGAATAAAGTCGGTGCTTTCTTGTCGACGTGACCGATTAGATCGTCTCTAACAATAACTATTGTGAGGCCGGCAGGGCCTATGTTTTTCTGCGCACCGGCATAAATCAGGCCAAATTTTGAGACGTCGAATGGTCGAGATAACATGTTTGAAGACATGTCTGTCACCAGCGGAATTTCTCTAGCATCGAGAGATTGCGGAGTGTAGTGAAACTCAACTCCGTGTATCGTTTCATTGGCTGTGTAGTGAAGGTAGGCGGCGTCTTTACTCAGCTGCCATGAGTCGCTATTGGGAATTGTTGTAAATTTGCCCGATTCACCTGAGGCAACTATGTTTACCTGACAATATTTGTTGGCTTCAGCAATGGCTCTTTCTGACCAGAAACCAGTATTGACATAGTCGGCTTTGTTATTGCCCCTGAGCAAATTGAAAGGCACCATAGAAAATTGAGATGTGGCGCCGCCTTGCAAGAACAAAATTTTGTAGTTTGCCGGAATGTTGAGCAGCTCTCTTAAATCGGCCTGACTTTGTTCGACGATTTGGCTAAATTCTTTGCCGCGGTGGCTCACTTCCATAATTGACATGCCTGAACCATGCCAGTCGAGCATTTCTTCTTTGGCAATCTCTAGCACTTCTTCAGGCAGTGCCGCTGGGCCAGCGCTGAAGTTGAATGGGCGTTTGTGAGCACTTGATGAGTCTGTGTCGCGGGAGGCTTGCGCAGTGACTTGAGTATTGGTCTTTGTTTCCGCTTTAGTCTCAGCTTTAGTCACGATCTTCCCCTTGGCAAGAAGCTAGTAATCTGCTCTTATTTTGGCCGCAGACAATAGCATGGTCGCGCAACTTTTAAATGTTGGGAAGGGTTTATTACTACTTGTCTCAAAATGCTTAATTGTGTGTCTTTAGTTTGACAGGCTCAGTGGCAGCTGTTTTGCCTTTTTCTTCGCCTTTATTATCGCCTTTATTATCTGTAGAAGTCACCACTGGCGGTGCAGCAACAATGGTGGTTGGGCTAATTACAATAGTGACATCGGAGCAAGCGCGAGGTTCTAAATGAACCACTACGGCATAGTTGTCTAGCTCAACTACTGACTCTTTGAGTTTAGCAACCAAGTCGTCGTCAGCCCTGTAACTACTTGCTATTACCTGCTCGTGTTGACACTCGCTCAGCTCTCCGCGCTGCTGATACTTGACGTTATAGCCCTTCTCTTTTAAGCGCGCTTCTAAATTCTTAGCGGTTTCTTCGCAGCCTTTGGGATAACGCAAAATGATCGATACTGGCTTGTCTGAATAGGCAGCAGCACACTGAGCTGTGAGGCTGTCGTTAGAAGCAACATCACTGGCCAGGGCCGCGTCGCTACTAGCTTCCATTGCCAGGGCTTCATCACTGCGCTGATTTCTTCTCGAGTGAATAGTGGCCCCAGTATTGTTAGCTATCACGCTAACCGATTGCGGCGCTCCGGTCATGCGATGAAGCATCAGGGCGCTGGCCTCGGGTGATGGTACCCAGTAACTGCCACCGCTAATAGTGACTGGTTCTCCCGGGAGCATTGCCGTTTGTATTTTGTTCGGCTTAATTTCCTTACTGAAAGCTGCCAGTTTAAGCATGTCTTCGACAGTTAAGTCTGTGCGGACATATTCTTCTGCCAATTTACAGAGCTCTGGCAGTTTTAGAAGAACTTGCGGCTCTTCTAATTTCTTTTTGACCTGGCGCAAGAACCATTGCTGTCTTTCGATGCGGCCAATGTCGCCTTTGGCATCGTGACGATAGCGCACGTATTCTTCTAAGCCAGCAGCGTCTAGCTTATTTATGCCAGGCTCTAGAGCAATATTAAGTCGACCGGCCCTATCTCTATAGTGCATGGGCTTTTCGATCAAGATTTCTACTGGGCCCAGTGCTTCAAACACTTTTTTCAGACCCTGGGTATCAATCACTATGTAATGATCAATTGGCACTGCAAAAACTTCACCAACTGTCTTCACCGCTAGTTCCGGACCGCCAAAGGCATGGGCCGAATTGATTTTATCGACGCCGTGATTGTCAGCAATACGCACCCGCGAGTCACGCGGAATTGACACTAATGAAACTTTCTTAGTCTCGGGATCCAGGCTGGCGATAATCATGGTGTCCGAGCGGCAGCCGGTAAAGCGTTCGGTGTCACGGCCATTGCTGTCAACACCCATAAGTAGAACATTCATGCGGTTCTCGAGCTTTGGCCAAAGGCTAAAGTCGCCAAGCCCCTTATTTTTGTTCGCGGCGCTGTTTTGCATTGGTGGCGGAAGAGTCTGAGCCAGATTAGATTTGCCGCTTAAGGGCGTGCGACTATAGAAAGTTTTGAGCTGCCCCATGGCCAGAAGACCAATACCAACGCCTACGGCCGTGGCCAGCAAAATCTGCGGGGCTGAGGGTAATTGGAATCTTTTGCCGTTGTCGCTCAAATGTTCATCTCTAAAATTGGTTACTTACAACCTTGTAGTGACAATATTAGCCTGCATCTTCTATCAGCGGATTAGCTATACTGGGTTTCTGTAAACATTTGAGCTAGATTTTACCGGCAATTATCAACTAAACCCGGTTTTGGTAAAGTAGAGCTAGAAATCAAGTAGTCTAGTGGCCCATTAGTGGTCCTTAAGCTCAAAATCCAGGAATCATTGGTACACCCATCAAATGTTAGGAAAGGCGGTATCGGTGCAGGTGGTGTCGGAAGTCGGCAAATCAGACGATCAAGAGCGGCTCGTTGGTCCGAGTGGATTTTTGGAGCTTGGTGGCAATGTCTTAGTTGTAGACTTCGGTAAAGTATTTCTTGAAGACACTGTAGTTGGTTTCCTTTACGAAGACGGTTTGCTCAAGAATGGCAGCTCGTCTGATAGTGAAGATTCCCAGTGGCGCTTAATAGATGACCTAGAGGGCTGCGTTTTTCGCGGAATCGACTCGGCTGGTCTTGAGCTTGTCATTCCTAGTTCTGAATACGGTGGGCCCACAGGTAAGCTTGTCTACAATGGTCAGTCTTATAATGTGTTGAATGGTCGCATAGCCACGGAAGACCATACATTGGTCGGTGAGTTCCACGACACCGGTATAGTCACGGTGCGTGACCGCTACACTAAAGTGGCTAGGCGAGAGCTTGATGAGACAGCCATTCTCAATCTTAATTTTGATGGCGTTCGCTCGGATGGTTCTGCTTGGAAGTATGAATACAGTAGGCCTCTTTCGCGCAAAGATAAGTCTTACGCCGAAAATGAAATTATTCGCTATTTCCAAGATTTTGATCGCTTGAGTGTTCATCAGAAAAAGTATGTGGTTGATAGCCTCAATATTTGGTCTGCCAGCGGCATTCTCCAAGTTGTAAGAAAGTCTGAGGGCAATGCTGCCTTGGGTAATGTCAAACACGGAGCCGCTGGGGTGACGCGGGTTCGCTCTGGAATGGTTGATCTCGACCTTGAAGAGTTTGATCGTGATATTGATTTGTTCAAGCGTTTTGGTGCACTGGCTGTAGTATCAACTAGAGTGCAACCATATGTGGAAGTGCGTATTAACTTAGTGGTTTCGCACGAGTTCGGACACCAGCTTCAGTTCTGCCTTTCGCAGGCTCTGCAAGATCGAGTGGCCGAACTTTACGCTGCTCGTCTTAAGCGTTCTTTGAAGATGTGTCCGACGCCGGCCGGTTATGAAGGTGGTTCAGAAATTCTCCGACCAGAGTATGTGCCTAACCGCATGTTTGTTTCGGGTTATGCCAAGGCAAGCAAGTTTGAGTACTGGGCCGAAAGTGTAGCTGCTTTCTCTGTTCCTGAAGGCCGTCGTCTCTTGCGCGAGTTAGACCCCGCCATTCACAAGATGTTGACTGAAATAGTTAGGCATCCCGAGAGTGCATTTACTCCCATATTGACCGAGCCACTGCTCGACTTGCAGTCTAGTCTTAGGCTGGGAGGAGAGTTGAAAGAGGATTTGCTCAATTGCTGACCTCTTTCTTGCCACACTTGCGACCTCTGGTATCTGTGACGAAAAAAACTCTACCCATTCTCTTCGCCTTTTCCTTCGCTCTTAGCGCACTAATCGTCGGCGAGCAGACACAGGCTGCGTCAAATGGCACTCAGCCTGTGCTAAAAGCAATTGATCCATCTGCGGCAAAATTGGATGTGCCACCGCCGCCAGAAGCAACTGTTGACCCAGGTCGAAAGTTCAACCAGAGCAACCCTTTTAATAGTGCTATTCAGGGCCGACCTCTCGGCTCCCCTCCCGGAAATTCTGGGGGCCAGCAGTATCAATCTACGCCAGGCAGCGGTATGACCGCACCAGGCATGAACGCATCTGGCCTGATGAGCCCGCAAATCGACCAGAGTCAGGCTCCTAGCATGGTAAGTGCAGCCGATGAGCAGCGAGTCACGCGCCTTGAAAAGCAGGCATTTGGTAATACCTATCCAGAGCATGAAGTTGACGATCGCCTTGAGCACTTAGAGAAAGAAGTACTTGGCGGTAAGCATGATGGCCAGCTAACTGATCGCATTGCCCGCTTAGAGCAAAAATTATTAGGTGGTACTGCTTTTGGTGGCGCTTTTGGCGGCACGCCTATTGGTCAAGCTGCCATTCCGCCGAGTAATATGGCTAATGGTGGCTATGCTCCTAACAATAATTTGACTCCGGTCAATATGTCCGGCAATAACTATATTCCTACTTCTAGTTATGGGACACCTGGTTATGGGGCACCCACATATGGGGCGCCTGCATATTCACCGGCGCCGCCTTCAGGTTATCCTGCGCCCATGGCAGTGGCACCCTATGCCAATAACCAAGCCCCGTACTCCAATAATGCACCTTATGCCGCTGCTGGCAATGGGCCATTAGCCAATCAGAAATTACCGAATCAGAGTTTACCCAATCAGAATTCACAGAGTCAGGCTCAGAGACCGCAAATTCCTGCTAACCATCTGCCACCAGGACAGGTGGCAATGCCTCCGGCCTGGAATACCCAGCCTAATTTCTCCCCCCGGGCCTATGGCTTAGCTCCTGCTCCCAGCCCTGTGCCTGGAGCTATTCCTGCTTCTGCTTCTGGAGCTGGTTCTGCTTCTAGGCCCGGGTTTGCTAATGGTGCAAACCCTGGAAAGTCTGCTACGGCTAGTGGCGCTAAACCTGCTGCAGTAAGCCGCAGTCAGCCCCCGGCTCCTGTGGCCAGTTCGCTCATTATCGAATCCTCTGTTGTCGCTAACTCTCTCAATTATGATGGTCAGGCTGGTGATTACCTGGGCGCTATTAGGCGCTTGAGCACGAGCCCTAACGGTGCTCCAGTGTTTGCCCGCTGGCGGCAGTTTCCTGTGCGAGTGCGCTTGCCCCTTGGCTCTCCAGAGTCATGGCAACGCAATCTAGAGGCTGTTATAGCCCGCTGGGATCAGTACGTGCCTGTTAAGATTGCTCTTCCTAGTGAGCCTTCAAATGTAGATGTGCTCTGGGTTAATCAGTTGCCACCAAAAGCCTTGGGTGTTTGTCGTCTTAATATCGTCAATGGTCAAATGCAGGTCTGGGTGTATCTTTTGCGCCCGAGCTTCTATGCCGCTGATGTGCCAGAAAGAACTCTAGCCGGTGTTTTCACCCGCGAAATGGGGCATGCTCTTGGTCTTTTTGGTAAGTCTGACAAGAATACCGATTTGATGTATGCCGCTGAGAACGGCAGCTCGAATCTCAGCGTCTCCTCCGCTAATGGCTCTTCTGCTAGTGCGCCTGCCGGGGCAAAGAAGAAGGCACCGGTTAAGTTTGCTGGTATAGGTGTGCGTGATATCAACACATTAAAGCGTGTCTACGAGGCGGCACCGACCCCTCCTAGTTTAAGTCTTTCCCAGCCTTTGGAATGGGCGACCAGTTATTAGGCCTTATCTTAGAATGCCTAGGGTTAAGGCAAAAGGGAAATACTTGAGTACTCAAGTATTTCCCTTTCTACTTGTGGGCACTGAAGCCCCTAGTTAATAGACATTACCTTGTAACCGCTTGGGATCACGAAAAGCTCTGCCGACGGAGCAGCGGTGCTGATCTTGGTTAATTGCATACTGGTGGTTGTGCCAGCTGTTTTGGTCGTGCTCTTTACCAATATTTGAGCATCATTGTCGACCCAAACTTCTGATTCTGTGCCGTTTTCTTTGTAGCTCCAACCATGGCAACTGCGGCCATCAATGTTTTTCACGCCGAGGTCTTTGGCGTTCTTCTTTTTGGCGGTCTCTGCGTCCATATTGCCTTCATAGCCTTGCTTAAGAGGAATTTTTGTGATCATTTTTTGAGCTTCCATGATCGAATAGCAGATTTTGCCAGGGTAGTCGCTGATTGAGACTACTTTGAAAGAAGGGCCCTTGCTCTCTGAGCGCAGTTTGCCTTTGCCGTCAGAGGTCAAGCGCATTTCGGTTTTGCCCGCCGCTGAAACACATTCGTAATTGGCGTCGTACACTTTGGGATACAATTCAGCTTTTTTGTCAGCTGCTTGGACGGCAGCGGCGCTGGTTAGTGATATCACGGCAAGAGCCAGTGATGCTAAGACTTTCATGCTTATCTCCTATCAAGTTTTAATGATTACTCTGGCGGCTGATGAGACTACCACAGTATTTAATCAAGTCTTCCTTTGAAATTGCTCATACCATTTGGTCCATAAAAGGTGCAAAATTCATATTGAAGGAAGCCCATGAAAGAGCAACTATGGCGCGACATTAATTAGGGGGAATACTTGAGATGGCCACCGATACGAAGATTCAAGAGTTAACGATTGCCCATAGCCCCGATACTGATGATGCTTTCATGTTCTATGGCTTGCACAAGGGGGCCGTTGAAACTGGCGGTATCAAAGTTAATCAGGTGATGAATGACATTCAGTCTCTCAACCTAGAAGCTCTTAAGGGCCGCTATGAAGTCTCTGCTATCTCTTTTGCTGCTTATCCTAGCGTGCGCCATATCTACAAGCTCATGTGCTGTGGCTCTAGTATGGGCGAAAATTATGGACCAATGGTGGTGGCATTACCAGGCACTACTATCGGTGATTTGAAAAATATGACCGTGGCCATTCCAGGTAAAGAGACTTCAGCTTACCTCACAGTGCGGCTCTGGCAGCGCAGTTTGGGTATTCCTGAATTGAATGTAGTAGCCGTTCCTTTCGATCAAATTGTGGAGCAGGTGTTGAGTGGAAAAGTCGGAGCTGGTTTGATTATTCATGAAAGCCAATTGACTTATGCCCAAGAGGGTTTGACCAAGCTTGTTGACCTTGGAGTTTGGTGGCAGGCTGAAACAGGGCTACCACTTCCGTTGGGCGGCAATGCTGTGCGCAAAGATCTCGGCGAAGAGATGATGCAAGAAGCCGCCACAATCTTTAAAAGTTCGGTGCAGTATGCCCTGGCCAATCGCACAGAGGCCCTTCATTATGCCATGTCGTTTGCTCGTGATATGGACGAAGCAACAGCCGATAAGTTTGTCACCATGTATGTCAATGAATTGACTGTTGATTGCGGCGAACGCGGGCGTGAAGCTGTTCGCCTCTTCTTCCAAAAGGCCTTTGACACTGGCATTTACGATGAGCTAATTGTGCCTGAATTTGTCATCTAAGCCTGTGCCTAAGTCTGTGATTTAAGGCTGATTGACGAATTGCTTCACTGCACCGACGTAGCCTGCTGCATTGATTAGGCCGATGTCGTTGTGACCCTCACCATGGCAGGTATACATTTGTTTGGGTGGAAGAGCTTTGCTGTACATCATTTCACAGTAGCTGAAAGGCAAAATTGTGTCTTTGTCTCCATGCATAAACAATATTGGTGGGTGAGCTTCTTGTACAGCGCTCAAGTTGTCGAAGTTTGGTTCTGGCACTAAATTTGGCGGCAAGACCCAGAGAAAGAAGAGCTTGTCTCGTGCTGCTTGCAATAAAGAAGTGAAACCTGATTGCAGAATGACTTTTCCCACCTTGCGATTTTTCATGATATTAGTGGTGACACCACAACCCACTGATTCGCCGTAGATAATTATGTTTTCTGGCTTGTAGTGCAAGTTGTTGACGACATAGTCGTAGGCGGTTAGACCATCGCTCAGGGCGTTGGCACAGGTGGCACTGCCACCACTTTCGCCAAAGCCTTGATAATCATAGAGAAACACTGAGGCGCCACTGTTGACGAGCAAGGAGGCTAAGCCTACGCGGTGGCCGATATTTCCAGCATTGCCATGAGACACCAAAATGACTTTGTCGCTTGGTTTTTCTACTAACAAAGCAGCCAAGGTTTTGGGCTTTTCCACACCGGTGTCTTTGCTTAGGTTCGGTAGCGGGATTTTAATTTCTCTACTTTTTGTTTTGAAAAGCTGGTCAAGTTTGCTTAGTTGGGGCTTCCAGCTGACGTCATACATCGGGTGCAACACTGCAGCGTCTTTAAAGACGTAGAGCAAGAGCAGACTCAGGGCAACGTATAAGAAATAGAGCTGAACCACTGCCTTGATGATTTCTTTCCAGTGAAATTTATTGGGCTTGGTTTTCTTTTGCTTGGTTACTGAGTGCTTAGACTCGACTGGAAGCCGATCTTGCCCCATGCTAATTTCCAGCTCTTGTTCTTGCGTTTGTGTCTGATCTTGATTGCTTGATTCAGTTGATGTTTGAGGCGTCAATGTTTTTCCTCACTAAAATGGATGGATATTCCAATCTTATATTCGCTTGTTCCCCACCGGGCGGCAGGGCAGACAATTTGTAAAGTGTTGGCGGCTCCGGAACAACTTAACTGAATGGAACAACTTAACCGAAGATAGTTATGTGTTAGCGGCCGCCGGGTGGTTGGGCATGATGCTAAAATCTTGGAGCGACTTACAGATCAGAGATTACGGTTCACCTCATGGATGCGACGCAGGAAACGATCGGTTGGGAAACCTACTTAACGGCCGGCAGTAAGGCTCTTGGCCTTAGTCGTTATGATGATGCCGAAAAGCTTTTTCAGAAAGCCCTGATGGAAGCTCGTAAAGAGCTTCAAGAAGGTGCTAAACCGGCTGAAGTTGCTGCAGCGACTGCATCGTCGGAAAGTTCTGCGGCAGCTTCAGAAAGTACAGCGGCAGCCGCGGAAAATACAGCAGCAGCTTCTGAAAGTACTGCCGTAACAGCCGATCATACCCTTGTCGGTGATAATGCTCAGTTGGCTGAAATAGGCGTGGCTCGTATCTCGGCTAAGATGGGCGAACTTTATTTGGTTCAAGGAAAATTCAAAGAGTCGGAGGCCTTTCTCAAACAGGCCCTCGATCTTTTCGAGCGTACCCACGGCAAGGAGAGTAAGCCCGTGGCCGATTGCCTAACTGAAATGGGAGCGGTTTACCGCGCCCAGGGTAAGTATTCGTCGGTGGAACCGCTTCTGCGCAGGGCTCTGACTATTTATGAGAGTGAAGATTTAGAGCAGCAAGATCCTCTTGAAGTGGCCACTATGCTTGGTAATTTGGCTGATTTCCTGCGCGCCCACGGCAAATACAATGCCGCAGAGCCTCTGTTCCAGAGGGCTCTGGCCAAGCGTGAGTCGGTGCTTGGACCAGACCATCCTTCTATAGGTCCTTACTTGCATAATTTAGCCTTGCTCTACCATGCCGAAGGCAAGTATGAACAGGCCGAGCCGCTCTACACCAGAGCTGTGCGTATGTTTGAAGAGACCTGGGGGCCGGACCATCCCAGTGTCGCTACTGTGCTCAACTATCAAGCTGAGCTTTATCGCATGCTCGGTGATTTCGCCCGCTCTGAGAAGATTCACTGGCGCGCTCTAAAGATAAGACAGACTGTACTTGGTTTGCAGCACCCCAGCACGGCCCAGACTCTAAGCAATCTAGCTTTGCTTTTCCATATACAGTGCAAGTACGACCAGGCCGAGCCCCTCTATCAATCATTGCTTGAGATTCGCACCAAAGACTGGGGTCCTAAGCACATGCACGTGGCTGAGGTGCTGAATTCGTTGGCCGAGGTTTATCACGATCAAGAGAAATACGCCGAAGCCGAGCCGCTTTACTGGCGGGCTGTTGAGATTATTCAAGAGAATATGGGTCATGAGCACCCCACTGTAGCCAAGGCTCTGCGCCGCTTGGCTCATCTCTATGAGGAACAAGAAAACTTTAGCGAAGCTGACCGCCTCTACCGTTGGGGCCTTGGCGTTAGCGAAAAAGCCTTGGGTGCAGAGCATCCAGAAGTAGCCGAATTGGTAGCGCGCTATGCGGCACTTCAGCGCAAGCTGATTCTCGATGATGACGACAGCGACGATACCACAGAGATTTTCTGGCGGGATTAGCGGCTGAATTTAGCTGACTGGTACTAGCTCTAGCTGACTGGAACTAGCTTAGAGACCCCGGGCATGCCGACTTTGAGCTTTTGACGCACACCTTCACCGGCAAGAATACCGCTGGTTGCTGCTTGCCCTACACCGCGAGTCCAGGAGCTAGAATCACCAATGATGAAGAGGTTTGGCACATTGGTTTCCATATTCTTGTTTACTGAAATTGAGTCAGGATAGCTCTTGCACTCAGGAGCATAGAGCAGAGTTGATTCACCAGCCACACCGGGGCAGATCTTATCGAGTGCATCGAGATACTCAATTATGCTTTCCAAAATGCGGTGCGGATAAGCTAGGGAAATATCGCCGCACTCCGCTTCTAGTGTCGGTTTGATCAAGTTGTTGGTGAGAGACTTAGTTCTTCTGCCCGCTTTGAGATCGCCTAAACGCTGCACTAGTGGCCCGCCGCCAGCAAGCATATTGGCGATTTTAGCAATAGTCTGCGAATACATTTGCGGGTTTTTGAATGGTCTGGTGAATGTTTTTGAAACCAGCACGGCAAAGTTGTTGTTCTCAGACTTTTCGTACATCTTCGAGTGGCCATTTACCAGCACATAGTCGCGGTGGTTTTCTGGTGTGACAAAGCCTTTAGGGTTCGAGCAGAAATTGCGTACCACATCGCCAGAGTGACGACTTCTGTAGTAGAGCTTCGGCTCGTAGAAGCGCTTATCGACTTCTTCGGTGAAGAAAGCACTAGTTTCAACGCGAATGCCAATATCGACTTGGCCAGGGTTAATATCGAGAGCTTTATAAAATTCTTGCTGGGTGAGCCAGGCTGCTCCACCGCGACCAACCGAGACAATACACATGTCGAAAGTATCTTCGACTTCTTCTTCAGGTTTGCGATAGCGGTCAGAACGCACAGCAAACTTCTCGTTGCGACGGGCAACTGAAACCACTTTCTTGTCAAAGTGAAAGACTATGTTCGAGCCCTTGGCCTTAATTTCATTGAGAATGCTTGTGTTGATGGCTGGGGCATTGTCTGAGCCGCAGTGCAAAAGTTCTTGATAGTGGTAGACCATGCCAGCCATAGTGGCTTTCTTTTTGATCCAATCAAGATCTTCGCTATTGGGTTTAACTACCGGTATTTCGCAAGGTGCATGCTGCAAGATTGTAGCTCTGACCATGTCTAGGCGCTTTTGCAGTTCAGCTTCGCCGACCAGGTCATAAAGTCGCCCACCGATAACCGGTGAGGCTGAAAGTATTACTTTGAAGTCGTTCCAGCTGCCAGCTGACTGGCCTGGGGCGCAGTAACTGCAAGCTTTGGGCGGGCATACGGTCAATTTGCCCTGGTCGATGGGGCAGGCATAGCGCTTCTCGTAGGTTGGGCCAACGTCAAAGACGTGTACTTCAATGTCTGCGCCAGCCAACTCTTTGAGAGCGAAGAGGCCGGAGGCACCGAGGCCAATAAGAGCGAGTTTTTGCATAATTTATCGTGCTGCCACCAAATTGTTAAGCTTAAAAGCAAACCATTATCCTACCATCGTTTGGTAGGGTTGCTAAGAGAAGATTGCGAGGCCTTTATAGAAGTTTTTCTTAATCTGTACATGGGTTCTGCTTTCGGTTCCGCTTTCGGTTCGGCTTTCGCTGTCGCTTTAAATCTTTCGGCTGGAGTGATTCGTTCTTTGTTGGTGGGTATCAAACAGGTAGTTGATTGGGGAGTTTTTATATGTGTAAATTGCTACAAGTTGCCTTAGCCTTTTCCTTCGCTGTTTCCTTCAACGTCCTACAGCAAGGGCCTGCTTCTGCTCAAGCGTCACCTCCAGCTTTGACCGGACCGACAGAAGTCGGCACAACCACTATGGCCGCTGGTCAGTATCAAGTAACTGACAAGGCTAATGGCAAGGTTTATGACCTGATGGTCACCGGCAAAGGCAGCATGATTCTTAGTCCCAGTGCTTCCGCTGCAGCTGTCAATGCTCCCACAGCTTCGGCCGCGGCAGCGGTTGGTGCACCTGCAGCTGTTGTGAATTCTAGTGCTGCTGCTAATACAACCACTAATGCAGCGGCTAATGCAGCCGCTAATGCAGCTGCTCCGGCGACAGCTGTTGCCGCGCCAGCAGGTGCATCTAGCGCTATCAATAATTTGGTCAACCAAGGTATGCAAAGAGGTATGACAGAGCTGATGAAACGTGGCGCTACCAATCAGCTAAAAAATCTAGTCAAGTAAAGCACTAGTAACTAGTCTGCAATGACTGTAGGCACCTGAGAAACTACTGCGAGTTTATCGATCAAATCTTGCCAATCTCTCTCGCCAATTTTTGCTACGAGCTCTTCTTGGGCGCATTCCCATAACGGTGTTGCTAGCTTAAGCGTCCGCATGCCTCGATCTGTGAGCACCAGATGTTTGGTTTTCTTATTCGTGCCTATTTCATTCTCGACCAGATCTTGCTCAAACATTGGCTTAAGCATGTGGGTGAGGGAAGATGGGGTCATGCCGATTCTATCAGCGACTTGCTTTAGCGACTGTAGTTGGTCAAGAGAAATTGTTGCCAGCAGTGTTAATTGGCTGCTCGAAATACCGGATGGCGCGAGGACCGCATCGTAATATTGAGTGACAGCCCGTGAGCTTCTTCTGATGTGCATACAAGTGCAGTTTTCAAGGATTCTCTTACGTTTCTGCACTTCGGCAATGTTGTCTTTATTCATTTTGTTGAGTACTCAAGTATTTTCGCCAATCGAGACCATGAGTATTGCTGAGTAAAATACTTGAGTACTCAAGTATTTTGCAGGAGAGAAGACGTCAGCTTGTGATTTTAAAGCTAGCTTTTAAACCAGAGCTTTTAAACTAGAGTTTAAACTCTGGTTTTAGCGTCAATAAATCGGTGAGTGCGCCCGGTGTCTAGCTTAGTTAACATGGTTGAGATTTCAGAGAAAATCAAATCAGTTACTTTGGCGATGGTTGCCTTTTTCTCTTTTTTGAAATCAGCATAGTAGACACTCAAATCAATTGCTTCGCCTACGTCAATCAAAATTTCACGGGGGCCTTTGATAGTCGGGTCACCATCAAAGATTTCGATTTCCATGCGTTCGATTACATCGGAGTAGCGCTCTTGAGTCATGTGCTCAGTGACGTAACCATCGTAGATACAAATGAAAGTAACTACGCGATTGAGATCTCGGTAATAGCTTTTGTAGACCCGCTGTTTCTCTTCGTGCACTTGCCGTTCGTATTCAGTCATTTTCTTTTCGTCTTCGAAAATGAAGTCATCCAGCTTATTGCGAAGAATGCGCACACATTCTAAATCGCGAGCGTCTTTGGGTAGCTCGATTTCAAGGATGCGAGCGAGATTATTTAAGATGTGTCTGCGCAGCGCTTTCAATCTTTCGTTCATGCCAAGTGCTGGTTGTGCATTTGTCGTAATGCCATATTCTTTCTCTATGGTGCCAAGCATTTTTTCGGCAAGAGCACGCATACGATTGTAGAAACTAAAGTCTTCGGGAGATACGATGCCTAGCTTGTTTTCGAGGGTCTTTAGAGTTTCGCGCAGAGAGCTAGAGACGTCATAGGGATAGGTGTATTTCATGGCGATTGGTTGAATGTAGACAGTTTTCTCGTCTTCTCCTGGGCCAATTTTTGCACCGCCTTTTTCCATATCTTGCATGGCCCAGAAAGCCATTTGTGCTGCGCCTGATTCAAGGGGCATGACGGTATCATTTTGTCTTGATAGTTCGCCTTCAGGAAATAGCACTAATTTTTTACGGCCTTCAGAAAGAATTCGGCGAGTGGTTTTAAACGATTCGCGATCAGCAGCTCCGCGCACCACTGAGTACACACCCAGGTGTTGTAGCCACCAGCCGTTGGCACCATTGTCATAGTCGAATACTTCGCGGGCTGCAACAAAATTAAAATGCTCGCCAGCAGCTCTGGCAAACATACCGACAACCTGTGGGTCGTGGCGGTTGGAGTGATTGGGGCAAATCATGGCATGCTTGCCTTTAAGCTTGGCGAAGCGCTCGAGGGCACCCTCTTTTATAGTCACTCTGGTGTCGTGCAATTTAAGCTTCATGTAAAGTGGCAAAACCAGATTTACATACCAGATCAGGGCAGGGCTTTCTAATGGGGGGCGAAAATCGAGCATTTTGACCTCTGTTTGCGAGATCAAAATTGTAACCGCTCGAAAACCATAATCCCTTAATTATTGAATTGGCTCAAAAGTAAAACCAAGGTCTTTACTGCGCCTGATAATTTCTCTCGTAGACTTGATACATTGGCTGGGATGCCGCCCTTCATGCAAGACTACCAGCTCATTTCCTGGGATTTGTTTCATGATGCGCGAGACTACGGCATCTTCGCCAATGGGGCGAAAGTCATCGGCCATGGCGCCCCAGTAAACTGTTGACATGCGGCGCTCTTTTAAGGCTTCGGCGCAGCGTTTGTCCATGATGCCGTAAGGGGCACGAAATAGGGTGGGGTCAGTGCCAATAATATCGGTAATCAATTGATTGGTTTGATCAATTTCCTTTTCAACAGCCTTACGTGTTAGGTTTGGCAAAAATGTATGGGTCATGGAGTGGTTGCCGATAATGTGACCAGCTTTGTATACGGCTTCCACCAGCTCTGGGTAGAGCCTAATATTCTCACCGATGAAGAAGAACGTGCCTTTTACTTTTTCATCCTCCAGCACCACCAGTAGTTCTCTTGTGGTGGCAGGATTTGGTCCGTCATCGAAAGTGAGATTGATAGGAGTCTTTTCGTCGTGTCTAGTGTAGCGGTTCTTAGACCAGTAGCCAGCTGGCAAAATTGGCTTGGCCAGCGCTCTTAAGAAGGTCATATTGAACTTATGCATGCGGTTTTCAAAGTCGTGGCTACCGCTGCGAAATTCATATGATTGCTCAGTTGCTTGTTCGTTAGAATCGTGACGTTCTGCCTTGTTTTGGCTGGCCAGATCATTATCATTTTTGTTTTCAGAACTATCGCTAAGGCTAGACATGAGTGGTTTCACCAATGTCTGTAGCATTGCCAGAACTCATTTTTGTGGCATTCTGAATTAAGGCATGGATAGCGCGACGGGCCCGTTCTCCAACTTCACTAGAGCGCCTCTGGGCAATAGATTCGATAGCACTGGCAAAAGCGTAGAAACGTTCGATAGATAGATGTGTGGCTTTCGGATGGGGCAATAGACTGCGCAGGTAGCCGCGTAAGTTATTTGATTCTTTTTCGGTTAATGGGTCAAGCAGTGTCAGCAATGGCTTGAGCATTTTTACTGATACGAGCGGACGCTGGTAGCTAATCACGCCTTGTGAGAGTGCTCTGTGAATTAGTCGACATTGCTTTAGTGGTGCCTTTTTGTCGCGATCGCCTTTAGGTGCTTGGGATAGTTCAACCTTCCACAAATCGAAGTCATGCAATATGTGCAAAATTGAAGGAGCGGTCTGCCCAAAGGTTGTATTAACAGGAAGAAGCCCATAAATGAAAGGCCTCGACTCGCATTTGTCGACATCTTTAGAGACGTTCAAAAGCACAGAGGCAATATTTGACGAGCGCACAATGATGGCTTGTTCGTTTACCTGATTGATGCGGCCGGGGGCAAAGGCTACTTCTTTGACGGCAAATTCTTGGCAGAGCAGCATGTCGAGAACGCCATCTCCCACCAGGGCGCCAAATTCAGCGGTGGTGATGTTTCCGGCCACAAAGTAAATGGTAACTTCAGGAATTTGCCGGCCGAACTTTATCGAGAGAACACCAGTCACCCTCTCAAGGCTGAGAAATTGCATCACATTGAAGAGAGTGCCTTCTCTTACAGACGTTATGTGAAAGCTGATGCCCAAGAGCGCTCCCAAATAATGCATTAGATCTAGACCGTCAACCTTATAGATTATATGGCACGGAAGGCTGTAAAGCTTGTAAAACTACTTGCTCTTGAGGGTTTCGAAGCGCTGTTCTAGTGCTTTTGCTACTTCTTTGCGGTCATCGAAGTCTATGGTTGAGTCTTTCAGGATCTGATAGGTTTCGTGGCCTTTGCCCGCTACTACAATGACATCTTTCGGGCTGGCGGCCAGTACGGCCGCTTCGATGGCTCTAGCGCGGTCGGCTTCTACAGTGACGCCTTTGAGACGCTTGATGCCGGTCAAAATGTCGGCGATGATTTGCTGAGGGTCTTCAGAACGTGGATTGTCTGAAGTCACCACCACTTCGTCTGCCAAGTTCTCAGCGATTTCGCCCATTTGCGGACGTTTCGAGGAGTCACGGTCTCCGCCACAACCAAATACGGCTATTAGTTTGCCGTCTTCAGGAACTAGAGCCCGAGCCGCTTTGAGTACGTTTTCTAAGCCGTCAGGAGTATGGGCGTAGTCAACGATACATAGAGGCGAACGGTCTTGGGCTGCCAAATGAGGTGGAGGTGGCACGACTTCAAAGCGACCAGAAACACCACTGAAGTCTGTTAAGGCTTCAGCAATCGCTTCTTTTTCTAGTCCTTCGCCCATACAGACTGCCATGGCAGCCATGATGTTGTAAAGGTTGAAGCGACCAGTCAATTTTGTTGAGAAAGATATGACACCACTGGGAGTGGCAAGCGTGAGCTTCATACCAGAGAAGTCGAAGTTGCCTTTTTTTACGTGAATAGAGGCTTTTTCGCTGTAGCCATAGGTAATGAGATTGATATCTTTTGCTGTGGCTTTGATGAATTCTGGCGCCAGTTCATCGTCAAGGTTAATGACTGCAGTGCGCGGATTAACGGCACTTTTGCCGAGCATCTCAAAGAGCTGGCGCTTAGATTGCCAGTAATGCTCCATGGTTTTGTGAAAATCTAGGTGGTCTTGAGTGACATTGCTCAGGCAGGCTGCTGCAAAGTGACAACCGTAGACTCGCTTGAGAGCGAGGGCGTGGCTCGATACTTCCATGGCGATTTGTTTTACACCGCGATTGGCCATGGTGTAGAGCAGTGCTTGCAAGTCTGAAGCTTGAGGAGTGGTGTGCTTGACGTCTAAGTATTCGCTTTCGCCCAAGTATTTTCCATCTTTGAAAGAAGGAATGCGAGCGCCTAAGGTGCCGATTAAGCCTGTGGGTTGTCCGTTGGCATTGAGTATTTGCTCAATTAAGTGAGTTGTTGTGGTCTTGCCGTTAGTACCAGTGACGCCCAGTAGGCGCAGCTTTTTGCTGGGCGCTTCGAAAATATCGCTAGAAACTGCAGCAATAGCGGCCCGTATATCTTTGACGACTATGAGCGGAACACTATATGGGCCAGATTCTTTTTCTGAAAAGATGACGCTGGCGCCTTTTTCAATGGCTTGGTTGATGAACTTGTTGCCGTCTACCGTGTAGCCTTCAATAGAGAAGAAGGCATTGCCTGGCTCGACATGGCGGGAGTCGTAGGCTATTCCGGTTACTGTGCTGTCTTCTGAACTTGCAGATGAGGTCGAGTTAGAGCTAGCAGGTACCTCTCTTGCTGCAAGAGCCGCCCCGCTATCGCGGCGCAGCTCTGACAAGAGTTGATTTAAGGCTTTTGGAGCTGGTGTATCAAACTGGGTAGACACTTACCAACTTGCGTCCTCTAGATTCTTCGTAACGAACAATCCCTTGGATAACTGAAAAGAGAGTGTCGTCAGATCCGCGCATGACGTTGAATCCAGGATGGATTTTAGTGCCGCGCTGTCTTACTAGGATATTGCCAGAGGTGACTGCTTCACCACCGTAGACTTTGACGCCGAGGCGCTTCGGTTGGCTGTCTCTGCCGTTTCTTGTAGAGCCCGCGCCCTTCTTATGTGCCATTGAGAGGTAACTCCTTCTACTTAAGCTTTGGCGGCAGCTTTTTCAGCTTTAGCTACAACTTTGTTGTCGACTTCGATTGACTCAATCATCACGCGAGTCGATTGAACTCTGTGACCCTGTTTCTTGCGAGTCCCTTTTTTAGATTTCATGTGGTAGACAATCACTTTGTTGGATTTGATTGTCGACTGAATGCGGCCGTGCACATCGTTAACTTCCAATTTGGAAATTACTTTGCCGGTTACTTTTGCACCTTGAATATAAGGAGCGCCGATAGTGGAGCCTGCTCCGTCGACCAGCATTAGCACGCGGTCAAAGACGTGAACCGAACCTTCTTCTTCGCCAGACATATCGATGTCGATATAACGACCAGCGTGTAATTCATATTGCCTTCCGCAGGCTTCAACAATCGCGAACATTTTCGTCTCCAGCTATTGAACTCAGGCGAGTCATTTCCCGTCTATATAGACATGTCTTGAAAGAACCATGGCTAATATTTGCCCATGTCTTATATTGGCCATTCTCGAGCCCCAGCTCTACGCAAAACGTAAAACCTGTTGCTAAGAGCGGACAAGCGAACTCGAATAGTACCAAACCCTATCTTCGTGGTCAAACGAAGTTGCCTTAACATAGACCCTAATTCGCAAGAATCGGTAAGATTTGATAACACTTTCATTAGTAGATTGTATAAGTAGAAGTGATTTCTTGCCACTTGCTAAGGAGAAAGCCATGTCTGATGCAGTGAACGAAGCCGAACTCGGCCGCAGTAAATACAGCAACACACCAAAAGAGCACCTCTACCATTTGCTTACGATTGGCTGGGAGGTTAATAGTCCTCTCATAATTAAGTATGTGGCCGAGAATGCCTTGCAAAAAGACTTGAACGATTGGCTAGCACTCAATAAAACGAAATAATCTCAGCCTGCTGGTCGAGTATTTGAATTGTGAGCTTTCCATTAAACATATAAAGGAATTAAGCACAGCCCCCTAATATTGGATGACTTGATACCTACACAAAGTTTTTTGGAGAAATAATCTCTATGTTGCAAGTTGGAAAAAGAGCTCCTGACTTTGATATGCCTTCTACCAAGGATCTGAAGACCTTGAAAGAAAATGTCAAATTGTCAGATTACAAAGGCAAGTGGCTTGTTCTTTTCTTCTATCCTCTCGATTTCACCTTCGTTTGCCCTACCGAACTGAAGGCTTTCTCTGAGAAGTATGACGAAGTTAAAAAAGCTGGCGCTGAAGTTCTCGCTATCTCTACAGACAGCGTATTCAGCCACAGAGCTTGGATCAACACCCCTGAAGCCCAGGGTGGACTTGGACCAGTTAAATACGTTCTCGCTTCTGACATCACCAAAGATGTAAGCCGCGACTACGGCGTATTGATCGAAGATAAAGGTATCGCTCTTCGCGGTTTGTTTATCATTGACCAAGACGGCGTTCTTCAATATCAAGTCGTACACGGCTTGAATATTGGTCGTTCTGTTGACGAAACTCTTCGCGTTCTTGAAGCACTCAAGACCGGTGGGCTTTGCGCAGCCGACTGGAAACCAGGTCAAAAGCCTCTTTCCGTTTAAGAACTGCATATCGAAATTGAAAGAGCCGTCCTTTGGGCGGCTCTTTTGCTCTATTTAGGAGTTAGAATTATCTAGACGGATTTAGTCTGATTCAACAGGAGAACCCTATGCCACTGCGAATGGACGCTTCCCTACCATCTCTTGAAGGCGGAACGGACTGGTTTAATAGCCCACCAATCACAGAAGAAGACCTCAAAGGTCATCCCGTTTTAATTCACTACTGGGCAATCAGTTGTGGAATCTGCAAAGAGTCTTTGCCAGACCTCAATCGCTGGATTGACGAGTATGGTCCTAAAGGTTTGAAGATAATTTCAATTCACATGCCTCGTCAAGAATCAGACACTGATGTGGCAGAAGTGAAAAAAGCTATTGATGAATATGAAGTAAGACAACCATGTGTTGTCGACAACTGGCACACCATCACTGATCGCTTCGAAAATAAATATGTGCCAGCCTTGTATCTCTTCGATGCTGACCACAAAATGCGTCATTTCCAGGCTGGTGAAAAGGCCATCAAAATGACAGAACCAGTGGTTCAACGAGTGCTCGGGCTAACCCAAACAGTCTAATCAAACTAACTCTCCAATAATATAGGTGCAGATCATGGGTTCTAATGCCACCGCCGATAAGTCAGCAGACCAGTCGGCCGATAAGTCAGCAGATAAAGACAATTCAGAAAAGTCTCAAGGTGACAATACGGAAACCCAAGAGAAAGTTGATATGCACTCGTTGCACGGTAAAGCTAAAGCTCCAGCGCTGCAACCATTTACCTTCGAGCGTTCAAGCAAGTTGTTTGCTCGGGCTTTAGAACGTATTCCTGGTGGAGTAAATTCACCAGTACGCGCTTGTAAGTCAGTTGGTCGTGAACCGATATTCATGGCTCATGCTGACGGCCCGCACATGTTTGATGAAGACAAAAATCGCTACCTAGATTATGTAGGCTCGTGGGGCGCCATGATTCTTGGTCATTGCCATCCACGGGTAATGGAAGCCATCGAAACTGCCGTTCGCAATAGCACCAGTTTCGGTGCACCATCACGAGCCGAAGTTGAAATGGCCGAACTTATTTGTGAAATAGTGCCATCCCTCGAAATGGTGCGCATGGTCAACTCTGGCACTGAAGCTTGTATGTCGGCTATCCGTTTAGCTCGTGCTTTCACCAAGCGTAGTTTGATAGTCAAATTTGACGGCTGCTACCACGGTCATGCTGATTCGTTCCTGGTAAAGGCTGGTTCTGGTCTGGCTACCCTGGGAATTGCAAGCTCTCCAGGCGCGCCGGAAGAGTTGACCAAGCTCACACTGTCATTGCCTTACAACGATGTTGATGCTCTGCGTGAAGCTTTCGCTAAGAAGAGCGACGAAATTGCTGCCATTATCGTTGAGCCAATTGTTGGCAATGCTGGATTGATTAAGCCATCTGATGAATTCATCAAATGTATGGTCGGACTCTGCAAAGATTCTGGCGCGCTTTTAATTTACGACGAAGTCATGACTGGCTTTAGAGTAGCCTTCGGTGGTGCTCAAGAGCTGCACAAAGTCAAACCTGACTTGAGCTGCTTTGGCAAAGTCATTGGTGGTGGTCTTCCTGTGGGCGCTTATGGTGGCCGCAAAGATGTAATGGAGCATATTGCCCCTCAAGGTTCTGTTTATCAAGCCGGAACTCTTTCTGGTAACCCACTGGCAATGGCCGCAGGGCTTGCGCAATTGCGTTTCTTAAAGGCTAATAAACCATACGCCAGACTTGGTGAAATCACTGAACTGCTGGCAAATGGATTGAAAGAAATTGCTGCCAAAGAAGACATTGCTGTGCCACTTCAAGTAACTCATGTGCCTGGTATGGTCAGCTTCTTCTTTACCGATAAACCAGTGACCGACTTTGAGAGCGCTCTTACTTGCGACACTGAGTTGTTTGGTAAAGTCTGGCGCGGTCTTCTTGAGCGCGGTATTTATTGGCCACCTTCGCAATTTGAATCGGCCTTTATTTCAACCGTTCACTCTAAGGCTGATGTGCACGAAACTCTTGTTGCCTTTGAGGCGAGCTTGAGAGCTGCCATTGCTAAAGACAAATAGATAACAGGCTAAATAGCATTCTAACTAGATGAGGACTTTATGCAATTTATCGTAACTGGCCTAGACGGCGATGATGATGGCGCTTTGGCTCGTCGCACAGCGGTGCGTGATGCTCATCTAGCGGGTGTGGTTGAGTTGAAGCAGTCAGGTAAGATTTTGTTCGGTACTGCCATTCTCGATGACAGCGAGAAGATGATTGGTTCGGTTATGGTGGTTGATTTTGCTGACCGAGCAGAGTTAGACCAGTGGCTGAAAGTAGAGCCTTATGTCACTGGTGATGTCTGGCGCAAAATCGAAGTGGCTCCTTGCCGCGTTGCCCCGATGTTTATGGCTAAGTAATTCGAATTAAATTTAGCTCGCTCTGTTTTTCGCTTGTTTGCTCGGAACTGATGTTTTGTTCCGAGCGCAATAGTGCTCTGGCTATAGTTAGCACTGACACGTTTTCTGCTCCGGCCTCAAGTAGTGCCTGGGC
This sequence comes from Obscuribacteraceae bacterium (SeqCode), assembly GCA_044378815.1. GTDB lineage: Bacteria > Cyanobacteriota > Vampirovibrionia > Obscuribacterales > Obscuribacteraceae. The sequence continues at coordinate 31,250 of JBIPOV010000008.1, read as the reverse complement.
GCACGCGGCCGCTGTGGCACCGGAAGTGAGCACGTCGTCGACTAAGATGACATTCTTGCCCTTGACTCTATGATTTGCTTTGAAAGCACTGCTGACATTGATTGCTCTCTCACCTTTGGTGAGGCCATATTGCGGTGTTGTTGCTCGTGCTCGGATTAATGCTCTGGTATCGCATCTGATGCTAGTGCGTTTGCTTAACTCTCTAGTGATTAGTTCACTTTGATTAAAGCCCCGCTCTTCTAGCTTTGTTTGGTGCAGGGGCACGGCGATGAGGACGAGGTTGCTGTTTCTTTTGTCAGGCTTGGCGGCCTTTGGAAGCGATTCTAGACCGGCCTCAAGGGTTCGGGCTAAGTCGTTCGCTAATTCTTGCTTATCTTGATATTTAAAGGCTCGAATGGCCTGGCGTGCCGTGCCCTCGTAGGGGCAAATGCTGATGCAGAGAATATGATTACTAACGTCTCGACCGAAGCCCAGGTTGACCAGTATAGGTGTCTTTGGCTTAAGACCTTCTAGGCAAGTCTGACAGATAAATCTAGATTGATAGATTACTTTGAATGACAAAGGCGGTGGAACTACTGTGCTATCGCAGAGCTGGCATGGCCTTGTTCCCAATAGCATCACTAGCCGGGCTTCAATATTTTGAGCAATTGAACATGCACTTTGCCAGGCTTGATTGACCATTAGCTTTCTCCATTAGTGACTGTTACCTATATAAACGTCAGAAAGCCTCTTAAAGTTCAGTTTTTCGCCTGGCCAATTGAGTTAATATAGGTTGGCAATAGCGAACTATTGAATTCGCTGCTTTTCTTAAAACAGACACGCAAACTTCAAACAGGTGGCCGCGGTGCAATTCGAAGATTTGATTGAGCAAGCTGAAGGGCAACTAAAAGAAGCCTTCGCTAGAATGGATCGCATAGCCCTTGTTAATCAGAAGAGAGTGTTAGATAGTTACCGAGAGCACCAGGTAACCGAAGAGTATTTTGCCGAGCGCACCGGATATGGTATCGATGATATCGGTCGTGAGATGATCGATAAAGTCTTTGCTTCTGTGCTGCAGGCTGAAGCTGCGGCAGTGAGAATGCAGATGGTCTCTGGTACTCATGCCATTGCTTGTGCATTATTTGGCAACCTGGAACCGGGCGATACACTAGTAGTTTTAACTGGCAAGCCTTACGACACCTTAGAAGAAGTAATTGGTGCTGGTGGCACCACGCAAGAGCCAGTAAGAGGCTCACTTACCGCTCTTGGGGTGAAATACAAAGAACTTGCTCTAGACCCAAATCTATCTGTAGAAGAACTTTCGCAGCAGATCAAAGCGGCAGCGCCAGCCAAGCTTTATCACATTCAAAAATCTCGTGGCTATTCCATGAGCAGGCAAACTCTAAGCAATAAAGACATTGCTAAATACATTGCCGCTATCAAAGCAGTGGATGCTAATGCTTCGACCTTTGTCGATAACTGTTATGGCGAGTTCGTTGAAGAGCAAGAGCCCACTGCCGTTGGTGCCGATTTAATCGCTGGCTCTTTGATTAAGAACCCCGGTGGTGGTATGGCTCTCACTGGTGGCTATGTGGCTGGGCGCAAAGACATGGTAGAAGGCGCTTTGCTGCGTCTGACTGCACCGGGAATTGGCGGCCATCTTGGCATTACTTTCAATCAAAATAGACCGGTATTGCAAGGGCTATTTTTGGCACCATCAGTGGTCAGCCAGGCTGTTAAAGGCGCCATGTTAGTGGCTAGCGTTTTTGAAAAGTTGGGCATGATTGTTCATCCCGCCCCGGCTGCCGATCGCTACGATATTATTCAGGCTGTGGAATTTGGCAATCGCGAGCGTCTGATCAATTTTTGTCGAGCCTTGCAGAGTTTCTCGCCCGTCAATGCCCATGTATCCCCTGAGCCTAGTTCGATGCCCGGCTACGCTGACCAAGTAGTTATGGCCGGTGGAACCTTCGTTGAGGGCGCCACGATTGAGCTTTCAGCCGATGGACCGCTACGACCGCCATTTGCTGTCTATTTACAGGGTGGTCTTTCTTACCTGCACGTTAAATGTGCGTTATTGGGCTCACTCAATCTTTCCGCCGAGGGAGTGACGCCGTTCTTTTAGCTCGCACTATTATTTACTTTACTTGCTCTGCTCTAATCTTTTTTCTGGAATTAGCATTGAGCGGCTACTTTTGTGGTTTCTCGAACACAATCTGGTCTACATGTCCCCAGCCGTTGCGAATGAACTTGACGTGTCCATCAATAGTACCGTCGTCGCCGAGATCTACGTTTATACCTTCCAGTCTACCGAGAAATCCTTTGGCTCTGGTTAGCCTGTGGTCTGTGTTGCCATCTCCATCGCTGTCAACCGAGATGTCTATGACTCCGCCTAACGAATTCCGATTCATATTGATTCTCATGTCCGTGGCGCCGTCACGATTCAAGTCACAAGTGAAGTTGCGAATACTTATGTCGCGATTAGCCACACATTGGCCTGTACTACCCACTTCGACTGCCTTCAAATTGCTGGGAAAGGAGTTTCTTTTAAGTGTGAGGCTCTCTTCTGTCTTCCCGTCTCCATTGAGATCAAGGTCAATTTTTTTTGGTGCATAGCTGGCAAATGCTCTTTCGACCTTCGCAGACCCTCCCCCCGTGTATGCTGCTCCAAGCCCTTCTTCGACGAGAGGATTCAGTGTTGTAATTGCCGTAATCGTTCCCAATTCAATGAATTCCTTCAATTGCCTTGTTTTACTTGACATAGGTTAACCCCCTCTATGTGTTATCTGGGTCTTTAGGTATCAGTGTGGCGGTATGAAATCTTCCGGAATTTTCTTTCGTCTAACCGCTCTTTAGGTTCTATGTCTATATTTCGAGCGCGCTAATCTAGTTCTCGACTTTAAGACTTGGATTGTGACGAAACAATGTCTGCCCAATATCAAAAAATTACGCGCTGAAAAAACCGAAAGCTCGAGAAATTTTCATCACATTCTTTTTGTAGAGTTCTCAGTAGAAGCTATTACTGCGACAGTTCCGGCGCCGATCTCGTGAATTTATATCGATTAACCCCCAAGTTAATAAACTTATCCACATTAATTGGCTCTGGGGCGCCCAAACAGTGCTTTACGCCTGCATGAAAGCGTAATACTTCAACTCGGGTTCGGTTGTCATAATGGAAGTTCCGTTATAATTACTCTGCCCATTTACATACCTGACATTGACTCTCCTTGGGGATTAGCATGGTTGCTCAAATGCCTGCCAGACAGAACTCTTTACCAGGCGTAAAGCCCGAGCTGAAGATACTCGCGGGGACCGCTAATCCGGAGCTGGCCAAGGAAGTGGCCGATCACCTGGGCCTGCCGCTCACACCGATTAAAATCAAACCTTTCTCTGATGGCGAGATTTATGTGCAGTTGCAAGAAAGCGTCAGGGGCATGGATTGCTTCATTATTCAGCCTACTTGCACTCCAGTTAACGAAAACCTGATGGAGCTGCTCATTCTCATTGATGCCCTGAAGCGCGCTTCAGCCGGTCGCATCACTGTAGTAATGCCATATTACGGCTACGGCCGCCAAGATAGAAAGGCCGCTGGCCGCGAAGCCATCACCGCTAAGCTCATTGCCGACTTGCTCACCACTGCTGGCGCTCAAAGGGTGGTTGCCCTTGACCTGCACGCACCACAGATTATGGGCTTCTTCAATATTCTGGTCGACCACTTATATGCTAGCCCTGTTCTGCTTAAGTACGTACATGGCCTCAATCTGAGCGATATGGTTCTTGTCTCTCCTGATGTCGGCGGCGTGTCGCGCACCCGGGCCTTTGCTAAGAAGCTAGACGACGCTCCTATCGCCATTATCGATAAACGCCGCACCAAGCATAATGTTGCTGAAGTGATGAGCGTGGTCGGTGACGTCAAAGGCAAAACTGCCATCATGGTTGACGACATGGTTGACACTGCTGGTACCTTGGTCAAGGGCGCAGAGCTTCTTATAAAAGAAGGCGCTACCAGAGTATTTGCTTGCGCTACCCATGCTGTGCTTTCTGGTCCAGCCAATGAGCGTTTAGAAGAATCACCCATCGAGCAATTGATTGTCACTAATTCAATTCCTCATGATATGACCCACATGTCCAAGAAAATTGTCGCGCTATCAGTGGCAGAATTGCTTGGTGAAGCCATTTGGCGTATTCATGATGATTCATCAGTTAGTGAGATGTTTGAATGAGTCTCATTCTAGAGAGCTTTCCCGTTGGTCCTTTGCAGTGTAATTGTTCGATAGTTGGTTGCAAAGAAACTGGCGAAGCTGTGGTGATTGATCCAGGCGGCGACGTTGAGGTTATTCTTGCTGCTCTCAAAAAGCACAATCTGACTGCTAAGTACTTGCTGCATACCCATGCTCACTTTGACCATATCATTGGCTCAAAGGCGATGAAAGAGAAGACTGGTGCCCTCATTTGCTTGAGCAAAGGTGATCAGTTCCTCTACGATAATCTCACGATGCAAGCCGGTAGATTTGGCTTCAAAGCTGAAGCTCCGCTGCCAATTGATCATTTCCTCGAAGACGAAGAAGAGATGATTATTGGTAAGCATAAGGCTTCGGTGATTCATACCCCTGGCCATACACCAGGCTCTACATGTTTTTGCTTGCAAGATACAGACAGCGTTCTGTTTGCCGGAGACACTCTCTTTCAGCGTTCAATCGGTCGCACCGATCTTTGGGGCGGCTCCTTTGAGCAAATCGTCGATTCGATTAAGAATCGCTTGTTTACTCTTGATGACAGTACCAGAGTTGTAACTGGCCATGGCCCAGATACTGATATTTGGACTGAGAAGAAAGAGAATCCGTTTGTTGGTTCGTAGCGTAAGGCTCTGAAATACAGGGTCTTGGTATCTCGTTTGCATCTCTCGAACTTCTAGGGTGAGACATTGAAATCGAAAGAGACAACTGAACTTGATTTTAGGCCATTCAATTCAGATGGAGTGCTTAAGGCTTTGTGCAGTGTTTTGCGCAGTAGCAAGCACTTGTCGTGGAATTATGCCGGTGACATTCAAAGTGTAATCGAGCGTATCGGCAAAGTTTTCGAATCATCACGCTGCTTTATTTTTGTCACTTCGCCTGAGCGGCCTGATATCGAAGTTTTTGAATATATGGCCTCTGGTGTTGGCGCTATTGCCCATCATTTTTCTAGCCCTATTGGGCAGAAATTGGCAGAGCAATTGATAGCCAATTCTGATGAGCTTTCTACTGTTGAAAATCTTGTTGAGTATGCTCAAGATCTCGATGAGCCGCTGCGCGACTACTTTGTGCGCGTGTGGGAAAGTTTTGGCCCCCAGAAGAGTTATTTGATTCCACTGCGAGTGCAGTCAGAAGCTACCGGTGAGCGCCGAGCCGGCCTATTGGTTTTGCAACAGGGTGAATTAGGTGGCTGGAACAAGCAAGTGCTTGATAGTCTGCTAGCCATTGCCGACTATTTGGCCAAACTGGCCGAAGTCGAACAGCTTGTGGCCAATCTTGAAGCGAAAGAGACGGATGACAGCGCTACTGGTTTGCTCAACCGTCGCAGCTCAGCCAGTATTTTTGAAAAAGAAGTGGCCCGGGCCAAGTATTGCGGTTATGACCTTAGTGTGGCTGTAATTGATCTCGACTTGAATAAGCGGTCGCCTGATTTGTATGGCTCGGCCAGTGGCGATGCCATTATTAAAACTGTGGCTCAGGCGATTAAGGCCAATGCCCGGCCAATTGACGTTATTGGCCGCTGGGGAGTGGACGAGTTTGTCGTTTGTTTGCCTTATGTGTCAGCCGAGGAGGCTTTCAGAATTGTCGACAGTACCCGCAAGCGCATTAACGAAGCTTTGATGAATCTTGGCAAGGCATTGCCCAAGCAGGACGACCTCTGGTATCCACAGACGGCCAGTGTAGGTATTGCCGCCATGGCTGAAGGAAGGCAGACTTTTGATACTTTGTTTGCCGCCAGTCAGCTTTCCTTGGCTGATGCCAAGTCTGCTGGTGGAAACGTTGTTAAGTCCAATAAGTCTGCTTGATATCTTGCAGTAATTGTTCAATCTCTATTGCGTTTAGCAGAGGGTATAATTGGTTGATAGATCACGGTGTAGCACTAATGGTTCTTCAGAAGGGCAATATGACAAAGAAAAATTCAGTTGTGGTCACTCTCGGGCGCTTTGCTCTCGCAGTTGCGTTGATCGGTTATTGTGCCGTTCCAGTTTTGGCAGAAAGCGAAGCTGGAGGTTTCATCATGGGTGGTGGTAGTGAGTCAGGTGGTGTCTTCAATAGTGGTGCTGAATCTGAGTCTGGTGGTGTCTACAACAGTGGTGCCGAATCTGAATCGGGTGGCGTTTATAACAATGGAGCCGAGTCTGAATCAGGTGGCCTAGCTGAAGTTGGAGCCAGCAGCGAGTCTGGTGGAGCTTATGACAGTGGTGCATCAAGTGAATCTGGTGGTCTGTATAGCTCAACCGCGCCAGCTCCAGCAGCCTTTGATCCGCAATATGGTATCAAGACCTATAAGTGGTAGATTTTCTTCTGATTTGTTGACTGGGTTTACTGAGGGCTCTTCTCTGAAGGGCCCTTTGTTTTTGGCTTGGGCTGTGAGCCTGCCTTCTGATGCGGTTTGTCAGAATTAGGGTGCGGCCTTTTGCCAGCTGAAGATTTTTTTGTTTTAGTGGGCACCACTTTTTTTTCACTGCCTGCTACCGATGTAGCTTTTTTTGTAGTTGTTGTAGTGGGCATATTTGTTTCTGTTGGTCTGGTCTTGCCTGTGAGATTGAAATGCGGATAGATAGCGTAGCCGACCACGCCGATGCCATAGAGGGCGATTATCACTGTTGCCATCAAAGGCAGGGAGTTTTGTGAAATATCGACTTCGGTACTTTCGCCTGGTTTTTCGGCATGACGCATCACTAGTTTTAAAAGTAGCATGCCACCAAGGAAGCCACCAATGTGAGCGAACCAACCCACTTGGTTATCTTCTCCCAATAGGCCGTTAATACAGTTCATGGCAAAGAAGACACCAATCAAAACCCAGGCCGGGAGCTTCGGTCTGAAGAACCAAGTGATCCAGGTTGTCACTTGGGCACCTGGAAATAGTAATAAATATGCAGCTAGAACTCCGGCAATTGCTCCGCTGGCACCAAGTGAAGGAATGCTTGAAGTGGGATAAACGAGAATGTGAGTAAGAGCAGCGAGTACACCACAGCTTAAATAGAAAAGTAGATAGTTCTCTTTGCCCATGCGGTCTTCGACGTTGTCGCCAAAAATGTAGAGATACCACATATTGCCAATTATATGAGCGAAGCCCGCATGCATGAACATGGCCGAGAAGAAGGTGGAGAATTCTTGGATTGAGACGTGCCCGAGAAAACGATTAGGCACAAAGCAATAACGATTCATTTCGGCGTCGTTGGCGAAGAGACCTGAGGCTATTGTCCAGATAAAAACGCCAATGTTGGCCGCGATCAAAAGATGATTGACTACAGGATATGACTGCGTGGGGTTGTCGTCGGCCAGTGGGAGCACTTTTTGCTATTACCTGTTTGAAGGTATTACTATCCTAGCGATTGCACGTGACAACCCGCTGGTTTTAACACCGATTTCAGAATTGAGCCAAATAGGCAAAAAGCCCCCAATTAAGGAGGCTTTTGCGTAGAGCTATGGTAGTGACTATTTGCTTTCGCGCTCTGGCTTGTAGCCATATTCTGCGGCGGTCTTCAGGTCTTTTGCTGACATTAAGGCGTAAGTGGCAGCGCGATTGGCGTAGGCAGAACCTAACTTACTGTCTAGTTCAATGGCTTTGTTGCTGTCGGCCAAGGCTAGATCAAGTTTGCCCAAATGTCTGTAGGCTTTGCCGCGGTTGGCATAGGCGCGGGCTGAAAGTGGATTAAGTTCAATCGCTTTGTCGCTATCGGCCACTGCCTTTTCGTACTCTTTCAAGCCAACATAAGCATGGGCTCTGTTGACGTAGGCTGGGCTAAATTTAGGGTGCAGTTGTATGGCTTTATCGCAGTCGGTAACAGCTTCTTTGTGGCGGCCGAGGTGGTTGAGAGCGCGGGCACGGTTAGCATAGGCCATGGTCAATTTGGGCTGCAGAGCAATAGCTTTGCTGGCATCGTCAGCGGCTTTTGTGTATTGACCTAATTCAATTTCAGCCCAAGATCTGTTTAGGTATGCCATATAAAGTTTGGGGTCCAGGCTGATTGCTTTGCTGCAATCGGCTTCGGCCGATTTGTAACGGCGGGCAAGCATATGAACGTTGGCACGGTTGGCATATGCGCGAGCATAACTTGGGCTCAGTTTGATTGCTTCGTCAAACTTGGCTAGTGCTTCTTGGCCCTTGTGCTCATTGAGAAGTCTTACACCTTCTTTCAGAGCGGCGAAGGCTTCTGGATTTTCTTTGGCACCTTTTTTAGCTGTTTTGGTGGTTTTGGCCGTGGTTTTTGTGGCTTTGGCTGGGGCTGCTGCGAATGCGGCACTCGACAGTTCACCACTGAGCAGACCTAAGTTGGTAAGGTTGGCTAAGGCAAGGGCAGTCAAGATCTGTCCAATTGTGACCTTGGCGGCACCTGAATTCATCTGTGTTGCCAAGTTAGCTGAGCGTTTGAAGCCTGTAAGCATTTATCTTTCTCCACCAAACTGTAAAAAGCCTTTGGATTATCCCACCTATTGCATGTCAGTGCTATTACCCTTGGCTTGCCAGTTACAGATGTTATAGTGGCAACAAGATTTGACCGTGAGAGTGGGATGGCATGTCAATTGGTGTGTTCAGGCAACGAACTATTGCCAAAAATGCACTGCTAGCAGTGGTCTTTGTGCTCGTTTATCAGCTTGCTTTTGCTCAGCTGATTGTTTTTCTATTGCATGACATTGATACCAAGTTTACTGGTGAAAGACATCGTCTGGCAGTGCTTTCTGCTAGTTCTAGAATTGCCAATTTGACGCAGGAATTTGGCATACTGCTTGTTTCTGATCTCTCGAAAGATCTCCACAATTCAGCAGCCGCTGCTGCACTATGGCCGTCGCTTTCTTCACGCTTAGAAAAAGAGTTTGGTCGGCTTAAAGGTCTGGCGGTTAATGATGCAGCCGCCGCAGAAATCTTGAAAGTGCAAGAGCAGATTTATGCTGCCGCTGACGCTGTCTATCGCGAAGAGAGCCGTCATATTAGCGATAAGAACTGGCATAGCAAGGTTAAATTAGACCCTTCATCTCTTGTTTTGGGTCCTGAAGTTTCTCAGCGCTATCAAGAGCTTTTGGCTCGCTACAAAGCAATGTCTCCAGAGCAGTTGATTGAAGAATCAAAGACTTTGTTTATTGTCAAGGGAGTTCTGGTTGGTGTCTGTGTCGTCGATCTTATATTCACTATTGCTTTGCTGGCACTCTTTTTCTTGCCTTTAGGCAAAGGCATCACGGTTTTGGCTCTGAATCTTAAGCGATATAAAAATGAAGAAGAGTTGGAAGCTTTGCCGCCTTCGTGTGATGAATTGGGAAGTCTCGATAAGCTTCTTCGAGAAATGATTGAGACCTTGGGTAACTCGGCACGCTATGAAACGACCCTTATTGAGGGCGCTCTAGATGTGATTTTCAAGATTGATTCAGAGGGACGTATAAGAGATTTAAATGCTGCTGTTAGCTCGCAATGGGGATATCAGCCCTACGAACTAGAAGGAGCGCCCTGGCAGACTGTGGTGCCTGCCGAGAGCAGACAAGTACTGCGTGATTTTCTTTCATCTTTGCCCCAGCTAGATCACTCCTCTGCTATTGAGCTAGCGATCAAACGTCATGATGGCTCACTCTTAGAAAGCCGCTTCTCGTCTTATTGGTCAGAGGTCGATCAATCTACTTTTTGCTTCGTTAGCGATATTTGTGCCGCTAAACTGCGAGAAGAAGAGTTGAGAGAAAAAGAGAATGATGTGCGCATGTTGATGCGCAACCTGCCGGTTGGCTTAGTGGTTGTTGATCAAGCTGGGGTATTTCAATCTACCAATGAACGTATGGAGCAGATGCTTGATGCTTATTCGGCTTCGTCTGAGCGCGCCGTCGATGACGTTTTTGGCGATAGCGATGTTCTTATTAAGGCGAGGCAGGTAAGTCAGTTGCGTACCCAGATTGCTGGTAAGAAGAGCGAGGCCTTAGCTTGTGAGCTTACTTTAGCGGATCTAGCTGGAGTCAATCAGACTCTTGTAGTTGTCGAAGACGTCAGTGAAAAAGTCAAGCTCGAGAATTTGCGAAAGGACTTTCTTCAGCTGCTCTGGCGTAACCTTGGTGAGCCTATACTGAAAGTGAAGCAGATGCTTTTAGGTATTGAGGTAAAGACAGAAAAAGAACAGGTGCGGGTGCAGAAGTTTGTACTTAATGCCAATCGGCTGTTGCGCTTGCTCGACGAATTACTGCGCCTGGAAGAGCTAGCACCGGGTAAGCTAGTAGGTGCTATGGTGCCGACCAGAACAAGCGATTTAGCCGATTCTGCCATTGCTTCGTTGGTTGATTATGCTTTGAATCAAGGTATAAAATTAGAAGTACAGGTGGCACCGCTGATGGTATTAGCTGATTTCGAGCGTGTAGTGCAAGTTATAGTTAACCTCATATCTAATGCCATTAAGTTTTCGTACAAAGGTGGAACAGTCCTGCTGCGTATAGTGCCAGAGCGTGGTCAAGTCGAATTTAGCGTAATCGACAATGGGCGAGGCGTGCCGCTAGAGAAACAGGCGCAGATTTTTAAGGCATATGGGCAGGCCAACTCCAGTGACGCGCGTGTTGGTACTGGATTGGGGCTTGCAATTTGTCAGTCGATAATTGAGGCCCACGGTGGAACTATTGGTGTAGAAAGCCGAGAGCATAAAGATAATCGAGGTGATGGCGGTAGTCGATTCTGGTTTAGGTTGCCAGTCTTAGCGGTGCCGCTTGAGTAATAAATTGCCAGTTCTAAAGTCTAGTGTGGCTAAACAGTTTATAGCTTTGGCTGTTTTGGTTTTTGCTGGCAATGTCTTGTTGCTTTTTACTATTTGGGCTTTGTTCTCTAGGTTTGAAACAAGTCTGCGCCAGGAGCAAGAAGCCCGTCAGGTAGTAGCTTGTTTGTCACAGTTTTCTTCTGCCACACGGTGTGCTACTTTTGCCTTGATTGAGCGCTCTCGCACTGAGGACAATTCAGAAGACCGCTATTCGTCAGTCTTTTTTCGACTGCCGCCAATTTTTGCTGAGTTGAAGCACTCTTTGCGAAACCGACCGGAGGACGATAGCCGGTTAAATGCTCTCTCTCTGGCTCTGGATCAAGCGATTAGTTTGGTTCATAAGGTAGAGCTCAGTTATTGGCGACAATATAGTCCTAGTCGTAAACAGATGCATATAATGTATTGTAGTGAGCTAATCAAAGTCACTAACACTATTGGTGAGTTGCTGACTGCGCTGGATGATAAATATCGTGGCATGGCCACAGCTGAAGATAGTATAAATCTGTTCACAAGCGCTTCTTTGGTCAATGTCTTACTTCTTGCTTTGCTCGCAAATACCTTAGTGGTTATCGCCAGTTTTCTTTTTGTCGTAGCTTCGCTCAGAAGGCGTATCAAATCAATCGCGCGAAATGCCATAGATATTGGTTTGGAGAATTTATCGGGGCCATCTTCTTCTAGCTCTAGCCCTAGGGCCAATAAGCGCCGCAACGACGAATTGTCAGCAATAGCGCTAGATTTTAGAGCGTTAGCAAGGCATTTGAATTCTGCCAAAAGTAGTGAAGCTTTGGCTCTGGACCATGCCGCTGACTTTATTTGCTTGCTTGATCAAAAAGGAATCTTGTTGAGAGTATCTGAGGCCAGCGCAAAACTGCTTGGCTATCCATCTGCTGATCTCATTGGTCGTAGGCTTAATTCTATTGTCGAGCCGGGTGCCGCTGAGGCGCTTGCACAAGCCCTAAGGTCGCTCGTTCAAGTTGAGTCGCCCATTAGCTTTGAAAGTCGAATCATAAAGGGTACTGGTGAAAAACGTGATTTTGCCTTTAGGGCAAAATTGAGCCCTGATAAGACAATTGTTTGCGTTGCTAATGACGTCACCGAGAAGAATCAACTAAATTCCAGAATTCGCCAGAGTGAAGCGCGCTTCAGGACAATTCTCAATAGCCTGCCCCTGATGGTTGTGGGGTTGAGTCCGTCTGGACAGATAACCGCTGTTAACGCATACGGTGTGGCTCTGTCTCTGTTCTCGCAAGAGGAACTTTTGGGGCAGTCGCTTGAACACTTATTCTCCGCTCCAGAAGAGGCTAAACTAGGATCTAATAATGGCCTTGGCGCATCAACATCAGCTTTGCCGGGTGTGGATGAGCTAGTTTTGAATCGCTTGGAAGGTGTTCAGTTAATGCAGAAACTCCGGCGTAAAGATGGCAACTATGTTTCTGTGGAGCTTGTTCTCGGCAACTACGCCGACGATGGTATTGCTGAGCAGAAGAATAACAGAGCAGCGGACCGAAGAACCGACAAGAAGAGTTTAGCGTTTGTTCGTGACGTTTCGGTGCGTGAGCAGATTGAGATTGCCAAACGGGATTTCGTCAATATGATTGGTCACGATCTACGTTCGCCACTCATGTCCCTTTCTGCTACGTTGAGCTATATTTCTAAGGCCACGAGTTTGCCGGCTGTGGCTGAGGCCGAGCAGGTATTTTATAGTCTCATTGCCCTTACCTCAGACTTCTTATATCTGGGCCGACTAGAGGCTGGTGAAGAGCATTTAGTTATAACTCAAACTACCGTTTCTTCTTTGATCAATAACTTGGTGCAATCCATTACCGCGAGTGAACTGACCCGACGGCTCGTTGGCGCAATCAATAGTAGTGCCAGTGCTGCGAGTGGTGCTACAAATGATACTGCAGGTGGTACTGAGAGTTATTCTCCGCTCTCAATTAGTCAACCCGCTGGTGACTTTGCTTTGTCTGCTGATATTGAGTCATTGAGCCAAGCAATCACGCACCTATTAGGCGTATTATGCTCTGCCGGTTCTGGACAATCTAAGTACGTTATTGACTTTCGTCATCAGCCTTATGGCTTAGAGGTTCTGATTGTTGGCTCGGACCTGAGTTTGACGTCATCTATACTTGAAAGTTTGTCTCAGGGGTATGTCTCATTTTCACAGGCCACGGGGAATTTGCGCAGTGGCCTTAGCCTTGGCATCGCCATCGCTATTCTAGGGCGGCATGGTTGCAGCCTTAAGCAATATCAAAGCAATAAGCAACAGGGCTTTCACGTTTTGTTGCCCTCGCTCTAATTAGTTCAATCGCTTTTGCACTAGTTCTAGTTGTACTTCTAGTTTAGTTCTAGTTCTGCGCTTTAGGAGTCTTGACGCTGCTTGCAGCGGTGCTTGTTACCGGAGCTACCGCTTTTGTAGTACTTTCAGATTTGGTAGTGGTAGCTGTTGGAGCAGCGCTCGGGGTTGCGGTTAGAGCATAAGTGCCGGATGCTGCAGCCTTTTTGAATTCTTCAGTCAACTGAATATCTGCGCTCTTGCGATGCTGGGTCATCCAGTCTATCTCTGCTTTTTCTTTGTTCTTTGCAGAGATCATTTCTTCTAAGGGCTTTTTCACTTCAGCTAGAGGAATGTCACCAGCTGATTGTCTTTCAGTTACTTTGATTACGTGGTAGCCAAAATTAGTCTCAACAACTTCTGGCACGACTTGCCCCGCTTTGACTTTGCCAACTGCCGCCATAATTTTCAATTGGTCCGGGCCATTCACTGTGGCCAGATCCATATAACCAAGATCGCCGCCACTTTTGGCCAAGCGGGCCGGTTCGTCTTCGGTGTAGTTATCCGCTAAAGTTTTGAAATCGGCCCCTTTTAGAGCTTGAGCTAAGTAGTCTTTAGCTTTGTTGTATTGAGCTTGCTTGATTACTTTGACTTCGTTATCGAGCTCGGCTCCTTTCAGTTCAGGCTTTTGCTCCTGTAACTGTGTTCTCACGCTCTTGAGAGGGCCGGCATCAACTGCTGGCGCTGCTACCACAATGTGAGATAGTCGCACGCGCTCACCGTGCTTTAGACGGCCTTTATTGGCTTCGAATTCTTCTTTTACTACTTTTTCGCTAGCGGCCGGTGCGGCTTTGGCTATGCTCTCCAGCATCATCTTGATCATTTGCGAAGAAATTATCTCTTCGCGAATTTGGTCTGGTGTTTCACTGGCATTGTTTACGTATTGTTTGAATCTTTTTGTTTCTTTGATCTGAGCAAAACTATTAGCAGCCTTTTGATAGAAGCCCGCTTTATGCGCTTCTTTCAATACTATTTCGCGGTTAATTAGCTCGCTCAATAGTTGGCTTTCAATTACTTTTGTGCCGCACTTAAAAGCTAGGCCAAGCTCTAATACTTGCTGGTTAAATTGGGCTTCGGTCATGTTTCTTTCTTTGAGGAAGGTCGCAAGAGGTTTGCCTTCAAGCGCTTGAGCTGAATGAGCAGACTCAATCATTTTCTTCTTCTCTTCGGCGGTTAGAGTCAAGCCCATTTGTTTGGCTTGAGCCAAGAGTGAACCCATTTTCTCTGGCTGCATTGCAATCATCGATTGCAGTGAAATTATGGCTGCTTGATACTCTTTCTTAAAGCGGCTGACTGTCACCGGTGAGCTATTTACTGTGCAAATAATCATGGTGTCTGGCAGCTTTACTAAGTTAACTCCGGCAACAGGCTTTAACTGTGGTAAGTCGCTAAGTACTTCAGGTAGTTTTCCATTGGCGGCTGATTTAGCATCATCGCCTGGGTTGCTGCCCTGGGTGCTGCCGGTCTGCGGGCTGCTGGTTTTGTCGGTCGTATCGCTAGAAGTCTCAGGTTTCTTTTCACTCTGGCAGCCGGCTATAGCAAGAGAAAGTGTCAGCGCCAACAAGACGTTCAAGCTGGTGCTGTTTCTTTTGCTTCTATTACTTGCGCTATTCACAGTACTGATATCCTCTTTTGACATTTTAGGCTGGTTTGGCGTGAACATTTGCCACCATTGCTCCGAGAAGTTCTGCCAGCAAATCGAGTTGATCTTCTGGATCATCGCCTTGGGATTTTACGAGAATGTATGGACTTGAACCTTGACCACCAGCAATACCTGGTTTGTAGGTAGTGCGGTTTGCCAGATGTTTTGGCAGGCCATTTTGAATTGGAATCCACTGTTGTAAGCGGAATGGTACGTACAAACGTAAACCTTGCATGTCTGGTTTGATCGATTGGACGTTGGCAGAGCTTGCCACTAGTCTAAGTTTTACAACTTTCGTCAATTGCTCAGTTTCTTTGGGAATGGCCCCGAAGCGGTCACGCCATTCGTCAAGCAGCATAATCAGTTCGCGGTCGGTTTTTACATCAGCTAGTCGTTTGTATTCGATTAGGCGTTGTTCATTGTCTTCGATGTAAGATTCAGGAATGAAGGCCGTGACGTTGATATCAACGGCGGTGTCAGCTTCTTGTACAACTGCTTCGCCCTTGAGTTCCGCCACTGACTCTTCAAGAATTTTGCAATAGAGTTCAAATCCCACCGAAATCATGTGACCGTGTTGTTCAGAGCCGAGTATGTTTCCCACCCCTCTGATTTCCATATCGCGTAAGGCGATTTGATAACCAGAGCCAAGGGAAGTAAATTCGCGAATTGCTTTCAGTCTGCCTTGGGCTTGCTCTGATAGAACTTTTGATGGAGTGTATAGGCAGTAGGCATAGGCCTGGGCATCAGAGCGGCCCACGCGACCACGGAGTTGATACATCTGGGCTAGGCCGAGTTTGTCAGCATCATTGATGATGATGGTGTTGACGTTGGGGATATCTAGACCAGATTCAATAATGGTGGTGCAAACAAGGACGTCATATTCATGGGCAAAGAATGCCAACATGACATTTTCGAGATCCCGCTCATTCATCTGGCCGTGGCCAATGGCGATGCGTGCTTCTGGAACTAGTTGCTTAACTTCAAAGGCAATTTGTTCGATGTTTTCAACGCGGTTGTGAACAAAGTAAATTTGTCCGCCACGCTCCATCTCGTGCAGAATGGCCGTGCGCACTAGAGGCAATTTGTATTCGCCCACGAAAGTTTTAATTGGTGCGCGGTTAATTGGTGGCGTGTTAATTTGCGACATGTCGCGAGCGCCAGATAAGGCCATATATAAAGTACGCGGAATAGGAGTGGCTGACATGGTCATGACGTCAACCATTACGCGCAGTTGTTTTAGCTTCTCTTTGTGGGCAACACCGAAGCGCTGCTCTTCGTCGATGACAACCAGACCGAGGTCTTTGAAGGCGATATCTTTTTGCAGCATGCGGTGGGTACCGATAACTACATCGCACTCGCCAGTGCCCAGTCTGCGGGCTACTTCTCTTTGCTCTTTTGCCGTACGGAAGCGCGAGAGGAGACCGACTTTAATTGGGTAGGGGGCAAAGCGCTCAGCCATGGTGTTGTAGTGCTGTTGAGCCAAAATTGTTGTCGGTACGAGCACTGCCACTTGCTTGCCTGACATCACGGTTTTGAAGACACCACGAATGGCGACTTCAGTTTTGCCAAAACCAACGTCTCCGCAAATAAGGCGATCCATAGGCTTGGCTGATTCAAGGTCACCTTTCATGTCTTGAATGGCTTGCCATTGATCCGGCGTTTCTTCGTAAGGGAAGGCTTCTTCCATTTCGTACTGCCATGGAGTATCAGGCGTACACTGGAAGCCTTCTTGTTTAGCTCTTATTGCGTACAAATTGACCAGATCTTCGGCCACTTGCTTAACTGATTTTTTGACGCGCCGTTTGGTTGATTCCCACTCGGCACCACCCAGGCGTGAAATTCTTGGTGGGTTGTCTCCAGCTCCTCGGTAACGGGAGAGCAAGTTGATTTGATCGACAGGCACATATAGTCTGTCGTCGCTGGCATAGGCAACGCTTAGAAATTCGCGCTGTTGGCCGTCGACCGTCATACGTTTGACGCCTTCAAATTGGCCGATGCCGTGCTTCATGTGCACAACGTAGTCGGTTACTTTTAAATCGGCGACTGAAGTGAAGCGCTCGTAGTTTTTCTCTGCAACTGGTCTTCTATAAACTGTCGGTTTGCGCTTGACGCCAAACATTTCTGCGTCGGTGCATGAAACTAGCTCGACATCTTTTAGTTTAAATCCGTGGGTGAAGCCGTGCCGGCAGACCATTACAACAGGCCCCGACGGCTGGTTCTGATTTTGATTGAGGCTCGGGCTTAGACCTTGACTCTGGCTTAGTTTGAGATCATCGAGGCTAGGCATTTGGCCGGAGAGGATATCATCTAAAGACGATATTGATAGTGATGGTGGTTGGGCTTTGCCATTGTTAGCGCTTCCTGGTCCTGGGGCGCCGCCAGATGCTTGGGCTGTATCGTCTAGGGGCAGAATGTGAGTGTCGGCTTTATCATCACTTTGCGAAAGATAAACAGCAGGAATGTCCCACTCTTTCATGATGCCTAAAATGCGCTGGGGCTGCTCCGTTGAAATCAGAACATTCAAGCCTTCCTTGCGCCAGCTTCTCACTTTTTCAGCCATAACATCAATTTGATTGCCGAAGCGCTCGACTGGTTGGCAGTCGAAATTGATAACCGAATTGGCAGCATTAGAATTGCTAGTATCAGCTCCATCTAGTGCCATTGGCAAGGTGGAAACATAAATGCGTTGGTGGCGTTTAAGCTGTTCAGTTATTTCACGGGCGCTCAAGTGAAGCGGACGTGGCAGAGGCAGTAAACGACCAGTTTCTAGCCCTTCTTTGAAGGCAGCATCAAGCTTCTCTTGGTAGGAAGAAAGAGCGGCTAGTAGGGTGTCCCATTCGTCCAGCACAATCAGACTGTTATCTCTGATGTAATCGCATATGGTGGCAAGCTTTTCGTGGACGTAAGGGGCGTAGTATTCTACTGATTCGGGATAGCGACCGGCTCTAAGCGCTTCTAAGTCGCTCTCCATGACTGTCATCAGCGTTTCTGCCGATGATTGATCTAAAGTCTCGGCTGCTTTTTCTGTAACGGCTCTAAGGGTATCGACCAGCTTGATGCGGGCCTCTTCGCTTTGATCCGCGACAATCCACCAACGGGGCACAATGACACAGGTCTCAAGCGATTCAATAGATCTTTGCGTATCGGTATTGAAGACGCGCATCGATTCGATTTCGTCGCCAAACAATTCAATTCTAAATGGCGAGCCGCAAGATGGATAAATATCGACAATGTCGCCGCGCACACTAAATTCGCCACGCAAGGTCACTAGTGATTCGCGGGAATAACCTAAGTTAGCTAGTCTGCGAGCTACTTCTTTAGTATCAATTGTTTCGCCAACATTGAGGCGCAAGCAATTGGCAGTTAATTCTTCGGGTGAGAGAACTCTTTGGCTGAGGGCACGAGCAGTAACTACACAGATAAATGGCTCGTCTGGCTTTTCTTGGCAGTGGCGTAATACTTCTAGCTGAGCAGCGACGTTGTCTGGGCTGGAAAGCACTTGCTCGTAGGGCGAGACTTCAGAGCTGGGGTAAACAAAAATCGGATACTTACTTAGGTTGGTCAACTCTTGGTGGTAACGGGCACCAGTATGGTTGTCTTGCACAACTAAGAAAATAGCTCGCTTAGTTTCGTGACCCAAAACTGAGAGCACAAGCGATTTAGCTGAATCTGTTAAGCCGGTCAAATTGAGTTCGCCGCTGCTACCCTTAGCTGTTCGAGCCAGGAGCCGCGCATATTGCGAACTAGAGATAAAAAGCTGGTGCAGTTTTGCTGCGAGGTTACTGTTGCGCGTTAGCATTTTTGGAGGGGTTCCCTTCACCTTATTGCAAATCAGTAAAAATAACGCTCGACTGAGCCATATCCTGCCGATTTGGGAAAAAGGCATTTTACCATTTTGACCAAGCCGCTGGCTCTACGTGTAACGGGCTCTAAAGGGTTACATCTTGTATTATTGCTTTCAAATGCAATTGGAGGTAAAAGTGCAAAAACGAACAGGCTTAACTCTATGCCTGGTCTTGGCTATTACTTCAACCCTCAGCCTCTCCGCTTTACTAGTGAAGGCTGAAGGTAGTCGCTATCGTCCAGATACCGTTGCGCATATGCAGCAAGGCATCAAGTTTTTGCGGGCAAAGCAGTTAGACCAGGCTCGTAGCCAGTTCGAGACCGTTATCAAGATGGAGCCTTCTGTTCCTGATGCCTACAACAACATTGGTCTTTCTTACGCCTACGAGAATAAAGTCGATAAGGCCATCCAGTACTACCGCAAAGCCTTAGATATTGAGCCCCTTTATGTGCCAGCTCTAAACAACCTCGGCCTTGTGCTTTACTCTACCGGCAAGGCTGAAGAGGCCCTCTATTACTGGCGTCTGTGCCTTAAGATTTCTGGTGGCCAAGAGCCCGAATTGCACTACTATGCCGCCAATGCCATGCGAGATGTGGGTCAGAAGAAAGAAGCTCGTGAAAACTATTTGATCGCCATAAAGCTCGACCCCTCCCACGCCGCGGCCCACAGTGGACTGGCCGCCCTCGATTTGAGTGAAGGGCGGTTGGATGAAGCTTTTGCTGAAGTCAACAAGGCCATTAAGCTGAAACCTGATTCTGCCTTTAGTTATTATCATCTCGGCTTAATTGAGGAGCGTCGTCACAATGTGGCGGCGGCGATTAAGGCCTACGAGACTTCGCTTAAATATGAAACGGTCAGCAAATACGCCCAGGAGACCAAGAATCGCATAGCCAAGCTCAATGGCACTGCACCTGCCTCTGGTAATCAGGCTCAGGGTCAATATAATTCTGGGCCAGACGACCAACAGGGCGGTGATGATGGTCGTTCCGAGATGCAGGGCGCAATGCGGCAAGCTGCTCGCGAAGCCATGAAGCGCCATGCTTGGACTGAGGCGGCTCACGATTTTGACTCGCTTATCCGAACAGGGGCTGGCGAAGATCCGATTGTTCTCAATAATTTGGGCTATTGTCAGGCCAACTTAAATCAGTTGGCGAAAGCTGTAGAGTCTTATCGCAAGGCTTTGATGATTAAGGCCGATGGCTTCCCCGAGGCTCAATTCAACCTGGGTATGGCTTTGCGGCGCATGGGTGACAATGCTGGAGCTGAGGCTGCTTTCCGCAAGGCAATAGATGATTCAAGCCTGCGCAAGAAGACCAATCCGCTGGCTCAGAATATGTTGGGAATTATTTTGCGAGAGCGCGGCGACTATAACGGAGCTGATCGGGCTTTTCGCAAGGCTATTTTACAGTCAGGTGGGGACGTGCCAGTGGCTCACTATAACTTGGCTGTTTTACTTGAGCGCATCGAACGCAGTCGTGATGCTGTTTCTGAGTACAAGACTTATCTCAAGTTGGCTCCTCGGGGCAAAAATGCGACCAACGCCAGGTTGCGCTTGAAGCGACTGACTGGTATGTAGTAAGCGCTCTTTGCTCTGGTTGTTGGTAAATTATTGATGAGTTGATAGTGAGTTTCTGCTCATTTATTCTGTACATATAGAAATGGTTGCCAACAGAGTTGCAATCCTTATAGTAAAATTCGGAAATGAGTACTGTAGAAAGCGACATCACAAAGGCTGTCAACGAGCCAGTTAATCCTCCTGTTGAGCATTCGGACATGCCCAGTGCCGAAGCGGTAGAAGCCGTTTGCGCGGTGGCGTCGAAGCGTGTGGTTTCGCCGGTTCAGGCCAACAAGACTCGTGTGGCTGTTTTGATGAGTGGCGGAGTTGATTCGAGCGTGACAGCCATGGAAATGATCAAGGCTGGCTACGATGTCATTGGTGTGACTGGCTGGCTGATTAAGTCTGGTAGTCGTTGTTGTGATACTGGAATGGTTGATGCCGCTCGCGTCTGCGAACAATTGGGCATCGAGCATCACGCCGTAGATTTGCGTGAGATGTTCAAGGCCGAAATTATTGATCAGTTTCCCCAATCTTATGCTCGAGCTAAAACTCCCCTACCATGCAGTGTCTGCAATACATTGGTGAAGTGGGGCGCTCTATTGCGCTATAGCCAGAAAATTTTGCAAGCCAGATATATTGCCACTGGTCATTATGCTCGAGTGGTTGAAACTGAAGATGGCTTTAGATTGGCGCGGGCGAAAGATCCGCGCAAAGACCAATCATATGTTCTCTGGGGGCTAACTATGGAGCAGCTTAAAGCTACTCTGCTTCCTCTTGGTGATTTCAGTAAAGATGAGATTCGGGCCCTGGCAGATGAGGGTGGTTTGGTAACTGCCAACAAGCCCGATAGTCAAGATCTCTGTTTCATTCCTCGGGGCACTACTACTCAACAGTATCTCGGCAATTTCTTGACTGCTGAGCCGGGGCCGATTGTTCATACGGTCACAGCCGAGATGCTGGGGCAACATCAAGGCACTTTTAACTACACCATTGGCCAGCGCAAAGGTCTTGGTATCGCTTATCATGAGCCTCTTTACGTTACTTCTATTGACCCCGACACAAGAACTGTTTATGTTGGGCCGCCAGAGGCTTTGCTACGTAAAGAATTAACCGCCTCGGCAGCCAATTGGCTAATGGAGACACCACCGGTGGAACCATTCGAAGCTTTGGCAAAAATTCGCTATAACTCTAAAGCTGAACCCGCTACTGTTTACCCTTTGCCTGATGCACAGGTGCGGGTGGTTTTCCATGAGCCACAACCTGCTATAACTCCAGGACAAGTACTTGGTATATACGATTTGACGGATACCTATATCCTAGGTGGCGGTTGGATCGACTGAATCTTGGTCGAGTTCTAAATTCTCTCAATCTGGTTGAAATCGATTGGACTGAAACTCAGTCGTTGCGCGGTTGCCATTTATATTTTATAATAATGCTCGGTGCTATGGGTGGTGGCTAGTTATTTGCTTTCTCTCCCCTGGCATCTTGATGCAAATACTTTGATACTAGTACCGTAGTGCTAATACTGTACTTTTAGTACTTAATGTGGGGGACTGCCGCTTGTTCGACAGCTTAAATTTCATAGGGCTTGAGAAAGCAACTGGCGCTAAATTTGTTGCTCGCCTGTTACCGGTTTTGCTGGCTCTTACATCGCTGGTTTTCGTACCTGCTGAAGTTGAGGCGAGAAAACATGCCAGCACTTCATCTAGTCATTCGTCTCGGTCATCGGCTAGTAAAGGCCGCAGTGCTAAATCCGCATCGACTTCAAGAAGCTCCCGGTCGACAAGAGGTGCTTCTGCGCGGGTAAGCAGTGGTCGCTCCCGATCTAGCAGAGTGGTGGCAAGTTCTAGAACTAGTTCGCGTGGTCGTGCTGGCAGGCATGGTCGTGGTCATGCTGTAGCGGTTCATTCAACCAAGCACCATCATGTGGTGGCACATGCTGCACCAAAGCCTCGCTATGCTTATCCGATTGGAATTTTTATGAGGAATGCGCCAAGCTTTGATACCTCTCCTCTGGACGCCCAAAATGCTAACGCCATTGCCTCTGCTTTCGATAGTGGCTCTGCTGATGCCTATGCTGCAAGAGTTTTAGTGCGTGCCGGTGTAGTCAATTACCATCCTCTTCATGGTGGCATTTTCTGGCGTAGAGAACCGGTCAAATATATTGTTATGCATTCAACTGAGACTGGTGTTCCAGTTTCAGCTACAAGAGTGATTGATAGCTGGAGCTCAATGGGGCTCAGGCACCCTGGCGCTCAATATGTAGTTGATCGCGACGGCACCATCTTCCAAGCAGTTGATCCAGATCTTGCCACCGTGCACGTCAATATTTTCAAAACTCTTCCTGGTATCAATAACGACAACAGTATCGGTATTGAAATTAACCATACTGGTTCGCAAGGCTACCCTCAAGCGCAGATGCATGCTGTTACTCGCTTAGTTGGCTATTTGCAGAGTCGCTACAATGTCGAGAACGCTAACATCATCACTCATCGCTACGCTCAGCAAGGCGACCATACTGACCCTGTGAATTTCGACTGGGATGGCTTTATTGCTGCTAAGAATAGCTTCCGTAATCAGGCTATTGCTTATCGCTCTAATAAAATTAAAGACGAATCAAGGCGTTGGAAGCATGAAGTGGAAGTGCCTGTTAATACCTACATGAAGCCCCACACTCAGTTGAGTAAACCGGCCTCACTGCCTAGTGATGTTAGTGCTCCTGCCACCACAGTCAATACAACAACTACTACTGTTAATTCTAGCTCAGGCGCAACCAGTGCATCTGAACCAAATGTGGTGCCTGCATTCGTTCCTGCAAGTGTTACTCCTCGTTATGTGCCAGCTACTAAATCCGGAGTTCCTTCGGGTCCTGGTTACAACTCTGGTAATGGTTCAAATAACGGGTCTAGTAATGGCTCTGGAGTTGGTATGCGCTCGGTTCGCATTAATCCAGCGACAATACCACCACCTGGTTCGCTACCGGTGCCTGGGCAAGTGATTGAATATCCAGTGCCCGAGCCAAGTCAAGCTGATCCAGCAAGCAGAAATGCTGCGCCGTCAACTAAGTCTCCGTCTTCTGGTGCTCCGATCCCTTCCCGCTCGCAATCGCTGCCACCAGAGGGTGCTCTAGGAGCTCCTGGTAGTGCGCCGTTGCCCGGCGAAGATATTTAGAACTGCACTAGAACTAATTGAAATGAGAATCTTAAGCGGCTACGCAATTATTGTGTAGCCGCTTTCGCTTTTAATCAAACGAATGCTATCTATAGGCCAGCAAGTCAATGGCGCACAATCAAGCTGGCCAAGTATGGTTACAACTGACACCAGAAAGCTAGAAAGAAGCAACTAGTTATTGGCTTGCTCAAAGACGAGCCTGGATTGCTGATTTCAGTGCAAGTTTATAAAGGCAATACACTCGATTGTCGTTGCAAAGATGGAGGCTCCGTTGAACGTGATTCACTTGAGTTAACCCTACTGGCTTTTCCCTTGCCCTTTGCTCAGATGGGGCTATGAGTTTTTCCGCTATAATTGTTTGCCATGGCCTTAATTTACTTTCTGTTCCTTTTCTCCGGTGCGAGTGCGCTCATTTACGAGGTCGCATGGCTTCGCCTCCTAGGTTTGTCATTCGGTAGCACCACGGAAGCAGCGAGCTGCGTCATTTCAGTCTTTCTCGGTGGGTTAGCACTGGGAGCCTTCTTTGGTGGTCGCTTAGCGGACAGATTGAAGGACAAACACCTTGCGGTCTACGGACTCATGGAAATAGGGATTGGTATCTTAGCTCCGCTTATTGGCTGGCTTTTGACCAAACTTCCGTTCGCCGTCGCCCATTTATCCCAGGCAGTTGGCGAAGGATTGGGCGCTCAGACGTGGGTCAGATTCCTGCTTGCATCACTAATTTTGTCGGCTCCCACTATGCTGATGGGAGCTTCTCTGCCGGTTCTATGCCGATATTTATCAGTACACAAGGCTTTCAATAAGGGCTTCGCTGGACTCTACGCAGTCAACATGCTCGGAAGCGTCTTTGGCTGCCTGGATGGATGCATCATTGGATTTACCTATTTAGGCATATCGGGCACCATTTTGTTCGCCGCTGCCATTAACATCTATGTCGGCATCAGAGCATTTCTAATGAAAGAACCTGTGAAGGTTTCAACGACCGCTGGCGAAGACAGTGAAACAATTTCGGCGGAGACCGCAAACAAAGACTCTGAATCTTCATTTGAATCGAGCACTGGAAAACGAGACCTGTGGCTTTTGTGCTTACTGGCGGGATTCAGTGGTTTTAACGCACTGGGCTACGAAGTGCTTTGGCTGAACTTTTTGAAATTCTTTTTCGTTGCAGACACCTACACGTTTTCGTTCACTGTCAGCTGCTTTCTTCTGGGACTTACCATCGGCAGCATCAGTTGTCTCAAGTTAAGACCGGACAAGACATTCAAAGAAAAATTGCGAGATCTTTCTATCGCACAGTTCCTGACGGCTTTCGCCTGCGCTGTGAGTCTTATTGCGTTGCCTCTTGGCGCGCATTGGTACCATACCAGCCCGAAGGTGCTGTATTACTTGTTAGGAATTTGCTTTTTGCTTATCACTGTTCCTACAATCGCGATTGGTTTGACTTTTCCACTCATTGGAAGTCTGGCTTCCTCATGCCGTAAAGTAGGAAGCTTTGTCGGATTGATTTACGCGATCAACACCGTTGGTTGCGTCATTGGCAGCTTGTTCGTAGGTATGTATGCTCAGCCAGTACTGGGATCTTTTACCGCGTTTAAATTGAACGTTATTTTGAGCGCTACGATTGGTTCTGTAGCTCTTTTCAGGAGTCTCAATTCGAAAAAACTCCTGCCTTCCGTTGCCTGCGTTACTCCGATGCTGCTCGCCGGTTGTTTTTACCTGTATTTTCCAAACTCGTTTCTAAACTCCCTGGGCAACATGAAGAATTCATCGCTTATTTTCTATGGCGAGGACTCTACCGGTATAGTTTGGGTAACGAAACACCCTCAGTTTAAGGCTCTCAAAACAAACCTGGCGCTGACATCCTCAACATACAACTCCGCCAAACGCTATATGCGCTTGCTTGGCGCTTTGCCAGTTCTGGCTTGCAAGAATCCAGAGAATGCTCTAGTCGTCTGCTTTGGTACAGGCACCACAGCCGGTGCGACCACCGCTATAAAAACTGTTAAACACGTAGACATCGTTGAGTTGTCATCGATGGTTATCAAGGCTAGTCCTTGCTTCGCAGACTCCGACCTGAAAGTTCTCCATGATCCAAAAGTTACCGTGCACATCAATGACGGTCGAAATTTTCTTCTGAATACAAAAAATACATACGACGTTATAACTTTCGAGCCACCTCCTTTGTTTTCTGCAGGGGTAGTCAACCTCTACAGCACAGAGTTCTACCGTGTAGTTAAACAACATCTCAAGCCAGGCGGAGTGGTGGCACAGTGGGTTCCCTCATTCGACGTAAGCAATCCTCTCTGGAAGATGGTGCTCAGATCGTTTCTAGATACGTTCCCAAACTGCAGTCTATGGATGTCGAACAGCGGAGAGGGAATTATTCTCGGCTCGGAAAAGCCTTTAGCAATGGATGTTAACACCATGCGGGAACAGTTGAATTCATCGCCGGAACTTCGTGCTGCGCTAGATGAAACTGGACTAAGCGACCCGTACGATGTACTCTCCACGTTCATGATGTCGGATCAAAAGCTCAGAAGTTATGTCGGAAGTGCTGTACCCATTACCGATGATCATCCCTACATGGAGTTTTACTCCCCTTTCCTCGGTCGGCCTTTGAGCGATTGGGAAATCAGTCAAGCTGCCGGCAATATGAAAGACGGTCTTATGAGCACATTCAAAATAACAGGCGCCTCGGACAAACAACTCGAAGACAGATTTAAAGCCATGCAACATTTTCGAAGAAATGAGAGCCGCTTTTATCCCGAGTGCAGCCTTTCACCCACAGAACTTCAAGAAAGCATGGAGAGCGCTAAGCGACTTAATCCGGGCAATCAATTTTTCCCTTGGTACGAGAAAAACGGATCGGCCGTTCCCAATACTACCCCTGATAACTACCAAAGTAAATGACGCTGTTTTCAGCTGTGACTTGCTGAGTAGGCTGGGCGTTTCGCCACGCCCGAGCCCCTCCAAAAACCGTGCTTGATAGTTTCTCCAGACACGGATCGTGCATCCGAACCTGCGGCTTGCAGAGCTTTTCTTTTTACTTTCCGTACCGCGGCAACATCAAAAGGGTAAATGGTTTTCTAGCCGTCATTGGCTTGAAGTCTCCAGTTCGCATTTTCATGCGCACCAAAATATTTCTATGCAACCCAGTGTTTTCCTTGATTGGGATCGCGCCGTAGGCGCCTTTCCAAAGCATCTCTGCCTACGAACAGTCTAGGCATCTTCTCTCTTGGGGAGGGTCGCTTTGACTGACTCCATTACGCCTTGAGGTCCGCCCATGCCTTTTACTACAAAGGCACTACCGATGGCAAAAGGTAGGAACATCATGACTGTTTGCATCAATGTCAGAGTTGGGAAATTGAAATTTAGGGTGAACAATATTGCCAGTAGCAGTAGGGCGCAGCTGCCACCAGTTATGATGCTGCCCCATTTATTCTTATAGTTGTATACCATCATGCCAATGCCAGCTAGTAGGGGCAGTAGAAACAGTGCTAGGCCCCCGCCACCGCCCATGAGCATTGCCAGAAAGCCGCTGCCGACCTTGACGTGCATTGCTACCATTATCATTCCAAATATCAACAACGCAAATCCGCCGAAGTAATAACCGTCAGATTTGTTTAGAGGGGCACTGCCACTGCTATTCGCGCCGCTGGTCATCTTGCCCCCACCACTGCTATTGAGGGCCCCGCCTTTGGCGTTCTTGCCTGTGGTGGTCAAATCTGTGCGGCCAGTGTTTACCAGTTCTATTTGGTCTTTGAGGACTGAGCTCTCGAGCTCGACCAACTTGCGCTGAATTTCCTCTTCTTTTTTATTCATTGTCTCTCTTGCCTTGGCTTTTAAGATTAATGTGCGTGATTCCTAGCATAACATCCATCAATATACCCACCGTGGGCTTATCTCTTGCAATCTAAATTGAGTGCGTGACTGATAAAAGCTCAAGTAAATGTGGAACATATATACTCAAAAGATTCATATTTGTGGTCCTGAGCCGATTTAACCAACGTTATCCAAAAAAATGTATGGCGCTTGATTGATACCACATCTATACTGGAAAAATTAGCATCCAAATTTAAGACTGGTAGCCATGATTAATATTTCTCCTCGGCGCAAGCCAAACCTTACTACTGCCGTCTCTGTAACCCTTTCAGCGCTGAGTTTAATGCTTAGCTGTGTTCAGAGCGCCACGGCCAGTGGTGGCTCCTCTCTCGAGAGACAACCCCTGGTGGTTTCCAGTATCGTTCCTGAGACTCAGGCTAATCCTCCTGGAATGGCAGAGGGGTCTGGGGTCTGGGTTAATCTTTGGAATTACCCCAAAACTGATGTTGAGGGCTATTGCCAAAAGCTATACAGCACAGGCATTCGCAACCTTTTTGTGCAGACTTCTCGTAGTACCACAGAGGCCATCACTCAGCCTACCGAGCTTGGTCAGTTAATTGAAGCTTGCCATAAGTACAAAATTAGAGTTATTGCCTGGTCGTTCGCCGAGCTTAAAAGCCCAATGGCCGACGCCGATAAAATGATTGTTGCTGCGCGCTTCCGCACACAAAGTGGCGATCGCCTAGACGGCATTGCCCCTAATCTGGAGAACAACCTAAATAAGACAGTTGTCGAAGCCTACAGTAAACATATAAGGGATGCGCTCGGCAATGGTTACCCTATGATGGCCGTTGTCTACAGCCCATTGAACCGCGCGCCCATGGTGGCCCTCACTCCCTGGAAGGTTCTGGCCAAATATTATGATGTCATTGCTCCTATGGCCTATTGGAATGGTCGCTATCAGACTGTGGATGCCTACACCTATACCAAACGCACGGTTGAGCGGGTCAGGCAACTAACTGAGAAGCCAGACGTTGAAGTGCACGTGATTGGTGACGGTATGGGTACTCGGGCTAATGAAATTACCGAGTTCATTCGTGCCTGCCGCGATGTGGGCGCCCAGAGCGCCAGTCTGTATCCCAACCAAAAAACAACAGAAGAGCAGTTCGGCGCTATGTCTCGCTACTCCGATTTAATGCCAGCCAACGGTCGGCACCGCCTCGAAGTATTGAGAACCCTTTTGTCGCGTGGAGTTGTTGCCAGCCCTCCCATTTTTGACCCAGCCAAGGCTCTCAGCCGCGGCGAGTTCATGAAAGTTGTCGCTCATGGCTTGAAAGTGCCTAACATTAATGACAGTTCTGAGGCTTTTGGATACTTTAAGCGCCTTGGCGTTGTTGACGTGGTTGCTAGCGAATTTCCTGAGATGGCTGTCGACGATGATTTAATCTCGCCCATTAGTCTGGAAGCCGGTCAGAAGTTTGTCACAGTGGCCAAGAAGGCTGTGATGAGTCAGGCCAAGACCCATCATGCCAAGGGACTGTTCAAGGGCAATCCATTTAGAGCCAATCCGTTTACTGCCAATTCGTCTAATGCTAATCAGGGGCAAGCGGCACCGGCCGGCTCAAGCTCTAGCACTTACCTGTCAATGAATCGACCCACTCGAGTGGATAGGCTCTTTGTTGCCCCAGTTTATGCTGCTGGAGAAACCAAGCTCTTGTCGCCAACTGACGTCAAGTACAGCGGCAAGCAGCATCACATCAACTACTTGGATGCCGCCCAGCTATTTGAAGACCTAAATCAGTAAAAATTAGCCGTAAAAATCGTTTTCTGCAATTATGGTTATAGCGGCTCTCAAGCCGGGTAGGAAATTATCGGAACACCGTATCGTCGACTACTCGTTTGGCTCATTTAATGAGCAATCTGCTTTAAACAGCGTCAGGGATATTTCTTTTGAAGTTGATTTAGATTTTCGCCAATCCTACAGGCCAGTGAGCTTGCAGGATTTTATGCTTGATTCTTCGTCAACCTAAGTATGTTTGAAACTGTTTGGAGCAATTAACTGGCTGGTGCCGCTATCGGATGTTTTATTTATCCCTTCGTTTCGGAGGATAGTTATGCTAGTAACCGTAACTGGACGCAATATTGAACTAACACCCGCTCTCAAGGAGTATTTGACCGAGAAGTTGCAGCGAGCCCAAAAGCATTTTGATCACAAGCTCGATTGCACAGCTTTATTGAGTGTGGCGAAGAACCCTTCCATTGCGAAGAGCCAGAAGGCGGAAATCACAATTAAGGTCAATGGCAACGTCATTCGGGGTGAAGAAGCCACCGAAAATATGTACGCTTCTATTGATCTGGTTGCCGACAAAATCGAGCGACAATTGCGCAAGTACAAGACTCGACATTACACCAAGACTGGCAAGGCTAAGGAGTACGACGACGAAAGCCCAGAGCTGTCTGAAGATGATGATCTCGAGCCAATTGATTTCAATGTTGGTAAGGAACCAGCAAGTGGTGCTGACGTTCGACCGAAGATTGTGCGTTCTAAGCGCTTCCCTCTCAAGCCAATGATGGCCGATGAGGCGTGCAAGCACATGGACCTTCTTGGTCATGACTTCTTTATGTTCATCAATTCGGAGACCAATCACGTCAATACGGTCTATCACCGTCGCGACGGCAATTATGGGTTGATTGAGCCGGAGGCTTAGTCTTCAGCCCTGAATGGGTTTCACAGGGCGCTACTTCGGTGGCGCCCTTTTGATTTATTTCGTTGTTGCTCCGTCATAAACCAGAGGTTATTGGCAAATAGAGATTTGCTTTTAGCCCAGATGGCAATATGATTCGAGCCAGTCAAGGCCACTCATTAGATGTCGAATTGGGCTATGAGCAGAAGCCACCGCCAGCAGTTCTATATCACGGTACTGCTTCTCGCTTCGTGCAGTCAATTCGTGAACAGGGTTTACTGAAACAAGGGCGCCATCATGTTCATCTATCAACTGCAATAGACACAGCTATGGCCGTAGGCAAACGCTATGATCAGCCTATCTTGCTGCAGGTAGATGCAGCAAGATAGGCTGATGGTCATTTCTTTTTTGTCAGCGAAAATGGTGTCTGGTTAACTTATGCAGTGCCACCACAATATATTTTATTCGTGGAATAGTGAAGGCATTCTTATCGTGTGCGCGATGAGAATGACAAGGCTATTGAGCAGTACATAAAAGCTCAAAGCTTCGGTAATTCAAAAGGTCTTGAAGTGAAGCTTGGTCAAGCCTATCAGGCAAAGAAAGACATCGTAAGTGCTGTTGCTGCCTACGCCAAAGCTATGGCTATGAAATCTGATGATGCACTTGAGAAAGAGGCTCTTGTTGCTGGTTGGGAAGAAGCCCTTAAGCAGGTCATGCATCCCGAGGCAACAACGCCATTGGACGCATTGGCTCAGCCGCAATTAGACTTTACCGAACTTTCAATTCGCATTAAAGCTGCTTGGTTGCCACCGAAGAGAGCCGACTTTAAGACTGCGAAACTAAGTGCCAGGCTTCTAGCAGGTGGTGGCATTGCCGATTTGAAAATAGTTTCCTCGTCGGGAGATTCTGCTTTCGATCACTCTGCTCTAAAAGCTATAGAGCTTCAAAAAGACAGGTCACGGCCTTGCGCTGCCAGCATCGCTGGCCGATAGTTCTACTTCTACTTCTAGTTCTACTTCTACTTCTAGTTCTAGGTCTGCTTCTGGTTCTAGTTCTAGTTGCACGATTGAGTTTCAGCACATCATCGGCGGTCCGAAGATCGTATTAGTGAGTTTGTAAATTAGGTGTATATGCACCTAATTTGCAAAGTGCGAAGCTTGTTCTCTGTTTTGAAAATAGTTGTATATGCAGAAAGCGCCGATTAAAGCCGGCCAAGAGCAGGAGAGGAAGAAGCTCCACGTTGAAGGTCTAGCAAACC
>JBIPOV010000117.1:0-15414 GCA_044378815.1 Obscuribacteraceae bacterium (SeqCode) | reverse complement strand
ACGTTTGAGCTCCCAGCTAACATATTGTGGAACTCATCAATAATCAGTATTTTCGTTTTCACCTGCCTCAATAGCTTTAGCGCCAGTTGCTCAAGCTCAACTACTCTTGTATGAGGGCGGATCGGTGCCCCCATGCTTGCTAATACCATTGCATAGAACCTAGATACTGATGGCTCACAAGGCACTTGCACCACTACTATCGGCATCAACCCGCTGTTGCTTTTCTCCCCCAAACCACTGCCATGTGCTTTCCTGAACTTCTCCACTATCATTGACTTGCCATTATTCGTAGGCCCAATCAGCAACAGGTTCGGCATTCTTTGCTTTTGGGGCCACATCAATAATGCATCTAGCCTTTCAAGCGCCTGCTGAGCCCTTGTGTAGTTAATCCAGCGATCACTGTGAATGTGCCTTATTCGCTCCACATTCGATGACATAGCTATTTCGCGCGCTGCCACAGTCAAATGCGACAGAGGCAAAGTTTCATCGTTCATATTTTCACCACTCCTCAACATCAAAGGGCTTGATTGTTTTGATATCTCCAACCCGGTCAATCGGCACAGGAACATCACCATCACTGTGAATCCATTCTTCTATCTCGAATGGATTCACGCTCTTATCCCCTACAGCTTTGTCATCTGGCACCACAAGACTTGCTCCTGCCGCTGTGCGCACTAAATGACTCCTCCGGCTCCTGTCACGCCTGGCTCGTCGACTGTCTTTAGCAGCCACTTCCGTAATCTCTCTCATTTGCTCAATCATGCGAAAAAGTGCCTCTTCATCAACTTGATCGCGCCCCTGCTTTCTAAGATTCTCAACCGCCTTTCTGTGCTCCCACAGCGTCACTGATGGTCGAGACTGATAACGATATGGAATCTCAAGATAGAGCTTGGTGTCTGGATCGAGAACCCACACCCGACTAAGATCTCGTGGATCTCGCCGAATGATAAATTCTTCCAGCCGCTCACGGCTCGCTATCCACGGCTTGAGGACGTCACCGTAATACATGATGAGATCTATTAGAAATCCGCGTCGATTAATACTTCGTCTAATCACCGGCAAAAAATCTATTAAAAATGCCTTCTTATCAACGATTTCTGCAATTTCCTTGGTCTTCTCACTTCTTTTCCAAACGGCTGCTGGCGTCTCAGATAAAGTACTGTGCACATCCCCATGATATGTGCCGATGGCCAGAATCAGCCATTTCTCAAGCTCTGCGAGAGTTAGAATTGCTTTTGCTTCCGACTTGTATCTGCCCCGCTCCTGCACATTCGAGAATGTCGTTCCTGGCAAGGTATGAACCATCTTCATTGCCGTTCCAATAACTCGCTCGATTATGCCTCCATAGTGTGGCTGCCCTTTTGGTCTATAGTCCAGCTCAATGCCATACTGTTCACAACCTCGCTTTAGCGCTTCACTGTGAAATTCCGTCGCATTGTCAACATGAATCTTTCTCGGCTTGCCATGCATAGGCCACATTCCAATGTCGAGCCCATGCCTCTCTAGCCATGCACTTTTGTCAGTCACAATATGCGTCAAACATAGTCCTACCGATGTTGCACTCGGCGCCTCAAACGTGAGCAGCATTCCCACAATACATCTTGTGTAAATGTCTATCGCCAGTGTTAACGACGGCCGCCCGATCGGCTGCCTGCTAATCTCGTCCACGACTATTAGATCCGCTGGCGTGTGATCTATCTGCACCACTTCCATTGGACCTGCCGCGGGCGGCATCTCCCCCGCTGCAGACTGTAGTTTTCTCGCCGCATTGCCGCCTTGCCTCTTCCTCACTACTAACTGAGGACTGAGCAAACCAATCCTCATGTCAATCGTATTGTAAGATGGTGCCTGATGACCTCCTTTCCGGCATCGCATCAGGATCTCTCTTGTTATTACGGCCTTTGACGGCTTCTCCCGAGAAAGGTAGAGAGTCTCCAGTACTTCCGCGATTATGGCTTCAACTTCTGGTGCTATTCTCGACTTGCCTTTGCCGCCACTTTTCCTAATGCTGGCAAGATCAGTCACGAGTCCACTCCCGAGCTTACATCTTTTAATCAGGTCATAAACCTGGCGAACCCTGAGTCCTAGCTGAGCCGCCGCTTCCTCTGCGGCAGCACGTCCGACTACAGCTTGTTTGGCCAGTGGTGCGATTACATCTCTACGGCGTTTTGCCTCTGCCCAATCAGCTTCTGGGAGAGTAACAACTCCTTCCTCGTGCATATGGCTGTGCCTCTCATTGGGATTCTTCTTGCCGTTCTGCTACCTTGAAGGTATTATTTCGTAGAACGGCAGAAAGGCGAAATTAAACATTCAGAAGTGAGTGGGAATGGTACGAAAGCAATCAAAAAAACCGACCAGTTTCGCAACCAAAAACCAAAGTCCGAAATTGGAGGCCGTCAAAAAGATTGTCCGAGTAGCTCGGCAACATCGTCTCGGCTACGAAGACTTTGTCTACGTCTGCCAGCAAGCCAGATTGAAGTTGAAGTTAACCAAGCCAGCAAAGGAACGTCGCTTACCGGAGATCCTTTCATTGGCAGAACTGAAGAAGTTTTTCAAGACAGTTCAGAAGTGCGGAAACCTTCAGCATGAGCTGATGCTCAAGCTGTTACTCTATACGGCCGTGCGCGTTAGCGAGCTAGTCAACATTCGCGTCAACGATGTAGATTTCGACGGCTGCAAAATTTTTATCAATCGCGGCAAAGGAAGCAAAGACCGATACATCCTCTTTCCATCAAGCTTTCAGCTTGTACTAAAAACTTTTCTAGATGCCCGCCCAAACAATACTTTCCTTTTCGAGTCTCGGCTGAAGCAGCCATACACCTCTCGTCGAATTCAGCAGATCGTCCGAACTTACACTGAACAGTCCGGCCTGAGACGCACTGTTCATCCTCATCTACTGAGACATCAGATGCTCACATTCCTAACTGCTCAAGGCCTCTCGGATGCAAAAATCCAACTCATATCAGGCCATGAAAACAGAAAAAGCCTTGAGCTTTATCAGCACCTTTCGCTAGAATCAGTCGAAAAAGATTACCAACGTGCTGTTCGAGAATTAGAAATCTAAACAGCCAACTTCAACCTTGTGCAGTCTACTTCTGATAGACCCGCTCGCCTGTGCAGCCTACTTCTGAAATTTCCAAGTTTCAAAGTATTAAAAGATGACTGCACAACGTCCGTATATTCAGGGCGTCCTTGCGGTCCACTTCTGAAATTGACACTGGCGCTCCCGCACTTCACATCAATCGAAACCGATGCAGAAACCTAACCGCCTTACTCCTTCACTTTCGTTGCGCTCTGCTCAAATAGCCAATTCAGAAAATGACCTGATTAGATATAGCAAGGAACGAAACTACTACATCTCGATATGCACCACTGGTCAGGCTTCCCATAACAGGTAGAGCCAAACAAAAGACGGAATAGGTCGAAATGTAAACATAACTGCTAGCTCACACGCCTGGACCTAGCGCCGCTTTCAGCAGATTTATCTGAGTCAAAGCTCATTAAAACACCTAATGAAGTGTTCGTTACATCGGCTTACCAAGCGCTTCTTGGGATGTAATGGTTAACGAACTATATACGGCTTCTGTTAATGTCAGCGCACTTAAAATGGCTCCAGAAGCCAAGATACGCTAACTAAAATACCTCTTTCTGAGCAATGATGATGAAACAAACTGTTAAGCAGAGCCGTTTCTTTGCAAGATCTCAATTCATCGTTCAACCATGCTGTCACTCTGTTTGGAGCCTGCGGCACTACAGAATGCATATGCGTTATAAAAAAGATTGCTTGGCTGTCAGGTAGCGAATTCCTGCAACTGCCTTCTGTTAGGGTGAGGAGCAATTTCTTCTCCCTCCATTACATGAGCCTTTCCCCGAACTACTGAACCCGCAACCCAAATAATAGATTCAACCTCCTGGTCTCACCGGTAAGTTTGAACTACTCGTATTACTGGGCAGTGGCCATTCTTCTGACCACTATCAACTGGCGTACTTCGGTGCTCTGTGTCTTGAGATCGATGAATTTATTGCATGGGCAGGTACTGGATTGTCAGTAACTTGCGAGAAGACCTTTTGTGAAAACTGGCTCATCACGCCACTTCTACCTAATTAGGGTTAGATCCTGAACGCTTGCTCGCTTTGCACTGTCTCATCAAAGTGAGTGATTTCCGTTCGCCCTATTTGAGACACCTCAAATCTAAATTGACCACAGAGGAGCACTAGCACTCTCGGTCAGCACTCCATTAGTAGTAGCGGTTGCAATTCAGTCTCTGACTTAAAACCGCTATCTACTTACACCAACAAACGCTTTCCTGAATTCATCAGGACGGCGAAATCCACACAGATAAAGGATAAACATCATGGCCATAAAATATGTTGACTTAGTCAACGGCAACGACGCCAATAATGGCAGTACGTTTGCATTACGCAAGAAAACCCTCGCGTCGGCCTCAGCTGTGACGGTCGCCGGTGATACTGTTCGTGTCATGGGCCGGTCCTCAAGCTCATCAGGGATCAACGCCACTTTCACCAACCTATCAGGTACGGTCACTCTCGCTAGCGCCCTTACTATCGGTCTCTACACTACAGGTGCCGCTTGGACCGTTCCGGCCAACGTCACTGCGACTGGTCTGCAAGCTGGTAAGTTGGGAGCAACTAGTGCCTCAAACCTCGCTATTGCTGCGGGTTTCACTACCGGCAAAATTGCCCACTTCCCATTGCCTGCAGTACAGAACCTGAGCACGTACCAGCAGCTTTCATTCTGGATCAAATCTAGCATTGCCGTTGCCGCTGGTGTTTTGCGCATGGACACTTGCAGCGATACTACAGGTAACACCGTGGTCGATAGCTTGACCCTACCTGCTCTGGCGGCAAACGTCTGGCAAGCTATTACGCTTGATAAAGCTGCCAATATGGGCGCTACTATCAATGCCATTAGGCTCCACGCTATCTCCGACCCTGGCACAGTCACACTCACAATCGATGATGCCATCGCTTGTAAGGCTTCTTCCGCCGTAAATTCCCTTTCTCTGAATAGTTTGATTTCAAGTGGGGACGGCGTCTGGTATGCCATCAAGTCTATTGATAGCGCTGGTACTTCTGTTCGCCTTGACACCGGTGGAGCAGCTTCTGCACAAAGCGCTGTCGGCAGATGGTCCGGCACTACTGGCTCATTGCCACTGTCGATTCTCAATCCTATTGCCGTGCGTGTCGCCGATACTTTCAGCACTAGCGGTACTGCTCCACTGCCAATCACCATCAGTGGCGGTTGGGATTCGGTAGCGATGACCACGCAGAGCGGCTACAGTGTGTTGGACGCGCAGCGCTCCGGTACGACTGCTCTGACTTTGACGGCAGATTTCATCACTCTGGACCGCATCGGTGTTGCTCGGGCGACAACCGCGATTAACCTCAATGGCGCCACCAAGAAGGGCTATTCCTTCTCCAACATGTTCATCTCCAACTGCGCAGCATTGTGGACTATGCCGTCTCGTGCGATGACATTTAACATCGTCAATATCACGAACTCTATTGGTGGTCTGAGCATTCCTGCTTCGGCAAACTATAGTGCTGACGCCGCTGGCTACAGCCTCGGTTTTGTAAAACTGATTGGCAACACATCAGGAGATGGCATCACTGTGCCGCCTAACATCGGCACTCCAGCACCAATTATCCAAAACTGCTCGGTCATGGGTAATACCGCTGCCGGAGCAAATGGATTTAACATCCAGAGCCCCTGCGTGTTCTATAACAACACCTCAAACGACAACCCTGCTGGCACGACCTCCTCTGGATTCTTCTTCCAGAACGCAAACGGCATGGTGGCGTACAACCTCCAGGCGCGCAACAACTCCGAAGCGCAAGTGAAAATCGGCAATGCGTCGATTGAAATTTTCGGTTTGGATACGAACTTCAACCTTGGCACACAGGTCAAGTTTGTCAGCGGGCAGGAAGGTCAGGCTTCTATCTATAGCTGGACTCCCAATGCCACGGCAACAAAGTTCAGCTTGGGCAACCCTGCTACTGGCCAGACTGGCGGCAACGTCATTAGCTCGCAGAAAGAAGGCGGCATTGCTGGCAATAACAACATCTTCTCGGACTATGGCACTGTAACCACCAACGGTGTTGTTGCCCAGCCTGGCTCCGGTATTGCCTGGCAGTTGAGCCCGAACGCTAACGCCTTGGCCGGGTCTCCGCTAAGACTCAACGTGGGCAAAGTGGCCTGTCCTGCCAATGCGACAACAACGATCACTTATTACGCCAAATTGAGCGCGGCTGGTCCGACTGCTCGCCTGAAGGTATTTGGTGGTCGCCATGCCGGTGTCGGGTCTGCCGGGACTGACATCACTGTCTCTATCGCCGGTACCACCTATGCCCAATACGCCATCTCGGTGAACCCAACTGAGTCGTGCGTTATTGACATCTGGGCTGAGGTTTTCGGAAGCACAACGCAGTCTTTGACTGTCAGCGGCCCCATCGTCGTCAGCCAGTAACAATCGATCTAAAAGGAGAAAAGACATGATCGACGTCGGTCTCAACTTAAATGTCGCCTACAAGGCGGCACCCTTTGTCCTTGGCTCCGGTCAGGACACCACCCCTATGCAGCTCGTGTATCAGGGAGCGCCTTTCCTGATTGCCAATCAGGAGCGCGGCTTTAGCTATCAGATGGATGTCCTTGGTCGACTGACCAAGACCACCATCACTCAGGGTACCAACCAGCAGATAGCCTATGACGCTTCAGGCAACAGAGTTTCGGTGGTCACGACTTGCGGCCCTAGCGGCTGTTAGGTCAACTAGAAAACCGTCATCCGATTGGCAACCGCTTATCGGCTTTGCCTCAGGCGGTTGCTTCTCGAACCACACAAACCAAAACCAAAGAACGGAAAAATCATGGAAACTCAAAACAACGCAGGCGTAGTCCCAGAAGACGCGCCAATGCTCTCCTTTGCCAACACTCCTCAGCCCAAGACCAATCCGCCTATCTCTGTGGCGGAACTGAAGAAGCAAGTGGAAAGTCAGATAATCGATATGTCGACAATCGTCGACGTCAATGCCTTGAACGCGCAGCCATCATTTGCCGCAGCTACTGTCCAGGGCGCGCCATCAATTACAGAAATGGCTCGTGCACTGGCAGGTTCAGCCACCGGTTCCACAGCAGTCGGTCAGATATTCGAGTTTGTCTACAACAACATCGAATGGGAGCCGGGCTGGGGCGTCTACCGCGGGGCTCTTGGCTGCCTAATGGACGGAATGGGCAATGCATTCGACCAAAGCCTGCTCCTGGCCAACCTTTTGCGGTCGGCGGGCTTCACTGCGAACATTGTCATGGGAGAAATAACCCTATCGACTGCCCAAGTGACAAACTGGTTTGGCACCAACGACATCTTTAGCTCCGCTAACTACTGCGGCAACCAGAACATCCCTTTCACTAATCTCGCCGTACCGTTTACGGACATGACCTTAGGACATGTCTGGTGTCAAGTGGTCATCTCTGGCACGACTTATGTGTTGGACCCTGCTTTCAAGCAGTACACTCGTACCACCGGTCTTGGCAGCGCTACGCTGGCAACAGCACTTGGCTACAATGCCACGACCTTCTTAACTAACGCTCAGTCCGGCGCGACTATCGATGCTGGCGGCGACTTCGTCCAGAACATGAACCGCACGAACGTGCGTAACAACCTCACGACCATGACGGCTAACCTGGTGAGCTATATCAATAGCAACACCATCGGTAGCGCCGCGCCTGGTACCGCTACAGTCGAAGATGTTATTGGTGGTCAGACGATCATTCCCGTGACCCTGCCGCTCACGCTTGTGACTGTCCTTCCTTACCAGAAAGTAGGCGATGCGCCGACCATCTGGACTGGCGACGTCGACAACGCTTTCAAGACAACTCTACAAGTTGAGTACCTTGATCCAACGGCTGGCTTTACAGCAACCATTAACCAAACCTTCTTTACTGACGCCCTTGCAGCGACTCGTCTGACGCTGTTCTTCGACGTGTCTCTAGTGCCGACTCTGTACCTAAATGGCACAGCGCTGCAATCCGGTAATGCGCAGTCGGTTGGTACATTTACGTCCCTGCGCTTGACTGTGAATCACGGTGCCTACGAGGCGTTTTGGTTCGGCAAGACTCAGCAGGCTTTCGCATCCGGCATCTACGCCGGTGGCTCTTATCTTGTTGGTAATGCCTGGGGTAACCTCGGTACTGGCCAGCTTGATTATCACCAGACGCAGCTCGCTGCAAACATTGCCGCTGGCGGCACCGCGACTTCTGAGACTGTCATGGGCGAAAAACTTGCCATGGCTTGGTACAGCTGGGCAGCTCAAAACAGTCGTGCAACGGATTTGCTCGGTCGGCTGACTAGCTGTCATTTGATGTACAACCACCAAGTAGGCGTGATTCACTACAACGACGGAGGAAGCGGCGCGATTGCTACTGACTTTGGCCTCATTTCTGGTGCCCCGCACAACCTGAACAACAACCCGCCTGATGTGCCGAAGTTTCAAGTCAATGTTGCCAAAATTGGTGTGGCTCTTGAAGCAGCCGTCTGCGCCCAGGTGACCGGACTGAGTCCTGGCATCTCAACAACAACTGTAATCGACAAGGCGAATCGGACAGCGGTAGTAACCGTCGGTGGTACCGTTACCGCAGGTAACATTGGCACCATTACTGTCAATGATGCTGCGCTTTCTGGCGGCACCAAAGCCAACACTTATACTGTAGTTGGCGGCGATACGCTCACAACAATCGCTACAGGGTTGGCAACTGCCATCAACGGCGATACCAGTCTGTCTGCTATCGGTGTGTCGGCTCTTGCTATTGGCACAACAGTGCTGATGTCATCGACTTCGGCAAACCAGACCAGCTATACGGCTTCAGCAACCGGCACGCTGACGCTCGCCGTAGCCTTTGAGAAGCTGTACAAGGGAACGAGTGCGAACTGGAACGCCGGAACGACCATCCGAAATAACCTCTTAGCCAATGGCTATGTCGCTGGTGACCTCACTGGTATCGACACCGATATCACTAACGGCTTTACTGTTTTAATTCCGGATCGCAAAAATCAGAAGCTGGGAGTATGGACTGGTTGGGGATTCTGGGACTTCACACCAAACGGATTTTACGCTGCTCCTGCCGGTGCCTTTGGCATCATTAACGGTGTCTACAAGGGCGGTGGTGGTCAGGACGGAGATCCTGAGCAACTATATAAGAAGGACAACAAAGACGGTGAGAAGGATTTAGATCCAGTAGGTACATTCACCGGTGCCTATAGTCTTAGTACTGAAGACTTGACCATCGGAAGCCAGAACTATCCATACAGCCTACAGTTCGGGCGGAAGTACAATTCTAAGTCTCAATACGCCAATGGCCCTCTCGGACGAGGTTGGAACCACAACCACAATATTAACGCGACGGTTGCAAGTAACGGCTTCTTCGCAATGGGGCAGCAGTACGCGATTCCTGCGTGTGCCACAATTGCGAACTTCTTTGTCAACGTTGACATTGCATCTGATAACGCTCGTCCAGTCAGCAAGCTTGTGACTATGACTCTTGCAGATGCCTGGTGGATTGACCAGATGGTGAATAACGCTGTAGTTATCTCCTATCCTGATTCAATGAATCAGATCTTTGTAAAGCAGCCAGATGGGACCTATTCGCGCTCCGCAAATAACGTCCCAGACAAGCTTACTGTTGTTGGTGGCTTGTTTGTGGTGACCACACCGCAGGGAGTGAAAACGAACTTCAACTCTGCTGGGCAAATTTCATCGGTTGCATTCCCCGATGGAGTCACAGTCTCTTATACCTACACTAGCGGTAAGTTGACTAGCATCTCAAATGGATTGGGGCGCACTTTAACTCTAAACTACACTGGAAATTTGCTTACCAGTGTAACGGATGGAACCGGGCGCTCTGTCAATTACACGGTTGATGTAAGCTCCAACTTGACTGTGTTTCAGGACGCAAATGGGCAGAATATAACCTACGCTTATGGATTGGTGGGTCAATTGACTCAGTACTTCTTGCCAGCATTTCCTGCTACAGCCTTCATCACCAACGTTTACGATTCTCTCGGAAGAGTCAAAACTCAAGCAAATGCGCGGAATCAGGTAAGTACTTTGTATCTTGCCGGAGCTAGAGCAGAGGTCGTTGATCCTGTTGGCAACAAAACTGTTCGCTACTTCAATCCGCTTGGTGCAACTACTAGATACATAGATGCGCTTGGTTTCGAAACCAAAACAGTCTATGACGGTCTGAATCGCGCTATTAAAATTACTCAACCGGAGGGCAACTACCAGCAGTTTACGTTTGATGCCAATGACAATGCCTTGAGCATCACTTCTGTAGCTAAGGCAGGGTCTGGCTTGTCCAACATCGTGCAAAATTTCACCTATGACTCAATATGGGCAAAACTCAAGACCTACCAGGATGGAAACGGCAATACCACAACAAATTCGTTTGATCCAGCAAATGGAAATTTGCTCACAATCCAGCGTCCAGTTGTTGGCGGACAGACTCCTACAGTCACAATGACTTACAACGGGCGCGGGCAGATGCTAACTCATACCGATGAAACGTCGATTGTGACTCAGTTTAACTATGACGCTACTACAGAGAAAATGACCTCAATGGTCTTTGACTTTGGTGTGTCTCGTCTAAACTTGACCACAGGATATGGTTATGATGCCGTAGGGAACGTCAATAGTGTCACCGACCCGCGGTCGAATCAAACCACCTTCGTTTTCGATAATTTGCGTCGAATGACTCAAAGAACGGAGGCAACGCCGTTTGGCTATGTGACCAACTTTGGACACAACGCCAACAGCATGCTAACAAGCACCCAGCGCCAGATCTCTGGCTCACCAGCGTTCCAGACCTATAGCTGGACATATTCTGCCACAAACGAAAAGCTGACAGAAACAGATCCATTTGGGCGCCAGACTGCCTGGACCTATGATGGAGCGGACCGAAAGCAGACTATGACCGATGGCCAAGGACGCCTTTGGCAGTGCGACTATGACGCGCTTAACCGTGTCAATCAAATCATTGACCCGAACTCGGTAGTGACAGATTTCCGCACTTTCACAGCCAACGGTAAACTGGCATCAATAAAGGATTCGCGGAACAATACCACTCAGTACACCTGGGACGGCTTTGACCGAGCAAACAAAACAAGTTATGCCGACACGACATTTGAGCAGAACAGCTCATATGACGCTAATGGCAACGTTTTGACTTATCTAACTCGCTCTGGTAATAGCATCGTCAGAACTTTCGACGCTCTTAACCGAGAGACAACAAGAGCACCGCAAGGTCAACCCACGGTGACCCTGACTTATGATTTAGCTAACCGGCTAACTCAAGTCAGCAAGCCAGTTGTTGCCGGTGACCCATCTTCTGGGGCGACGCAATTCTTCTTTGATACCGCTGGTCGTTTCTTCAAGGAGCAATACCCAGATGCAAAAACAGTCACGAATGTGCTTGATGAAAATGGCAATTTCACCAAGACGACGTGGCCGGATGCTTATTTTGTAGACCGTGTGTTCGACAGCATGAACCGGCTGACAGACATTAAATTGAATGGTTCTGCCACTGTGGTAGCCCATTTTGACTACAATGAACTGTCTCAGCGCACACAGCTGACGTATAGCAATGGAGCAACAATTGTCTACAACCCAAGGCTGAACGGTGATCTCACAGGAATTACGCACAACTTCGCGGGCAGCTCTTTGAGTCTTGCCTATGGCTTCAACAATGTGCAGGAGCCAATTACGGCATCTGCAACAGACTCAAGCTACATCTGGCGCCCAAGCGGAGCAAGCAGCATCACGTACGGTGCGACAGACAACGTTAACAAATATCCCACTGTTGGCGGAGTTGCTCAGACATATGACGGCAACAAGAACCTGACTGGTGAGGGGACTTGGACCTATACATTTGATACTGAGAATCATTTGCTCACGGCAAATGCCACCGGCGTCAGTGCCAGTATGGTCTACGACCCCGTTCACAGGCAGTCTCAGAAGACAGTTGGAGCGGCGAAGTCGCGTTACATCTACTCTGGTTGGCAGCGCATTGCCGACTATGATGGTGTGGCTAACGCCTTGCAGAACCGCTATGTCTATGGCACAGGACTAGATGAGCCTCTCATCCAAGTCACGAGTGCTGGAGTGCTGACTTTCTTGCATGCCGACAAAATGGGCTCAATCATTGGCGTTAGCAATGCCACTGGTGCAATTGCAAACAAGAACCTCTATAGTCCATTTGGTGAAATCACAACTATTGCAGGAACAACCTTCGGGTTTACCGGTCAGCGGTATGATTCCGAGCTCGGGCTTCTCTACTTTAAGCATCGCTACCTGTCAGCCAAATTAGGCCGCTTCTTGCAGCCTGACCCAATTGGTTACACAGGTAAAGACTTCAACCTCTATACCTACGTCCAAAACAGTCCCTTGAAGTATGCCGACCCCATGGGACTAGACCCGGAAAAAACGAAAAAGCCAGAAAGAAGCGATTGGCAGAAATACCTTGACGAGTTTAGCGCAACAGCGCAAATTAAAGCGAAGCAAGCCTATCAGGCACTGGAAAGCATGCTCAATGGACCTGCTAAAACACTAAACGACATCACTGCCATCGTGGAAAAATGGAAGAAAAAATATCCAGGTCATAATGATCTTTCGGACGCTATGCGACATGCAGAAACGAGTAAAGAAATAGCTGAAAAATATGGCAAAGCTGTCGCAGATGCTCTTGGTACCTTGAATGAAGTTAAAGGTAATCTGAACGGTCAACCCCAAAATGAAGCCGATATGGATTATTACAACAATACCGTGGGTAGAAATGCAGCAGGAAAGGGTCCAATTGACCCGAGTAAGCTAATAACTAAACCTGGTGGATCTCCCATTTCACAATAACAGTCAAACTATCTTAGGAGGGTGCTTAGGCATCCTCCTAAGTTTTCATTACCATAATGATGATTTTACATCTAGTGTTTTTATACTCGTCGAGTAAATACGAATAGTGGCACTGGTATTTGTTGATGCAGATACATATACTAAATTTTGGGCTTCGATTAGCTTACCTGATTCTGTTATAGCTATTATAGCTAGACTGGCATCAGGTCCAATTGCAAACCGAATTTTTTTTTGGCCACTTCTCTTTAGACCATTCACTACAAATGATTGATTCCCAAC
Source organism: Obscuribacteraceae bacterium (SeqCode) (assembly GCA_044378815.1). Taxonomy (GTDB): domain Bacteria; phylum Cyanobacteriota; class Vampirovibrionia; order Obscuribacterales; family Obscuribacteraceae. The sequence continues at coordinate 2,220 of JBIPOV010000117.1, read as the reverse complement.
GACCAAAGTAACTTTTGATAAATCCTCATCGCTATTATTAAACACAGAAAACTCGCCATATCTGTTGGATGTCAGAACAACGCAGAGCACACCCAAAATAAAAAGTAGCGGCGTAATAATAGCAAGCAGTATATTTACATTCTTCTGTTTGATTTTGCTACGAAATGGCATTTTGAAATTCATCAAATCACATGTTGAGTTTGTCGGGAACAACTATAATTTTACCAGATTCTCACTACTGGAACCAGAAGTTGGTTTTTGATAGAGGTCATCCAGATATGGCCATAGAGGAGAGGGCATTGTCAAAAACCAATAACCCTCTCTCTATCCCAAGAAAAAATACTTGGGCGTGTCGCACTCGGATTCTGGGTGGCTGTTGATGCCGCCTCCGACCTTGCCCATGGTATCACTTTTGCTGTTTTTTGCAGCAGAGATCGTTGGTTTGGTTGTGGCTGTCCTGATAATTGATGTTATGTATTATCAGCGCTTGCCAAAGCTGTAAAAGCTTCCTTGGAGAGGGTTTTCAGGATTGAATTAAATCCTACCCTCTCCTTTTTTTGATCTTTTCTTTTTGGGGTACCCTGTTTTGCCCAGTCTCGACGGGATCTCGCCTTGGCACTATAGTTATCAGTCGCCCCGAAATCCGCCCCAGTACCCCTTAATCACTTCTAAAAGCGATAGGCGACGATCAACAATCGCACTAGATCTGATAAAAAAATTTAGACAAAGAGGCACCATATACGGTGCCTCTTTCTTGATTGGCTAATCAGTGATGCCATCCATCCGGTAATACTTACCATCAAGCAAGATGAGCCAAGCGTCTGCTAATTCGCCGTCTGCGTTCTCTGAGCAACCAATATTGAAAGCAACAGGATCGACAGCTTCAAGCACTGCTGACGGACTATACTCCAAATCTCCAAACCTTATAGGCTCATATGCTTCGTCCAGGCGTTCGCGGTAAAGCTCCTCTACGTCTTGTTCTTCGCCCTCGGTCTTGACCAGGTGCTCCATGATCCAATCGGTTCCGTACTCGCAACCAACACCATCAACTTCGCGCATGAGGTCGTCGCTGCCGCACTTCGGGCAAAAGTAATCACCGTCTTCGTTTGCTTTGACAGCGATATAATCACCATAGCAAAATGGGTGAGAGATCTCTTCAGCGCGCTCTCTGAGACGTTCTAAGACTGTTTCGGTTGCTATTATTTCCATTGGTTCTTGTCCTCGTATAAAGAGGGGCGTAGACGCCACCCCATGCAGGACATGCGTAATAGCAGCGGACAAGGGTCCCAAAGTCATGTCTGCCGTAGGCACCCGAAGGGCTTGGACATTGACTTTGGGTGGGCGCAGCTACGCTTCTGTGCGTGCATGGGAAGGAAGGCGAAGCCTACCGAGGAAGTTCAACGAAAAACCTACAGCCAAATTGCTAAAGCTCTCAACCAAGAACAAGGCAGCTAGTTCTCTTTATCCTCCTCCAAGCCAGCACAAAGGAAAGGGGCTTCACTAACCGGTCGTCTGAAAGTTGAGTAAGTACTAAGAGAAAAATCAATCAACTCAGTAAGACCGCAGGCACGGCCAGAGGGGACAGTCTTTGACTCCTTCACGACCAGCGCTAAAAGACAATAACCATTTTCCCCAATCAATCAAAGAGAACCTAAAAGAATTCAAGTAACTGGTTAGGCTCGCTCAGGACAGAGTCAATCCCAATAACGCTCAGTTCCCTTCTCGTGTATATCAGACTCAGAAAAACAGTTTCTGGAATCAGCCATACGGTGGCATTCACCGAGGAGTTCATACATCCGATCATCTAAGTCTTTGTCGTCTTCATATGAGACTTGCAGCTCATATTCACGGTCAGAGAGCCTTTTGGGGAGATAAGAGGGTAAAACAAAGAATTCTATGTCTTCAATAGATCTCTTGATGCCACGCACCCACTTACTATTGCGCTCGATACGAAGACGCAAAATGACGACGGCTATTCTCTTTGATGGCTCAGATGCGGGAGGCTCTTGTTCCGGCACTTCTTTCTTGCCGGCCTTATCAATCTGCATATACTGCAAAGCCAAATCGACACATTTATCACAGACCTGATGGTTCTTCCCAGCTATAACCTGTCGTTTTTGGCTGGGCAATTTGCCACAAAAGGAGCAACGCAGCTTGGATGTGAGATCGATCTTCTTAAAATCGTTGCCGCCAGAAAGAATTGAATAACCAGGGCTATTG
>JBIPOV010000165.1:0-4526 GCA_044378815.1 Obscuribacteraceae bacterium (SeqCode) | reverse complement strand
CCGCAATCTTGGACTCCCTGACCTCATGAATGCAGTGAAAGCTTAATCCTCCGAACCGCCGTATGCGGACCCGCACGTACGGTGGTGTGGCAGGGAGAGACCCGTGAGGGTCTCCCCTATGCCAATTCATCCAAAAACAATTTCTGCAGAGGCAGAAGGAAAAATTATGAAAAACGTTCAACAGTCTTCTGATTTGCTTGCGACAATTAACAGCGAGCTTGCCTCGCGAAGCTTGAAGCCAATCGCGAAGCTTGGCAAGTCCAGCGAGGGCGAGATTGAGATTCTCTCAATTCTTCAAATCTACGACCATTCAGCAAGATTCTTTACGGATGTAAAATTCGAGGTGATGTTCCCCGGAGGAGCACTTGGACAGTTTACCGTTCGCTTTAACGCCAATGGCGCTTCATCTGATGGTGCTGTTATTGTTCCTGTTGTTAACGGCTGTATTGCCATCGTCAAACAATGGCGGTTGCCGTTATCCAAGTGGACCTACGAACTCCCACGTGGGTTTGCTGGGGACAAGCTTGAACAGGCAAGTCGCAACCAACAGTTTGCGGCGCTCTCTTTCGCCGATCTTCCACTCGCTACTTTGGTGCGAGAACTTGGGCCAGAGTTGATGAAAGGTGCTGAGATAAAAGCAGTAACCAACCTCGGTTGTATTGCTGAAAACTCTGGCACTAGCAATATTTCACCGAACTATTTTCTGGTTCAAATCGAGGTTGATAAAACCCTCTTTGGTCGGAAGGTTAACGGCTCAGATGACCTACTCAAGGTTTATTTCTGGGACTGCGAGCAAGTTCAAGCCCAGCTTGGCAAAAGAATTTGCGACAGCCATTCGATCATCGGGCTGTCTTTGGCAATGCCAAGCTTGGTTGGTCTATAAAATTATCCCCCAACCCCGAATTACTATGCGTATTAAATTGGTCAGCCTACTTATTGCCGATGCCATTCTTGTGAATGCGCTGCCACTATTGCTCTCTTCGGCGGCCCTAGGTCTACTGGGTGCTTTGTTCGCTTTTCTGGTCGGAGGAAGCCCTTTGACCGGGGCCTGGTTTAGCCTTACAGCAGTGCCGTTCTTTGTGGTGAAAGCGGTAGTTAATATTCGCTCGACCTACAGCAATCTCACCAAACCCGGTTCATACCTATACACTACCTGCTGGGGCCTGTATTTGACTTCTGGTGAGCAATAAATAAACCAGGAACTGCTGCCACCTTTGGCGGTAGTTCCTCTTCCCAACTATCTAACTTTCTAAAAACTATGACTACCAACAAAAAATACGACCGTCCCATCTTGGCCGCTCATAAGCGCAATGCTGCTCAAACGCCTGCTCCCACTCCTGCTCCTATTCTCGTTTCTACGCCAGTCTCAATCGCGCAGGTGCTCCGTCGTCCGGTGCCGAAGCCCGTCCGCAAGAAAGTGCCTTCATCGCCTAAGGCCAGTACTGAACGCTCTGAAACAACTTGCTCTCGTGCCCTGAAGGCAATCGATCTGGTGCAGCGCGGTCACATTCAAAGGCCTATTGATGTTACCTCGCTTTATGCAGCCGTAGAGCTAACATTTATGGGTGCTGCGGAGTTTGAGGGTGGCGCTCTGCCAGCCTCTATTGACCGCCTATATCAGCATATTCTCGCTGGCGAAGCTAGTTTCGTATCTTTTCCTAGCATTCGTGTTGGTGAAGAGACGCTAATAGGCTTCGGTCCGTTCAATGATAAGTCTCGATTCTTCTATGAGGAGCAACTTGCTCTGGTCGCTTCTCGCAAAGCACGTTTGCATGAGGAGACTTCCCTGCCCGAGTTAATGGCGCTTTCTAGCACGTCATTGGTTCGATATAGAAAAGACTTTCCAGATTTCTGGTGGGACATCCAAAACGATGTGCTTCTTTTCTTTGACCCTGGGCTCCAAGAGAAGCTTGTTGACATCTTGCGTGAATCTTGGCGTAGGTTCAGTTAATAAACGACTTAAGCGCTTCTAAAATGATGCAAACTTCCCCTAACGCAAGCTTCGCCTAACACAAGCTTTATCTGCCGATAGCTGAACCCAATTTCTTGGTTGATTAGTTAGAGAGTCTAATGAAATTTAGAGAAATACTTCTCTCTGACAAAGTCGACCTAGATGTGATATTGCTCACGGTGCTTGCTGGTGTTGATGCCCAGCAGCGCAATCTGAGCTTTATTAAGGGTTCGGCGCCGTCAGAGAAGCTGAAAGATCCAAACTGTTTATGCGTAGAGGTCGGAAGTGGCTCTCCTGCCCAAAACACTTTCGACCATCACGTTGCCCAAGGCGCTCCAGCACAAAGTCGTCTCTCTGCCGTAGCCCAGTACTTCGAGCGCGTCGCTCGAGTAGTTAGGTACGTCGATGATGTTGATCGCGGCGACTTTGAGCGGATTAACAAAACTGGTTTTCCTTCTTTAGTTCAACTGGTTTCGGGCATGCAACTTGTGGTGCTTGAGCCGCAAAAGAGGCTTGAGTGTGGGCAAGAAATCTTTCGTACTGTTCTATGGGCTGGTATCGACCCTTACACTCAGTCTATGGAAGCGATACTGGATCACATCCCTCAGGCTCGTTCTTGGGCAGAGGCTAAGAGGGTTCACGAATCAAATTTTACCGAAGTTCTGGAACATGCTCAATTCTATTCAACAAAAGGTGGCCGCAAACTTGGCGTTGTTGAAACTAAATGGGTCGGAGCACCAGGCGCTTTGTATGGTGTCGGCTGCGACTTAGTCATAGCTCTTAACCCAGCCCATCAGATTCAAGGCTCTACCATCAGGAAATCCACGGTGGCGACCCAGAGAGGAAAAGGGATATCGCTTTTACCAGATGCCTTGGATGCTCTTGAGGCAATCGAACTGCTCAAGAGTGGCTTGGGCGGCTGGGGTGGCCCTGACCACGGCACTATAATTGGCTCACCTCAGAACAGAGATTCGTCTATTGATTTAAGCGAGGTCGTGCAACTGTTGGTCGATTTGTTTTAACGTGGAGGCGTGGTCAAAATAAGCAATTTTCTTTTAGTCGCCAGCAAGTAATGTAGTAGCCAAAAATAGTGCGAACCATGCTTGATACTCTCGGGTGAAGAACCCGCCCGGCAGGAGTAGCGTCCTGTTTGTATCTCTCTCTTCTCATCTCGGGTGGGTTCACCATTCGGAGAGGGAGGGGGAGACTAAAAGTGCTAATTATCGCCGCCGGATCACCCAGCACCATTCTTGCTGTAGCTTGTTATTGCCATGCCAATCAAATCACGGCAGACAGCATCAAGTCGGGTCGAGACAAAATCATATTTACTCAAGCTTTTCAAGTTGGTCCTGGCTCTGTTGCTTTGACTGCTGTAGAAGGTCTCAGCGAGGATGAGCAAGTGGTATTGATTGGTTTACCGGTAAACAATAGTGGTGCTGGTCCGGAACTCACCAAGAACCTCTTACTAGCAGTTGGCAGCCGCCTTGCTGGTATATACGACGAACACGAACCGGAGCGCTGGGTCAAGATTCAAGAGGATTTATCCTTGTGGCCTCAATCGCTTTTCCATACTCCTGGTAAAGGGGAAGGTCATTTGAGCGCTGCCAGTATCATTGGTGGTGCCTTTGACGTGCCCGAACTTTGGGTGCAGGCAGGTGACTGGGCTGACAATCGTGACCTTATGGTTTCAGAAGAGGCCAAGAAGTTAGCTTCAGATATAGACAGCGCCGTCAAAGTTCGTATTGCTGATAATCTTTTTCGTGAAACAGTAATTCGGTATCTCCTTGGTGACCAGTCTTCTTGTGATTCATTTGAACAACGACTTGTTGAATCGACTGTGCTTGAGCGCAATACCAGGGCTGCCCTTGCGGCCGCTGAGCTAGACGGCAATGTGCTAGTCGTAAGGCAAGCTGAGGGCATTGAAATCAACCAGACCGCGGCTATGTTTAGTGGCTATCAAATTGCTCCTTTTGTCGCTATTGTCGGCGAAAAATCTGGAATGGGTGCAGTCGTAACTGTAGGTTGCAACACTAGGCATCCGCTGCTAGGTCAAACTGATTTGCTTAAGCTCTTTCAAGCCAGTGGCCTTGCCGCTTCTGGAATTGCCTGCAAAGCCACTATTGGCGGTGTAGCAAATCTAGAGGCGATTCTGGTTTTACTAAACACTCTGGAATGACAAACATCGGGTTCGCTTTTTCAAGTTGCTTCAGCAATTTTGGCGTCTGCACAGGCCAAGCCGCGGCAAGACACCATACTCGCACGCGGTCATGTTCAAGATTCAGAGAAACGTATTTACGGAGTAAAGTTATGCCTCGAGGCTACACCCTAAAACAGTCTGATTTCTGGGACTTACCTAGGTCTCATCAGCAATTTCCATTCATGCTTGATTTTGGATGGGAAACAGAAAGTAGATTATCGGAAATTTTCGATGTTGATTTTCACCTGTTTCTGATCTTCCCCCAAGCTGGCAGACACTAAAAAATGGGAGATCGCATTTATGCTCTTGCCATGCAGGTTTCAAATTGGTCTGGGGAGACGTAGTTTAAATATGAGTGCAAGCGCTTTGTATTGTAGA
>JBIPOV010000116.1:0-15566 GCA_044378815.1 Obscuribacteraceae bacterium (SeqCode) | reverse complement strand
TCGGAAACCGCACCAGCTCAACGAATGCGCGTGGTTTTTCCAAAACCATGACCTACGACAGTTCTCGTCGGGTGCTCAGTATCACCGAGAACGGCTTGTCTAACCACGTCACCATTTTCGGCTACGACCTCTACGGCAACGTGATTTCTACCTCAAAGCAGATGAGCGCGCTTCAGTGGCAGACAACAACAGCCACCTATACAGGCATTGGCGACTTGCTGACCACGACAGACCCCATGGGCTTTGTCACTACTCATGCCTACAACGCGCTTGGGCAGCGCATTTCAACTACTGGCCCTGAGCTGCGGCAGCGGCAGTTCCAATATGACAGTGCGGGCAGATTGCTTGTGCTGATCGATGCCAATGGCGTGGCCGAAGAGACCAGAACGTACAATGCGGCTGGTTATTTGGACTCGATTAAAGATGCTCGCAACAACTTGACGACCATTGCCAGAGATGGTTTTGGCCGGGCGCTTCAGGTTAACTACCCTGGTGGCAGCTTTGAGGCCTACACCTTTGATGTCAGCGGTAACCCGCTCACTCACAGGATGCGCAACGGCAACGTGATTACAAACACATTCGATGTGCTGGGAAGAATCGCCACCAAGTCGCCGCAAGGTCAAGCTGTAGTAACTTTCAGCTACGACAATGCCAGCCGTCTCTTGTCGGTCAGCACCCCTGTGGTGGCAAACAACCCGGCAAGTGGTGTTTTCTCTCACGGATATGACACAGCAGGGAGGCTCATTTCTGAGACCAACCCGCAGGCTCAAGTCATGGGTTACACCCTTGATGCCAATGGCAACACCACGCGTATCACCCACCCGGGCGGCTATTTCGTCGATCGAGTGTATGACCAACTTGATCGCCTGACCAACATCAAGCTCAATGGTTCGGCCAACAGCGCAGTAGTTTTCGGCTACGACCAACTCTCGCGGAGGACAAGTAAGAACTACCTGAATGGGGCCAACACGACGTATTCTTACGACCTCGGCAACAACCTGTTGACGATGAACATTGCCTTCGTGGGCAGTGCCTGCAACTGGACCTACACGTACAATAAAGTGCACCAGATGTTGTCTCAGAACTGTTCTGACACTAGCTATTACTGGCGGGCAACGGCAGGCACCGTCAACTATGCGGCAGCCAACAACTTGAACCAGTACCCTCAGGTTGGTGCTCTGGCAGCCACGTACAACACGCTTGGGGCCTTGGCCACGTACAACACGTGGACTTATTCTTACAATACAGAGCAGATGCTTACTGCTGCCACTAAGGCTGGCACCAATGCATCCTTCGTGTATGATCCCAAGCTGCGGCAGATTCAGAAGACTGTTGGCAGCACCAAGACCAAGTACATCTACTCTGGTTCGCACATGATGGAAGAGCGCAACGGTGCAACCGACGCTCTTACTCGCCGCTATGTCTTTGCTGGTGGTGAAGAACCCGTCTTGCAGATGACCTCTGCTGGCGTGGTTACTTACATTCACCACGACCACCACGGCTCAGTAATTGCGCAGTCAAATGCCACCACTGGTGCTGTCGGCAACAAGTACAAGTATGGCCCCTTCGGCGAAAGTGCAGCAACGCTCACCGGCACAACGATTGGCTACACGGGCCAGCGTTATGACACTGAGCTAGGGCTCTACCACTATAAGGCCAGATACTTCCATCCCGGGTTAGGCCGTTTTCTCCAGCCAGACCCAATTGGTTACAAAGCTGGCATGAACCTGTATACGTATTGCTCGAATGATGGGCTGAACCATACTGACCCGGATGGGCTATGGGCAGATGCTTCTGAGTTCTGGGCACCATATACACCCGAGCAGCAGGCAACGGTGGCAACTGGGGTAATTATTGCTTTGGAAATCGCAGCGGGTCTTTACGGCGCTGCCGGAGCGACCGGTACGGCTGCAATCGGAAGTGGAGTCGTCTCCCAGAGCTCGAAGTTAGGTAACACTATCTCAAAGAACTTCCCTGGATCGAGCGCATCAATGTACAAGGGGGCGGTTCCCGGACCAGTAAAACCAGTCACTTTTGTGACAACCCCCAAAGGAACAACGTTTCCTGTTCCGACTGGAGCAACTGGACCCACACCGAATATCAACAAGGCGTTAAAAGTCACTGGTACTAACTTTACCGGTGGTAAGATGGGTGCTAATGGAAAAGCAGAGAACATTCATTTGATGTTTCCAACTAAGGGTACTGCACATGTTCCTGGCTATCCTAATGGATATGTTAAGTACTCGAATAGTGCAAAGCAGAACGTTGATCCGTTTACTGGTCAAACCGGTAATAAAGCTGGTCTCGGTTCTGGCGGCAGCGGAGACAATTTGGGTCCACACTTTGGAATTGGTGATTACTAAATGAGAGAGGAAACAATGAACGAAGAAATTGGGAAACCTATAAATGTACTGGACCATATGTTTGGTATGCATGTCGTCGAGTGTTCCATTGACAATGATACCTTACTCCTAAAGTTAAATCGAGCCCAGTTTGCTTTCTTCTGCGAGTACGAGATTGTCCCGAAATCAGCGTGTATAAGTGATTTAATCGGCGCTACTTTAGAGCGAATAGATGACAGCTCTAAATCAATGTCCCTTGGATTTGATTCTGGTGTATCTGTCAAGTTTTCTTGGGATAAATGTAAAAACGTAGAGGCTTTTGCTGGTACCATTGATACAGGTGATGGTCAGGAGCTATGGGTTTCCGAAGAAGCCTGAAGTTAGCAAGCTGGGAGAGTGAAGTCGTATAGTGTGTATCTGTGCTGCCGCTCCTCTCTTAGTTGAGAGGAGCGACTGATTTTTTGGAGTGTCACCGTAGCTGGTGGCACTCTTTTTTATCTCTTGAAATTTTCCTACTATAGAATGTTTTAGTTTAGGGTTGGGTGTAACTTGGCGAATTAGTGCGACATGAGGTGTAACTTGGCGCAATAAATTGCCGGTTTTCTGGCGAGATCTTTGGCAATGTTGGCGAAATATTTGGCGAACGGTTGCACTCCTAAGTGACTAGTATTGGGGCCTCTAAAGTACACGGAGAATGGCTAAAACACTAATGTAGCGCGTGCTGAGTTTCGTTTTACGATGACCGAACTATGCTTGTGCGAGTTTAGCTGCCTTTGTTCATTTCTTGCCAGTTTTTGCTATGCTGAATGGGTGAAAGCCTTTCCTGGTAATTCATTTGGGCATTGCCAAATAATGTGCCAAGAATTCGGCAAAAGTATTCGCCAATTGACAGTGCCAGCAACCATTTTAGGCTAGCTTGCAAAGTGAGAGCGCCTGTTACTTTTTCTTGAGCAGTTTCTTCCCGTCAGGCCTTAAGGTCCCAGTCGGGCTGACATAGCGGTAGAGAGTTTGACGGCTTATACCCAGCTCCTGGCACAGATCATTGACTACAGTACCGGCTTTGCCCATTGCTGCCTTGGCCATGTGCACTTTCGCCGGCGTCATTGTATGACGACGGCCACCAACTCTTCCTCGTGCTCTGGCGGCGGCTAGACCGGCCCTTGTTCGCTCAGAGATAAGGGCAGCTTCAAATTCGGCGATTGCTGCGAAGATTCCAAAGACCAGTTTGCCGGAAGCAGTGGTCGTGTCGATATTGGCACCCTGGCCGGTTAGAACCTTAAGCTTAACTCCGCGCCTTGATAGCTCCTGAATGAGATTGACCAAGTGAGTAAGGTCGCGGCCAAGACGATCGAGCTTCCAAACAATTAGGGTATCGCCTTCTCTAAGTGCTTTGAGGCACTTCTCTAGACTAGGGCGGTCGTCTTTCTTACCGGAGGCTCGGTCCTCATACATGCGCTTCTTTGTGACGCCAGCGGCTGTGAGAGCGTCCTTCTGTAAGTCGACAGTTTGGGAGCCGTCAGCCGTTGAAACCCGCATGTAGCCAATTAGCAATGTTTTTGCTCCCCCCTTTTTGTGCTGTCAATTATACGGCCGTTTGTGGGACATTTTATTTTCAGGTAAAAACGGTTGATTTTGTGTCACTTATCCAGTCACTTTATCAATGTTCTGCAAACCAAACAAAAATTTTGAATGACAACATGCAGCTCAGGATCGGTGATCTTCACAGAGTTCTCTAATGCCTATTGCAGAGTCGTAATTTTAAATGACTATTTTGTAGCGTGAGTAAAATTTTGACTCTTGCCGAATACAATCCGGATATCATTGGCGAGTTGGGACCCTATCACGATTCCGAACTGTTTTGGCCATCTAGCCACATATCTGTAGCTGCTCTTTCAGAATAAATTTTCGCCAACTGGTGTTGATCCAATTTCTTTAGTGTGTGGAAATCAGGCCAGCTTTCAACTAACTTCAACAAAACTTCTTTGCTGGTGTTTTTGAAACTACTGTAGATAAAATCAAAGCATTCATGTGGTTCTGTAATCGTATTCGGAGCTTGCTGTACAACACCAAAAAAGGTTTGAGGAGAGCGTCGATAAATTGCCATCTCTGCTGGTGTCAATGGAAGCGTCACGATACAGAAGCCTTTATCTGTGCGAAATTGGCAGTAGGCCATACTCTCCGGTTCTAAAACTTGGCCAGAAATGAGTTCACCTTGTACTAAAACACCATTCACATCCGGAATCCAGGACTTTTGACCAACTTGTGGCGGCTGCGCGTCGTCAAAAACTTCTTCCGGTGCTCTATCATCAAAGGTACTTGGGACCTTGGCATAAACATTCAACGCATCCAGTAAATGCAAAATCTCCCTATGCTTTTCCCTTGCGGCGACTAACTCGGCCATAGTGCATTCCCCAAGCTTGTAAGGCGGGAAATCGGGTATTTTGTAACCGGCTGCAAACTGAAATTCAGGTTGGCTCGGTGAATCTAACCAATGCATGAAGTTATGATTGGTCACAAAAACGTAGGCACTTGGGTTTTCTTCGATCTTGAAATCCAGTTCAGCTTGCTTTAGTTCCTCGTCGACGACTTTTAACCAGTCAGGCAAATTTTCCCTAGTGGCTTCTTCTGCACGATTTAACTCGATGAAAACTATTCGTTCATGGGATGACTTTTTCTTTAATGCCTTAAAAAGGCGGTCTCTAACTCTTGGTGGCTTTATTCCATGTCCAGAACGTTCTGATGAAAGTGTCGTTGCTTTCGCTTCGACCGAAAAAGTTCGCCCGCTCTTTTGATTGATGGCTGTGAATTCACAGTGAGAAACCGTTGAATCTGACTCATCTTCAAGTTCGATTTTGAAACCAGATTTTATAAAACTGGCAATAACATATGTCTCGTAAAGTGCACCTTCAAACTGATCCTTATTGCGAAGACGCACGAGTAAACTGTCGATCAAAGCCTCATTATGTGCGCATAAGTAAAGGTTGTAAGCCACATGCAAATAGGCTTTGACCGCTCCAGTGGGCGTAGAAAAATAGACATCGCGATTAGTCGACTTGGACTGTTGCTGTTGAAAAGTACAAAGTTTGACATACCACTGTATCAGCGGATGTTGCAATTCTACAGGCTTTGCTAGCTCTGGTGTCGTCCACTCTGGAGTCAGTAGATGGTTAACAAAATTGAAAAGGAAATCTTCGAATGTTCGCCACCTGCTTGATTGATAGACCTTACCGTTCACGCGCACATAGCGAGTTCCTGCTTGCTCCCAGGAATCAATTGCTTTTCCAAGGCCTTGCTGCTGCTGGCGCCTCAGTTCTTTAGCATCGTTGTTTTCGGGCAACTGTGTATAGCTCCATTTAGCTGTTATAACTTTAAACGATATGGTCTCATAGCTTTATCCCGTCTTGGACAGATATTTGACTATTTATCGTTGACAAACTCAAGGTGTGCATCAGGAACTATTTTTGCAATTTCCGTCAACAGAACTATTAAATAGGGAACGCATGCCAATTTAGTTCGAACTGGCATGTCTGTTAGCGCTGTTTGCGACCTGCCTCCGTGTTCATAATGCGATGAATGATGCACTATTCTCCATTTGCCTTCAAGTTCTGCCCAACCAAGAGAGCGAATTTCATTAGAATCAAGAGGATCGTCATTAGGGCCAGTAATCCAATGCTCGACACTTATGCCAGCTTTCGCAAACAAAGCCTCCAGCTTTCTTATATCCGCTTCTGCTTTATTTTCGGCCGTTTTAAAATCTGCCAATTTTCCACAGAGCTGGTCTACGGCCTGCGCTAGTCCTTCATCATGGAACTGTTCGTCGGTTTCGCCTAAATCTTTTGCCGTTGACCCACGACCAAAATTATAGTCTCGGTTTTTCCGCTCAAACTTGAAGGCCTTAAGTCCCGGGTAGCGAACTGAATCATTTTCATACTCTGCGCGGATCTTTGTACTGCCAAGTACATCACTAGTAGCGGCGACAAGCACACCTTCCTCTACTCTAAATGCTGCGTCAATATTTGCTCTAACTTCATCACATACGCGGTTGGCTGTCCTAGTTAACTCAAGTAAGAGATCGAAAACCAGATCTACATGGAAATCGTACTCGTCGGATAGTCTTCGATACTCGTCGGTATCAAGCCACTCTCCCGTTGTTTTATAAAACTTGCGTGTGATCAGTCTGTTGTCTTTGCCATCAAAATCAAGGTGATTAGCTAACGTTTTTAGAAAGTCTGACAGTACGAGGTGGAAGTCCTTTAACGCCCTTGCTAGTGAAGGAAAGATTGGTGGCCAAATACGTTTAAATAGCCAATCGCAAAGAGCGGATAGATCATCATAAGATCGTCTCGATATCTGTGGAGTTCCGCCTCGCATAATGGCAGCAGTCCACTCAGTCCACTCGTTCAGACGCGCCCGAAGACTCCATTGCTCGATATAAGCGGCGTAAGTTTCAGCATTTCGCTGATTTGTAGGTTTGAAATCCGCTAAAGATTTTTGCACCCATTCCTCGTGGCTCTGCTTTATTGCGGTCAATCGTTCAATAGAATATTCAATTGGATTATCATCAACAAACTTGTGATGATCCAGGCATAGCAGCAGTAAATTCTCGTATGCGTTTCGTTCTTCAACTGGCATGTTAGGGTTGCCTCTCGGACCATCATCCTTTTCGGCAACCATATGCGCAATTTCGCCCACAAGAGAGGGCTGTTTTACAACACCATCATCAACTTCAAGTTCCTTCCGACACCACGAGCAACGGTGGGCAGCTCTGCCCCAAATCATTACGCGCGTTTTTACCGTAATCGCCATAGCTCGCTGCATGTCCTTAATACTTCAAGCTCATTATAGCCCTATGACTATCAGCCGGGTCTACCGCTAGGTATTCTTGCAGCTGGCCTAGGTTGCTGTGGCCGGAGATTTCTTGGATTGTGCGTAGTGGAATGCCAGCGCGGGACATGTTGGTCAAGCAGGTCCGCCGCATTGAATGGGTGGAGGCTTCTTCGATGCCGACGTTTTGGAAGGCTTCTGTGAGGATGTTGTGGGCGCGGATGCGGCCGATGTGGTTGTCGGGGTTGTCTGATGATGGGAAGAGCCAGGGAGAGGGTTCTGGCATCTTGTCTAGGGTTTTCTTGTAGCTGGCTAGTTGTTCGCGCAGCTTGGGGTGGATTGGGATGTTGCTGTAGACGGTATTTTTCTTTTTTAGTCTGGTGATTTTAAGAATGTTACGTATGCCACCGCTGGTGGTGAAGACGTCGTTTTGTCCGATGGCGATGATTTCCGAGATTCGAAGACCTGTGTATAGGCCGGTGGCAAAGAGTGCTTGGTCGCGATCGTTTTTTAGTACTTTAAGGACAGTTTGGATCTCTTTGGAACTTAGAACTTTGGCTTTGCCGGGCATGTGAACAAAACTTCCGTATAGAGCTATTTTGTTTATTATACAGGGCTCAGTTTTGGGTGCAAGGCTGGAGAGTGTGAAATGGTGGGGGAATTGTAGTAAACGAAATACCTATTTTGTTTGCGACTAGTGGTGATCTTTTCAATTTCGTTTAATTTGGGAACATTTATTTAGCTGACCAAATAATTCCTTGTGACAGAGAAAACCCCTGAACAAGAACCAAAGCCTCTTCCCTGTGAGGCAGAGAGAAACAAAGATCAATATTGGAGTTGAAATGAATGCTTTCGGTTCGGAATCTGTGTTTTCAGCTTTAAAAAATTCAGTCGTCTTTATACTTTCGGAAAACGGTTCGGAAAGTAGTCCAATTGGAACCGCATTTGTAGTAAGGGTTTCTGATAATAACAACCCTAACCGCTACAGCCCCTTTATCGTTACCAACAAACACGTTTTACAAAATATAGATCGTGATCCAAACGGAACCTTCAATGGTAGCCAGTTTTATGGAAAGGTCCGCGTGCGGCTCAATGCTCCTTCTGGCGATAAATATCTTGTATCTGAACTGAAAGTAGCTGACAACGTATTTGTACATTCAAATCCAGCTGTTGATCTAGCTGTAGTCCCAGCAGCACTTCCCCAGAGTAATGTAGTTAGTACCTGTGCATCTGTTGTCTTTGGAAATCTGGCAGCCAATTGCCCCTCCTTTGTGGAGGGGCGTGACACTATGAGTGTGTCTCTTTTGCAAAACTATTCCGGAATTGAGCGGAATCATGCGGTTTGTCGATTTGGAAAATTGGCGTTAGTGACAGATGAGTCATGGTGCGATTCCCGAAGAGGTTGCGGGCCAGAACAGGCATGGCTCATAGATTTAGGTACTTACGAAGGAGCAAGTGGTTCCCCTGTCTATCTCGTTCCAATCCAGTGGGACATTGATGGAAATGGAAACGTGATACGACATTCAGGAGCCCTTGCTTTGGTCGGTGTTGTAAAAGCGGTCTTTAATTCTCCAAGTGATCCGTTCCTGCAGTTACGTGCCCTTACCCCTGTCGAGCCAGTCAAAAATCTGCAGGATATTTTCGAGCAAATTTTCACGACAATGCGAGCTGATGGATGGGATCCGATGATACGGCGTTCAGGCAGCAGCTTAATTGAACCAAGTTAGGAATTAGTACTAGGACTTAATCAGTTCGTACTTCTCAAGCAGGGCTTTTGATACTTGTGGAACATAAAACACGTTTACTGTATTTCTAGAATCTTCCCTGTTGAGTGTGTCTCGTTCGGCTCCTAAGCTGATCATCGTTTTCTCAAACTCGGAGTGGTCCAAGAAGACTCGCTCCTTTGCAATTGCATTGAGTTCTGATGGTTCGACTATGAGGGTCGAAAATCCACGCAATGGAGTATCTATGTCTTGAGCTCTGATAAAGCAGTCGGAAAGTGGTTCATCCACAGTTTTGAGCACGGACAAATTTGTAAGTGACAACGCTTCAGTGTCGACTATCAATTTTGCAGAAATTCTAAGGCCGCGTTGTTCTGTGCGATCAATTGGGTGATCGCCGTATGAATGGTGATAGAGAAGGCTCATTTTTGCAATGTACGTGGCGTCTACTATCCAGCTGGTGTTGTCTGCCGCTAGGGATTCTTTAGAGACACTGGCATCTAACAACACAAAACTGCTAAAGGTCGAACGAACGAAGAAAGATTCATTACTCTCGTCTTCGTCAATCGCATCCAACAACTCAACAAGCGTTTCAAACAGAAGGTCGTGAGCGAACTCGGAGTCGATTATGGCATCTAAGTCTAAAATGCTCGGGATGGCCGACGCAGCAAAGATACTATTCAATCGGGGTGATTCTAGAGAGTTAAAGTGAGCTATAGCTTCATTCAACTTCGCAAAATATGTGATTCGCGGACCTTCAACATCTGATAAATCCTGGAGAAAGTCCTTGTGAAGATTATTGCCACTTGCAAAGTCGCTTGTATTGTTACTCACGAAAACAACTGCAGAATTAGGTCGTGAGCGTAGAAGTTCGCAAATCGTGAACCAAATTAGTGCATCTCTGTATCCATCGTCGCCTCCCGACTTCGTTGACATCTCTTGTGCTTTGAACGGGCGTCTACCATCTAGAAGTCGTTTCACCAGTGTTTCATGGTCGGCCTGCGGATAGGGCGCCAACAAGAAGGTTCCACCTAATATACTTTCAAGCTTGTGTTTGGTGCCAGCAATTTGCTCTTCCGCATTTGGAGGTGCTGCAGTTAGCTGCTCTAGCCCTGAAATATCATAGTCCCTGCCAGTCTGCACAATCAGCTCTCTTGTGACCATTTTCTTGAAGTCTTTTGCGATAAGTTTGATAGCCTGGTTAAAGTCTGTAACTAGTCGCTCGTCATTCGTGCGCATGAAGCGATTTAATTCATCAAAGACCACCATAGGAATAACTATCTGAAAGTTGTGTACGAATCGCAGCTCCCGAATCTGCTTCATGAGTGCACTCCTTTCGTTGAAATCCGCGCGCAACGTTGAAGTGTCAAGCACCAAGAGTACCTGTGCTGAGTCGCTGCTAGTCAAGACTCTTGTCCTTTAATTTCATTCAGGAAAATGGTGTGTTAGATCGTTTATCTCTAGGCGCTCTCTGGGCTGGTAAACATTTTCTGCCACCAGGGGCGGTTAGCTAGAGCAACTTGTTTTTCTAACTCGGCAGTTTTTTCTGCTACGGCTTTCAGTTCGATTTGCTCTGTCTTTAGGGCTTCCTGTTCAGCTATTAGAGCTTCAATCTGTTTATGTAGAGCTTCTTTTTCAAGTTCTGCTAGTTCTCTAGCCTTGCGTTCTTCTTGTTCTCTGCTTTGAAGATCAGGTAAAAGTCTAAGTTCGCGCTTTTGGTCTTCGATTACACGATCTTGTTCGCGCAGAGCGACAGCCATTTCTTCCACTCGTTTGACGAGTGGTGTCATCACAACATTGATCATGCTTTCAAACTTGGCTAGGTCTTGTTTGGCTTTTTCGTCTTGGTCGGGCGAGAAGTCTTTGACGCCATCGGCAGAAGCACCTGCTGGTTCTTCGGTGACCTCTTCGAAACTAACCTCTTCTATATCTACGCCATCGAAGCTAGTGTCGTCTTCTAGATCGTCGCTAGGTGACTCCTTGGAGATGCGTGCCGTGATCTCAGGCGTAATGAGCACCTGAATCTTGGCATTTACGGCTCTACCTTTCTTTGCCTTAAGAGCGCCCTTCTTTATCTGCCTACGCAGAGTCTTCTCTGAGACGCCTGTGAGTTCAGCAGCGTCTTGGAGATATAGCCATTGTTGCTCGGGCTTGGCTTGTTTGTCGCCGGTTGTGGGAGCACCGCTGGTAGGTGTGGTGCCTGTGGATGCACTTGGTGGCATCTTTTTCTCCGATTTCTAGGATCTTTGACTTGTCTAGACATTTCATCTGACTAGACAATTATATTCATTTTTCCGAAAAGCGCCAGTACTTTAGGGTTTCGAATGTCTGATATATCTTTTGTATGTCTTATTTGGGCTAGGTGTGTAACCGCTAGTGGTGACTTTTGAAGGGGTGCTCCTGGTGGGGCCGAGTCTGAATGTCTAGCTCTGTTGGTCTTATGCCGGTTGTCTGGACACATTTGTTCGGGTTTGCCCCGGAATGTCTAGACGGATTGATCGTTCGCTCTTGCCTCGCCTGTGGTGCGTAGTGGGTTTTGTCTGGACGGCTTTGTGGTGACTGGGTGACCTTTGTCTAGACCGAAATCTGAGCTTACTTGGTTCCGGCGCCAGGAAGATCTCGGCAACCGGATGTGGTGGCTTGTCCGATAATTTGTCTAGACCGTCTAGACTGTCTAGACTCGATCGATATAAAATGAGGATAAGGGTTGATTTGTCTAGACATGCGTTGTATATTTCTGTTTGGACAGTCTAGACAAATCCGCAAAAAGGTCAGGGGATTTGGCAAAAAGGGCTTGATCATTTGTCCCATCGGCATTACGATCAGCGCGATCCGAAAGTGAGTCACCAAAAGTGGTGTCATCTAGAAAAAGAAAGACCAAATTTTTGAACGGTTCCTTATAGAGGAAAGGTGAATTGAATTCACACTGATTCCTCTGGGTCATACAAAACAACCCTTCGTTTATATCTACTAGCACTAGCCCTAGAAAGCGAGTCCTGTCATTACTAGCGTTTCAATACCGTCTCCGGTAGCAGCTTCTTCTGCTTCCACCTCGTCGCTGGATTCTAAAGCGGCATTTCTTAAGCTCTTCTATTCTCGGTTTGGTGGCCAGGTTCGCACTGTTGGTAGTGCTAAGTGGCGCAATCTAAGTCAGTTCCATCAGCTCTCTGATGCTGAACTGCTCTCTTCTATATCTAAGGAATCAAAAACTTATCGAGCCCTAAGTATTGATGAGACTGAGTCTTTCCTATTATTGCAATTTGAATCGCAAGAACCAGAGCTAGACACAGCTCTCTGGACTAGATTGAATGCAGCGCTCTCCCTAATTGGCCTATCTGGTATCAAGCTATTTCAGATAGCCGAAGGTTCGACCTACCAAGTTTATGTCTATCTATCAAAGATGGTGAAAGTGCGTCCGTTGGCTGAGCAGCTGGATAAATATCTTGTCCAGTCTGGACTAGACAATGTCTCTATTCCCAAGCCGGGTGAGCGTTTCGTGATGCCTTTGCAAGAAGGCTATCGCTGGATGAACGATTCTATCGAACCAGTTGCAGTTCGTCACGAAATGACAGAAGACATGGCACTCAATTTCTTTATTGGTGAAGTGACCAAAGTTGTTTGTTGTCCACATGATTTGATTGCTCAGCTTGAAGGTTTCAAAGATTGTCCAGACAACAGCTCATTGACTTCAAAATCTGTCCAATCAGAGTCTGAAGAAGAGCATGTTGTGACATTCTTGAGCCTTGTCCCTGAAACCTCGACTGAATCATTAGATGCAGCTATCGCTTCTGCTGACGTGCCACTTGATTTCCTGGGTGCCGAATCTGAATTCGAATGTTCTGATGATCAAAATCAGCTTGTAGATCAGCCTTCTTTGGTTGGCAATGGACTGTTTGAAGTCGGAACTGTAGTGGAAGCTCCAGCTGAAGCTGGCCTGGAGACCCTTGCCGTAGAGAACTCCCAGACCTGTCTAGACGTGATCGAGAATGTCCAGGTTGAGTGCGAGTCTGTCCAAGTGGAGACTGAAGAGAGCACTCTGGATGCTGTCTTGGATAGTCAGCGGTTGATGGAAGATGGCGCACTCATTGTTTCGAACGAGACGTCTGGTGTGCTTGAAGGAATACCAGATTTGGTCGAGCTAGCATCAAACACCGAGTCAGTAGATTTAGCGTTAGAGGCTGACAAATTTGAGCTTGCCTGTTGTGAGTTAGAGCAGAGCTCTGAGGAGTTACAACAACCAACTGAGATTAGCCTTGCGGGTGAGCAAGCTCCAGTATCTGGTGCTTCGATTGAAGAAGAACTAGCTAGCGGCAATGACCCGGGCGAATCTGATGGCGATGAAGCACTTTTAGAATCAGAAGACGCTATTGAAGAAGTTACGGCTGTATCAAATGAGGTCGAACTAAATGGTGCCGAAGTTGATGCCGTTGAGCCTGAAGCAACTTCCATTCAGTTGTCTTTTCCTTTTGCTATAGGACTGCTGTCTGCTCCGGTAGAGCCACGGGCAAGAGGCCCGTCCAGTCGGCGTAAGCGGGCTCCACCAGAGACCTGACGATCGATTTGAATATACGAAATTCCGTATAAGGCGTGAAAGCATTTGAAAGGTAATTGAGGCGATATGGCGAAGATAGACATAGCTATGGACCAAAGCATCATCGAGCAGCTGGGTTATACCGGTGAAGATGGTTTGGTGCTGTTGCTAAGAGTTCATCTAGTTCGTGCCATTAAGGAAGAGCTTACTCAACGAGGCTGGAGCCAGCAGCAAGCTGCTCAAGTGCTTGGAGTAAAGCAGCCGCGCATCTCTGAAATCATGCAATTGCGCATTGACCAATTTAGTGTAGAGAAACTTTCGAAGCTTCTTTACCGTTTAGGCAAGACCGTCAGACTTTCAGTCAGCGCTTGAATAAACAAACAGATTTTGAGGAGCCCCTGCCAGGGCTTTTCGAAAGTGAACAAGGACAGAAATTCTAGGAGGTAGAAAGTAACCGACTAACAAAAAACACCGCCTGCCAGCGATGTTGTTTGAGACCCAAGAGCGGATCAGATATGCATTTGTACATCAGGGTTTTGCGAAACTTCCTGTATGTGACAAGCATAAGCCACTGATCCGGTTAGGTCAACTCGTCTTAAATTAGAAAGAGAGACTACTACGACCGGACTTATATCTTTGGCAGGCAATAGTGCCGCGCCAGTCAAATTTTCACGTCTAAAATACTTTCCGGCTCATACAAAGGAGACGGCAGAGCGCTTTGTCTCGTTGTTCCATCGCTATGCGTATATCTATCGGCCATTTGGCAGTGGAGCGTGGATTTCGGCCAATGAGCAGTGGAGTCTTACTGATACTGAGATTCTCAAAGCTATTGCTTGTGTGCACCCGAAGGCTTTCATTGGCACCAGGTCGGGTAAGGCTAGTAAGTATGCTGTTTTAGATATTGATGCCGGCAGCCGCTATCACACTAGAGAAGGGCTCCAGAAAATAACTAGCTTGCTTGAGAAGGCGGGCATTTCTGAGCACAACCTTTATCGATCGTCTGAGTCTGGCGGTTGGCACCTCTATATATTCTTTGATGCGCCGGTTAGTTCGAAGGATTTGCACCGTCAGCTGTATCACCTGCTCAAGCTGCATGATTTTGAAGTAGCCAAAGGCACGCTCGAGATATTTCCACACCCTGGTGAGAATTCGGTCGGCCAGGGCTTGAGGCTTCCTCTTCAACCTGGGTTTGCTTGGCTCAATTCAAATAGCCTTGCTGTGAGCGAGGAGAGAGATGAGCTTAGTCCAGCAGAAGCCCTGAACAAATTTGTCAATGACATGGAGTGCAACGTCAATCCATATCATCAGTTTCACAGGCTTAAAGCTTATGTAGAACAAGTCGCTTCAACCAAGCAAGTAATTGTCGCTCGGGCTGCTAACAGCACCAGAATGGCTGAGATTATTCCGATCCGGCGAGATTTACCTGAAGAGGGATCGGCCGAGTCGATCAAAGAAGTGAAGTCAGTATTTAAGAAGTTGCCGCCAGGTATCAAGTGTGATGTCTGGCTACGCGGTCGGCAATATTACAACCATGGACTGAGTGGACCGTCGCAAAGAGCCGACGCTGTGCTTTCACTTTCGCACTACCTTTTCTATGGCGATCCTGAGCGTATGGTTTCTCCGCTCGGATACGGCTATGAAGATGAGCGCAAGTGGTTGATGGAAGAGTTGCTCCGGGCTAAGCACCATGGGCAGAGCAAAGATATATCTGCCGGTCATTCAGACGGGCTTAAACAAATTGAGCGGGCAGCTAAGTGGGTGCCACCACACAGGCGCGGGCAGGAAGCTCGCAAATATGAGTTTGAGGTTCCAATCTCATGGGTTAAAAACAATGCTAATAGATTGGCAAAGGCTCGCCAGAAAATAGCTGTTGCAGTTGAAGACTTTGAGGAGGCAGGTCTACCTTTTTCAATGAGAGACCTAATGCTGAAGTCTGGCTGTGGAGTTACGACGGTTCGAAAGCATGCCGATCTCTGGAAAACGGCGTATGAGCGGCTACAATCTTCTCTCTTGGCAGGTGATCCACACGACTATAACGCTGGGGTGCAGGCGACTGCGAAGCAAAGTCAGCCTGCTGCACCTCTTGATCCAAAAATTATGCCGCCCGGTCGCTTGGCAGCTCGTCGAATAGTTTATGAATTGAAGATG
>JBIPOV010000115.1:0-15567 GCA_044378815.1 Obscuribacteraceae bacterium (SeqCode) | reverse complement strand
TTGATTCACGCTTCTTTCCGACTTCTCCTCGCGGATTAACCGTTGCGCTTCACTACACTTCACCGTCATCAGGCTGTGTAAGGACTTTCACCTCCAGTTGTTGAACATGCCCGGCACACAAAAAAGAGCAGCTTATAGAAAGCTGCTCTTTTGCTTAATTGCTCGCAGGACCGGTGCTGCCCTCGGTAGAAATCATCCCTGATCGCTCTCTCTGGAGAACCCGCGATTTAGCGTGTTCTTAGATAATAAGGGCCAACTCTCTTGTTGTCAGTGGGGTAAATACGGTGTCTAGATTAAATTGCGCAATCTAGAAGCCTAGCCCATTTGTTCTTTGAGCAAGCCAATCAGGTGAGCCACTAATTTTTCGGCCTGACTGCGGCCCAATTCATCCCAGTGTGGCACACCGAATGTTTTAAGCGAAAATGAATCGGCTTGTTCATCGGTCCAGCCGATTAAATCAAGGGCGCGGCCCAGCACTGTCAAATAATTTTGGTCAGTTACTTCGCCAAGACCAAAATTATCGTCTACTCGTTGTGGTGTCGCCTGCGGTGTTGGTGCCGATACATTAGGCCCAAAATTGACCTGAGGGCCTGGTGTTAGTTGAATCGGTTGAGGCGGTTCAATCGCTGCCGGTTGCAATTCAGCTTGTTCAACACTGTCGTTAAAGAAGTTTTCGCTATCCCCTAACTCTTCAGCAGTGTCTTCTTGCGATGGCTCTGCTGGTGGCGCTGGGGTTGCAGTTGGGCTAGGTTCGTTCATGGGGTAGCTGGTGGGCAAATTTGCTGCAGTTGGCGCAAAGCTGCTCGCCCCAAAACCAGTGTTTAGTCCCAGCGGTGGTTCTGGTGGGGCTGGGGAAAACAGTGAGCGCAAGTTAGCTTGGGCGGCCTCAGCACTTTCGGTGGAGGTTTTGAAAGGATTCGGTGGCAGTGGGGGCACGCTAAACGAAGAGGATGGGGAGCCGAGCAAGTTAGAAGCAGATGGGCTTTCTACTGCTTTGAATTCATCATCTAACGCGGGATGATCTACTGCCGTGGATGTGAATTGTGTGGCTGATTCAGCTGCTGCTGTTGGTTCAGGTTGAACTGATTGTAGGGAAGTTATGGACTGAATTGATGGAGTCGAAATTGTATCGGTGTGCTGGTTGTCAGCACTTATGCTGGCGCTGAGACTAGTCTCGGCAGCTGGTTCTAGTGCTGGAGCCGCTGGTTCTGCTTCTCCCTCTAGGCTTGCAAGAGGCGCAGGAACCGAATTGGCTGTAGAACTAGTCGGTAAGGGCGGTATGGTGCTGTGTCTGACTGGCGGTATGGTTGCACTCGGGGTCTCGGGCGGCGGGATCACAGGCACTTTTGTGAAACTGCTTGTGCCCACTTCTGGCTGAACACTGCCGTGATCTTTGCTCTCTCTCTCTTTGAACATCGAATCTAAAGCAGACATCGAGCGTGTTACAGCTTCGCTGCTGGTTGAAGGTTCGAAGGATGTGCGTGGTTCTTGCCGTTGCAGGCCGGGGCCTGGTTGTGGCCGACCAATCAATCCGGAATTGCCCGAATTGCCGTACATATTGCTATTGGGAGGATCGATTGAGATTTGGGGCCCAATGGTAATTTCTTGAGCTGGTTGTATTTTCGGTGCTGGCATAAATTCGCTGGCGGTTGGTTGCCAGGGCGAGGCTTTGTCGGCGGAAAGTTCTTGCTTCAAGGTGACTGAGATCAATAGCTGTCTCAATTCGTCAATTTGTTTGGAGATTTCGATAAAGCGGCGTTCAGTGAAGTTGCGCAGACCAATAATCGACTCTTGCAAAACCTCTGGATTACCAGGGCTGGGAGTGACGCCAATAAGCTTCGGTGAGACTAGCCCTTCAGCTTCTAGTTGGGGCCTAATTTGAGATGTAGGCCAACCTTGCTCAACTAGTTCTTTGATGCGTTCTAAAACGGAGAGATCTTCATCACGATATTGGCGTTGCTGACCACGGCCCCGCTTAATTTCCAGGCCGAACATCAGCTCCCAGCGTCTAAGCTGGTGCACGGACAAACCGAGCTTGGCTGCGACGTTATTGATTGACAGCATGTCTGGTGTGGTCATTGTGCCTCCGATATCTCTATACACTAGATTAGCATTAACTAGCGCAGCCGTGCTAGGTACTACGGCTAAATTCTTCAATGACTGATACAGTAATGCTTTAGGCCTACTAACCAATGGTTTGATAAAGCTGACGGACATTTTTTCGATAGTTGAATAGACGGCTTAATACGTAGATATTATATGCAGTAGTTGGGTGGCGAAACAAAAAAGAATGAGGTACAGGTTTCCCTGTACCCCATCCAGTTTTGCCCATTCCTTAGAACGGAAGCCGGCGGCTAGTCGCAGTAGTTATAGTTGTAGCAACCACGGTCGCCGCGAATGTAGCCGGTGTAGCGGGCCCGTCCATACTGGTCGACGAAGACCTCGCGGCCGTTGGCGTCGAAGTAGTAGTAGGGGCGCTGGATCACGACCGGACGGTCGTAGTGGTAGTCGCGACGGGGGGCGGGGATGATGATCACCGGACCGCGATTGTCCCAGCGACGGTTGTCCCAGCGACGATTGTCCCAGCGACGGTTGTCCCAGCGACGATTGTCCCAGCCGTGATGACCACCGTTCCAACCGTAACCGTCGGTGATGGTGACGCCGTTGCGGCCACCGATGTTGAGCGAGGTGCCCCAGGGGCTGACCTGGATGTTGACGCCGCCGTTACCACCGTGGTGATGCTGGGCGAATGCGGTGCTGCTGAAAGCGAAGCTGGCAACCACCGCGAGAAGAGCAAGGAACTTCTTCATAAGTGACTCCTGACGTTTGGTCCTAGCACAACTACCAACATTGGCAGTTAGTGTTCGGAGAGTTTAGTGCAGACGATTTGTTGTTAAGAGACCACCAACTACTGTCAGTCTGCGTGACTGAAGTTGATGCCTAGAACCCTGGCAAATTTCAATAGAAATAGCAGTTGACCTGAAGACCGCCCGTTATGCAGCTCCAAAAAGATGGAGACAAAAGCATTGAGTTCTCGATAGAGTGGGGGGTTAGGTCGGAACTTGTATTTTTTTTCGAAGGATTGTGGGTGTAAAGGATAATCGCACCCTAACAAAGGCCCTGTTGGCGACACAATAGGAGGCTTCGTATTTGTCTCACTAATTTTGTTACAGCGAAATCTCGATCAGTTAGCTGCTTTACAATTAGCTTTGCGAACAAAAACGCCCTGGCGCTATTACAATAATCAACGATATTCTCAGCGCAGCTGAACGATATCTGCTTAGTGCTTGCTAGCGCAGGTTAGCTTCGGTTTTAACAGTGCATTCAACTCAGAGGTAGCTTTGAAAGACGAATCTAAAGACGGCCAGGGTAAAAACCGCCGCGCTATTGTTCTGGTTGTAGATGGCTGCGGTATTGGCGCTGCTCCTGATCATGCCGACTTTGGTGATAGTGGCGACTGCAATAGCCTGGCTAATTGCGCTCGTGAGCTAGGTGGTTTGGCCTTGCCCAATCTAGCTAAGCTTGGTTTAGGTAATATCGCCCCTGTTGCTGGTGTCGCACCTGTCGCCAAGCCAACCGGCATGTTTGGACGCTTGCAAGAAGAAAGCAACGGTAAAGATACCCAGACTGGCCACTGGGAAATGATGGGGATCATTAGCCCTACAGCTTTTCCCATGTTTTATGATGGCTTTCCCCCAGAAGTAATCGATCGTTTTATTGCTGAGACTGGCTGCAAAGGCATTCTCTGCAATAAACCTGCTTCTGGCACTGTGATTTTGGATGAACTAGGTGACGAGCATCGGCGCACTGGTTTCCCCATTGTCTACACTTCGGGAGATAGCGTCTTTCAGGTAGCCACCCACGTTGACACTGTTCCGCTAGCGACTCTCTATCAATGGTGTGAGATCGCCCGCAAAATTCTGGACGGACCTTACCGGGTTGGTCGTGTCATTGCTCGGCCTTTTAACGGTGAGAGTGGCTCATACAAGCGCTTGTCTGGCGATCGTCATGACTATGCCGTTCCGCCACCGGCAAAAACCTTCTTAGATAACGCCTTAGATTCTGGTCTAGGAGTTTTCGGCATCGGTAAAATCGAAGATATTTTTGTCGGTAATGGCTTGTCTCACGCCAAGCACACCGGCACCAATGTCGAGGGCCTGGAGCTTACGTTGAAAGCTATCAATGGTGACATTGATATGAACTCGGTGCAGATTAGTTCGACTAGACCAGACCGCATGGGTCTCATTTTTACAAACTTAGTCGACACCGATTCGCTTTATGGTCATCGACGTGATGTTAAAGGCTACGGTCATGCTCTTGAAGAAATTGACCAGTGGCTCGGGCGCATTATCGCTGCTATGCAACCAGAAGATTTATTGCTGATTTCGTCAGACCATGGTAATGACCCGACTGCCCCCGGAACCGACCACACCCGTGAATTTGTTCCATTAGTTGGTTATAGTCCATCTCTCGTGTCAGCCGATATTGGTATTCGCCATGGCTTTGCTGACATAGCTGGATCACTATCATCTTGGCTCAACATTGGATGGACCGGAGCTGGTCAGTCGTTTATACCAGCGGCTCTAACGCCAGCTAAATAGTGCAAAGTCGAAGAGAAGAGAAAAGAGGAAAGAACTTGAAGCTGAGGAATGCAAAACGCATCGATTTTACCGGTACTTGCCCTGAGTTTGATTTTTTCGAAAAATTCTCAGATGCAACTATCGATTTGATTCGCAACAAAGAAAAGGCTGAAGTAGTAATCGTCGTTGATCGGGCTTATGGCTTTGCCGCCAGTCATCTCAAAGATAATGCGCCGGAGTCCCATCTCATTTCGGATCACTTGAACCTAACTGGCGACAGTCCCTTGGTCGGGCCGAATAACCCCATCGGCGAGCGTTTTCCGGTGGTCAACAACATTTACCTTTCAGCTGCCGATACCATCGACCAGGAAGAGACTTGGACGATGGGAAATCCTTTGAGTAAGCTGCGCAGTGGTATCGTTGCCGGTGTCAAATATGGTGCGGTTCCTAGCCCGGCTGAGCTTGATTTGCTCTACAGCGTCGGTGCCCATTTCTATAACTGGAACACTGTGCCGACGATGATTATTGCTGCCCACGCTGGTTTAAAAGTGTTGGCTTTAGCCGTGCCTGAAGGGGGCGTTTTGCCCGACCAAGTGCTCATGGCGATTAACAGATAAACGAAAGGAGAATCATGATTAAGTCAGCGCCGAGAACCTCATCCGAAGCTGTTATCGCCCTTAAGAAGTTAAGCTCAGAAGTACCAGTGGCAGCTGTGGTTTTGGGCTCGGGTGTTAGTGTCTTAGATAAATTGTTAGACCCGCTAGTCTTGCCCTATCAAGATCTTTTCGGCATGGCGCCAGGTGTAGCCGGCCATTCTGGCACTCTTACTGTTGGTCGTATAGCTGAGGGCGGACCACTAGTTGCTGTACTGCGCGGACGCTTTCACCTCTACGAAGGTTATGATTGGCCCACTGTAACCTTGGCCACAAGAGCGATTGTTGAGTGGGGCGTGCCCAGTTTACTTCTCACCAATGCGGCTGGAGGCCTCAACCTCGATTTCTCTGTGGGAGATTTGATGGTGCTGACAGGCTATCGCGATCACCTTAATCCAGAACTTAAGCAGACGGGGCTGATTCCTGCAATTGCCAAACCGGCCACTGAATGCCGCAATAAACTTACCGAAAAGTTGCTTAGTGTTGGTGAGGTGTTAACAATAACCGAGCCTCCTGCTGAATCAAGACCTTTGCGTCAAGGGGTTTATGCCGGTTTGCTCGGGCCCACTTACGAGACTATGGCCGAGATTGAAATGCTGCGTAAGTTGAAAGCCGATGCTGTCGGCATGTCGACCGTGCCTGAAATGCTCTGCTGCGATGGTACCAATACAACAGCTTGTGCTGTGTCAGTGATCACCAATGTTTGGCGACCTTATGAAGCCATGGGTGGTCACGAAGAAGTATTAGAGGCCTCCAAGAATGCTTCAAAGCGCCTCGACAGGTTGTTCCGAGCAATGCTAGCAGAACTAGGCTAACCTCGCCGGCGCCTGTTCTTGGAGAACTTTCGGGTCTGCAGCGAGAGAGAATCGCTTTGCGTAACGCTCCTGTATATCGCTTGAATACCTCGTGCGGCTAGCGTTGTCAAGTTGTGCGAGATTGTCCCGAAAACCCTATCTGCAGCTGTTCATGCGGATTCTAAAGGAAAGCTTAGTACTCGCGCGCGCGTGTAAATTTCTGTAGATATTGATTGTACGGGCGTGGGCGCGAGATCTAATGTACTAGTGCTGTTCTTTTTTCCACCACCCACCAGAGTCTTTTCCAACCAACCAAAGCTCCGTCCTTACCTCGACTGCTGATTCTTCGCCTGCCATCTTGTTGGTATGGTTCGAGGTATTTGCAGCCGCTAGGTTCGAATTGTGCTCCAGTCAAGGTTTTGGTCAAGTGCTTGGTCGAGGGTTAGGTTGGTGTTGGTTCTGAACAGATTTCTGCTGCGGCCAACAGGTCTGTTTATCTGCGCCTGCTGCCTTAGTTTGTCAAAGCTCTCGAAAGGCAACGTTCTGGAACAAAAGATATGACAGCAAATCTTTCGCATCATGAGCATCCCCAAAACGAAGGAGGGCCATCGTCCAGCGATGATCCTGCTCCATCTGCCTTCACCCTAACTGCCGAGGCCGTCGGTAAAGGAGACATTGACAGTGATAGTGCCGTCGACACTTCTGCGTATCCGCCACCGGCCCACTTCACTGGCTATCGCTTCTGCCCACTTTGTGGTCACGGCTTGACTGAGCAACTGGTCTGCGAGCGTTTTCGTCTGGCCTGTTCTGCTCCGACCTGCCGCTTTGTCCATTGGGACAACCCAAAGCCGGTAGCCGTCTGTCTGGTCGAAAGTGAGAACGGAATCGTTCTCACCAAGCGCCGCTACCCTCCCCAAGTAGGTACCTGGTGCTTGCCTGGCGGCTTCGTTGAAGCTCACGAAGATGCTGAACTGGCAGCGATTCGTGAGGTGTTCGAAGAGACTGGACTGGTGGTCGTCATTGTGCGACTGCTAGCCGTTTATTCGCCCATCCAAGGCGCCAACGAAATTATCCTCGTCTACCATGTCCGACCTGTCGGCGGTGAGCTGGTGGCGGGCGAGGAAGTGCAAGATGTGGCCGTTTTTGCTGACCACAGTTTGCCCAACGACATCGGCTTTCCGCAACACGCCGAGATTATCAACAATTGGTTCAAGAACACTGCTGCAGCTCTGCCTGCGTCAGCTTGAACATTACTTGGAAGAAAGAGATGAAACTTTCAGGCTTCGTCATGTACCTTTTCACCTTCCTCGTGGCCTGGTGTGCCATCGCGGCAGGTGGATGGACAGTGGCCCAGGATTTCGCCGAGCAATCGGTGATGCCCTGGATAATGCAAATCATCAGTCAGTCGTACACCCACGCCACGTCGGTTGTGGGTGCTTCGATTGCAGTCATTGGAGGACTACTGGTGTCCATCCTGCTGGTGGTGCTTCTCCTCGCTCTGACTGCCGGTGTTCAGCGTCTGCTGAAACTTGGCAAGAGCAAGTGAAGAAACCACAGCTACCGATTCAAATCAGTTACCAGTAACGTCCCATGCTTCCGATGGTTCATGTCAGACAGTGGGTCTGGTGTGGCCATCCGTGCGGCTTCTCCCTAGATGTCGCTCGTCAACAAACAACCCGTAAGAGGAAATAAAATATGACAACAGTACTCATCACCCGCGGTTGCAACCAAGAAACTGCTGAGCAGTTTATGGAAGGCACCGACACCTATGTGCGTGTCTGCGACCCGGCAACTGCCCAACTCGTGATCTTCACGGCCGACCCTGTCACCGCCATCGTGCTGGTCGACGGTGAGGAAATCTTCAAGGGCTCCATCGAGCCGGACAAGCGCAACCAGTTCTCTCTGAGCGCCCTGCTCAAGAAGGACAAGCGCATGGCTCGCAGCGGCTTCTTGTCGATGCTCAGCTTCGGCGACCACAAGGGCAAGACCTGCGTGCCCAGCACCGAGCCCAGCGGCCATCTCTTGGCCGAGGCTGCCACCGGCGGTCTCTTCCCTGCCTTCACCCTGGAAATCCGTCAGGGCTTGAGCTCCCATGGCCCGCTGACCGCCACCTACAAGTTCCAGCTGCTCGAAGACCACCTCTTCGACCAGCGCTTCAACGGCTTCGTCAGCTCACGCAAGCGCGAGGAGCCCTGCCCGGTGTTCACCCGCGATGCCCGTCCGGTCACCGCTCTCGACGCCATTCCCCGCTGCGCGGCCTGCGGCGACAGCATCAGCGACCCGCTGACCGGCTGCGAAAACGCCGAGTGCCCCACGGCTTCGCACTGACCAACAGCGTCGCGCTGACCAACAGCCCTGTCCATCTGGATGGGGCTTTTTGAGGCTCTGTCTTTAGCAAGGCTCTGTCTCTAAACAAAAACCTTGGAGGCTAGTCGCTCACGCCGCTAGCCTCCCAATTTGTGCTGGAAACAGCGCATAAATAAACCGGAGATTAACCGTGTCAACATTCCTCACCGTAGTACTCGTGATGCTCGGCATTGCCGCGCTCTTGGTCCTGATGGCCATCTTGTGGCTGCGCTCAAAGTTGCGCAAAGGCAAGCCCTACTTGATTTACGGCGGCCTTACCCTGGTCGTCCAAGCGCTGAAAGAGCGTGCCGCCCTGCCTGAGCATGCCGATGACCAAGAGCTGGCTGCTCACCTCGAGCGTGCTCAAGCTGCCCAGACCAGTGCCAAGGCGGCATTGGACAAGGGCGATTTGGACGAGGCCGTCAAGATCATGCTGCCCGTGCTCGAAGAGCTGGCCAAGTACAAGAATGCCCTCGACCAGGAACACGCCAAACAGACCGCTCAGGCTGCTGCTCAGAACCCGGGCGATGTCATCGACGTCGATGCCGAGGTGGTCAAGCCCGTGCTCGAACTGCCGGCGCCGACTGCTTCCTCGACTGACGCTGCGACAGCCGCGGACCCCGCGACTGGCGCTGATGGCGTTGCCGCTGGCACCACCGGTGGTGTAGCCTCCGACGCTAGCAAAGATGCCGGCAGCAAGGACACCAGTCCGAGGGTCGATAGCAGCAAGTAAAACGGCTGTAGGCATTACGCCTGAGAGCTAGTTTTTCCAGAAGGGAAGAGGACTGTTCCTCTTCCCTTCTTTTTTGAATTTAATTACTATTGCCTATAGTTAAAGTAGGGTTTTAAAGTACTTGGGAGTACCCACTTGGGCTGTAGCATTTTCAGTAGACAGCGGCGTTGTTCAATAGGCTATTCTTGTACTTTGGAAATCGGTGTAGCTTGGAAATCGGTTTCCCTATCTGTCTCATTTTCCTAGTAAAAATGAGACAAATACGGAGGTTGAAAAGAGTTAGACTGAAGTTGTCGTTGTTGTTGTTGTTGTGTCGCTCAAACCCAGGGAAGAGAAAATGGCAGACTATAAAAGCTTTGAATTGAACTTAGACAACGGTGTTGCTGATCTCAAATTGGGCAATTCTAAGTTTAAAAATGCTCTGGCAAAAGACTTCTTTGTTGAATTTCCCGCTGCCGTCCGTGCTCTTGACCAGAGTGGTAGTGCCCGAGTCTTAGTGCTTCATTCGGAAGGAACCCATTTTTGCTCTGGCATTGACCTTAACTTCTTTGCCGATGAAACCTTGATTAATACAAGCTCTCCGGCGGCGCGCGAGAGTTTCAGAAGGTTGGTACTGGCTATGCAAGAGAGCTGCTCAGTTTTGAATACGGTGCGCTTTCCTGTATTAGCAGCCTGTCAGGGAGCTGTTATTGGCGCTGCCGTTGACTTGATATCGGCATGCGATTTGCGCTTCGCCACCAGCGATTCTTATTTTGTCATTCAAGAGATCAATATTGGCTTGATGGCTGACCTCGGTAGTTTGCAGCGTTTGCCACTGTCCCTTCCCGATGCCATAGTGCGGCAGATGGCCTTTACCGGTGCGCCCCTTGCTCCGCATAAAGCAGAGCAATTGGGTTTTGTTAATCAGGTATATGAAGGCCATGAGCAGATGCTGGAAGATGTTTTCAGGATGGCTAGAACTATTGCTGAGCGCTCACCACTGGCGGTGGCGGCATCGAAGCTTGCTCTTAACTATAATCATGGTCGCACAGTTGAAGATGCCCTAGCCAATGCAGCTGTTAGCCAAGCCGCTATATTTGATCCCGCTGCCGTAATGGCTAGCGTTAAGGCCATGAAAAGCAAAAGCAAAGCGGAGTATGCCGATCTAAGCCGCGATCATAAGCTCTAAAGCTGGGCTGCCAGCTCAATTAGCTCTAAGCCACTGTCGCGAGAGAAACTCCATTTTTGCGGAAAGCAAAAGTAAGTAAGGCTTGATTGAGATTCAGCTTTTTCAGCTGCACTAACTGAAAGAGCACAGCTCCAGCGTTTATTAGTGAAACGTCGTCAGGGAAACATTCAGTCAATAATTCGCGTAGCTTGGAAGTATCTTGCATTGATTGCTTAAAGGCATCAAAAGTTTGGGTCGGGTCGCTGGAAAGCTTGGCCATGACTACTCTTAATTTGGCATTGGTGAGATAGCCGCTAATTTTGAGGAAGTCTTGAAAGGTAATGCCATCGAAGTCTTGATTTGAACTAATTTTGAAACGGGCGACACTGCCAAGCACTTCACAGCCTAAATCAATAGAAAGTAAGTGAGAGGCAATTAGACTTTGCACACAGAGTGCTGCCGTCATTGTTTCATCACCGACTAGTTGCATTTCTACTAAATATTCACCCAGTAGCTGCTTCTTTGCGCTGGCCGCGGCCACGGCTTCGTCAATTTGCTGGCTGGTGAGAAGCTTGCCAAAGCGCAAAATTTCACCAAGGGCAAAGTGTCCACTGCCTGCTGAAATCTTGCTACTCAGTTCTTGGTTGGTCTGGCGGATTAGTTGAATCCCGGCGCTGCGCTCCAGTTCTCCTTTGCGAATGCGTCTTTGAATTTCTATGGCCTGATCAACCAGCGCAGGTTCAAGGGTGTCAAAGCTAGTGAGAATGTGACCTAGTGGCAGTGAAGCGAAGTCTGCGACTTTTAGCGCTACTTCTAATTGCTTGTCACTAATTGCCTGGGCGTCACTAAGAAGTTCTCCCAGTCTAGTTCTTTTTGTGGTCTTCGATTTCTCGCCAAGCTTATTGAGGGCTTCGGAAATACTAATATGCTCTTTGCAAACGTGCCTGACTGCTTGGGCGACCACAGGTTTGCTGAATACTCCCTCTCTTAAAAGGGATTGGCCATCCAGTACTTCTTTTAGGTCGTCGTCTGAAATTAGATCAAGCAAAATCAAACACTTGCCGAAAGGTAAGCCGCTAAAGGTAGAAAGTTCTTCGGTTTTGCTGCAAGCCTCCGGGCTAATCACGCCAAATTCTTGCAGTAGATTTCCTAGTCTTGATGCTGACTGTGTCGACATAATCTCTCTATAGCTGGGGCGGGGGTGTGAAAAAGGATGGGGGAAAACTAGTCAGAACTGGAATTATACTGCTTAAACAGATGGTCTTTTAGTCTATTTTCAAGAAATGGAATTTACAGATCAAATTTCTTAAAAGCTTGCCAGCGGCCTTACCATCTCCGTTTCGTAAGGCGTCTATTACTGGTAGGTGAGCTTGGCCGAAATGGCAGAGCTGTTCTTCACCGATACTCTTGAGTGTCAAGCGGAAGCGACTCTCTAATACTACTGATTCCCAGATTGACAGTAGTAGCGCATTTTGTGAACCCGCAATGATGATGCGGTGAAATTCGATATCATGTTTTGAATAGTTTTTGACGTCTTTCTCATCTGCGGCTTTCATGAACAGTGCCGCTTCGTTTTCAAGTTGTTCTACATTATCTTTGAAGTGAGGCGCCGCTAGCTGAGCGCCTAGTTCTTCGAGGGCGGCTCTTACTTGTGAAGACTCTTCTAGCTCACGAGCAGAAATGCTTCGCACTCTTGTTCCTTTGTAGGTCTCGGTTTCTACGACCCGCATGGCTTCAAGGTAGCGAAAGGCTTCTCTTACAGGTGCTTGGCTGGTAGAGAGTTCGTTGGCAATTTGTAGTTCAATCAGCCTTTCACCTGGCTTGTAGGTGCCGTCAATAATACGGTCAAGCAAGATTTGAGTGATGTGTTCCCTGGCTGATGAGCGTTTAAGGATGGTCAAGTGTTGCTCCAAGTTCTGGCCGGGCATTCAATGTTCTAATTGTAGACCGCTGGACGCTTAATTTAGAACAGTCGGACCGAGTTTGGGCTGCGAGCGCGTAAATTAGAGACCAGATTTATTTGCTGGCTGCCGCTATAACTATAGCAAGCAGTAGGTAGGTTGAAAAGGAAAAGGCGCCGGTGGGCGCCTCTCCTTGAAGAACTGGGCCTAGAGTGCCAGTTGTAGATTTTCTTGGATTTCGGCCAGCCGCTCGTCGAGATCGACTGTGCAATTTTCGCAACGGTCTGGGTGCGTGCCAGCGAGTCTTGAGGCAACGGTGTCGCAGAAAGACTCTTCTGTCCAGCGCAGAAAATTTCCGTCATGCAAGTTGGGATGCACCTTGTTTTGACGAAACCTCTTCAGCGAATCGAGATACTCTTCGAAATGGCTGTGCACGTAGTCGGTGATTTCCACAGTCTCTGCACTGCAACTGCGGGCGAGAAAACCGCGGTAAGCGCGTCTTTGTGCCTCGCTTCGGGTGCGCCAGAACAGATGGCATACCTCGTGTCCGAGGTGGGCCAAAATCTTTTCTGGTTTGAGGCTCCGGCTGCCAATCTCGATGTGGGGCGAGACGAACTCTTCTGGGTGGCGACTGAAGTCGGCGTAGAAGGTAGAGGAGTTGCCGCAGGCTGTTGCACCTTCAGCAAAGCTGAAAGTTACTCTCCACTGCCGACAAAGCTCTTGCAAGCACTGGGGCAGCCGCTTGAAGTTGAGGCGAACCAAGCGGATCTGCTCGGCTTTTGCTTCTTTGGCGAAGTACAAACCCGATTTTTCGTCGAGCTCATAGTGGCCCCAGAAGCGCTGATAGAGGCGGGGCATCGCCCAGGGTCTCTGATTGGGTCCGATGTAAAGGGTCTTAGCCAGCTGGCTAGTATTTTTCATACGTGCCTCCTCATTTATAGAAATTGTTATTTGAGATGACATTGACGCCCTGGCTCGGGCACCAGCTTAGTGCTGGCACCCGAGCGGGAAGAGCCCTTGCTGCGCTTACTAGCGCTTGCTGAGCATCGATCTAGTGATTGCTAGATGAATTCGGCGCTAACTCCGTTCTGCTCTGCCCCGGGAGGCAGGGCGCGCAGGCCGTTGAACTTGCCGGCCGCCAGATCGCTGCGGCGGAAGATGATGTCGCCGTTGATCATTTCGCCACTCAAGACCTTGCCCATCACTGCCTTGGGAAGCAGTTCGGCGATGCCAGGAGCCATGCCTGGTGTCGTATGAGCGTCACGGTAGTAGACCGTGGTGGCGCGATTGCTGGCCATGTCCTTGGTGGCGATGAAGACCGTGTGGTCGACGTCGACACGGGCGGTGAGGTTGGGCACCTTGCCATCGTGGGCGTCGAGGGTGGGCACGAAGAAGTCATCGGGGTTGGCCTGCTTGCTCGGCTCGTAGGAGAAGAGCAGCGGCTTGGCCTCTTTGGCGTCGGCGTTGTTGAAGCAGCAGACGGCGATGGCCCAGCCCGGATACCACTTGGTGTAGGCCTTGATCATGTCGGCATTAAGGGCCGGACGGCGATCGACCGGAACGGCATCGCTGGCCAGGGCCTTGCGCATGGCGCCGGCGTTCTTGGCGATGACGATGGTGTAGACGTCGAAGTTGATGATACGCACTTCCACGCTCTTGCTGCCGCGGCGAGCCGAGTCAGCGCCGAGCGTAGCACCACGCGAGCGGGGCGTCAGGGCCGAACGGATGTCCTTGAGGAAGCTGGGGCAGGTGGTGGTGTCGATCACTTCGATGCTGGCCACATCGTCGGGGATGGGCAGGATCATGGCGTTGCCGCTGCTGATGGCCGAAGCAGTGGCGCCGGCGCTCGGAGCGGGAGTGACCGCCGTTTCGAAATTCCAGGAAGCCTTGCCGGCGGCAGGCTTGCGGGTGCCGCGACTGCCACGCTTGAGCGGTTTGCTCGGTGCCGGCTTGGTATCGGCAGTGGTGCTGGCTGCGGTGGCGACAGGGGCGTTACCAGCAACGAGCATGGCCAGGTTGGCGGCAACGTTCTGGTAGGCCATGTAGCGACGGCCGTTAGCACCTTCGAAGATGCCGACGACGGTGTCGGAGAAGCGGGCGGGGTGTAATGAGACGCACATAAGTATGTTTGATCCGGTTAGAGTCGTTCAGTTGTTGGTTTTAGCGGCGCAGCAGCGCCACTATCTTGAGGCACACACTCTTTACCAGCGAGCCCAGGGCCAGCAATGGCTTGATGAGGGTGTTAACCAATTCGGCCAGGTCGTCCATGATTTCGCCGATCCAGCGCAACACTGGACCGACAATGGGATGCAAGAACTTGGCTTTGTCGTAAATGATGCCGCCCACGAGAATGGAGGCAATCACTGCGAACTTTTGCATTTCAGTCACATGAATGTGAAAGAAGTACTCGGCGAAAATCTGCAGGCCGACGTAGCCAACCAGAAGGTAGGCAAGCTTTTCCAAGATGGGAAAGCGATCGACCAGTTTGCTGAAAACCCCAGCGACAAAGAACATCGAAATCATGCCGAGGCTGACACCGAGCACCACCACCCAGAGTTTGGGCGAGAGGGCGACGGCAGCTACGACGTTATCGATGCTGAAGGCCATGTCAGCGAGCAAGAGTGAAGTGACAACTCCACCGAAGGTGACGGCTTTGGCCTGGATTTGCTCTTCTTGACTGGTTTCACCAGATTCGCCCACACCGAGGTGCTCGCACATCAAGTAAATCAGATAGCCGCCGCCGAAGAGTTTGATCCAGTCGTACTGAATCAATATCGAGGCGAAAGCAAGGCAGAGCACACGAAAACCGTAGGCTCCGAGCATGGCGATCTTGCGAGCGCGCAGCCGGTCTTTGTCGTCGAGGCTCTTAACTCGAGCGGCGATGATCAAGACGTTGTCCACAGAAAGTAAGCCTTCGATGGCGATCAAAGACAAAATGATTGGCGCAGCAGCGAGTAGCTCTGCAGCCGACGGAAGCCATGTGGGCACTTCTTTCTTCCTTCCATGGGCAAGATCAAAAAAAGTTTGGAAAAGAGGTCGGGGGCGGCTATACCGGCAAAGGTAAGCTGCCCCCGACTCAAGCTAGAAGGAATGACCGCACTAGGACCCAGAAGCCAGTGCTTGCGCACTTTCTTCTGGATCACTAGTGGCGTTCTTGTTGTCGCTTACTTGGTGTCGGTGGGCGCCGCGGTCTCCGAAGAGGCGGTGCCCATGCCGAGCTTGGCGCGCAGGCGGTCACGGCCAGCGTTGGCAGCGACCTGCTCGGCCAGCTTCTCGCGGGCCTGGTCGGTGGTGGAACCCTTGCTCATGTCGTTCTTGGCACGAGCTTCTTCCAGGGCGCGGTCGATCTCGGCAGAGGCCTGGCCGGCGCCGGAGATCTCGGTCTGGATGTCCTTGAGCTCCTGGCGAGCGGC
>JBIPOV010000045.1:0-51813 GCA_044378815.1 Obscuribacteraceae bacterium (SeqCode) | reverse complement strand
GACGGTAAAAACAGAAGTTAAGGCTCCTGCTCCAGTAGAGAGCTTGCAGAGCTTCAACCAGGTTACACAAGTAACAGCTAGGCCAGATGGCCTAACTGATGCATCTGGGAAGCAAGTTTCTACTGAGGCGCGAGTGACTGCACCAGCGACTTACAATGTTCCGCGTGCAGGTGAGACAAGCTCTACGTCAGCAAATGGAGCGACGGTAAAAACAGAAGTTAAGGCTCCTGCTCCAGTAGAGAGCTTGAAGAGCTTCAACCAAGTTACACAAGTAACAGCTAGGCCAGATGGCCTAACTGATGCATCTGGGAAGCAAGTTTCTACTGAGGCGCGAGTGACTGCCCCAGCGACTTACAATGTTCCGCGTTCAGGTGAGACAAGCTCTACGTCAGCAAATGGAGCGACGGTAAAAACAGAAATTAAGGCTCCAGCTTCAGCTCAAGCGCAAGTACAAGAACAAGCAAAAACACAAGCAGAAGCAAAAACACAACAACAAGCACAAACGGTTAACATTGCCGCCGCAGATAAATCGGTTGTTGCCAATACTCATCTTGAGCCCGCTGTCAAGCCAGCTATTGGTGCTAGTTCGGTGCCTTTGGTGTCAGCGCTTACTAGCAAGTTGATTAATCAGAATCCCTTTGAGCCCAGCACTAAGGTTGTTAGTGCATTGGCAGAGTCTCCCTTGCTGGTTAACACCTCTAGTAAAGGCCTTGCGGCCAAGGCCGAATCAGTCGTCAGCAAAAACGATTTGACGGCTAAGGTAGAGATCGTTAAAGCCGGCACAATCAGTGCAAAATCTGAAATTTGCCAGACTACCGGCAAGTCTCTGCCCCCTGTACCTGGTGTGCTGGTTGCAGGCGAATCAGGCTTTGTGGCCGCTGCTAAAGGTGCCGTGATTGGGGCTGGTGCAAACGGTGAAGTTATCGCACCAGCCAAAGGTGAGGGGCTTTCTGTCAGTGCAGAAATTAAACTGCCAAATAGATCTAAGGGTAGAAAACCAGACGGTGTAACCGCCAATGATATCGCGTCTGCAACTTCAAGTAATACAGTTAGTGCTAGCCGGGCTCATGTCTTTACTAGCGGTGGCGCTTGCGGCACCGGCGGCGGCGGAACTGCTGGTGGTTCTTCGACTGTTGTATCAAACTCGGTTGGTATAGTCAGTGGCCAGCTTGTTGACCCTACAACGGCAGGCTCTATGGTAAGCGGTTCTGTGCCATTGTCTTCTTTTGTTCTTCCACCATTAGAGATTGTTGAAGGTAATAATGGCAAAATTGAACAGAGGGCACCTAAGGCCGGTAACGGACCAAGTCAGAAGGAGCTAGCTGAAGCTTTTCAGGCTCTAGTTGAAGAACGTCGGAGACGGCGTATTAAAAAATCTGTAGCCACTACTAGTGGAGGCAGGAAGGTCCCACTGAAGAATGAACCTGTGTATAAGCCTGAAAAACAGAGACGGTGTTTGGTGCTTAAGGGAGACACCTTGGAGTCTCTGGCGTTGCAATACTTGGGTGATGGAACTCTAGCTGAGCTCATCTATGAAATTAACAAAGGTTTTTGGCGGGAGAAACGGCATGCTGGCAAAATCCATCTGGAGTTCATTGCAGGCAGCACAATATTCTTGCCCACTGAAGAAGAAATTGCTAAATTCCGTATCAAGAAAATTGCAAGTGGTAAACCCTATCTTACTTTCGAGTGTGTTGCCCCTCGAGCAATTCGCTCTCTGCGCCAGTCAGTTAAGAATCAGGCTGAGGTTTCGGCCGAGACGATATTTGATACTAGGCCACCTGCCATATTCACGGCTGGCGCACCAGCTAAATCTGAGAAAAGTATAGATAAAACGCATGTTGTTCAATTGATTTCGCACATTTCAAAGACCGCAGAAACCAGTCGGATTTTGCTACCCAATCAGGCTAAGCAATTGAGAGATTTGGAGCAAATCAGCAGAGTCACTGTCATTGGAGAGCAGTCATGTCGTGATGCTTCTGCCTATGTCGCCCGTATTGAAGTTTTGCGTGACAGCATTTGGAGCACGGTTATGGAATACATAATTGACGGCGATGCCAGATTAAGAATATACAGCAGCTGCGGAAAAATGCGGGAGATTAACCTCGATTTACCCTTATCTATCGTCAGAGAAATGGCCTTTAATGACCTTACTGTTAACCGGATTGACTACAGCAAAAAGTATCTTTTGGGCAGAAAAATCTTCTGTTAGCCGCGCTACCCTCTCTTGAAAACTTCATTGAGTTATAAGACGTTGAGGCATTGAGGCTTTGAATTCTAAGTACAGAGTTTGCTAGAACTAGGTGTTTCTTCTTTTCAATAAAAACAGGCATCTTTTTTTTTCGGAATCATCTTCTTCCAGTCATTGCTAGCAATTCAACTTGCAATAGCCTCGAGCTAGGGCTTGTGATACAGGCTAGCCTGCTATCGTTGAGATTTCCGCTTTACCAATTCAACAATCCACCAGTCCACCAAACATCTGAGAGGAATTCCCATGTCTCGCTTGAATCGTATTGCTCTTTCCCTGATCATCCTGGCTGTCACTGTCGCTCCTGGTTGTGGCCAATCTTCTTCGCCCTCTAGCCCAAATCTACTCCCATTTAACAGCTCTAGCTCAGCTATCAACGATGTTGATGCTGGCCTCAAGATTCAAGAGCTCACCGATACTAATGCCGCGCAGCTTCTGCTGAGCCCTGGTGCGAAGTCGGTGGTTATTGCTTACTCCAGCAAGGAAGCAAGTGCTGCCCAGACCGAACAGCTCGAACTGATGGCTCGAGACAGTCATAACTATGCCGGCGTCGTCAACTTCTATCGACTTGATCAAGCCAAATATCCGAACGCCTGGAGTGCTATCACCAGAAACGCCAGCTGGGATAAGGGCCCCTATTTCTTGATGGTCTATAGCGATCAGAAGATGGTTATCACGGTGGCGGATCAACAAGGTAAAGCTGTTCATGCTATGACCAGCGACGTCCTTAGTGGCGAAGTGAACCGCAGTCTTAAGGTCAAGCCACCGGTGTTTCACGTTACTGCCGATCAAGTCGATCGTCTGATTCATCAGTCGGGGCGGCCAGTCTTGATCATGGCATATCGCAACAATGGGCCTCAGAACATTACTGCTCAGTTTCAGCGCTTCGCTCAACAGGCACCGCTCTATGCTGGTCGCGTCAACTTCTTGCTGCTGGACCTCGACCAAACTGATATTTCAGATAAGCTGGGTATGAAACTGCCCAAGCAGAACGACCCGTACTATGTCGTCTATGATCCAAGCCGCAAAGTCGGCTATCAGATCAACAATGCTTTGCTGTCCGATGCTGCCCTGCAAGACGCTATCCGCAGCTACTTCGGCCCCGGCCACGAGCCTGTTGCATTCGTTCCTTAGTCGCTGAGACTCAGTCACTGAGCACCAGTGACAAAGAACCGGTGCAGAGAAGCATTTGGGCTGGCAACAGTTGTCTGGCTTGCCAGCCATCAACTTCCGCAGTTGAAGTCTTGAAGTCTCAAAAGCTCTAAGCACCGCGAACCTCATGCCAAAAACATCTGACAGAAACAGCGTCAGCTTGCTGACGCTGTTTTTTGCAATTGCATATTTCGGCCAGGCATTTGGTCAAGCACAGCTGATCTCTTTGCCGCTGACTTTCTTGTCTAAATCGGCAGGACATTCGGCTAGCGAGACTGCCTTGATGTTTTCGGCCTTCACTCTTCCCTGGCTGCTAAAGCCTCTGTACGGGATGGTCTCGGACTTCGTACCGTTCTTGGGGTACAGACGAAAAAGCTATATCGCAGTCTTTTCTCTAATTAACGCGGTGGCATTCTGCGCTGTACCTCTTCACCATTCCACAGCCTGGCTGACACGTACAATGGCGATTTCAGCCTTGGCCATGGCCGTCAGTGATGCGGCTATGGATGGTCTGATGGTTGAGCGCGCTAGAAAATCACCAGAAGGCATGCGCTGGCAATCAATGGAGTGGGCTGTCTTTCGACTCTCCTCCATTGTCTGCCAGGGCGTCGCCGGTTGGTTGATTGAGCAAGCTGGAGTGAAAGACGCTCTAGCTTACGCTTGCCTTTCTAGTGCGGTGCTATCAATCGGTGTAAGTATCGCTGCTGTGACCTTGATCAAGGAGAAGAAAATCCAAGTAGCTCGCTCTGCGGCGAGGTTTCGCTGGCAAGATATCTTTAGCTCGATGAAATCAAAGAAGCTCTGGATTGGCATACTCGTTATTGCCGTTTGGCGCTCCTTGCCTGACTTTTCCTTTCCGCTAAGCTACTGGAAGACCGATCATCTAGGTCTAAGTGCAGAAGCGATGGGCATGCTTGGGAGCATTGGAGCGGCGGCTGCTATTGGCGGTGCTCTGTTCTACAACCGCAAATTGTCTGGTCAATTCGCCATCAAGCCTCTGCTTTATGTTGGAGGAATACTGACTACAGTTTCCATTGCCAGTGAGCTTGCACTGTTGCACCGCAATGGTTTGCTCTCGCATCTTGCGCCATGGGTGGTGGCAGCCGCAAGCAACTTCAACCTTGAAATTGCCAGCCAGATTCTGCTCAGTTTCGCTGCCATCGTCTGCCCTGGTAAGGCGGAAGCGATGAGCTTTGGCCTGCTTATGGCGGCGTATAACCTTAGCGCCCCTGGGGGCGTAAGTCTTGGTGTCTGGATTTATCGCATCCCCATGATGCACAATCTTGCCCCTTCACTGATTGCCACCACCATTTTGGCCGGGCTTTTAGTGGCTTGCATTCGCTTCATTCCCAATAACCTCGATGAAGCACAGGCAACAGAAAAATCTGCTTGAAACCACCTACATCACCAAAATCACCTAAATCATGACTCAATCTCCTAGTTCGTCTTCTTTTGCCAATAATCCTGTCGGCTGCACCCAACCTGCCCTCATTGGTCTGAACGACTTTAGCGAAGAACGGCCAAACCTTGCTCAAGCCTTTGTTAAGAAGGCGCTCAGTAACTTGGACAAACCGGCGGTTTCTGACGATAGCGGTACGCTTACATATGGGCAATTACTTAGTCGTGTTGTTGCTCTCTCTCTAGTTTTGCAATCGAGACTAAAGGCAAATGACAGGGTGGGAATTCTGCTGCCCCCGTCTGTTTTGGCCGTCACTGCTAATCTTGCTGTCACTCTCATTGGCAAGGTGGCCGTCAATATCAATTATGGCAACGCCAATGATATCGTCAATTACACTATCGCCAATGCCAGCATTGAACAGGTAGTGAGCTCTAGCTCTTTCCTTGAGCAAGTAAAGCTTGAATTGTCTGCTGAATTGCTTGATGTGCGTCAGCTGAGTTCGCTGGAAGATGCTACTGTGCAACAGCGTGTGCAGAGTTTGCTTACCAACCCAGTTATCTCACGATTTGAACACGAGTTTGCAGGGCTTTCGGCTGACTTGAGCGACATCGCTGCTGTGCTCTACACATCAGGTTCGACAGGTAAACCAAAGGGTGTCGAACTGAGCCATCGCAACATCTTGTCGAATGTTCAAGCTATTTCTCAGCAGTACCCACCTCGCCTACTTCCCTCTGGTGAGGTTGAAGATGAGACAATCTTGGGCGCGCTGACCTTCGCTCATAGCCTCGGCTATACCGG
The DNA here is from genome assembly GCA_044378815.1 of Obscuribacteraceae bacterium (SeqCode). Classification (GTDB taxonomy): domain Bacteria; phylum Cyanobacteriota; class Vampirovibrionia; order Obscuribacterales; family Obscuribacteraceae. The sequence goes on along the minus strand of JBIPOV010000045.1, from coordinate 46,216 downwards.
TACCCTCTGGGCTGCTGTGCTGCTCAGCTTCAAGGCAGTCTATGTTACTAATCCGCTAGATGGTCGGTCTGTCTGCCGCGCAGTTGAAGAACACAAGGTGACCATCTTTATCACCGCGCCAACTCTGATGCGCCTTTATCTCATCCGAGCAAATAAAGAACAATTTGCCTCTGTGCAAGTTCTGTTGCTTGGCTCTGAGAAGCTCAAGCCTGAGCTGCGGCGCGATATCGAGGCCAAGTTGGGCTTGAATGCTTGTGAGGCCTACGGGGTAACTGAGCTTGGACCGATCATCAGCCTCAGTGTGCCACGTTATCTTACTGGCTCGGACGGCAAAGCTGTCTGGGGTAACCGCGAAGGTAGCGTCGGTTTGCCGGTTGCTGGCACTGAAATTGCCATTGTCGACACCGCCAGTGGTGCATTGGTTGAAGCTTCCGGGGCCGAACATCAGGGCGAAATCTGGGTCAAGGGTGCTCAGGTCATGAGCGGCTATTTGGGCAATCCTGAAGCTACGGCAAAGGTTCTTGTATCTGGCTGGTACCGCACCGGCGACATTGGTTACGTTGACCAAGACGGCTTCATTTTCATCACCGATAGGCTGGCGCGCTTTGCCAAGATTAGCGGCGAGATGGTGCCAATGGCCTATGTTGAGTCACTAATTCGCGGCTTGACCGGGCAAGACGAGCTGTCTGTTCATGTCACTTGTGTGCCTGATGCCTCAAGAGGAGAACGTTTGGTCGTGCTATTTGCCAACCTGGGAAGTCTGGATGTAGCTGCTGTGTTAGCTGGTTTGGCAGAACAATTGCCAGCTCTCTGGCTGCCTAAGGCCGGCGACTTCATCAGCACTGTCCTCCCGATTGGCTCAACTGGCAAGGTTGATATGCAGCGTCTCAAAGCTATGGCCATTGAACACGCCAGCCACTAAGAAATAGATTCGCTCTTTTGCTGTCACTTGCACTTTCACGTTCATTTTCACCCTAATCTTGAATGTCATTCCTATGAGCTTCTCATACACTGCCGTTGGCGGTATTGCATTGCTGTCCGTAGCTCTTGTCGCTTTGGGCGCGTTCTCTTTGTACGCTCGTTCTCGCTTTAAATTCTGGCTGGCTGAAGCCGATAAAGTTAGCAGCCAGAGTGGTTACGTAACCCCTTACGTGCCCCGTTCATCTCGGCTGGTGCTTTTCTTGGTAACACGCATAGCCTCGTGGTTCTTTCTGGGCGACTTGAAAATTGTCGGTGCTGAGAAAATCTACGAAAGCAAGACAAGGCTGATTATCTGCCCCAACCATCAAGTTGAGCATGATGCTCTGGTCATGAGCTACATAATCGGTGCGCGGCGTTGGCGCTTTCTTGCTGCCATCGATCAGCTTACTGGTCGACGGGCTTTTTGGATGGCTTGGTTGGGAGTGATTCCTGTAGATACGCACAATGTTCGTCGTCAGGTCGCAGTGATTGCCCCTGTGGCCGAGGTTTTGCAGCGAGAGAATAAGTCTAGCTTTGTCATGTTTCCTCAGGGAAAATTGGTCGACTCTAACCTTCTCTTGCCAGAAGACTGGAAAGATGGTGCTTCGGTCATAGGGCAAAGAGTCCGGCAAGCGACCGGCGAAAAATTTGCTTTGTTGCCGGTCTACATCGCCTATGACAGGTTGCCTGAACAGGCTCGTCTCTGGCAGCGAGCTCTGGCAAAGTTTGGCGTCTCGCGCGCCTTCTGTGGCAAGTCTGTTTACGGCTGCAAAGTTGTTGTCGGCGACCCGATTGAGGTTGATACCAATATTGGCAAGAAGGAACTGACGAGCCAATTGTTTGCCGCAGAGCTGGCTTTGCAGGCTAATTTCAATAACTCTCTGTAAAACACTTTCACTCCTATGACCATCGCCAATCCTGCCGCTGCTGACGCCCCTGCCGTTGGCACCATCGTACAGATTGACTTTGCACTTGCGGACAATCGCAAGCGCTTCCTCAACGAATACTATCGGGTGATGTACAGCAACGAATTTGGTTTCTTGTTGGCCCCTCCTGAGACCGCTCAACTCGAAAACAGTGTCCAACCCGATGGCACGGTGCTCCCCCTGCTGCGCGTCCGGCTGCTGCCCCGCCGTCGCGTCCGCGTCCGACCCCTGCCCCTGCCCCTCAGGCTGAACGTCCTGCGTACCGTCCGGCTCCGAGTCCTTCGTTCCGGTCGCCTTCGCGTCCGGCTTCGCGTCCGGCTTCGCGTTCACATTCTGGCGGTTCCGGTCGCCGTCGCTGAGGTCTAGGCAGGTTTCTAATATCTGCCTTTAACGGCAAGGAGGCATCAGATTCGTCTGGTGCTTCCTTGTTTCCTCTTCCTCGGCAAGCTCTAAACCAAAAGCAGGTACATCCCATGTCCGAATGGCAAGAAAATCAAGCTCCTGAAACCCCTGACGCCCCCACTGGAGAGCCTACCCGAGCCGCAACGCCACCAGTGTACACGGCTGAAGCAGGTATCGATCTCGATGCCGCGATGCAGTCCAAGCAGTTCCAGAACTGGCTGGCCCAGGTCGACACGAGCAATTTTAAGATTAGCTCTGTGCACTTCCAGTCGGTCGACATGTTCGGCTCTCCTGATGGCCCGCAAAAGATCGGCTTCATCAAGTTCAAGGCTGACGTCGTCGACAAAGCCGGCAAGTTCATTCCTGGCATTGTCTTCATGCGCGGCGGTTCAGTCGGCATTCTCGCGGTGCTCAACTGCCGGGGCAAGAAGTATTCGGTGATGACCGTGCAGCCGCGCGTTCCCACTGGCCGCTTCGATTTCCTCGAAATCCCAGCCGGCATGCTGGATGGCTCGGGCAATTTCGCTGGCGTCGCCGCCAGAGAGCTGGAAGAAGAACTGGGCATCAGGATCGAAGCCAAAGACCTCACCGACCTCAGTGGTCTGGCTGGTTGCAATCAGGGCGTCTACCTTTCGCCTGGTGGATCCGACGAGACACTGCGTTTCTTCTCTTTTAGCCTTGATGTCACGGAAGAAGAGATGGCGAGCATGAACGGTCGCTGCACCGGGCTGATCTCGGAGGGTGAGCAAATCACTCTCAAGATCGTCCCCCTCGACGATCTGATCACTGTCGCCGACGCCAAGACAATCGTCGCCTACGCGCTCTACCAGAAGTATCTGGCTTCTTCGCACTGCGGGTGGTGGAAGCGCATGGCGTCGAACATCTCGTCGTTGGTGTTTCTGCCGCGCAGCATAATGTGCGCAGTGGTCCCGAGCTAGCTGCTTTCTTGCGCGCCACCCTGGTGGATGGGCTTGAAATTTCAAAGTGATTCTCTTTGGTGACCGGCATGGCTAACGATTTTCGTTGCCTCTTGCCGGTCAATTTTTTTTGTGGGTCTTTTTTTGTTACAGGAAGTTAGTAGACCGGTCTACTAACAGGTGCGAGAAAAATATGGAGCTGGGGCCATGACGGCCCAGCTCCACATTGCAGTCACGGGTAGGGCCTGCTGAAGACAAAAAGACCAATGCCGATGCAGAGCACCAGCATCAGTACATTTGCAAGCCAGGCCAGTGGCGATTCTTCCGGGTTGAAAAAGAACATCGCGGCGCTAATCGCAATGCCCAGAATTGCCAGGACGGAAACAACGAAGTTGAGAAGAAGGTCTTCCATGGCTATTTCTTTCAGGAACTCTTTGAGGCTTTAAGCTGGGGCCGGTGAGTCGCGATCATATGGTCGCGCAGAAGTGCATTTAAACAGCTCTCCAGTGCCTCGTTCAAAGCAACGTCAAGCGGCGATCCAAGTGCCATGTGCGTAACAGAATGCTGCCAGATAACATTCTGATCGCTGATGCTTGCTTCAGAACGGTTGATTTCCACCGTTCCCACCACCTTCATTTTCACCACGACCCTGGTGTTGTTACCCATGCGCTCAACTACTACTTCGGCCTGCAGGCGGGCGAAGTTATTGTCGTGCAGCCAAATGTCCGTATCCTTGCAGTAAAGCTCTACCGCATCAAGGGTTTTCTTGATTGCCGCCCTTGCTTTGCCAAGCAAGAAGGGATTGCGCCAGCCAACCTGCCCTTCAACCTGCGGACAGAAGCCTTTTAGGTGGGCGAGAAAGGAGCTATTCCTATTGTTCTCGGACTTGCCAGCAGAGGCGAGCAGGGCTATTGGCCAGGCAAGCTGCGGCTTTCGCTCGGTATTAGAGAGTAGCACGGTGGCTGCCGTGCCAGACTGATCGGCCTTACCGAAGCCCAAGAAAGACCTCTTCTTGCCGCCGATGCCGGGGAAATCGTAGAAACAGAGGTAGAGAACTACCATTATGAGAATGATCAGGCCGGTTATGACTGGGAACTCCAGATAACACAGCGACACCAGCAGCACCAGGAAGGTGGCTGTCGGCAACACGATTTTGAGTCGATTGAACATGGGGTTCCTCTATACAAGAACGTTTGAGCCTCAGGCTGAGGCTCTTTGGACAGTCTTAGGGGGTGCTCTGTTGGTGCTACTTGAGTTAGATGGCGGCGGCCTCAATGATGTCGGCTTCGGCGAGCTTTTCCTTGGCCCGGTCGATCATGGCACCGCAGTATGCCAGTGCAGTGCTGATGCTTTCAACGAGGAAGGGCGCTAGAGCTTCTTCTTTGACCCCCAGGGTATCCGCCAGGCTTTCGGCGATGCCGGAGACAAGTTCTACCGGTTCGTCCGGCATCGTTGTCTGAGCCAGCGTGTCGGCTTCGTCTGAGGACGCGGTTCTTTCATCAGCCGGGTTCTCTTTGAGCTTGAGGCATGGCACTGTGCTGGTGGTGTCCTCCAGCAGGCTGCGTGCGTATTTGGTCAGGCTCAAGACGGCCAGGCGCTTGGCTTGTGCCGAGGAAGAGAGGGCGGTTAGATTCTCGTACATCGCCGTTTCGACTTCGGCCAGGTCGGCTTCTTGCCTTTCAATGGTGGCATGCATTTCAGCGACGGTGAGGGATTTGACGGAGAACATGGTTTTTCTCGATTGAGGTGAATTCTTGGTGGCTAGAAGGAGGCTGTTTGCGACAAGTCGAAGCGAAACTGGCGAACCATTGGCAATGGCATGCTGTTTCAGACTGTTACATCTATCGATGCATAAGGCTTTCTGTAGAAGTAAGTGTTGCTAGTTTGGGTTCGATTAATGTCTTGGGTTTGAAGATGAGGAGAAGAGACACTTTTAGACTGGACTACAGTGCACCATCGGTACAATACTCTCTGCATCTGAAATGAATTAGATTGAGAAAGTTAAAACCAAGATGTGTTGCGAAGAGAAGCTAACAATGGCAATGCTTTGCAAGAGTTCAAAGAAAATGAAAAAGAGAATTTCTCGCAGATTCCTCATTCGTAGAAACCGCCGAGACTTTCCTGACAGAGAGAAAACTAGGCTTCTTGACAAGTATAAATCTGTCTCTATTTGCTGTTCTCTGTCTCGATTTACAGAGTCTCACCCATCACTAATAGTGACGCTGTCAGAACATCTCACAACTCTATCTGGGCTACTTGCGCTAGGAAAAATTCTACCGAGCTGGTCTTGGCAGTATTTGATCTCGATACTAAATATAGTGCCGATGAATCACTCATGCTAACTCAGAAAGAGGCCTTGTAATGCGTGCTTTCGTCTACAGGCTGTATGCTAGCGTCAGCTAAGTTATCGCCAGAAATGCGTAGATTACGAAGAGGGAAGTGATTTGAATTTAGGCGTAAGTAATAGCCGTGCCGAAATATTGCTGACATAGTACTGAAACAGCTTTTTGATTTATTGACTAATTGATAAAGCTTTTGCCAAGGTTAGAGTATCTCAATTCAACTAATTCAACTAAGCAAACACAACCACAGAAACAGATCTCTAAGCCATCTACACTTTATCTATCTGCACTTCTCGTGCAGTGGTAAGTGCTAGAACCAGGCATAGACTCAGAAAGTTTTGGAGTCTGAAATTTCTTCAGTCTGAAATTTGTGGTTGACGTTAGCCTAAGTTGAAAAAGTAATTGAGAGACTGATGACCATCTCACTCGTTCCAACTCTTACCCGCTCAATCGCGGGCACACCCATGACCGACAAGTCTCTCGCACGTCCTGTTCTTCTCGCACGTCCTGATCTTCTCACGCCTCCTGTTCGTCCCGCGGTGACAACCGAACGGCAAGTGCCGCTCAAGGGCGCAGGTGAGAACGGCAATTCCAGGAACAGTCTGAATTCACTCATCCGTCTCACCCCCGAAGACGTGGCGGCCCGGAATGCCGACAACAAGAGAGCCGCCGACAAGCAAGCCAATTTCAAGAAAACCAATAGCAAGAAAGCAAAACCGGTCAAGCAAGTCGACGTTGAGAAGCTGAAGGCTGAGAAGGCAGCGGCCAATCAGCTAGTGGAGAAAATCAGAGACGAAGTTCTTCAAGGTAAGGTCTCAACCGTGAGCTGCGTCTTCACTGGCAAAGCGACTTATGGAGTCTTTTACCGGGTCACCACACCTGGTGCAACCTTTGGCTTGACAGGTCTCTTGCACGTCAGCGACATGCCTGGTGGTGCGACTGATTTGGCCGCTATCGCCGTCAACGCTGAGAGCACCGAGAACAAAGAGACGGCCATGGAGCTCGATATCATCGGAGCCAGGGTCGAGAATAGCGGCCGTTATCCCATCGTCAAGTTGAGCTTCAACTTTCCCCAGTCCGCCTGAATGCCATGAGAACCAACACTTCAGCGATCAGGCTCAAGCCTGGTGACAGCTATGATCTTCGGGTCAGCCCGCGGCGACTGAAGATTGCTATCGGCGGTTATGCAGCAGAGAGCGCGCCCGATCTTGAGTGCAGCTTTTGTTGCGCCGCCCATCAACGGCCCGAGAACAATGCCGTTGCCTTCATCGGTGAAGAGCATTCGGTCATGCTCGAAGGCTCTGTTCGTCAAAGCGAGAATCGCTTTTCGGTAGATGAATGGGGCGACTGCTTTATCGTCAAACTTGGAGATATCCCCGACGACATCACATGCTTGTTGTTCTATGGCTACTTCACCGTGCCCTCAACACAAGACAAGCACAGTGGTTCGCTCAAAGAGCACTTCCTCAGGTTGACAGACCAAGATACCGGCAAAGAGATACTGCGAGTGGACCTGCCGGAGCAGTGCCCCATCAACAGCTCAATCATCTACGCCCGGCTGTCGCACGCAAGCGGCGATGGCTGGCACTTCCAGTTCATGCCCTGAAGGCAGATGCATTAGCGCCTTAAACGGTCGTTAGTGTTACTTGCTTGCAGGTTTTCTTTACTTAGTTGCACGCCTGGGCACCAATAACGGTGCCCTTTCTATCCCCGAGAAACACATGTTGTACGAAGTAACTGTCTACCCTCCAAACACAAGTCCATTCAGTTTCAACGCCAGTGACTTCAAGGAGTGGGGCCGTTCTCTATACCGCTTCGAAACTGAAGAAGGCATCATGTATTTATCAAAGAGTACGGTTGTAAAGGTAGTTGAGGTGGAAGAAACCACAAGTTACACCGAAGTTTTAGCTGGAACTCCGGCTTCTGCATACAACCTAGACCATACAATCGAAGGCACAGCCAGCCTGTCTTTAGTGCCCGCTCAAAGCACATATCTTCCGCACGCAGCTGCTCTCGCTGCTATTGACGAAAAGCTGAAAACCCTCCAGCATCGCTCGTGGCCTAGCACCCCGAACTTCACTATCCGATCAACAGAACACCTAATCAATTCGCTCGGCTTGTTTGGGGAGTTTCTCTTGGTTGAACACCAACAGTGTCTGAAAGTAATAGCGCCAGCAGAGGAGTATTCGGGATACAACAAGGTCATTTCAGTAATACAAAACCATCTGAGCGCTGGTACTAACGACTCGATTAGGTGGCAGGAAATAATTGACTTGTTGTCCTCTAATCTCTCCTCTAGAAGATGGCGGCGATCTGAAGCTTCTGATCGCGCATTGTCTGCAGCTATGCTCGCTGCAAGTTTCGCTAGGGTAATGAAACAAGTTACTGCGATCCACGAAGTTGAGAGCCAAGCCATTGGTTTAGAAGAATGCGGAATTAAGGCTTCGAGTGTCGCAATCTCGAGTTTGAAGGCAGCCGCGTCCGAACTTGCATTACAGCTCTGGGTGGTCATTAAAGATTGGGCATCCGTAACAGCAGAAGGCGCCGCAGCAAATGAAGCTAAAGGCTCAAACAGCTCCACAGTTACTTTGAACAAGGATACCTATCACCAGCTGTTCTTGGGCGAAGCACTTGCTCATTTTCGTTCGCTTGTAGCTTGAGGCAACTCTCCTCTCCCCTTCAACTCCCCGTCAACTTCACTGCGAAAGTACATCATGAATCATCTCATCCCTCGTATCATCTTCCTGGCTCTCCTCTTCGCCTACGCCTTCCCTGCCATCGCCCCTGGTGTCTCCATCCACGGCGGCCTCTGGCCTCAAGGCATCTTCTGTGGCGTGACCTTCGTTGGCGTCAGCTTCTTGGTCAACCTCTGGGGCAAGATCATCGGCATCTTCACCTTGGGCATCGGCTTGATCGTTCTCTTCTGCCTGCAGATGTTCGTCCCGGCTTGGACCCTGCAAACGATGGCCAGCTGGTTTCCCAACGGCTTAACTGTGAGCAATTCGGAATCAGCCATGGTTGCCGGCCTCTGCATCTGGCTGGTCAACTACGTGTTCGACCGCCTGGACAGCAGCGGCAACAGCAGCGACTAAGCGGCGGGCTACTAGCTTCGCTTAGCCGAGATGGACCAACTAGAAATAGTCGGTCCATCAATTTCTTCTCGTGATTCGCTGACTTGAGGAGCTTTTATGACGGCAAAGATTTCGAATTCATGCCCAAACCGTCCGTCCCCATGCACCACTAAAGGTGCCCTTTCATTCCTTTGCTGAACTTGGCGCACGAGGTAGCCATGAAGAAGAAAGCTGCAGCGAGCAGGGTGCACAACCCTTGGCGTGATAGTTTTCTCGCTGACCGCAATCATGAAGATGAGTGGAAGTGGGGCTTTCGTCACGCACGTACCCACAAATATTCATGGTCGGTGCCAACTCAACCGGCCTTAGATATGATCAAGGCCTTCAGCCCTGAAGGCGTAATCGAAATTGGCGCTGGCACTGGGTATTGGGCCAGTCTTCTTCGGGCCATGGCTGTAGACGTCATCGCCGTCGATGCTAACCCCGTTGAAAAGGGAAAAAATCGACACCATCTCAATGCCCGTTCCTGGACAAATGTCCAGCGTGGCTTTGCCACATCTGCGGCACTATACCCAGAACGTACCTTAATGCTTTGCTGGCCCCCTCACAATCAGTCGATGTCGCACCGTGCCCTCAAGCATTATGCCGGCGACCGACTGGTTTACATCGGCCAGTCTCGCGGTGGTATGACCGGCACTGAAGCCTTCCATCGGGCTTTGGAACAGCACTGGCAACTTATCGCTAAAAAACGACTGCTCAATTTTCGCGAAATCTCCGACGGACTTTGTCTCTATCTCCGTCGGTAGAAGACCATCCAACTTTATTCAACTCATTTGGAACAACACATGAAAAGGATTGTTGAGTATTTGCATCCGAGCAGATTCCACTTTGATTTTTATGGACACTTTCATTCTGTTCGCAAGCATGGGTTTCATAACAAACCTGCTCTTGCTGAGCAATTGCAAGCCAGCGAGGAGAAAAAGCAGAGTTACTTGGTGACAGCGTTTTGGTCGGGGCTGTTTGCTCTAGTCATAACGCATTTTTGGCCGGACCTGATTGAGCCTCTCTCCTTCATGTCGCCCTGGCATTTGCAGGGTTCGCTTTCCGATTGGCTGCATAGCTCATGGCCAATCTTCGCCTGGGGAGCCGGATTTACTGCCCTGATGAGTTTATTGACCAGAAACGATCCGGCAAGAAACCGCACGGCGGAGATTAACTTCGTCAATGGTTTCTTTACAAGTGTCTTCGCCGGAGTTATGGAAGAAATCAGCTTTCGCTGGCTCATCTTTCTCTCTTCCATAATTGCAGCCAAGTTTTACAACGCCTTTTTTCCGTGGGCGTTTGGTATCACTCTGGCAGTGATTTTCATGGCAATTTTCGCCAAGATAGGCCGCTCTAGTTTTCTGTCGCTTGCCATTTCGATTGGATTGGCGGTGGTCTTGGATAACTGGATTATCTCCAGTGTGGGAGCGCATGTGCCCGAATATCTCCAACTACATGTGTTTGGTCCTATCGCCAACTGGTTTACATTGGGCCTGCTCGAAAGCTGGCTTTTGACACCGAGTCTTTGGCACATTGGTGCTGGAATGCTTGCTGCAAATGGTGCCTTCCGCGATGGACACAAATATCTTGGTTTGATTGGTTTCCTCAACGCCTGGTTCATTGGCATGTTCTTTTTCTATTTGATGTTCAGCTATGGGCTGGTCGCAGCCATCCTTGTCCACTTTCTCTATGACGCTTTGATCTTCTTCGTCCGCTATCTTGATGAGGTGATTGAGCGCGCTCAGGGTAACCGCTGATACCGTGATTTTTCACTCTCAACGAGGCGAACTATGAAAACTGCAACAGCAACAGCTGTAGCTCCGCGGCCCCTTCTGGAGCTGCTTCGGCTGCCGCAGCCGGAAAAGTATCCGGCTCTTTCTGAGTTTGAGCTTGAGGTCGAGTCCGCTTGGAAGCAGTTCCGCAAGGAGCGCCCGTTGGGCCTGCGTCGAGACGAATTGAACTTCGATATATAGGCAGCGGGGGCAAGCGAAGACATCTTTGTCGTGCTGGCCAAGAGGCTCTGGGCTACTGGAAATTTCGCAGCTCACTGCGACTCTTATTACGGCAAGAGTCACCATAAGGCAGGGGCCTGGCAGGCTTCGGAGCCAGATTTTGAAGTGCTGGGCGCTCTTTTGCAGGAGCGCTTTGCTGACTTTCGTCTGGCCTGGCTCGAGCGTCATCTTACCCCAGCCGAGATTGCACGCGCACTTCATGACTGCCGTGCTTATGGTCAAATTGCGCGCGACATCTACCAGCACCCGCACTACTTCTACGCCCATAAGCTGAATCTTTCGGCCTGGCACTGGTACACCAGCTATGAGGGAGAGCGTTTGCCATGGTCGCGCGTGGTGCAGTTTCACAATTTCTTCATGGCTTTTGATTTTGCTTTGGAGGGCTTTGACGTCACCATCGATCACTCGCATAGCTGCTGCAACCTGCGTGGCTTTGGCGAGTACACGGGTGCGTCTACTGACCCGGAGACCGGTTTTGCTATCGACGGCACCTGGCTCGACGGCGAATTCGCATTGATCATCAGCAGCGGTGGCGTGCATCTGCTCACGGTGGGGGTGTGCACCACTGCAGCTGGCATTTTGGTCAATCAGATTCAGCTCAAGCAGAAGAAAGGTAACCGCTGGCTTTACAAGCTGCCTAAACCTTACTTTGAGTACGTACTTGAGCGACTGCTGGCGGCCTGCGCCGTAGCTGAGCTGCCGCTCTTTCTCGTCACTGGCGCCAGCCATGCCGATGAACTCGCCCGAGTGCATCGCAAAGCATTTAGGAAAGACCCGACTCTCGCCCCGCGCATCAAGGCCATCTACGATCAGCCCCTGAAGGACTGCAAGCGTGTTGGTCGTCGCTTCAAGATTTTCGGTCGTGACCGTCTACGAAGGTTCAGCCTGACCTATCGTCAGGTGGTCGCTGCTTAAGCGCTCTAACCTTAAAGCAACCGCACTGGTTGATTATTTGCTATCTACCTTCAACCACACGCTCCACGACCACCTACTCCATTACCCCCATTAATCTCATGAAACTGAAACTGATTGAAAGCACCCCGACTTTCTTCCACGCCAAAAATGGCTTTCCTGTAATCAAAACTGACAATGAAGGCGCAACCATCTTAAGCTATAAGTTTCGCCCCGACGGGGTGTTGATTCCTATTGCTTCAGAGCTCGTCAGTGTCGTCCCGGGGACATTGCTGATGAGAGCTGGTATCAAATTCGATGCCGATGGCTCTCCTGTTCTTGTGCCGGAAACCGACCCAGATGCGCTGAATGTTCCAGCCGGAGCTGTTCTCGTGAGCGCTTCTTACATTAGCATGCGACCCCACGTCCGCTTCGAGTGCAACCGCAAAGATCTCGGGGTGATTCACTCCTATGTGCCGACAACCACCAACAACTGGAGCCGTCGCTCATTTCTGGCGGTAATGCTACCAGGTACCGAGATCAGCTTTGTGGTGCAGGAGCCAGTGCGGCGCCCGGACCCTTCTAACCCTGGTGGATCCTCTTGGACAGACAAGGAGGTAACAACTGTGCTCCTTCGCCTGAACGACGAGGGGCGGTTTGAGTATCTCTACAACGAGGTGCCTTTCATGTACACCAGTGACACCAGCTGGATGCCAGGCCGCAAGCCTAGCGACGAAGAGCGTTTCTTAAATGAGGCTTTTGAGTCAGAAGTGCCACAAAGTATCGAGCCAGCTAAAACTTCCGACACCACTGGCCTTGGTACCAAAACCTATGTGCGCTGTGAGAACATGCCCTTTGACGATGCTCTGCTCGACCCGTTTTTGGTTGGTGAATGCGTCAGTCGCACCGCGGTGCTGAAGCTCAGCGGTGAAGTACCGGCACCTTTGGAATTCCGCCCCTTTGGCGTGGTGACCATCGCTGGCGATGTCGTTGCTGCACTGCCGGCGGTGCTAGCTTGGATCAATCCGGAGGCGACCGTAAGCAACATCGGCCTAACTTGGCACCGTGTCATCAGCGCAATGCTTGAGAAAGAAGGAAGCTTCAACATCGGAACCCTACCCGCTGGCGTGCTGCTCGAGCAGCCTTACTCGAAAGACTAAAAAGCGTAATCTCAAAACTCGTCTGAGCAACATCCTTGCCAAGGCTTCGGCAATTGTAGCTTCGTTGCTTGCTCTGCTGACCAAATCTCGCAAGTGACCAAAGCGCTAGAAGCCTCAAGTCAACTCAAACTTCAGGAACTAACGAATGCTATTTGATCTGCACTTCTGGCCAACGGCCGTTTTCTTCGCTGCACTCTCTGCTGCCTTTGCCGCTTGGCTCGCCAGCACCGCCTCAACCTTCCCCAGTGAAAGCCGCCGCGGCTCTGACTCGCAAAAGAAGGAAGCTTCTCCTCGCGACCTGGCCATCACCGCAGCAATCATCACCTTTGTCATTGATCTGCTGCTTCAACGCTTCAACCTCTACTACTTCCAGCCCAGCCTAACCGGCAGCTTCTTCGGCTACTTCTCGCCTCTGCTGGTTGCGCTCTTGGCCGCCATTCCGGTGGGCTTGCTCTGCTCTAATGGTTCGGGTAAGGCAATTGGTCGATCAGCCATTCTTGTGCTGATTCTCTTCATGGTGCCGTTGTTGCAGATCAGCGTCAACAGCCTTGGCCCCGATAACGCCAAGCGCTTCGCTGAGCTGCCCAACATCACTATCGCCGCAGAGACCGACATCATTCCGCCCACCGACGAGCAACATCTCGTTCAGGTGACGCCTGATATGGCCAAGTTGAAGGCGCGTACAGTTCTCTCCAGCAAAGGCAACTACAGCACCCGCTACACCGTGGGCAATCTGGCGCTGCAGGCAATCAACGGTCACCGCTACTACGCAGCACCTCTTGTTCCCACAAACAGCGGCGACACTTTCTGGACGCCGCTCTTCGGCGGTCATAGCGAAAGCCCCGGCTTCGTGCTGGTTGATGCTGAAGACAAAGAAGCCCAACCGCAGCTGCGCGACGGCTTCCATATCACTCTCTTCGAAGACATGCCCTGGCGCATGAACCTTCGGCGTTTCGCTTACCAGGCCGGTTACAACAAGGGTAAACTGCAGAATGCCACTTTCGAAGTTGATGATCAATTCCAGCCCCACTGGATGATCACCTACATCACTCCTGCTTTCGGCAACATCGTCGGCAGCAAGATTTCGCAGGTTCTGCTCATCGACGTGGCAACCTCTGAGCCCAAGCTCACCGCCCACGAGCCCGGAGCACCCGAGATCGCGTGGGTTGACCGCGTGGTTGCCAGCGACCTGATTCGCGAGTATGCAAGGAACTGGGGTCAGTACGGTCAGGCCTATTCGCAGTCGAGCTTTGGTGCCTGGCTGCAGGTGTTCCTGGGCTTCTCCAACCAGGACGTCATGACACCAGTGGACGGTGCTGAAGGGCAACTGCTTTCCTACACAAAGGACGAGCACAGCATCTTCATTGTGCCGATGACTTCTGGCGGTTCGAATGATCACGGCGTGATCGGCGTGCTGGCCTTCGAGACCGATAAGAACAAGGCGGTCTATTACCCTGGCTTGCGTGGCTTCAACCACGGCGGCAGCGTCTCCCAGACGATGTTCGGCGCCAAGGAAAATGGCCTGCAGAAGTACGATGTTGAGAACCTCGAGCTCTACAACATCTACGGTCATCTGACCTGGGTGGCAATCTACACCAGGAGCCAGTCGCTCGGTTCTACCGGCGCGGCCATCGGCTTCATGGACGCTCGCTCACAAGAAGTGTCTGACGTCGCCTACGGCATCGATCTGCAAACGGCCCTGAGTGAATATGCCTTCAAGCTCGCCCAAGCCAGCAATGGCATGCAAGCTACCGCCGCCAGCGAAGTGGTGTCGTTCGATGGCAAGATCTGGCGTATCGCTGCCAACGGTACCTCGTGGCGCTTCAAACTGGTGGGTGACAACCACTACTACGATGCCACCACTCAGGTCTATCCGGGCACTCCCTTGCTTCGCGATGGAGACCGCGTCGCCGGTACGTTCATTGACACCCATCAAGCCCAGGTGGCCGTGCGCGAACTGGATCTGGCCGATGGTAGCGCTGCGGCTAAGGCGGCGACTGTTGTGGCTGGCGCTCCTGTTGAGCAAATCAACGTGAACAAATAGTCGCTCTGTGCGCTCTTAGTGTCTCGTCTAATTAAAGGAGCTGGTATTTCCCAGCTCCTTTTTTCTTTTTGTGCTGTTAGTAGACTGGTCTAATAGTATGATGAAAAAATGAATAGCTGGGGTGACAAACAAAAAGAACTGAGTACACAGAATTTTGCTGTGTACTCAGTTCTAGACGATCCAGTTATTAACCCAGAGGTTCCCCTTGGGTCTTCTAGCTGGGTGTAACTAGGCTTCCTCGTTGCAGCAATTACTTTGCCGAAGTTGCTTATTCTCCCTCAGACTTATTCTTGGTTTTGTCACCGTCGCTCAAGTCAATCAGCTGTTGCCCGGTACGTTCACAGGCCAGGGCAATGGCGATGACACTGAACTCCAGGGCCACGCCAATCAAGGCGATCCCCAGCGGTTTTGAAAGCAAGGGTCGCAGCAGCCTGACGACACCGAAAGAAATGAGATAAGAAAGCATCAGGTACGATGCGACAATGGTGGCAAGGTAGCCGCCAATAGCGAAGTAACGCAGAGATTGAAAAACGGTTTTGTCCATGGTTGATTAGATCAGAGATTGGAATTGATTAGCGATTAGATTAGCGACTAGCGCTAAGTGATTTTGGGTAGCAAGTTATGACTTGCTAGAGCTTGTTAGCGCTTCAAATTTTCGTTCAGCGAGTTTGCTGCCCAGTCACTGCGCTGCTCGACATGGCCTCTAGGGCTTTAATTCGAGCATCTGTGGCGGGGTGTTCTTTGCCGAGCTTATGCCGCCAATGGCTAGACTTGATTTGAGATGTGTGGGGTTCAGAGCTCCTAGCCTCCTGCCTTCCATAGTCTTCAAGCTTTTGCAGTGCTGTAATCAGCGCGGATGGTTTTCCAGTCCATTTAGCTGCCAAGCCATCGGCAGTGCTTTCGCCAGCGCGATTAACATAGAGTGTAAGCAGCTTCAACAAGCAGAGCGCTCCAAAATAGACAAGCGGTGTACTCAGAAAAGTGCTCGGATTGATCAAGGCACTTTTCTCACTGGCCAGCGATACCCCATTTAGAAGGTGGGGATAACCAAAGGTGATCAGTATCGTAGAAAGTGATGCCAACGCAGAAAGCAAAGAATTGAGAGCAAGGTCTCGGTTCTTCACATGGGCCAGCTCATGCGCCAGTAAAGTCCTGATTTCGTCATCGCTAAGGTTCAGAAGAAAGATGCCTTCTGTAGCAATGACTACTGAGTTGGCTGGGTTGCGGCCCGTGGCAGAAAGGTTGGGTTGAAGCCGCGGTGAAATCATCAACTGAGGCTTCTCTTTCATGCCAGTGCTAGGCAGTGTTTCTTCCAGCAGACGGTCAATCCGAGCATGCTCAGGGTTGCTCTTTGTGGCTGGCTGAAACTTGGTTAGTTTCTTTGCATCTCTTAGGCCGTAGTACCATCTGCCCAGGGGCATGAGAGTGCAGGCAAGTAGAATGTAGAGAGTCGTTTGTCCGAGACTGGGGCCAAACAATTCAAGAGAGCCAACGCTAAGAATGGCCAAAAGAGCTATTCCTGCAATCTTGCGTCTCTTACTGCCTTGCAAATGTCTTTCAATCTCTGCTTCATCGAGTAGAGACTCATTGGCGTTTGCCATCAGATTCCTCTGGCAATGGTAGTTCGCGCAACGCTTTCATGGGCAATCACATAGGCTGCCACACGTTGCGAAATTTTGGCTTGGGTGCTGAGATTAGACACACTGGCATAGGCCGCGACAATCTTTTTCTCGAGGCGCGAGCGCACTTCTTCAATCGGCCAGTATTGATTGGCCAGATTTTGGCACCACTCAAAATAAGAGACAATCACACCGCCTGAGTTTGCCAAAATGTCTGGCACAACCACGATGTTTCGGCTGCGCAGAACCTCGTCTGCTTCAGGCAGGGTGCAATCATTTGCCCCTTCCACCACTAGTTTAGCCTGCACTTTCTCTGCAACTTCTTTGGTGATGGCTTTGCCCAGAGCAGCTGGAATGAGCACATCGCACGGAGCAGCTAGCAGTGCTTCATTGCTTAAGTCTTGACTGCCAGCAAAGCCCTTCAGGCTCTTGAACTCTTTGTAGTAACGCTGAGCTTCATCGACATTGATGCCGTCTGCTTTGTAGATGCCACCACTGGAGGTGCTGAGGCCGACCACAAGGGCGCCGCACTCTTCAGTCAAAAGCTTGGCCGCATGGTAGCCCACATTGCCGAAGCCTTGCACTACTACTTTTGCACCTTTCAATTCGAGGCCGATATCTTTGGCGGCTTGCCGAGTGACGTACATCACTCCTCGACCGGTGGCTTCTGGCCGTCCTTTACTACCGAAGAGTTCCGCGGGTTTGCCCGTCACCACTGCCGGCGACTCACCATTGATTTTGGAGAACTGATCGAAAATCCAACCCATGATTTCGGGAGTGGTATTGACGTCAGGGGCTGGAATATCTTTGCCTGGACCGATATCGGAAGCAATTGCATTGGTGAAATTGCGCACCAGTTGCTGCAATTCGCGCTTCGAAAGTTTGCGTGGGTCGCAGCTGATGCCGCCTTTGCCGCCACCAAAGGGAATGTCGACCAGAGCAGTCTTCTGCATCATCAGGCGAGCCAGGGTTGTCGCTTCAACCAAATCGACTTCGGGGTGAAAACGCAGGCCACCCTTGAAAGGGCCGCGACGATTGTTGTACTGAATGCGATAGCCGGTAAACGATGTGATTTCGCCGGTATCGAGCTCAAGCGGTACTTCGACTGTGATTTGTCGCTGTGGTTTCAATGAAAGATTGAGCACCGCTTGTGGTATCTCTGGATAGAGTTTAGCGATTACCTGAAAGGCCTGCTGTTCGTAGGTCATCGCCGGTTCTTTGTCTGAAATAGGCAAGGTAGTCATGGCTTTGATTGGTTGATTGTTTTTAGATTCGTTTGCTTCTCTCATTTGCTTGCGAGTGATAGCATCGCTAGCAAAAGCTATGCATTGGGGAACTGCCCATTGCTATTCTTCAAATTGCTACTTGACACATCGAGAGATGAGCCAAGTACTTACTTAAAAGGCGGAAATATGCTTTGAGTTTTGTCGGTTTATGCCTTTTGTCGGTTAGAGAGAAGATGATCAAGTAAAGCCATAGCAGTAGTAGACTCTGTGTTCAATACGCTTGAATTTATGAGGCTAAGGCTTTCGTATTTGTTACGGTCTAATAACCTGGCGCAGGTTGAACTGGGCCTTTCGCTGAGGTAAAAACTAGGCTTGCGCGAAGCTTTGCTAACAACGTAAATGCTGTTATCAAGTGGCCTAGCTGGTCCTGTGCAAACTGATTAATTGCGGCTATTACTAAGTAGTAAGCTGTAAAGGTTCAGCTCTCTGCTACTAGTATTGCGCAATTACATGAACACTGGTAAGGCTTAAGTTGACTCATTTATTTCACTATTCAACTAAGGCTTTCAACCACAGAAACCCAGACCACTTTTCCTCTATTGGAAATTTTCCTGCATCAACCGATGTGTAGTGAGGTCAGGGCACAAATGTGGTTGCGATTTCTTGGTAAAAACGAGTAATTGAGTCTGTTCCATTCTTCAACACTCACATGTGTACTACAACTCGAAGACGAGCTGTTATTGGTCTTGGTAATGTTGGACCGCAGTTCAAGTTCACACCTCACAACATTGGCTTCGCTGCTCTGGAAGCACTGGCAAATGAGCATGCTACTTTCTTCCAGGCTGGTCGAATGAATAACGCTATGGTAGCCGAATTGACCTTTCCCTCAAACGGTTCCGATGTAGTTCTCGTCATGCCGTCCACCGGTATGAACGACTCGGGAGATGCTCTTGCCGAGCTGCTCGACGAGTGCGACTTTGATATCAGCGATATCCTGGTGATCTTCGACGATTTGTCGTTTGACTGGGGATGCATGAGGATCAAAACTGCTGGCCGCGCTAGCTCTAGCGCAGGACACAATGGTGTGGCATCATTGCTCCAGCACGTTCCAGAAGCTCGGCTATTGACCGCTCTCAAGCTCGGTGTCGGTCCTAACCCCGATGGTGCTGATCGCAAAAGCTACGTTCTCAACCCTGTCAGCTTGGATCGCTTAGGACTCTACCAGGCGGTGGCCAGTGAAGCTGGACGGTGCATTGAGCAATGGCTGGAGAGAGACCTGATTGCTCTCATGAACCGCTACAACGCCAAAAACTTTGTGGTCAAAGAGAGCGATTTCAACTGAGCACTAGTTCAGTTTCCGATTTCATTGTTCCTTCGCATTTTTGCCATTGCTTCTTCTTGCCGCGACAAACGTAATAACAAGTGCAGCATCAAGTTCAGCAGCAAGTTCAGCATTGATAGCTAGCGGCTGGGACAACATTGTCCATCCACTGCCGGAACTGACAAGCATCATCGTAGCCGAAGTGCTGTTCTCTCTGGAGAATATCATCGTGCTCGATCGATTGGCTAGCAGTCTTCCCCCTGCGCAACAACGAAGGGCGCACAAATGGGGTCTGATCGGCGCACTGACTTTGAGAATTGCTAGCATTGTGCTGATGACCTGGGCCAAATCGGTCTATGCGATCGCTCTTCTGGGAGCTTTGCATATGGTCTTTGGTGCGAGCTTGTGGTTCTTTGGATTGGGCCATGGTCAGCCCCATTTGTTTAAGAAGCCCATTCGCCAGGGCCAGCCACTGCTTAAGGTGATTCTGCTCATGGAGCTGACCGACCTATTCTTCTCGTTCGACAATGTCGCTGTTGCGGTGAGCTTCTCTAAGCAACTGCCAGTGTCGATTCTAGGAGTGGTAATCGGAGTTCTGATCGTGCGGTTTGCCTGGCGACGACTCAAGCTGCTCTTGCAGGCCAATCCCCGCCTAGAAGATACTTGTCAGTTTGTGGCCGGTCTTCTGGGCTTGCAGATTCTTCTGAAGCTGCTGTTTCACGCACCAATTAGCCCCTGGCTCGATCTCTTCACTGTCATTGTTGCCATCGTGCTAGCTCAGTTGTTCGATGCTCGTCGCATCGGCACTAAGTTAAGGCGCATGGTAACAGGTCGAAGTGGCAGGTCGTGAATAAATTTAACACCGCGGTCAACCGACGCCAGTCATGGCCGCACAATTTCTTTTTTTCTCTCACGGAAATTACATGGAAACCTCCTCCTCCCTCGTCTCCACCCCCGCCCCATTCACCTTACCCCGTAAGGTATTCGTCTTCAACGGCAGCATGAATGACGATATGGACGATTTCATCGACTTCATCAAAGAGTTCTTGCAACTCAACGTTGGCAACAATCGTCCTCTTCTAATTCGTGCCACTTCTAGCGGTGGCATTCCCGAGCAGATTTTCAGTCTCTGCGGTTTGCTCCGCCAGGTGCGAGCTGAAGGTCACGAAGTCACCGTGCACGTGCTCGGTCAGCTCTGCAACTTCACTTACGCGGTGGCTGCTGCAGCTACCCGTATTATCATCGAGCCGACCGCCTCCTTTGTCTTCAGTCAGCCTTTCCTTGAAAAAGGTGGCACGATCAGCTCAATCGAGAGCTATCTCGATTATCAAGACACTCTCTTCGAAAAGCTTGTCAAAGCCATTTGCCAACGCAGTGGTGGCAAGGTCGATGAAGCTACCGTGCGCAGCTGGCAACCCAAGCTGATCACAGCGCAAGAAGCGCTTGAGCTTGGCTTGGTGGATGAAGTACTGCCAATGCCTCAAGCGCTGGTGAAGGCCAGCCATCTGCTTGAGCAATCGATCCGCTTCAACGGACCGTTCACCAGCGGGGAGGTCTTCGAGAAGGCAGTCTTTCTCAACAATTGGCTGGAAGACCCGAGCAATGCCGGTCGTCCACTGCGGCTCTATCTCACTTCGGTGGGCGGAACTGTGGTACAAGCGCTCAGCCTATTCGGCATGTTCTGCGAAGCTCAAAGGCAGGGGCACCACCTCACCATTCATGTGATTGGTCAGGCCTATTCCTGCGCTATCTGGTTTCCAGTTTGCGCATTGTATTCGGGTACTGTGCTGATTGATGGTCAGGCAACACTGATGTTTCATCAGCCTTCTCGCGAGCAAGTCAGCGGTTATCTTAATGAGATTCGCGTCAAGCTCGCTGTAGACAAAGCTCTGTTTGCTCAGACATGTGCTCTGCTTTGCACCGTCAAAGGTATCAACCAAAGATTGGTGGATCGTTGGGCCAATGGTCATGATCGTTACATCAGCGCCAATGAAGCAGCCGAACTCGGCCTGGGTCAATTGGTGTAAGAGCAACCGAGCAAGCCTAACAGCTCTAGCCTGTGATAAAAGCGCCTCAGAACGTCCACCAAAGGGCTGGTGACGAAAGTCTCTGGCCCTTAAACACTCTCACTCCCTCTAGCTACCTATGAATCACCGCTTTTCACAACTCTCAAGGCACATCCAAAATGTTCTAGTGGCTCTTTCATTCGGCGTCATTCTTGGTGTGCCCATTGGCAATGCCATTGCTGAGGCACGTCAGGCTCCTAGGTCACAAGAAATGCAGATCGAGAAATCGACATTTGCTACTGCGGCAGTGCTTGCCCTGCTCGTGCAGTATCGCAAGAAGCGCAAGACGAGTGGCCAAGCCGCTGATAACAGCAAGAATCAAACCACGGACAAACCTAAGGACAAACCAAAAGCGCAGCCCAAGGAGCAATCCGAGGGAAACCCTTCATCTCGATCTCGTGGCTTCGGCAAAAAATAGTTCTAGTCGCACTAGAAGAAACGGAAAAGTTGGAGCTTTGTGCCCCAACTTTTCCGTTTTTTTTATACAGCTAATAGACCGGTCTATTTAATTGGCGCTTTAGCGACCGCGGCTTCTGCCGCCACCACCGCCAGAAGCACCGCCGAATCTTCCGCCGCCGCCTTCAGCAGAAGCACCGCCGAATCTTCCGCCGCCGCCTTCAGCAGAAGCACCGCCGAATCTTCCGCCGCCTTCTCCACCAGAAGCACCGCCGAATCTTCCGCCACCTTCTCCGCCACCTTGGGCATTGCGACCCGCTGCCGCTGCACCATCTGCTCCGCTGTATTTGGAGTCGTTGTTCTGATTGTATCGACCTGCGGCCGCAGCACCATCTGCTCCGCTGTACTTACTGGCATTGTTCTTGTTGTATTGGTTAGCAGCCGCTGCGCCTTCTGCTCCGCTGTACTGACTAGAATTGTTTTTGTTGTATTGGTTAGCGGCCGCAGCTCCTTCTGCTCCGCTGTACTGACTAGAATTGTTCTTGTTGTATTGGTTAGCAGCCGCTGCGCCTTCTGCTGCAGTGTACTGACTGGCTGCCGGATTTTGATACTCCGCGCGAACAAAAGGATTGTTTGTCTCTTGCTGCCAGGTTTTTGCAGCAGCCGTTTGCGCCGCTTGCTGTTGGTTATACCAGCTGGCCTGTTGTTGAACGGCAGTGGCGTGATAGGCATTGGCCTGTTCGTAGTTCACTGAATTTGTGGAGTTGTTGATATAGACAGGCTTGCCCCCTTGGTTGTAGTAGGGCACAGCGGCAGCACCATAATGAATCGGAGTTCCATATGGAACATTGTTGTAATATGGCTGTGTCATTGCTGCACCGGCCATAGCACCTAGGCCAGCCGCAGCAGCTGTTACAGCGGCATTACTGCCACTGCTCTGTTGGCCAGAAGAATTGTAGTTGTTAGTTATTTGCTGAGGCTGCGGAGCATACTGGGGCACGTTGGCGGCTTGCTGAGTCATCGTGGCATTGGCCTGCATCGCCTTAACAGCCGGAGTAAGATCTACTTGCTGATTGTTTTTATCGACGTACCAATATCCACCATTGGCACCAATGTAAATAGGCACGACCGCAGCGTTAACCCCAACACCCGGCAATGGCACTACCATTCCCTTTGGGGTAACTACCATCTGTGTTCCGCCTGGACCGGGTTGAGTTTGCAATGTCACCACTGAAACTTGCGGAGAACCAGAAGACTGCGCAGAAGACTGAGGGCTCGACTGTGGTTGCCTGTAAGGGTTCTGTAGCTGTTCAGAGGATTGTTGTTGAGGGTTATTGGGATTCTGCCCCTCTAATCTATCGATCAAGCGCTGCCGTATGTCTTGAGCCGAAACTGAATCAGCTAAGCTAATCGAACCTATACCCACGATGGAAAATCCCAGTAATCCTATGGCGAGAGATCTGGCTATGCTCATTCAATTAGCTCCTTTTCTATATGCGGCCGAGGCTAGCAAGGATATCATCTGCTGGCATGGCAAGTGGCCAGAAATTGCACATTGATACACTGTTTTAGACTTGCCTCAGCCCTTTAATCTTTCTTCAAAGTAGACCGGTCGTATAGTTACTGCTAAAAAGGGGGGAGTACCCCCTCGATAAGTGTTGCCTCGTGAGGTCTTACATTGCTCAGTTTTTCTTGCAGCCGCAACCTGTGCGATTAGCTGCTGGCGGGCTTGAATCAGCCTTTACTTCAGGGCTGGAAGCAGCGCTTGAGCCGGCACTTGAATCTGCCTTTGGTTCGGGGCTGGAAGCAGCACACGATCCAGCACCTGAATCAGTGCTTGCTTTAACCTTTGCGTCAGCCTTAGCTTGAGCTTTGCGATTAGCAGCATAGGCGCTAGCCTTCTCAACATAGCGCTGTCTGGCTTCTGCCGTCGTGTCAAAACTTTGACGGGCAATTACCAACGCCGCTGTCAGTTGAGCAAACTGTTCAGCTTCCTTTGCGTCCGCTGGATTTGCACCTGCTTCTAAAGCTTTACTGCGAGCTGCCTCAAGTTGTTTGCAGAGCTCTTCAATCTTTGTCAGTGCGCGGACGACCAAATCAAATCGAAAGCCTTCTGAAAACACAAGCGAACTGTACGCGTCGATAGTATCGAGAGATTTGTCCTCGGCCATGAAGTTGAACAATTCAGCTCGCTCATGTGCCATGCGCCATTCGCTAAAGCTTTCAAAGTAGCCAAAGCTAGCCTCAAGAACGGTGTACATCTGGTTGAAAAGCTCAGCTCCACCAAAGCCGCTTTCGCTGATTTGTGTGCGCCAGTGCGACACCATGTGGGTCAGTTCTTGCACAGTGAGATACTGTGAGCCGATGCACTCATTCAAGTTCTTGCGCGTCCAGCAGATGGGGCAGCCGGTGCCGGGATAGTCTTTAACTTTTGCGGTCCTTTCTTGTGCGGTCATTATTTTTGCTCTGTATTTGCAGGTTTGGCTTGAAGTGAGGCTACGAATTCTGCCCACATTGGATTTAGCACCAGTTTGGGCACATCTGCATCGTAATGCTCTTCCGTTTGCAGGATGAGACCCGCCGAGATTAAGAAGAAACCGTAGGTCAGATCAAGCTTTTCAATGTCGAAAGTGCCACCCCATTTTGCAATGGTATGCTTTAGCTTGTTCGACTGAACAACGCTATATACCGTGGTTGCCTTACCAAATGGGGTGGCGCTGGTAAGAATGTTTCTTCTTGCTTGCTCAATTGAAATTGGAAGCTTGACTTGCTCAGCATTGCTAAGCGCCGAGCTAACATGTTGCCAGAATAAATAGCGGTTGTAGGAGTGCCGTAGGATAAATTCCAGTGCTGCAGTTGAGAAAACAAGTTCAGCGATTTCATTGAGCCAGCACCCTTCAAAGATACCAGCAGAGCGCGTTCCTTCAGGAAAGCGCATATATGCTTTGGGCAGCAGGTCATAGAGTGCCTGCCTGGGCACGCCACGCTGCCAGCGATTCCAGAGCCGAGTTGAATAGAGATAACGCTGCTCTTGCCAATCGATCATACCCTGGGCGGCCATGGCGATCATGTCTCTTTTAGCAGCTTGCTCAGCCAAGCTCTGAAGATTGAGTTGTTCCTTTGTCATTCGATTGCTGTTTTTTTTGTTGAAGACCGAATGGTAAAACTGTTGGCAGAGTTACCATTCGGCACTGAAAAGAAGGCCTTGAAAGAAGCTAGTGACTAGCGATGCCTATGCGACTGACTTGAAGCAGAGTTGCTTGGTTGTGGCATCAACTTCAACTTTCACTTTATCGCCAGGCTTAAACTGGGAAGACAGAATCGATTCTGCCAGCTGGTCTTCTAGCAGTCGTTGGATTTCACGCCTGAGCGGACGTGCACCGTATACAGGGTCATAACCAACAGCAACGAGCAGATCGAGAGCGGCGTCAGTGAGTTCGACATTGACTTGATGCTTCTCTTGAAGAAGCTTATTCACTTCAGCGATCATAAGGCCAGCAATTTGCTTGACCTCTGCTTTCGTAAGCTGAGAGAAAACTACTTGCTCGTCAATGCGATTGAGGAACTCAGGGCGAAAATACGCCTTAGCAGCCTCAGCCACCTTGTCTTTGATCCGACCATGCTTGGCTGCTTCGATGTCGCGGGGGTCACCAAATTCGAAGCCCAAGCCACCACCGTTACCTTTGCTGATAGCGCTGGCACCGAGGTTGCTTGTCATGAAAATAATGGTGTTGCGGAAGTCGACTGTTCGACCTTTTGAGTCAGTGAGGCGACCATCTTCGAGAAGTTGCAGCAAGAGATTGAAAACGTCTGGGTGAGCTTTTTCAACCTCGTCGAAGAGCACCACCGAGAAGGGCCTGCGACGCACAGCTTCAGTCAACAATCCGCCGTCGCCGAAACCGACATAGCCAGGAGGAGCGCCAATCAGCCTGGAGACTGAGTGAGACTCCATATATTCCGACATGTCAAAGCGAATCAGAGCATCGGCATCATTGAAGTAAACAGCAGTGAGAGCTTTGACCAACTCTGTCTTGCCAACACCGGTTGGTCCAAGAAAGAGAAAGCTGCCAACTGGTCGCTTCGGGTCTCTCACACCAGCGCGAGCTCGACGCACGGCCCGAGCCAGCTTTGTTACGGCTTCGTGCTGACCAATTACCCGTTGGTGCAGCGTCTCTTCCAGGTTGATGAGACGAGTGAGGTCGTCTTGCTGCAGTTGCATCAGCGGAACCCCAGTCCAAGCGCTGACCACTTGGGCCACTTCTTCGGCACCCACTAGACCAGCTGCCTTCTCTGTCTCGCTGAGTGAAGCTCGAATGGAGTCTTCTTCGCTCTTCAGTGTCGCTGCAAGCTCGAAGTCTTGGGTTGCCACCGCCGCCATTTTCGCCTGCTTTACCTGCATCAGTTCCTTGAAAGCCACGCTGACTTTCTTGGTCGAGCGCAGGCGCGATCCGGCTTCATCCATCAAGTCGATGGCCTTGTCGGGCAGATGACGGTCGCTGATGTAGCGATTGGAAAGGGTCGCCGCTGCTACCAGCGCTTCGTCACTGATTTCACGCTGGTGGTGCGCTTCGTATCTTGGACGCAGCCCTTTGAGAATAGCAATGGTTTCGTCGAGGGATGGCGGCTTGACCAGAATCGGTTGCAGGCGACGCTCAAGAGCTTTATCTTTCTCGATATGCTTGCTGTGTTCAGCAATGGTGGTGGCACCGATACAACGCAGCTCGCCGCGCGCCAGAGCCGGTTTGAAGATGTTGGCTGCATCAGCCGCACCACCGGCAGCACCAGCACCAACGAGGGTGTGAATTTCGTCAATGAACAAGATGATGTTGCCGAGCTTTTTGCACTCAGCCATCACTGTTTTCAGGCGCTCCTCAAATTGGCCTCGATACTTGGTGCCAGCAATGAGGCTGCCCATGCTCAGTTCGAAGACCTGTTTGCCCAGAAGAACATCGGGCACGTTCCCAGAGACAATAAGCTGAGCTAGTCCTTCGACAATTGCTGTCTTGCCTACACCTGGCTCACCGATGAGCACTGGATTGTTCTTGCGCCGCCTTGCCAGAATCTGAATCATCCGTGTGATTTCAGCTTCACGCCCAATAGCTGGGTCTAGCTTGTTTTGCGCAGCCAAGTCGGTGAGGGAGCGACCGAAGTCAGTGAGAGACTTTGGTGTTCCTGCTTCAGACTCTTGTTTCGCCGAACCTGCACCACTTGTCACTGGTTGAGAAGGCTTGTTCGGCCTATTCGGCTCATTGGGCTTGGCTGGCAACGTCGAAGATCGGGCACTATCTTGAACCACCCTAGGCGAAACATGACAGCGGCGAAGAAGCACACAAGCACTCGAATTCGTCTTGCTAATAACAGCAAGCAGCAAGTGTGTTGTGTTCACTGCCGGCACGTTTGCTCTCTTGGCCAGCTCGCGAGCTTGGTCAAAAGCCAGTTTCACTTCTGTGTCGTACGGAAGAGAAGATGCAGGGGACGAAGAGGGGTTGGACCCAGTCACTGTCGATTGCCCAGAGGGCCGAGAGCGATTGAGCTGGCTCTTAACGTCATCGAGCAGCAAGTGCAATTTTGCCCCGGCGGTGGTCAGCACCTTATGGCCTGGACCGTCGGGTGTCATGAGGATACCCAGGAGAATATATTCTGTGCCGACAAACTGCCTTTTGTGCTCGATAGCTTGAAGCTGAGCGTTCCATACAGCAGTTGCGGCTGCATCGTCGAAGTTAGCCGTGAGATTTTGGTCCATGGTAGTTTTACTTCAGAGCGGTGATTTCGATTCGGTCAGCGAGGCTGTTTCTCTTGACGCGGGTAGCCTTCCAGTTACGCTCGGCGAGGGCGGCGATGACTTCATCGACTTGCTTTTCGCTCAGGGTGCTACTGGTGCTGTCGAAGTAAACCCAGGCTGTGCCACCTTTGCGGTAGGTCGTTTGAATTTGCTTCAGACAATGTTGCAGGAAGTGAATTTGTTTTCCCAGGCGTGCCGCTGTCTGCCGTCTCTCAACAAGTTCTTGCGGTGTGGGTACTTCGACATAGTTGAGCAGCTCATTCGGCTGAAACTTGGGCTGAACCTTTTGAGTGGCGCCGCAGTTGGCATCTGAAGCTGGATTGGAATTGAGATTGAGATTGGGATTGGAATCAGTCATTGCTATCCAAAGAGTTCGAGGTGATTGATTAGACTCGCTATTAAGCCGCTTTCCCTTTTGGGGTAACCAGATAATAAAAACCGATCGAGGAAAGCTTACTTACCCATCCAGACCAAATGGTCCGGATACGAAATCAGGCGGTTAGATGGAAAGATGGGCTTAGAATGCTCCCGACAGACCATACGGCCGCGCAGGCTGCGAGCCATAGCCGAAGCTTGATTGGCCAGCTCGACAGTAAGCTTGTAGCGTCCAGAGGAGAGGCTGTTGTTGGCGTCGCGGAGGATGGCGCAAGCGCACTCGAAACGAGAGAGAGTTTCGCCATCGCAGCGTTCCGGAATGTGGTTGATCCTGAGGAACTCGACTTCGTCATAGGCGGCGTTCATTGCTTCACGCACCAACGGTGCCATACGGTTGCGGTAAATCATCGACACACAAATAGCTATTGCACAAAAACAAATAGCGGCGCAAAGCACCAAGAGAAATAAAGTTTGAAAAATTTCCATAGTAGGCCTCTGTTGAATATTGCAGTAAATGATTGGACGGCTAGCCTTGCGAATTCAGTCCGCGGGGCGAGCCGCTTTGAGAGCCGCTTGGTGCCTATCCACCAGGCTCTTTTTCTGGGTGGGGGCATGGACAAGACGCAGGCGCAGGAAGAGCAGACGCTCGTTCTGTGCGGCGAGAACCAGGCCAAGACAGGCGTCGGTGATGATCTGACCGGGTAAGGTCTCGCTCTCACTCTTCTTGATGTACTTCATGCCGCCGAGGAGATTGGTGGCATTTTCCAGGTCGGGATAGAGCACACCGAGCAAATCGACCAGCATGCTGCCCTTGTTGGAGGTAGCGTCACCCACAGTCTGAATTGCGTGAACCACTTCGTAGAGGTTGCCTCTGTAGAAGTATTCACTACCGCGACCCGGGGGCAGGATAAAGTCATCGATACCGCCGGAGAGCAGACCTTCGCCTTCGATTTCGAGAACGACTTCCGTACGAACGACAGGCTTGGAATTAGCAGGTTTGGTTGACATAGTAAATCTCTTTCGAAACAGTTGGTTTGGAAAAACGGCCCAAGGCTAAGTGCAGATCTCGCCGTTTTCTTTTAAACAAATGGCAGTAGGCCTAATTCACAGCGGTGATCTCTCAATCAAATTGGACTTAGGCTTGGAGCTAGTGTTGTGTAGCTGCTGTGGATTTGTTCCTGATAAAAAGAAATGGAAAGATAGAGTCAAACTAGATCATTGAATTAGCAGGAAGATAGCTCTTGCTTTCTAGTTTTGGTTAAAAGCTAATTATGGGGGGATATAGGCCTTGTCTGCTGACTTTGCTAAGCTGGCAGCTTCTGAGCTAGGCTACTTGGTGATGGGTAAAACTGGGCTTTGCTGGGCAATGACAAGTTGTGAGCGAAGAGATGAGCCAACAAGCCTGCAGGATATGCCTGGCCCGGTTCTTTGAGCCACTCAGTCGCCTCACGTCGCAGACATGGATTCGTCACATAATTTGCGGTATTTTGAACTTGTGAGCAAGGAGAATTCAAAGTGAGATTTGACCAAGCAGCAGCCAATTTACCATCCGACTCTCAATCCGACCCCTTCGAACACTTGAATCCAGCTAGTAATCGTTTATTGGCCGAAGTTAGCAGCTTCAACCTTAGACCCAGTGATTCCCAAATAGCTGAATTGCCGCGAGCATTTGGTACCGTAACCCTGGGTGATACTAAGGCGGATATTCAGCAGTTAACTGGCAAGTACAATACAGTCAATCCTGACACCGCGGCACAAGAGCGTTTTCAGACAAGGCTCACCGAGTTATCTAAAACAGATCACGGCAAGGAATTAATTGAAACCTTAAACGAAGCAAGTTCGAAGCCTCCGGCTGAGGCGGGCAAGATTTTAGCTGGGGCCTTAGTAAAAGAATTGGCAGAAAAATACAAAGGTGGCACCGTAAACTTTGACGAGTCTAAAAATGAATTTGGTGCTTTAGCCAGCATGGCAGTAATTATTGGTCACAACGATGACTCTGCTGGAGGGGCCAAAGAGTTACTCGTGAATTCTTTCAATCAAGAGATGGGTAAACGCTTCGTGCATGAAGAAACAGCAAGCACGGGAACGGCCACTGATTCAGAGGGTAAATCATACAATGCTAGCCCGATGATGGTGCTTTACAAAGAACCAGGTCGGCCACCAGGAATGATTGCAGCCCGAGAAAATGAGATTATAGATGTTCTAAATTGGCAGGATCGCTAGCTCGATGTAGTTTTTAGTCGTCTAGGGTTTGACACTAAGCGACAGAAAGAAGCTTGCTATCTGTTCTTCGATTTTTTCTTCATCAACGCTGCTGAAGGAAATCAGGTATTCGTTTAGCGGCGGCGCAATTGTTGAATAGCAACTCTTAGTTGCTAGCAGTTTGATGCCGCATTCAGCTGCTTTTGTTTCTATGCTTTGGGCATGCAACTTGGGGTGGAATCTTACAGTCAGATCTGTACCGCCCCTTCCCTGGCAATTGCTTATTTGCTCTCCGGCGTGTCTCTCAATAGCAGCTAGCAGAGCGCTGCGGCGTTTCGCGTAAGTCTCTTGCTGCGTTTCTAGATGCCGCTCATAATGTCCTTCTTTGATCATTATGGCGAGGGCCAATTGTTCGAGGTACGGAATGTCTTGACGAATAGCGTTCAGGGTGCTTCTGAATTGAGGAATCATGCGCTTGGGAATGATCATGAAGCTGATTCTCACAAGCGGATACAGCGCTTTCCAAAAATTGTATTTGTAGACCACGCAGCCTGAGTTGTCTTGTGAAAAAATTGCGGGTGTAGTTTCTTGTTCGTATATGAATTCGCAGCCGTAGTCATCCTCTACTATCAGCGCTCCTTCTTCGCTTGCCCAATCTAAAAGACTGTGGCGTCTAGAGTTGCTCATGATCAAACCAGTTGTATCCTGGTGAGCCGGTGTGACATACACAAGTTTCGGTTTTTTTGCTAGGTCCGCTAGATTTTTCATAGATATCCCTTCCGCATCGAGCGGCAGAGGACAGACCTTGATGCCATTCATAGTTAGATGCTTGCCAATACCCGGGAAGCAGGGATCTTCAGTAGCAACGACTCCCTCGTTGTCTAGGGTGAGGCGACAAAGAAGGTCGAGCCCTCCTTCTGTAGTGTGAAAGACGATAATTTGTTCAGGGCTGCAATCGATGCCTCGTCGGCGCAACAGCAACTGTTGTAGCTGCTCTCTTAATTCCAGCTGTCCAAAAGAATCAGATTCTTTTTCGAGGGTGGTTGTGCTCACTTCCAGTGCGGCCTTTATCAGGCATTCTTGAAAGCGAGGTACTGGCAGCTCATGGCTAGGTGCTATAGAGAAGGATGCACTCTTCGCTATAGCTGTTTTTAGATCTTGGCATTCAAGAGGTAAGCAGTGATTAAGTTCAGATTGCTTAGCGTCTGTTTTTGTGCCCGTGCTGATTGACTTTTTTGAGGATCTTCTTGGGGCAACTCGGCTCCACGCAGCGTTGCTATCGCTAGGTTTTTCTCGGGGCAGTCTGAACCAAAAGGTGCTGCCTTCACCAGGCTTGCTCTTCACGCCGATTTTGCCACCATGATTCAAGATAATTGCTTTGCAAATGGCAAGACCAAGGCCTGAGCCGTTTCTCTTCAGCCGGTCTTTTTTGCTTACCTGCACGAATCGCTCGAAAATGTGATCTTGCATTTCTTCGGGAATTCCTCGACCTTTGTCACTTACTCGGATTTCCAGAAAATTCTTCAGGCTATGGCTGCTTATTTCGACTGACTGTCCTGGATTGGAAAATTTTATAGCGTTGTCGATCAGGTTGGTCAAAACCTGCATCAATCTGGCGCTATCAGCAAAACACTTTTCTGGTTTGCCCTTGTAGACTAGATTCACGCCGTTCTCTTTTGCTCGAAAAGCGGTCGCTTCTAAAGCGTGCTCTATGACATCGTCAAATTGCAGTATTTGCGGATTGATACTGAAGGAACCTCCTTCCATTCTCTCGATATCTAGAAGATCGTTGATCAGAAGAGTCATGCGATCGATGCTGCGCTCTGCTCTCAGCAGCTGTTCCTTCCCAGCCTCGCTGAGCTCGCCGAACATTCCCTCAGAGATCATATCTATGGACATTTGCACCGATGAAAGCGGTGTACGTAGATCGTGGCTTACCATGGCCACGAATTGCCGACTCAGTTGTTGAATCTCCAAACTATCCGTAACATCTATAACGGTTGTCAGCTTGGTATTAGCCAAGTCTCTTACAATCAATTCAACATGCTCGCCGCTTTCGCTGTCTGTTACAGCTAATTCGATTGGTTGCCGTGATGACAGCTCGGCCTTGCCGTTAGTAATCAAAAGGTCGGAAAGGCGCTTGCACTTGAGAGCAGCTTCTGTGGCAGAGAAAAGCTCCTCCATCTCACTACTTACTGGCACCAGGTGTAGTGCCCTCTTAGAGGCTTGAGTTGCTTCGTTTGAGAAACTTTGCATTTTTCTGTTCCTGTGCTCGCAGAGATATTTGCACGCTGCAGGGGGACAGCTAGTACATAAGGTGATTTCTAATTGTGATGCCGCAGTAAGTATTTGCGCAAAAAAACAAGAGCGATATAACGCTAATGTATTAAAGGCAATAGTTGTGACTACCTTTGGAATTGGAACTGGAACTGGAGGGTGAGAGATCAGAACAACAAGGGCTTACGGGGCCGGACGGGGAGGAACCGGACTTATGGCACGAGAATTGAATTTCGTACCGTGCATCAGTCTAGATGATAGTCGAGGAAGTCGAATAGTCAAGTGGGAATTCTACGAAATCAGTCCAAAATGCTCGTAGGGAAAGGCTTTTCATCACTGCGAAATTCTTTGTTTCGTGGATATGGAAACGACACAGAAACGCTGGAATTATCTGATAAGAGTCAAGTATAATCGAGCTCTGGGCGAGTCTTTGCACAAATTTTGAATTTCCTACTTGAGCTCGTTCTTCTATTATGAATTATCATCGAATGATCTTTTGACGTAGTATTTCAGTTTTTCTATACCGAGAGGCTCAGGGCAGTAGTGAATTATGCAGAAACAGTTGATTACTTGAATTCGCTGTCTGAGCAGCAGAACCTTGCCGGTCAAATAATCATGAAACGGCAGGCCGTAATTGAGATACTCAATAGACTAGGCAATCCTCATTTAGGACGAAAGACCGTACACATAACAGGCTCAAAAGGAAAGGGCAGCACTTCTAGTTTGATAGCCTCAATTTTGACTGCCAACGGATATTCCACTGCTCTGTTCACTAGCCCACATCTGCATTGCCTGGCTGAGCGAATTTGCTTAAACATGAAGAAGGTCGCTGACGAAGAGTTTACCGATACTCTTGCTCAAGTGTATGACGCGGTAGAAGTTGAGAACCACGGTGAATATGGCTTAGTTAGCACCTTTGGTGCATTGACAGCTATGTATTTTCAGTTCGCGCGAAACCACAATGTCGACTGGCAAGTTGTAGAGGCCGGACTAGGCGGTGCCACTGATGGCACAAACGTATTTGATCAAACAGATATTGTTGTAGTAACAGCTATTAGCCTAGAACACACTGAGATTCTGGGAAATAGTACGAGAGAGATAGCCGAGAACAAAGCTGGCCTGGTAAAAGCAGGTTCTACAGTTGTAGTAGCAGAACAGACCGAACCAGAGATTCTCGAGATTTTCAAAAACCGCTGCAAAAACATGGGCGCAAATTTAATTGATGTTGCTCATGAGTATAAAGTTACTAACGTTATAGCCGAGGGTAATCTCCAAACTTTTGAAGTAGAGAATCAAGGTCGCAGCCGCACCTTCACAATTTCGATGATGGGTAGGCATCAAGTTTCAAACGCTACAGCTGCAATTGCTGCGATTGATGCCATAAGCAGATTGGGAGAGCCAATTGCAGAAGAGGCTCTAAGGGGCGGCCTCCAGGCTGTGAGTGTGCCAGGAAGGCTTGAAATCGTGCCTGGTGAGACCCGTACCGTCATTGATGGTGCCCACAATGGAGAATCTATGCGCATGCTTGTTGCGGCTCTCAAGATGCACTTTGTCTATGACAATCTGATTTGTATTGTTGGTGCGAACTCAGACAAAAATATAACTGAGATGCTATCTGCTCTTGAAGGCAGCGCCAACCAACTTATTGTCAGCAAATCTCAGTTCGTTAAGGCTATGAGTCCGCAGATTATTGAAGAGATCGCTGTGGGTAAAGGCTTTAAAGTTTCTACGACAGACTCTACTCGTGAAGCATTGCGCCAGGCGTATAAACTTTGCGACAAGAATGATCTTGTTTGTGTCACAGGCTCTCTCTATCTTGTTGCAGAAGCCAGGGAACTGCTTGTCGGCAAAGATAACTGGTCGCTAGCAGCGGTGGGTGGTTAGTCTGTTGTTCGCTACTTGAATTGATCGACGGATATGGAATCGACACAACTCCTTTGCAATCATGCGTATAGTGAAGCCGCATTGAGGAATTTTACATGCCGAAACATGGTTCTGATCGAGATGTGAATCCTTTGGCTATCGCTAAGGAGAAATGCGAAATCGAAGTGCGATTTTTGCCATACGTTATGGAGAATGGCTCACTAAGAGCCTCAGAATCTGGCATAGGTCTACTAATCGTGGGTGCTGTAGAATTGCCAGGTGATATTCATTCCTTTCGTAAGGCAAGAAAGGCTTGCGT
The DNA here is from genome assembly GCA_044378815.1 of Obscuribacteraceae bacterium (SeqCode). Lineage (GTDB taxonomy): Bacteria > Cyanobacteriota > Vampirovibrionia > Obscuribacterales > Obscuribacteraceae. Next base: position 12,003 of record JBIPOV010000045.1, on the reverse strand, counting down.
TGAGACCAAGCTCCAAGAACAGAGAATGCCTGAAGCTACACAATTGCCCCCTTTGGTGCTTGATAATGCACCGAAGCCGGGAAAGTGAAATTGGCAATACCGAGTGGTGCTAATAGTTATTATAAGGAGAGAATAGGAAATGTTTGACTCACTAAGTTTTTCTGACCGCGTTGATCCAGCACAGGTTGATCTAGCAAAGGAAGTTCCGAATACAGCTTACGATCCTGTAGCACTATTGGGTGCAGGTAGGTTGCATGAATGTAGCGCAGGCTCTGCAATGAACCTACCGGTAGGTTTTGCTTCATCACAGGAATGAGGCTTGGTGGCAGAGGTCAATGTCCCTGCCGGAAGAGTCACAGTTCTTGATCCAGTGGCGCCATCAAAAGCAAATTTATGGGCTGATAAAACTAAAGGTGTGGCACCAGGAGTTATGCGAAGCCCAGGCTCGTACCAAACAGGTGCCCCTGTGCGAGAAATATGACCTGAAGAAATTTAGGCAAAAATGGTCGGCCAAATCGGGGGGAGCATACCCCCAATTAGTAATATCTACAGAGGATAATAGTTATGAGCAATTTCGAGCAACATGAAAGTGCTATGAGCTTAGAAGAGCGAGAAAATGCCGCACCAAAGTTGGCTGACACATTGCACTTGCTAGATTGCAGTAGTACCAACGGTGTCTTTAACCCTAAATCAGAAATGCCAGCTGGAATGAATTCCGACCAACAATTATTGGCGCAACTTGCAGGTGATTCGGCGCCTCATCAAGGCCCAAGAAGAAGCTTAGGTGGACTACCTATGACCGAGGGCGGACAACCTGCAAAACCACACACCTATGAAGAGTGGGATGACATAATTAACAGAGTTATGCGGAATATAAGGCTTGAAGAAGCTTAGTCGTCTACTAATATTTACTCAACCAGTCTGTCACTTTAGTTCATCTAGAGTGGCAGTTTTTCAATGCTCGATACCAGCTACGAAACGCCATCCCTGACAGTCTAACCAACCAAGTAGTAAGTTGTAAGTGCAAAAAAAAGGATACTTGTCACTTTTCGATGCTAAAAAAATAGCCTGCCCACGGAGGGCAAGCTATTTTCAGCTATAAAAGTGACAAGTTCTGGCGATGGTGCTGAGAGCGCGAAAGCACTTTTTGCCTTGTTTCTGCTGCCACTAATCAGGCAACCTATTGTTTAACTGCCGAAAGCACGTAGAGCATTCGTAGTGGATCTGTAGCTTGCCTCGGATTGGCAGAGACGAGGGTTTCGATTGTATGATCTGAACTGAAGCCGGCAGTCAAAGCCAGATTGCGCAGGTTTGCCGAACGTGCCGCCTGCCAGTAAGGCTCGTTATTGTGAAAAGTATCGAGATTGCTGGCGAACGCTTCCCAGGGCTTCATTGCTGGAAACTCTCCGACCGCTCGGTAAGGACGAAGGTCGATATGTGCCATTACACCGCCTGGCTTTAAGAGTCGGTAGCACTCTTGCAGAAACTTACGAGTTTTGGCAACCGGCAATTCATGAAACAGAATGTGACTGACAATCAAGTCAAACCGTTCTCCGTCAAATTTTGTGTCGGTTCCATCAGCCTGAATGAATCTGACTGATGCGCCCTTATAAGCCGCACGAGCGTGAGCATAGCGCAGTAGTGGTGCCGCCACATCAATGCCAAAGAGATCAGCATTAGGGTAGGCTGCGGCGTAAGGCAGTGTGCTGTGCCCGACGGAACAACCGACATCTAGAATTGATTCGGGATGCAGTTGGGGGAATGTGCTAGACAGGAAACTGGTGAGGAGTAGACCAAACAGATCGCTGTTTGCACCCCAACGTCCACCAGAGTAAATGTAAGCACCGCGATCGTAAAGGGCACCAGGGTAGATGTCGTGATCGTTGGATTGGCGCCAATAGCCGCCTGGCATCCGGTGGATATCGATCACTGTCTGGTCACGAGGAATTACGAATTCGGGCCGGATGGTGACCGAGCCTAACTGTGGTGCTGCAGATGCGATTTCCTCTAACTGTTTGAGTTGACGTTTGACAATGGTTGACTCGATTTGCCAGAGGGCATCTTGAATTTCTTCTGCAGTTTTCCCGATTGCCTCGTAAGCAGGCAGATTTCTGACTGCTTGGATAATGCCCTTCAGGCTTGCTGGGCTGATGGTTTCGAGTTCGGCCGCCGATTCAATAAACTCTGGTAGTTGCTGGCCGCGCAAACGCATGGCTCGCGCTATCACTGAGTTTTCGACGACTGTTTCTTCATCGGTGGCCCGCGGAAACAATGGGTGAAAGTCTTTTTCGTTCATGATAATCAGATTTCTTTCGAGGTTGTTTAGAGTGTTGTTGGCAGAGTGAGGCGATGAAGACATCATCGAAAGTCGACACTTCAAGTAGGCAGAGACTTACTAAGTCAGCGGCTTCTTCTCCTCTTCCGGCTCCGTCACTGTTTGGGCTTGAACATCAATGGTGGCGGTCCTGGCGTCAATGTCTTGAAAGAATTGGAAGTCTTGAAATTCATTGCCGGTGCCTGAACTTTTCGCCCGTCCCCTGGCTTTGGCAAATCGCTCAGCCCTTGAGATAGCTACAGCCACTAGGAATAGAAAGAGAAAAGTAACCAAGATAGAGAAAAACATCAGACCGAAGACCATGGTAAAAATCAATGTGAGAAAAAAAGTGAGCACGGCTTGAGCCATAGTTGTGAGCTTACGTTTGCCATGGCCATTGCTGTTGCTGTTGTTGTTGTTTTCCATTAGGACCTCTCAACACGAATCGGGATAGGTTGCAAGATGCCGCCGTCGGAGTCATCATCATCATCGTCATCTCGATCTTCCAGACCAAGAAAAGTCTTGAATCCTTTCCAATCGAAGATGGCCCAACAGATTGAGCTGAGAAATAGTGACAGCGAGACAACATTGAGCAACCGTGCCAGATCTAACGAGAGTTCGACAGTTGCATTAGTCATCGATTTTTGAGATAGCGAAGAGAAAAGTGATGAGTCTCAAATAGACATCCAACGCAAAAGGACAAGCAGCGGCTATGCCAAACCAAACCAGACTGCAGCACACTTGGGTGCATAAATCTGAAGCCAGAGCGGCAGTTGGTATGGTTATTGTTGCTGTAAGTCGCTTTTTGAATTAAATGAAATAGTTGAGATATCTTAGAGATAGCAGAATCTTTATTAAGAAAACAAGTAAAATGTTGATTTGCAGATGCTTTGATAATATCTCGCAGTGTTGGCGCTAGCACTGTACTTAAACTTTGCTACGCTGACAATTACCCTAGTTAGAAGACTTGGAAGCGTCACAAAATTGTCGCTATCTTAGCCATAACAAGAAATCCCCTGCTGATTTACATTTGATTTTGAAGAAGACTTCTTTGTCTTCCTCGTTGAAAGCTGGGGCGGAGTTTGTACCAAACATCTGGTATTGCTGTCGGTGACACGAGTTGGGGCGTCGCCAACGTGCGCGTCAGCGGTGTAGAGGTCATCGACGACTCCTTCGGATTTCGCTGGAGAAAGCTTCGAACTAGGCCTCAACCTGGTCGACGAGCTGGCCATCTGCCAGCTGCACGAAGCTCTCGGAAGGGGAGTGCTCAGGCACTCCCCTTCTTTCACACCAAACGGGCCATCGCCAGGCCAACTAGTGCAGCAGTACCAGTTTCGCTCCCGGGCCTGAACTCTAGCCCCTGTAGTTACTTTACGAAGCGGCTTCTGACATTTCCATGTCCGTATGCGTAGACAGGACGCTTCGGCCATGTGCCCTGCAGACGCTAACCAAAACAAAACTCCAGTCATCAATGCCAGCAGTCATCTTTTGTGTCGGCATCAGCTGTGGTGTTGCCCGCCGACCCTGCTGCCTTTTCTCAGCTGTGAGGTGTCACGGCCAGTCTAAAAATGTCGAACTTCTGAAAACTTTCCAGGAGGTCTGGGATGGAATCCGTCGGGCAATTGAAACCCGAAACTTGTATACAAAATTTGGTCAGCACCTCTGTCTACGCACGCGGAAATCAGCGTACGGGTGACATCTAATTGGCGGAGCAGAGCTTCTGCCTGATACAACACCGCGATGTTGATAACTAAAATTGAATCAGCTGCGCGGCTGAGATGCACGCAGCAGTCATCTAGTCTGCGTTTCTCAGCCTCTGGCCAGAGTTCATCCTCCATATTCTCTGAAAAGGCCAACCATGCTTCGATCGACTTTTCAGCCTCCTTTAAGCCGTCAAGAAACGGTTCCTCCGGCATGCTTTCCAAACACAACTGCTCGAAAAGGCGGGCTTGAGCGGAAAAGACTTTGGCTGAAAGTTTTGCCTGGGTGTGGCAGGCTTTCTTTGCTTCCGTGGTGTTCATCATGTGGGATCTCCTTTCGTTTTTGATTATCGACGCCGCTGAATTGCGGACGCCGCGCCCGCATCCTTTAGGTCCCAAATGCAGCCTAGCGACTCAGATTCGCCGTGACTCAGTTTCGCCGGGATATGGATGCTGTAGGTGGTGATATCACTGGGCGTAATAGCAAACCAGCCAAGCGCACCGGACGGCTTTTCGTAGGTGCGCGCGTCGCGCGTGCAGTACTTTTTGCTCTCGCCTTTGGAGCTTTGAAAATACCTCACGCTCATCTTTTCTGAATGCGCAGACAAAGAAGCGCAGTCGGGGTATTCTGTGCGCAATTGGCTTGGTGCGGGACTCCCCAAGAGGATGGCAATGAAAAGAGTCACGAAAGTTGTAGCAGAGCATTAGTAGTTGCCTACTAATTTGTTCTAGCATTTCAGCACAGCATAGAGCAATCTAAAATCTGGTAGCGAGAAGCGCACCACGCGTAGTTACCGCATTGTTGCCCTTGGTCAGCCTGCGCTGGGCTGCATGTACCACCCAGGCTCCCGGTTGCCAAGCGACCTAGTTTGATCTTTGTAATATGCTTTGTTCGCTGTAAACACGAAAACAAACAAGAAAATGGCTGTTGGTTATTCGTTTGCGCCACACCCAAAAATGGCTCAAAAACTGCCTTCTGAATGGATGAAGCGATAACAATAATGGATTTTAAGAGTTGTACGGCACAACACTAAAGCTATTGTATTTGTTGCCAAGAGTTTGCGATGATTGAATTGACCTAATCTTTCACTTTTCAAACGCAAAGCATTCATCCACCGAGACTCAAACAATTTCAATCACTTCGAACATTTCACCGCATCTCTTGATGTGGAGTAGAAGTTTAACCATAGAGAGCCATTGCGTAAAACAGCAATTTCGATTGCTCGATACGCAAACGCCCGGTTCAAAGTAAACCTTGCAAGGACTTCCAATGTCTCTCCGTAAGATCACTGTCACCTATGGTTCGACTAACATTGCCAATGCGCAAGCAGCGGCATGCTTCTTCGCCTTCTTAATCTATCTATCCAGTGCAAAAATGTTTACAACAAAAGAAGAATCTCCTTCTGGTACTGCTTCTAGTACCCACTCTGTTGAGATTGTCTCCCCAGCCCCAGCTCCGCACTACAACCAGTATTTCTACCCTGGTGCTGCAATCGTGAGCCTTACCCTCTTGATAGCGACAGGTGTTTTCATTTGGCGTCAAAAGTTCGCAAAAGAGAAAGTATGGGCAGTTTCTCAAATTCATGCTGATGGTGCGACTGCACTTGTAGTTGTAGACATGCAGTCAGACTTCCCCGCCGCAAGGAATTCTCGCACGGTTGCATCCGTCAAAGAGGAAATTAGGTTGGCCGTTCAAAATGGGCATTTCATTGTCATTTTGGAGTACTTCGGCTGCGGACAGACTAATAGCTCTTTGATGAAAGAACTACAAGGATACAAAAACTATAGGGTAGTGATCAAAAGCGACAATGATGGTTCTGCGGAAGTGAAGGAAGCTTGCGAAAAAATGGGCCTAGCACCAGCTAAGTTCAACGTAGTCGGAGTCAATACCGACGCGTGCGTTGAGAGCACAGTGACAGGTCTAACTAGTAAATATCCGACTAGCTTGGTGGCCGTAATTGCAAAGGCCTGCAACACCATAGGCGGCTATCAGTGGTCAAACTTTCCTTCCCTTAAAAACGTCTTTGTGCAGCATTGAGTCATTCCATTCCGCCCGGGTCCTCGCCGAGCGCGAGCAAGGCACCGTCCACCTTCGCCAATTGGTCGAAGACCTCGGCAGCGCTATTCTCAACGACACTCCTGTCACCATGCAGGCCGTCGTCACCGGCATCGCTGCCAAGAAAAACAAAGACGGCTTTTCTTGAGCGGATATGTTCTGGTCACCCGCAGGGAGACGGTCGGTGAAGTGATTGCCGAGGTCGAGGGGTTCACAGCAAACCTTTCAAAAACGGAGAAAGAACAATGACAATCGAAGCCCAGGATCTGGACCAGCCAATTGCCGCAGTTGCGTCTTGGCTCGCTGGAAAAGTACTACAGACTTATGCGGGTCAGGTAGGCTGGATTCTGCTTCCGCCCCTTCCTCCTGTCGAATACGAGCCGCCGAACGTCTTGGCGTTCATCGAGTCGGTGAAGCAAGAGCTCGCCGCTTATGCCGAGCGGAGGGGTTACGTGAACACATGGAACGGCATCGCCAGCAGCCAACCGAATCAATATCTGCCATTAAGGGTTAAGGTCGATGACAACGGCGATGCCACCGCTCCGCTGCATGATGCAGCCCTAAAGGCCGGATTCAAGGTGGGTTTTGGTATCGGCACGCCAGATGATCCGTACATGTTTGCGGTCGCCCTCGATCCGATGGAGATTCAGATCGACCCGTTTCAGGTCACGGCTTCCTATCTGGTCCGATGCGCTGACGGCCACCTGCACAAGGTCAGGGAGACAATTTGGCGAAAGCAGGGAACCCCTAGGTCGAACTGCCAGGTCACGTGAGTTCAGCAGGAATATGTAACGGGTTCGAATCCCGTGTAAAACTGTCATTCGGCGACCGCCTGATCATTTACTTCCCTTCCCTCCCTCGTCGGCTGCTAGCCGACGCAACCAAGGATGTGGCTCGTCTGGTTCCAGGCTACCAGTTGATCGCCTCCGGCGATAAACTTAGTCTGTCGCTCAAGCGGGAATGGCGTAACAGGCTCAGGACCATGCTCACTGTGTGTGCTTGAGCTGGAGGTCAAACAGCCATCGTTCGCTCTTCATCACCTCATCTTGGGATGTGGTGAGTTTTGTGCGTAGGCATCAGTTTGATTCATGATAATCAATTTTGTTACTTCTGAATTCCACCAACTTCCAAACGGAGACACACCATGGCTGACCTGAGCTACGATCCCACCGAATTCTGTTCCGACGAAGAATACGCCAAGTTTCGCGCCGATATGGATCGCGAATTCGGCATGCCTTCCAAGCCGTACACCGGCCGCGTCGGTCGACTCGTCAATGAAGCACACTATCGCCGCGACTGCGATATGAACAACGACCTCGGCTGGGGAGAGACCACCGAAGCCGAGCTCCGCCGGCGCTGGGACATGTAGTTCCACAGCGCAAAATCAGGGACAACTATTGCCACACCGCGCAGTCCCGTAAGGTCTACACACCAGGCGGTTTTCGAGATGGTTCAGGAGGCATTCCAGAACTTCGACTTCGAAGTTGACCATCTTGCTGCGTGACCAGCAGCGAGCAAGTATGGGCGAAGCGGGGCGGAAGACGAATCCGTCCAGCTTCAACCTGCTGGCTTTCAAAAACAGGGCTGAAAGCTCATGGGAGCGCTCCGGCTTTAGTTGGAGAGGTTTGGGTTCGAATCCCGTCAGCCCTATTGCCGGACTTCTCTGTTCGGCATCCCGGTTTGAAACTAGCGGACTCATAGCTTGTTTCGGACCCTGCATGCTGGGCAGTTTACCAGCGTTCGTAACAAGAGCAATGACAAGTAAAAACGGATTCATCCACTCGGGGCGCGCCGCGGAAATCGCTGACGCTGTGCGCGCCTCGGGAATGTTCAGCCCAATGGTATCGCAATTGGTACTCACAGTTTTGGCTTACCGCATTGCCGCCGAGAAATTCTTGCCCGATTCGGCAAAGCGTGCGCTTGACGAAAAGCTAGCCAAAATGCAAGAGGCTGATGCTTCTATCGAAGAAACTACAGCGGCCTATTTTACTGTGCTGGAAGAGCATGGCCTGAAGGAAGACGTTAATGAAGCAAGTCGGCTACTGAGTGCGCAATCAGCAAGGACCATTATAGACGTGGTCTGTGGCCCGAATGATGGCCTCGGCCGTCGTTACTGGCAATGATGCGTGGCAGTCCCTGAACTCATTGTTGGCTTAAACCAAGGTTTGATCAATCGCTCAATCGCTCACTGTGCGCCTCTACGACAGACTCCTGAAAATCGCCAATCGATTTTGCTGAATGACCAACTCGCGGGTCTTGACCATTACGGATCGGCCCGAATAACTTTCATGGTCCACTGTCGACAATCACCAACTATCATTGAGGTATGTCCAATGCAATCTTCAGTTACCGCTGCGCACGATGTTCTTCGCAAGCTCTATGAATGTTTCGCGCACATGCGCCAAAACGGTCTGACCGCCAAAACGCCTTCTGAACTTAGCTCCACGAGCGGTTCGCCTTTGGATGTTTGGAATGCACTGCGCCCGGAAATGCTGGAGCAGAGATCACCCGGCTGCGTTTGGTTCACAATCGAGGATGAGCTGCGGTTAGTGCAGGGGGGAAGGCGACTGCGCATCTTTTGTGCTCCCACAACAGCTGGCTTGTCTGATTATCAATATGCCGCCTCATGCCGGCAATTTCCGACACACGTCCTTGAGGTGATGCGCCATTTCGACATCAACGCCGAATGGGACGGCAACCCGCTCTCGCATATTTTGGTGAGTACGGTTTGAGCGCTTCTACCTTTCCCCAGGCTCCTTTCATTCAGCTGGCAGCTTCGGTGAGGCCGAGCGACAATGACTTCCATCACGTCTAACCCAATGCATTTAAGTGTTCAATTTGCTGGATTGTTGCCGGCAATGCTCATCTATGCCTTCTTAGGCGCTTGTTTGGGTGCGCTCTTGTGCACAGGCAAGCGTGTGTACTCCGCCATCGTGCTTTCTCTTCTGTTCGGTGTGCTGGGTGCACTTTTGATTGCTACCAGCTGATTGTTCCTGCATCTACCGATGTGTAGGGGCAAGGCACCAGCCCTTCTTGCTTAACTTACTAAATTGCAGCCTTTCCCCCATGACGGTTAAACTCAAAAGACTTGCCGCCGCTAGCGGGGCATTGCCGCATGTTCACAGTCAAAACCACATGTTGGTGATGGCTCTCGGCCTCGTCTTCGGTGACATCGGCACCAGTCCTTTGTACGCCTATCAGCTCACCCTGAAGGCCGTCGGACACTCGACACCGACTTACGCCGATGCTATGGGAGTTGCGTCTCTGATCATCTGGTCATTGATCATTGCCATACTAGTTAAGTACTGTGTGATTGTGCTGCGCGCAGACAATCACGGTGAAGGAGGCATCCTCGCCCTGGCCAGCTTAGTTGATACCAACAGTCGTAAGACATTCAGGGTGTTTGGCCTTGGACTGATCACTGTCATCGGCATTGTCGGCTCGGCATTACTATTTGGTGACGGCGTCATCACGCCAGCCATTTCAGTCTTGTCTGCGATGGAAGGAATGAAAGTTCTAACCAGTGACTTTGAAAAGCTCGTCGTCCCGGTAACCATCTTGCTTCTTGTCTTGCTGTTCCTTGCGCAAAGGTTCGGTTCGGGCAAAATTGGTGGTGCCTTCGGGCCGATAATGCTGGGCTGGTTTGCGGTTATCGCCCTGATTGGTGCCAGTCGCATTCTTGTCACTCCTGTCGTTCTTGCGGCCCTTAGCCCATCATTTGCTTACAACTTGCTCAGCCAGAACCCTGGCAGCGCTGGTGCCATATTCGGTGCGGTGTTTCTAGCCGTGACGGGTGGTGAGGCGATGTACGCCGATATGGGCCATGTGGGTCGGCGAGCAATCCGCAGAGCCTTTATCTTTGTGGTGTTTCCTTCACTGCTGCTCAGCTACCTCGGTCAGGCCGCTCTGGTGATTTCTTCTCCTCAAGCAGCCGATAACTGCTTCTACAAAGCAGCTCCAGACTGGGCACTTGTGCCATTGATCTTTTTGGCCGGTGCTGCCGCCATCATTGCCTCACAAGCGCTGATTAGTGGTGTATTCTCACTGACTCGTCAGGCGATTCAGTTTGACCTCCTGCCCAAGATGGTGGTCAAGCAAACTTCGAACCATGAGTTCGGTCAGATTTATGTACCGGCGATGAACTGGCTTCTGGCTGCCGGTACTTTGCTGGTGGTGGTCGGCTTCAAGAGCTCCGAATCCCTTGGTGCCGCATATGGTATCGCAGTTTCGGGCACAATGCTCCTCACCACCCTGCTACTGGCCAAGGTGATGACTGCGAAATGGCGCTGGTCGCCGATGTTTGCCGCTCTGGTTTTGGGCTTCTTCGTTCCGGTTGATGTCGGCTTCTTTTACTCCAATGTTGTCAAAGTTTTGGAGGGTGGTTGGCTTCCGCTTTTTATTGCTGCCGTTGCCAGCTTTGTCATGATATCGTGGCGGCTCGGTACCCTTGCCGTTCGTCGAGAAATCAGTCTTATGTCACTGCCTCTCGGTGCTTTCATTGACAAAATCAATGAAGAGGCGATTGTGCGTGTGCCTGGCATGGCAGTTTGGCTCACCAAACGTTCTGATTCAGAAACCGTAATGGTCAGCCCAGTGCTACGGCAGCACATTTACCACAATCAGAGTTTGCATGAACACGTGCTGCTCCTTTCAGTAGAAACTGCGCGGGTTCCCAAAGTGGTTGGCCCCTCACGATTCGAGTTTCAGGAGCTGGGAGAAGGCTTCTACCGCCTGCAATACAATGTGGGCTTTATGCAACCAGCCGATGTTCATGCGGCAGTCGTTGCCGAGTTGCACATGTTGCAACGGGAGGGATTTTTTCCAGCCGACCTGGAAAAAGAGCTGCACATTTTCTTAGGCAAGGAAAGTCTGCAACGCAAGGTCAGGGGCTCAGCGATGAGCTCTTTCACTTGGTCTACCTTTCTTTTCCTCAAGAAATTTGCGGCCGGTGCTACCGATTTCTTCAAACTGCCTGTTGAGAAAGTCGAAGAGGTTGGCATTCTGGTGCGGATCTAGCCTTGGGCAGGTCTATTCACTGACGGTTGCCAAAAACAACAGAGGGCGGGCTTTTTGCTCGCTTTCTTTTTTTATTAATGAAGTAGACCGGTCGAATAGTATAAAGCGAAAAGGAGTTTCCTTACCAGTGCAAATGATCATTTCCCCTGTGAAACGGTACTAGTACATTCAGCACAAGACATGGAAGCGTCACAAATTTGTCGCTATCTTAACAGTAACAAGAAATCCCCTGCTGATTTACATCTGATTTTGAAGAAGACATCTTTGTCTTCTAACTTTCTTTGGAAATTCTGACATGCCACTGGACAGAGCCGGCTTCAAACATGGCCAGAACGTCCCACCTGAAAATGGTGCTGAAGATAAACCTGAGTCTAAATCAATAGCTTCAGCGGGCCATACTGCCTCGCAGAAACTTGGTCAGGAGGCATTTACTAAATCAAAAGTTGAACCATTAGCTCAAGCAAAGCTTTTAGGAGAAGGCATTGTATCAGGATTAGCTCTCAACCCAGTTAACGGCCTTACTCAACTTACTAATAAATCTTTCGGAACGAATTTCAAAGCCATTCACTTGGGTGCTCAAAGTGAAATTGATTCTTCCATTGCTGGCAATGTCGGCAAAATGATCGGCACAACTGCTACATTTATTGCCCTCGCTCTTGTGACCAAGAGGGTTACACCCCTCAGCTCAAAAATGCTCGGCTCGGCAGCGCTCTCTGAGTCGGTTGCTTTTGGCACCGCTGGAGCTATTCAGGGCGGGCTTTTAACACCAACGCAAAAAGACCTTAGCGGCTCTTCTTTCTTTCTTGCTCGTGGTGGTGAAGCGCTTTTGGGCAGCGGTTCAGCCGTAATTGGTGCACAAGGCTCACGGGTGGCAAAACTGTTTCAAGCTTCAGCACCATCGCTTGGCGTGACTGGCT
>JBIPOV010000114.1:0-15658 GCA_044378815.1 Obscuribacteraceae bacterium (SeqCode) | reverse complement strand
CAGCGACACTATTCGATCGGCTGCCACGAAATCAAACTCATATTGAAGCGAAAATTTCGCAGTCTATATAGAAGCATCGCTAGAGCAGCCGAGCGCTAAAGCTTTACTAGCACTGCCTTTATAGCCAGCTCTACCATTCAAACGACTAAGAGCCACAAGCACCAACGCCCATTATTTATTACTGCTAAGAATCGGTTTGCCTGGTGGCACGGCTCGCACTGTCGTTTAACGCACAGCTTACAACCTGGTCTAGTATTGCATTTTGAGCAGTAAGATTTATTGAGAAATGATCTACCTGCTAGCGCAAAATAGTAAATGAAAGTGGAATTTTTACTCCAGCTCCTAAAGCGCCATGATCTCCAAAACCCTTATACACCAATTACTTTCAGCAATTGAGTGCGCCGATTCTCGAGCGAGAACAATGGCTGAAAAATTTCTCAAAAGTTGCAAATGCAATAGAAGCAAATTCTCTCATCGCGACATTAAGAAATAAAACGAGCATAGAGCAAGCTATTTCAGCGTTTCACTAATTTACACCGGCGCACCAGCTGTAGTATTACGATTATTACGACATCGCCCCAGCGCGTTTCAAATCGTTTACAAAACCCGCAAACGCTTGCGCAACAGGGCAAATATGGGACAGCCTCAAATCAACTGCCAGCCTACTTAACACGCGCCTTACACGGGACCTAGTGTACCTTCAAGGCAACTGCTCGGCTTTTAAGAAAACCTGAATTTTTCAAGGCATTTTTCTTCAAGTTGTGGAAGCAAATCCAAGCAGTCGTTAGCAGCGGCTAATTCGAAACTGCCGCTCGGCCAGTGAGCTGACCATTTCTCCCGGTTTCAACATGACCTACAGCAGTGCGGCTGCACCTTCGCCCTTTTTGTCCACCTTGTCTGGGTAGGCGAGCGCTCCACAGAGCTCTCCACGGCAATGGTAGGCTATTCTCCTGAAGGAATTGGCTCAACGCCAACAACGCCCCCGGCGAGAGCGGTAAACCTTCAATAAAACGGGCATCTTATATCAACGATGAACCGACGAACTTAAATTTCGACGAAGCAAATGAGCGCTAGCTGTTGTAATTAGGTATTACCGGTGGTGTGAATTACCCTCACCGGAGAGCGATAGATGACGCCTGAGTGAGGGGATATTGATGGACGAAGGCAAAGGCTACCTTATCGACAATTTCAGTACTCAGGGGAATACAAACCCATTTACCGACAAGAGTGGTTAGCGATAATGCCTTAAATCGTATGAGTTCTTCTCAAACTAAGTATTCATGCGAGAGTTACTGCTGTTACTAAGTTTCACTCTCAAACATCGAAAAAACCGCTCAGTAAACCGCTCAATTTCACTTCCGACTTGCCATGACAATATACCTTAAAAGCCTGATATTATTAGATAATGGCATCTGCAGAGCCTACTAACAAACCGCTCAACTAACCGCTTATGAAATCAATTTTGGATCGCAATGAGAACCCAAGCGCAATGGAGCCGTTAATTCTAGCGCTTGGCCGAGAGCAGGCTGATCTGAATGATTTAGCGCTGGAGTTGGTCTCGGAATCAGCCAGCTTCAAAAGCAGTATGCCAGCTAATTTCGTGGCTGCCTTGGCTATTTTGGTGCGGTCCATGAATTGCTATTACAGCAATCTTATTGAGGGCCATTACACACACCCCATTGAGATAGAAAAGGCCAGAAAGAAAGATTACAGCGATGATCCTGAAAAAAGAAATCTGCAGCTCGAAGCAGAAGCGCACATCATGGTTCAAACCTGGATTGACGAGGGCGGAATGTCCGGCTCAGCTATGTCCCTCCAAAATTTGCAAGAGATTCATAGAAAATTTCATGAGTTGTTGCCAGAACAACTTCGATGGACCATCGACCCAATAACACAGCAAAAACTTCAAATTATTCCAGGCGAGCTTCGCGTTCTTGATGTAAAAGTAGGCAATCACCGTGCGATAAGTCCTGGAGCAGTTCCACGTTTCATGCAGAAATATGAGCAAACTTATTGCACTCTAGGCAAGTCTGGGACAATCCTTGCGTCCGCTGCAGCACACCATAGACTGCTTTGGATTCACCCATTTTTAGACGGCAATGGCCGCGTTGCACGCTTAATGTCTTATGCATCTTTTCTACAAGCTATAGATACCGGAGGCATTTGGTCGATTGCAAGAGGACTAGCAAAGCAGCAAGAAGAGTACAAAAGGCATTTGGCAAACTGTGACCATGAACGTCGTGGAGACCTTGACGGCCGAGGAGCATTAAGCGAATCGTCACTTGCCGGATTTACCCGATTTTTCTTGAAGACTTGCATTGATCAAGTAAAATTCATGAGGTCTCTAGTAAGACCAGATCAACTACGCAAACGTGTAATAGCATGGGCCAATGAAGAAATATCGAAAAAATCATTGCCGCCACGAACTACAATCGTTTTAGAATCATTACTCACATCCGGCGAACTCCCTCGTGGGGATATAGCTCTAATGCTTGGTCTCAGTCCAGCTGGCGCTAGGCGGGTAATTTCTGGATTAGCCGAAAAAGGCGTTATTGTCTCAGAGACTAGTCGTGCTCCAGTTAGACTGGCATTTCCCGCAACTCTAGCGTCAAGCTGGCTACCGGGATTATTTCCAGATCAATAATAAACCTTCAATAAAACGGGCATCTTATATTAACGATGAACCAACCAATCTAAATTTCGACGCCCCTACAAATGAGAACAATTAGATAGTTTATGAGCGAAGCAAGAAGAAACCTCATTACTTTTCAATCAAAAGAATTCAACACCACGGTGCCGCAAGAGCACTTTATCAATGATTGTTGTTATGGCGACGACATCTGCAAATGGTTGATTGAAGCACTGACTAAAAAAGGTGTCGATTGCGACAAGGAGCCAGGCCAAGAAGACTTCGGCTGGTATTTTAACTTCTCCGTAAACAAGGTGGTTTACTGCCTAGTCTGTGCTTTTCGCCTGGGCGAAGACCAAGATCAAAATCAAGAAAAAGACCAAGAAAAGAAAGACGAAGCAGAAGCTAACGCCTCAAGTGAAGCTGAAAACGGCGATTGGATCATCTGGATAGAGCGTTCCGCAGGCTTTATGGCCAGTCTCTTTGGCGCTAGAAACAAAGGCCTTGACGAAGCAGTGCCAAAGTTAATTCACAGCACATTGGCCGCTAATCCAGCCATCACTAATATCAAATGGCATCGCAAGAAAGACTTTGACTCTGGTCGAGAAGATCTGGCCCTATCGAGCCCAGAATAAACTCTCCCAATATACAGTCGCTCCCAAGCACTTCTTAAGCTTGAGGCAATAATGCCTTAAAGCGCTCTTAACCATGTCAAGTTGATAATCACACTAACAAACAAAAGAGAGAAAGAATGAAAAGGAAAGACAATACGAATGAAATCAATAGTACCTGACACCTGGGCAGTTCCAGCCCAGCTCGCCGCTCGCTTTGGCGACAGCGCCGGTAGACAGCGAGCAATGCAGGCCGAAGGGCATTTACTGTTAGTGCTGCACGAGCCCCCCAGAAGAAATGATAGCGAGCGCCGAGCCAAATTATTTTGGCGGGCACCAAACGGCACCTGGGCTTGCAATACCGATGGCAGCGTTAGCGACCTATTAAAAAAACACACAGCCAGCTTTGCCGAACGGGCTGAAGACTTAGAGACGAAGATGCAAGAAGCCAGCTGTGCCGATGACTATTTCTTCTTATTGCAAACCATTGCCCCGCTGCACCGCAGCAGTCGCAATCTCCATGCCACGCTGCAGCAAGCTCGCGATATGGTGGCTGAAGACCGCGACATTATTGTTGCCCGCGACACAGCTGGCGATATTGAGCGCACCTTTGAACTGTTGCATCAAGATGCCAAAAACGGCCTTGATTACACAGTGGCGAGAAAAAGCGAATTGCAATCACAGCAGAGCTATGAGATGGCTTTAAGCGCTCACAGGCTCAACATACTGGCGGCAATATTCTTTCCCATCACCGCACTCAGTTCAATCTTTGCCATGAATCCCGCTCTGGCCCCCGAAACACTTTTACACACACCAATATTTTGGACGGTTCTCGGCGCAGGCTCACTGACCGGCCTGCTCTTAAGCCGCAGTATTATGCACAAGCCGGAAGAGCCTAGCTATACTCCCGCAGCAGTGCCCAAATCTAAATCAGACACAAAATCTAAAGCTAGATATGGTGCGGGAGCGAACAGCAAAATCAAGCAACGGAATCATAAAGTTAAGGCAGGCGCTTTAAGCTAACGGTAAAGCGGCTGCCCTTGCCCAGTTCACTATCTACTTGAATCTCGCCTTTGTGTCTATCAATAATGGCTTTAACAATAGCTAGACCCAAGCCGAAGCCGCCAATGTCTCGCGAACGCGATTTATCAACACGATAAAAGCGCTGAAAAATATGGGGCATGCTTTCTTCAGGTATGCCAATGCCGTTATCTTCAATGGAGATTTTAAGCCACTCTCCATCGACTTGATACTTGATATTTACCACACCATCTTCGTCAGTATAACGAATGGCATTGGCCACAAGATTGAGCAAAAGCCGCTCTAACGACTCACTGTTACCAAGCAAGGTAACATCAGGCATAGGGTCACAACAGAGCTTGATGCGCCGAGCCCGAGCCAACTGCTCACATTCCGCCAGTACTGGCGAGGCAATACTATCAAGGCGAATATGATCGATAGGGGCGGGATAATCCGGTGATTCCATGCGCGAAAGCACGACCAAACTCTGCCCTAAAGATTTCATACGGCCACTGGCGCGGTTGATAATCGCCAGTACATTTGAGCCTAGTTGACTGTCTTCAAAGGTGGCTTCTAAAGTCTGCACCGATGCTTCAATCACACTAATAGGAGTGTTAATTTCGTGAGCGGCATCGGCCACAAATTGCCGCAGTAACTCCATGGTTTCTTCCACTGGCTTAACAGCGTTTCCGGCAAACCAGGAGCCGCAAATAGCCACAGCCAGAGCCAGGAAGGGAGAGAGTGAAACCATGGTCAAAACAATTTGCTTGAGGGCATCGTCTCGCTGCCGCACCGAAACCTGCACTTGCAGGTAGCCACTGAGTTTAGTGTCATCTTGAATTTCGGTATAGAATGAGCGCAAATTGATATCGTCTAAAGACGAAGGGTTTGGTCTATCGACACGGACAAAACCAGAACTCAACTGACGATGACCAATCGGCCCAAACTCTTCTAGAAGCTGACGCTTGGCGTCAAAAACCTGAATACTAAATGGCACTTCTTCGTGCCGTGACTGGGCCCGCAGCCCCCAGCGATTGAGAGACGGGCCGCGAGGCGTCATATCTACAGCAGGCAGAACTTCGGCAGCCAGACCTTGTAGCTCATTATCGATTGAACGATCTAGTTGGGCCGCGAACATAAAAATCGCCACAGCACCGCCTAAAAAATAGAGCAATACAAATAGTAAAACAAACTCTATAGTAAGGCGACGGCGTAGGTCATGCTTCACTTACATTTCCCCAAGCTTGTAGCCAACACCGTATACAGTGGCAATAATCGAAGGCGTGCCAGCAGTATCGAGCTTCTTGCGTACTCGAGTGATATGGCCCCGCACGGTATCAAGAAGGGCCTCTGTGTCAGATTCCCACACACTAGACAAAATATCTTCAGCTGAAAATACTTGATGAGGGTGGCGCAAAAAGAACTCTAGCAAGCGAAACTCTTTAGGCAGAAGATGCACTTCATGGCCGCCCTTCATCACCTTAAATTCGTTGACGTCAATTTCAAGGTCGCGAAAACGCATTACATCCTGGGCCTGACCGTGGTTGCGACGAAGAACCGCTCGCACCCGGGCCGCTAGTTCCTTTAGTTGAAATGGTTTAGTCATGTAATCGTCAGCGCCCGAATCAAGCCCTGTCTCTTTGTCGTCCACATGACCCTTGGCTGTCACCATGATGATGCCGGCAGAACCGCCAGATTTTCGATAACGCTTGCAAATTTCCATGCCATTAACTGACGGCAACATGATGTCGAGTATGACCACATCATAATTGTTGGTTTCCATGCGGATGAGGGCCTCTAAGCCATCGTCGGCAATCTCAACCAAATGATGGTCTTTGACAAGCCAGTTCTTTACAAGCTCTGCCAAATCAGCTTCGTCTTCAACTATTAGAATTTTTGCCATAGAAGCAATGATACACCGATTGGCAAGACCGTTACTTTCTTAAGGGCAAGTTGCTTTCTTGCGTGCAAACTGCCTTCTTACGCGGGGAGGTGTTTACGCGAAGCTGTGGGATGCTTGGTAACGCTTTGATGAAGCTCAAGGCCTCGATATTCAACAGAACCACCACTATTGGCCTGATCACGGGCAAAGTCGTGCAAGTGCTCCATGACGGTGTGATCAATAAATGTGGCATTACCGAGATCAATCACCACCTTTTTGTTAGGCGGAATTTTAGCCAAATACTTTTTCAAAGAAAGATAGTTAGAGAAAATAGCCGCTTCATTGATTTTCAAAATCACAGCATCGGCGCCCTGCTCTTCAAGTACGGCATTGGCTTTGAAAAGTTGATTGATGTGCACACCATGCAAGATATGCAACAAGAATTTGACCGCAACTCCAGCGGCCACACCTATAAGCAAATCAGTGGAAAGAGTAACCACAATCGTGATGACAAAGAGCAGAGTTTGCTCCTGACCAATGGCATGGGTATCTTTAAATACTTTGGGTGAAGCTAAGCGGTAGCCAGTGAACACCAGCAAAGCGGCAAGAGATGATAGCGGAATGGAGTTGATCATCGAGGCCGCCAGCAACACGAAAGTAAGAATGAACAAGCCATGGAAAAAATTAGACCAACGAGTTTTAGCACCATTGGCAATATTGGCCGTACTGCGAACAATTTCAGCAATCATTGGCAAACCACCAATCATTCCTGAAATAGCGCTGCCCAAACCAACAGCCGAAAGGTCTTTGCTTAAATCAGCGTGTCTTTTGTAAGGGTCAAGCTTGTCTACTGCCGAACAACTCAAGACGGTTTCAATACCTTGAACAAGAGTAATGGATAGCACTGAGAGCCAAAAGCCATTCATTGTAATGGCTTTAAAATCAGGGCCAGTGAAAGCCGTTGCCATATTAGTAGGCACCTGCACCAGGCATTTCAACGGATTAATATCAAAACTCTGTCCAGCAAAGGCATATGAATGTTTGGTAGTAATTTGGAAGAAAAATCCCAGTGTGCATGCCGAAAGCACAACAATGATTGGTGCAGGAATCTTGCGCAGGATGCCACCTTTGACAAAAGTCAAACCAATCAAAATAAGCATACTCATGATGCCGATAGCGGCAATTTCAGGATTGGCATGGCTAATAGTAAATGGCAATTTGAGCAAAAGTTCGATTGGTTCTTTAGCTGGAGGAGCAACACCCAGCATCACAGGAAACTGCTTGAGCATAATTACTATGCCAATTGAGGCTAACATTCCGTGCACAACAGAGGCTGGAAAAAACTTGCCTAATTCACCAGCCTTGAACAAACCCATAACGAAGAGAAGCACACCAGATATGACGATAGCGGCCAGAGTGGCGTGGTAACCCTGACTGCCACCACCAAGACGATCGACAGAGGTCAAAATTACAACAATCAAACCGGCAGCCGGTCCATTAATTGTGACGTAAGAGCCACTGATTTGTGAGACCAGTAAACCGCCCACCATAGCGCCGATAATACCAGCCATAGGCGGCATACCTGAGGCCATGGCAATTCCCAGTGAAAGGGGCAAAGCTATAAGGAACAGAATGAAGCCTGAGACAATGTCAGATTTCCAGTTTTGCTTAAGTCCAGCGAGCCTGTCTGCTGGCAATACTGTAATGCTCTGTTGTGACATCTTTGTCTCCGGTATCCCTTCCCGAGGGTCCTCATTGGAACACCCAGGCTGCTCTAAAGAGCGTTGCCGACCAGGCTAGAGCTTCAAGCTCGTGGTCTTTCTTAGAACGTTAACAGGCAAAAGTGATGAAGATGTGATCAATCGGCACAGCGCAATAAGCAGTTACATTTATCGGCTTCAATTTACAAAGCTACATCAATATGCACGACTATCGTTTCGAGAAAAACTTTGCCGACCATCACACTTCGATCACAATCTGCTGTTAGCGTAAGAGAGGTAACCCGCAGAAGTAAATGATTAACGACCCCACGATATTATCGGCCGCCAACTTGTTCACGAGCGCTAGCGCTATATGGCTTGCCGGGCTTGTCATTACAGCGGTCGGCAGAGAGCGGGTCAAAAGCAATTTCTTAGCCTTTTTAATGCTAGCCGGGGCGCTACTGACCCTTGGCGGAGCTGCATTATCTTGGAATCAATCTATTGAATACAACCAATTGCAATACATTACTTTTGGTCTGGTGCGAGCAGATTCTATAGTTGATTCACTTAGCGTCCCTTTCCTCGGCTTACTTGGCATATTGGCGTCGGCAGCAGCAGTGGCCAGCCCATGTCACGTTGACAGTCTCAACAGTCAGGGAAAAAAGGGGCACTACTGGAAGCTCACATTTATTTTCTTGATTGGCTTGCAACAAGTTTTACTAGCCGCCAACGGCATCGCTTTTTTAGTCTTCTGGGAAATCATGTCGCTCTCCTCAGCGGGCTTAGTAGCCGCCGATCACCTCCGACACCGGGCCCAGCGAGCAGCTTTTGCCTATCTAACAGCCACCCGCATTTCCACGGCTTTTATTACCGCTGCTTTTCTCTGGATGCACCAGAACACTGGTAGTTGGTCACTGAGCAGCTGGCACTTTGGCACAGAACAAAGCATAGTGGCAGCGGCTTTGCTACTCATAGCAGTCTGCACAAAAGCTGGAGTCTGGCCAATGCACGTTTGGCTTCCCCTGGCCTACCCTGAACCGCCAGGGCCAACTTCTGCAGTTTTCAGTGGCTTAGTAGGAAACATCTCAATTTACTTGCTAATGCGCATGCTTCTAGCCGGAGAATGCCACCACCTCGGCATCGCCTACGCTGCCATCGCCCTGGGCACAATCTCATCGCTCTGGGGCGTTCTCTTTGCCCTGATGGAACGTGACCTTAAGAAATTGCTCGCCTACAGCACTGTAGAAAATATGGGCATTATCCTCACCGCCATAGGCGTGGCTATTCTTGCTCACTGCCACAACTTAAATACTATTGCCACACTGGCTTGTGCTGCAGCTCTCTTTCACACTCTTAATCATGGTCTGGTCAAAGCCCTGCTGTTTCTCGGTGCAGCCTCAGTTGAACGCGCCGTGCACACAAGAGAGCTATCAGCCCTGGGCGGCCTGGCTAAAAACATGCCTTGGACCATGCTGTGCTTCTTTATTGGATCGCTTTCAATTTGTGCCATGCCACCTATGAATTGCTTTGCGAGCAAATGGTTGGTCTACCAAACATTCTTCCAACTTTCATTTGCCAATGCGCCAATCTTAGAAAGAGCAATGTCACTGGCCATGGTAGGAATCCTTGCCTTTGTTGGCGCTTTGTCTCTGGCCTGTTTCACAAAAGCTGTCGGCATTGCCTTTTTAGGTAGACCACGCTCTAATGCCGCAGCTAAAGCGAAAGAATCTACCACCAGTGGACCAGATGGCCTGATTCTAGCCCAGGTAATTTTGGCTATTGCTTGCGTCATGATTGGTACTTCGGTACCGATAGCTCTAGACGGCCTGGCACCAGCTCTTCGTCACCTCACCCATGACCAATTTGTAATTGGCTCAACTCTCTTCCCTATTCCCCAAGGTCAACTAGCTCTGGTTGGCGGCATACTGGTATCGAGTATCTACCTCTTTGTATTGGGCCGCCGCTCTGCCGACGTAAAGAGCTACATAACCTGGGACTGCGGCTTTGGCCCTCTATCAACCAGAGCAGAAGAAACAGGCTCCAGCTTCTCTCATCCTATTGGCCGCATATTCTCACAAATTCTCCAACTGAAAGTTACAACCGAAATATCAGGTAAAGACCGCCGACATTTCCCGGAATCGGTGCGGGTCGAGACTTTCATGACACCTATTCTGGAAACAAAATTGTATCGCCCCATTATGGGCTTATTTGATTGGCTCTCATCTTCCCTGGTAAGACTGCAAACTGGCAGCATTCACATTCACTTGCTCTACGTCTTCTTGACCATGCTATTGCTTGTATTCTTAGGCACAAATATATGATTGGCATAAATACCGAAGCCATTTTAGAGACACTAGCCTTCATAGCCACTTTTTTGCTATTGCCACCACTTTTAGTCGGTATCATTCGCAAAACTAAAGCGCGCTTTCAAAATCGCATCGGTGCGCCGCTCTTGCAGCCATACTTTGACTTGATGAAACTGATGAGCAAAGGCGAGACCATCAGTAAGCACACCAGCTGGATCTTTCGCAGCACTGCAGCGATCAATGTCTCACTCTTAATTATTCTGGCATTTCTGGCGCCATGGACGTCGCTGCGCCCTTTCAATTTAGGTGCCGATTTATTTTTAGTGATTTATTTGCTTGCTCTAACCCGCTTCTTTACCGTTCTTTCAGCCCTTGATGCCGGCTCAGCCTTCGGCGGTTTTGGCGCCAGTAGAGAAGTTACTCTGGCGCTATTAGTAGAACCAGCGGTGATCTTGTGTTTAGCGGCCATCGGCTCAGTCAGTCAAACCAGTGACTTAGGAGTTGCCTTTTCATTTAATAACGTTGCTCTGAGCAATCAACCAGGTCTGTGGTTCATTGCCGGTTGCGGACTATTCTTAGCCAGCCTGGTTGAGCTCTCAAGAATGCCGGCCGACGACCCCACCACTCACCTTGAGCTGACCATGGTTCACGAAGCCATGATCTTAGAAAATTCAGCAGCCAATCTGGCCCTGGTTGAATATTCTCACTTCTTGAAAATACTGATATTGCTTGGCATATCAAGCCAATGCTTACTGCATGCCATTCCTTTCTTCTGGCATACAAGCCAACTTATACTTGCTCTTGCCTCGGTTCTCAGCATCATGATTCTTGCTGCCAGCATTGCCATAATCGAGAGCGTAGCAGTTAAGCTGCGCTGGACTAAACTGCCGGAGTTTATTGCCTACTCAGTGGCCATGAGCATCTTCTGCGTCTTTATTGCCCTGAGCAAGAATCTCAATTAGTGCGAGGAACAAAAGCGAAATGATTCTCGACACATTTGAAGCACTAGCAATGGTATCAGCAATATTTGCCATACTAATTCTTGGCACCACTCACCTGCGCACAAATCTCTCCTTTTACTCACTTCACACCATGGCTATTGCGGCTGTTACAGCCTGGATTGCCAACATAACCCACGAAGAACATCTCTACTTAGTTGCTGCTGGAGTTTTCATTATTAAGGCCTGGGGCATCCCCTGGTACTTAAACAGCGTCATTAAAAAAATCAATATCGGCACAGATGGTGGCGCCTTCATCGCCGCACCGCTTTCTATGCATTTAGGGGCTTTGATGCTTGGTCTATCATTTATGATCAGCCAGCAAATACCAGGCTTGATTGGCGAGCCCGATTCTAGGCTAGGCTCTACAGCCGCTATGTCAATTTTATTCACAGGCGTTCTGCTGATGTTAACGCGCCGAGCAGCCATCAGCCAAATTGTCGGGTTCTTGGTCATTGAAAATGGTATCTACCTCTTTGCCGTAACTCAAACCCACGGCATGCCTTTGATGATCGAGATGGGCCTCTTACTTGAGGTTCTTGTGGCCGTTATGGTCGCCGGGCTGCTGCTCTTCAATATCAAAAAGAGCTTCGAGCACATCGACGTCAGTCAGCTAACGGAGCTAAAAGACTGAATGAACGATCTGCTCTACATTATGGCTTTACCTGCCACTTTGGCCATACTTAGTCTTATCATCAAAGACATAAAGCTGACACGCAAGCTTGTTCCTGTCTTAATTTGGTGGCAGCTCGGTATCGTTGCCCTTGTGCTACACCCTTGCCTGCTCGGTAATGACCATATGCAGTTCATCAGCGGTCTTGCCGTCGACAAGATGGGCACTTATTTCATTTTGCTAGCCACCTTTGTCGTCTCTTGTTGCATTACCCATGCCGATTATTTCTTTGCCGCAGCCGAAGCCAATGGTGACGCTTACGGCGACCAGCAGCTGCGCCTCTTTTATGCTTCAGTCAACCTATTTTTACTAGCGATGACTTCAGTCTTTCTCTGCGACAACTTAGGCTATCTCTGGATTGCCATTGAAGCGACAACACTCTCTTCAGCGCCGCTTGTCTATTTTGAACGGAATAAATTTGCCCTAGAAGCGACCTGGAAGTATTTGATAGTTTGCTCAGTCGGTATTGCTTTTGCTCTACTGGGAACAGTCTTTATCTTTGCGGCAAGCCAAAGAGGCATCCCAGCCTTACCAACTCTCAATATTTCAGAGTTAATCAGTCAAGCTCAAAACCTAAACTTTCCCTTGTTGCGCCTTGGCTTCATTTTCTGCTTAATTGGCTACGGCACCAAAGCTGGTATCTTCCCCTTACATACCTGGCTGCCCGACGCCCACGCCGAATCGCCAGCTCCCGCCTCAGCCATGCTTTCAGGATCGCTACTAAACTACGCCCTTTTTGGTATCTGGAAAGTTTCAAGCATTATCAATGCCGCTCAGCCGCATTCTCATGTTCATCAACTGGTCGCTATTCTTGGCACAATAACTGTAGTAGCCGCAAGCCTTTTGCTGCTGCGTCAACACAACTTCAAAAGACTGTGGGCCTACTCAAGTATTGAAAACGTTGGCCTCATGGTCTTTGCCATTGGGCTTGGGTCTGGCCCGCTCTTTTTCTTGCAGGCCCTCAATCACAGTCTGGCGAAAGTGGCTCTATTCTTACTGACAGGCAATATTATCCAGGCCAGTGGAACGAAAAAATTGAACAAAATGCACGGCGTTATTGAAGATTGTCCCATCTGGGCGCTACTGGTCACCCTTGCCACTTTTGCTGTGACCGGTGCACCGCCATTTGGCGCTTTTGTTGCAGAAATGTCAATGCTAAGCTTGAGCATGAGCGATGGCAGATGGGTGCTGGCCTTGATCATGACTGTTGCAATTGCTATCAGCTTTGTCGCTATCTGTGCCCACATGGGAAAAGTCATTTTGGGCCCAGCTAAGCAAGGTTTCAAGAAATTCCAACCCGTTAGAGCGTCAATTATTCCAGCAATATTAGTCTTCGGCACACTGGTTCTTGGACTAGTCGTCAACACAGAAGCCTGGTCTGGGCCATGGAGCATGATCAAATGAAACTAGAGCGCCAGCAAATTTCATTTCAACAGCTTCAGGAGAAGCTTAATCATGCCCTGGCAAAAAACCAAAGTAAAACCTCGGATACAAGAGTAGGCTTGCTCACTTCGATAACAGGCGGTGAAATCGCAACCCTCATGCTGTCACCTAAAGACGGTACAGCAGAGCTGCTGGTAACAGCAATCGAAAACAACAAATTTCCCTCGCTGTCGACTCGTCACGCCCAGTTTCACTGGTTCGAGCGCGCTCTCTTTGATTTTTTCGGCATTGTTCCCGAGGGGCATCCACGCTTCAAACATCTGCTTCTGCACGACCAATATCCTCAAGACTTCTTCCCTTTGCGCAAAATTGCTTTGCCAGACGATTTCAAAAATCATCTAGCAAGACGATATGAATACTTAGAAGTTAAGGGAGAAGGGGTCTATGAACTGCCTGTCGGCCCCATCCACGCTGGAGTAATCGAACCCGGCCACTTTAGATTTAGCTGTTTTGGGGAGACTATCGTCAACCTCGAAATTCGCCTGGGCTGGGTGCATCGCGGAGTAGAAAAGCGACTAACCGAAGTACCATGGCAAAAAGCCCACTTTGTTGCTGAAGCAGCGGCAAGCGACACCGCTCTGGCTAATGCCTTCGCCCACGCCATTGCCATTGAATCTATCCTTGATATAGCTGTAACAGAACGGGCTGAATATTTACGCACCATCGCCTTAGAAATTGAAAGGCTGGCAGTACATATTATTGACGTTGGTGGCATCGGCACAGACATCGGCCTGCTTGGCGTATCAAGTGCCATGGGCCGCTTGCGCGGCAAAGCCTTAGGGCTAGCAGATCTACTAAGTGGCTCACGTTTTCTCCGTGGCTTCATTTTCCCCGGAGGAGTACGACCAGTAAGCGAGCGCAAACTCTCTGAAATCAAAGCCGGAGTAATCGCTCTAAAGAAAGATCTCACTCCAGTTATACAATTACTTTCAGACAATCAAATGGCCACCGAGAGAATGAAAGATATAGGCAAGCTGTCAAAATCACTAGCTAACGAATTTGGCATGGTCGGAATTGTCGGTAAGGCCTGTGGTCTTGAATGTGATACCAGACAGCAATTTAAGCAAGGCAAATATCCAGAGCTAGCGCCGCAGGCAGTAATTGAAAGTGGTGGTGACATACTTGCCCGCACAGCAGTTCGTATTGGCGAAATATGGTCCTCCCTCGATACCATCGAAAAGCTCGTCGATGCCTGCCCCCACGGAGAAGAGAAAGTGGCGGTGCCAGATAAACTGCCTGCCAATGCTACCGGTCTGGGAATCGTTGAAGCCACCAGGGGCGAGTTAATACACCTGATATTTACCGATGAAGAAGGAAAAATTTGTCGCTATGCCATAAAGGATCCAAGCTTCGACAACTGGACAGCAATATCAATTGCTATTCGCGATAACCTCATTGCCGACTTCCCTCTCTGCAACAAAAGTATGGCCCTCTCCTATAGTGGCAACGATCTCTAATGCTTAGACTAATTAACTACTTACTGCAACAAGGTGTGGCCACTGCCAAAAATATCTGCCCTGATTTGGCAGAAGGCGTACGTGGGCTGCCAATGCTTACAGACACCCCTTGCCAAAGTGGTTGCAGTGCCTGCGTGGAAGTGTGTCCCACAGATGCCATATCAGTCTTCAAAATTGACGACAAAAACAACGTTCGCCTCGATCTTGGTTCTTGTATTGGTTGCGGCTACTGTGTTGATGTCTGCCCAACTGGTACAATCCAAAATAATCCGACCACCCGCGTGGCTGTGCGCACCAGAGAAGAGTTAATTCTCACCACTGCTGGTGCTAGTGCTGAAGCTGCCAACAAAGAAATAGTATTGCAAGGCAGAGCGAGTTCGACGATACCGAAAGCTGACTCTTTAGACAAGGCCCATTGGTTCGGCCGTTCAGTAGCTGCCCGAGTGGTATCTACCGGTTGCTCTGCCTGCGACATGGAACTTGGGGCAGCTGGCAATCCCATTTTTGATATGGAAAGATTTGGCGTACACATAGTCGCCTCCCCGCGATTTGCTGACGCCTTGATCATAACTGGCCCAGTCTCAAAAGGTATGCAAGAAGCTCTGGTCAGTTGCTACGGCGCCATGTCTAGCCCGCGAGTAGTAGTTGCCTTAGGTACTTGCGCTATCTCTGGTGGCGTGCATAAAGGCGGCTACGCCGAAGCCAATGGCGTCGAAAATATACTGCCAGTCAATGTCTATATTCCTGGCTGCCCACCTCACCCCTGGAGCATCATTCACGGCATGCTACTGGCCATGGGCAAAGAGCACTTAGCCCCCGCACCAAAGAAATAGTGTTGCGGTAGGAATGGCGGTTGCCCGCCACCCCCCGCGCAGATCCCTGCGTGCGGCATTACCGCACAGGGCTCCTACCTTGGGTTCTGACACAAAAGCGCGTTAG
>JBIPOV010000164.1:0-4665 GCA_044378815.1 Obscuribacteraceae bacterium (SeqCode) | reverse complement strand
GTAATGCAGCTCTCCGCCGGCCCTAAAGGGCTGGGTCAGGTAGCCACCGGCTGCCGGCTAAAGGTGAATGATGATTCAAGCCGCGATCTCGCCGGATTTCCGCGCTTTTACAGCGCCGCCTACACGGCTGAGTGGACCAGGGGAATTTCACCCCCAGCCTCTCTCAGAACCGGACATGAGCCTCTCAACTCATCCGGCTCCCACCGTCCAACCATCAGGCATAATTCCTAATTTCCAGTGCGCAAACAAATTTGGATCTCGTTGCGCAATTCGTGCCAGCCGTGTGCATTCTCGGCACACCATTGTCCCAGCAATTGCCTTTACCAGATATGCTTTGCATCGAATTCGAATCGCCAAGCGCTGTCCTGAACGCATTGCTCGCATATTGGCTCCCCCTGTCAGAATGCACCAAGTTGCGAGCAGCACCAGTTGAGGTTCTGCCTTCCGCATACGCTGCTAAAACGAGTTCAACTGTCCTGTCGGCTCTTGCGCTCCATCCTACGATTTGCCGCGAATAGAGATCGATAAATACCGCCAAGTAGAGCCATCTTCCTTCGTTTCAGCATAGGTAATGTCGGACACATAGACCGCGTGCGGACTGGCAACTTCAAACTGCCTGTTTACAAGGTTCTTGTCGACTCTTGGGTCATGCTTTGAGTCCGATGTGCTCCGGAACTTTCGTCGTCGCTCCGGCTCACAATAACAAAAGCGCTTGGGATCGAATCGACTGAGATTGGGCGCAAATTAAAATGCGAGAGGCGCACTTTAATTTGCGAATAGGATCACAAAAAGTGAGAATGAGCAAACTCCAAGACCAGCAAGAACTTTTGTCTAGATACCCCATTGTTCATTAATCGACAAACGTTTTTGGTGTAACATAGTTTTTGGTGTAACATAACTAATGTGACCTTGCTGGAGCGATTCTATGACAGCTACAAAATCCAAAGCGCCTAAAGGCTGGATTACCTCAGGAAGCCATCCCAAGAGTTACGAAATGAGCCTTTTCGCCGATTTATGCCACTCCGGCACCAAGTGCGCTCGGCTGTGCTCGACGACGGACAGCATCAACGGCTTCGGCACTCTGATGCAGTCGTTCAAAGCGGATGGCTTTCGGGGCAAGCGCGTTAAATTGACTGCTTTTATTAAATCAGGACCCGTCGACGACTGGGCTGGTCTCTGGATGCGCGTAGACGCCAGGCGAGAGGTCGTCAGCTTCGACAATATGCAAAATCGCCCCATAAAAGGCGAGACCGACTGGACCCAATATCATGTCGTGCTCGATGTGCCCGAACAAAGCACTAAAATTTCATTTGGCGTATTGCTCAGCGGTGCTGGCACACTCTGGCTGGATGACTTTGCCCTGGCGGTTGTTGGCCTGGATGTCCCGTTGACTGAAGTCTCTGCCGAGCTTGCCAGGACAGTTGGACATGGAGAGCTCAAGAAAAACGAAAAGCCCTCGACTAATGCAAGTGAAAAGAGCTTCCTGGCCGAACCACGCAATCTCGATTTTGAAGAAGGTGAATCTGGCAGTACGAGTGGTGCGCATAGCTTGCCCGCTGGATGGATGGCCAGAGGTAGCCATCCCGAAAACTACAAAATGTCCGTAGACGATGCAACTAAGTTTGCTGGTGGTAAGTGCGCACTGATTGAATCATTTCGCGATCCTCAAGTTGGCTTCGGCACACTAATGCAATCAGTGTATGCTGATTTTTGCCTGGGAAAGAAAATGCGTTTGAGTGCGCAGATCAAAAGTGAAGACGTTGGTTGGGCCGCACTGTGGATGCGCATTGATGGAGCGGATGGCGAAATCCTAGGCTTCGACAACATGCAGACAAATCCAATTAATGGCACCACTGATTGGAATTATTATGAGTGCGTTCTCGATGTGCCTTTGGGGTCGAAGTCCTTATCGTTTGGTGTGCTCATGAGCGGCGAAGGCAAGGTGTGGTTTTCCGAAGTAGTATTAGAGCCAGCGTCCGATGATGTCGAGGTTACGGATACCAAAGAGGATATTCAGGCGAGAGAGCAGCCGGTGAACATGTGCTTTGAGGAATGATGATGGTGTGTCTGTCCGGTTAGTTGAAAAACAATCCCGATTTCCTGTACTTTTCTTGCTTTAAAGGTCGGAAATTGGAGGGAACTGATGCCACTGCCAAAGCCACTATATTTTCTTGAGCGTTCGGATCACAAAAATCTCCGCGACTTTTTCACCTTTAATCGGTCGAAAGAGTGCCACCAAATATGCCGCCAAAATTATCTACCAGCGGCTGATATGGTCTGTTATTATCAGCGCTTGCTAAAGCTGTAAAGCTTACTTGGAGAGGGTTTTCTGGATTGAATCAAATCCGCCCTCTCCTCTTTTTTTGATCTTCAACTTTTTGGGTACCCTGTTTTACCAGGTCTCGCAGGGATCTCGTCTTGCCTTCGCCACGAAATCCGCCCCGGTGCCCCATAATCACTTGGCGACGATCGCACAAGATTTGATAAAAAAATTTGCTCACCTAGGCACCATATACGGTGCTTTTGTTTTGATTCGCTAATCAATGTAACCCACTTATTATTCACTCAATTATTTCAAGAGCTTGTCTAGTAGCTCCTGGTTCTGTCCTTTAAGAGACTCCAGCTGCCCTTTCAACTCGGCGGCTTCTTTGATTGCGCTATCTCGTTCCGCTCTGTCAGCCTGGCTTGCTTTCTCTGCCGCTTCTCTTGCTTCTACATTTTGATTTCTCAAAGCGGTCATTTCTTTACTCTGTGTCTCGAATTTGGCGGCATTAGCCTGGGCATTCTTTAGCGACTCTTCGGTTATTTCCAATCTGCTTTCGATCTTGCGCAGAGCTTCTTCATGCTTCTCTTGAATCTTTCCGGCATCGGTTCGCGCTCTTTCCAAGTCTCTTTCTAATTTCTCGACCTGCTTCTGAAGGAGGGCTGCGGCAGCTTGATGCCCAGCACTCTCGGAACGAGTGGTTTGAGCCAATGATTCTGATTCGGCTAGCTTGGCTCTCAACTCGTCAATCAAAATGGTGTTGGCTTCGTTTTCAGCTTCAAGCTTATCTATTGAGCCCAGGGCGTCATCGAACTGTTTGACGGCTTTGGTTATTTCTTCGGCGGCACTGTCTTTTACTAACTGTATTTGCTGCTCGGCTGCTTGCGATGCGACTCGCCAGGCGCTGGCATAAGCGGCGACAACACTAGGGGGTATGTCGTCGGCGGCAAGTGCCTTCTTTTCTGCTGGCTGTGATGCCTCCCATAAGTCCATGAACTTATACATGGTCCGGTAGCTACCACCACCAAGAGCGCCAAGCATGAGTTCGGCGGTTACCTTCTTACCTTCTGCTTTCAGCCGGTTAGCCGTCTCAAAAAACTCATCAGCCTCAATTGCTTGCCGTCTGGCCATTCCAAGCACCCCTCGATTGCTCCATATCTACTAATTATACCGCAATTACCATTATTTTTAGCTATTACCAATTATTACTACCATTATTACCATTACTATTATCATTATTGATAGCTTAAAACAACGTTTTTGTCGCTATCGCGTGCATAGCCCATGATTCACCAAAGGAGATTGAAAGTTAGGGCACCGTATGAGGTGCCCCTGCTTTCAATCTGCTAATCAGTGATGCCATCCATCCGGTAATACTTACCATCAAGCAAAATGAGCCATGCATCCTCTACTTCACTGTCTGCGTTCTCTGAGCAACCCATATTGAAGGCAACCGGATCGACAGCTTCAAGCACCGCTGACGGACTATACTCCAAATCCCCAAACCTTATAGGCTCATATGCTTCGTCCATGCGTTCGCGGTAAAGCTCCTCTACATCTTGTTCTTCGCCTTCAGTCTTAACCAAGTGCTCCATGATCCAATCGGTTCCGTACTCGCAACCAACACCATCAACCTCGCGCATGAGGTCATCACTACCACACTTCGGGCAAAAGTATTCGCCGTCTTCGTTTGCTATAACGGCGATATAATCACCATAGCAAAATGGGTGAGAGATATCTTCGGCTCGCTCTCTAAGACGTTCTAAGACTGTTTCAGTTGCTATTATTTCCATTGGTTCTTGTCCTCCTATTGAGAGGGGCGTAGACGCCACCCCATGCAGGACATGCGTAATAGCAGCGGACAAGGGTCCCAAAGTCATGCCTGCCGTAGGCACCCGAAGGGCTTGGGCGTTGACTTTGGGTGGGCGCAGCTACGCTTCTGTGCGTGCATGGGAAGGAAGGCGAAGCCTACCGAGGAAGTTCAACGAAAAACCTACAGCCAAATTGCTAAAGCTCTCAACCAAGAACAAGGCAGCGAGTTCTCTTTATCCTCTTCCAAGCCAGCACAAAGGAAAGGGGCTTCACTAACCGGTCGTCTGAAAGTTGACTAAGTACTATGAGAAAGATCAATGAACTCAGTAAGACCGCAGGCACGGCCAGAGGGGACAGTCTTTGACTCCTTCACGACCAGCGCGAAAAGACAATAACCATTTTCCCCAATCAATCAAAGAGAACCTAAAGGAATTCAGGTAACTGGTTAGGCTCGCTCAGGATGGAGTCAATCCCAATAACGCTCAGTTCCCTTCTCGTGTATATCAGACTCAGAAAAACAGTTTCTGGAATCAGCCATACGGTGGCATTCACCGAGGAGTTCATACATCCGATCATCTAAGTCTTTGTCG
>JBIPOV010000113.1:0-15927 GCA_044378815.1 Obscuribacteraceae bacterium (SeqCode) | reverse complement strand
GCCAACAATAAGTCCATTTAAGATGAAAACGACAGACTAAAACAACCCAAAAGAGGAATCGGGGGGGTAACATTTTAAATGAGGCAACGGTTCCTCTTGGGTGTGTTTTTTAATTGACGCAATACGGAAGCGCATTGACTCATCTAAAAACACACCTCTAGTTCAACTCTTGAATAGCATTGTTTTTCAAGATTTCCAGGTCGCCTCTATTGATTGTCAGCATTGGGCTGTCGCTACCAGCTACTTCACGCCAATCACCAATGCTGCGCAGATTGCTATTGAGATAGCTAACTGTGGAGGCATTGCAACTACAGGAAGTCTTGTACTGAGCCAGTTCCCAGGAATCAATTTGACCGTCTTGATTCTTGTCGAACTGTTTGAACTTGTCGTTTAGCAGTGTGTAGATTTCAGGCGACCGTTCCACTAGCTCCGACTTTTCTTGCGTCCTTTCTACTTCTAGTTTGTGCCAGTGTGAGAGCTGGAAAACCATTAGCAGGCAAAGGCAAGCAGCCAAGAAAATACCGAGTTTTTTCAGGGTCTTGATTAACGCGTAGCAAACAATTAGATAAATAGCTGCAACCATCAGGTAGCTAAAGCCAGTGCCGAGACTGGTGAGGATGATACTTAGTGTCATGTTTGTTTGGTTTTAGTGAGTAATTTTATTGAATGAATTTAGTGAGTGATTCGAGAATTTTCTGACCAGATTTGAATATCCTTCAACCTAGTTAAAACTGAGCTTGAGTGCAAGCGCTCAGGGGCTCGGTTGCGTATTTGCCCCAGCATTTGGCCTGGAACAGCTGACTCACTTTACATTTGCCTGCCGAATTGTTAATTGACTGACTTCACCTTTGCAAAACAGCCTTAAGAAAATGGCAAGAAAAGAGAGCTATAATTTCTCTTGACCGTTTGTCTTTGTCTGTGTGTAGTTGACTGTTTATCCGTTGACTTAATTGTCGTTGAATCTTTGCTGCGCAATCTTAGCAGTGGAATATAGAGGAACATAGATGTCCAGATTGGCTCTCGTGCGCGATCCGCGCTTTCTCAATCACATTACTCCTGATGCTCATCCAGAGTCGCCACAAAGGCTTGCTGCTATTGATAGTGCTTTCCTTAAGGCGGCCCTGGACAATTCAGTGCGGCAGCTAGAGCCACGTTCGGCAATCGAAGAAGAGATAGCCTATGTGCACAAAGAGTCTTACATTGAGCATTTGCAAGAGGATGCTTTGAAGGCTGCAGCCAATCATAATTTGGTGCAGTTAGACGCTGATACATTTATGAGTGCGGCCACTTATGATATTGCTAAGTTAGCAGCTGGAGCGGGTTTGACAGCGCTTGATGCGATAAAGAGTGGCGAATATGATAGTGCCTTTGTTTCAGTTAGGCCTCCGGGCCACCACGCCTTGGTTGATAAGCCTATGGGCTTTTGTCTGTTCAACAATATCGCGGTTTCGGCGCGCTATGCTCAGCGCTTAGGCTACAAGAAAGTGTTTATCATCGACTGGGATGTGCATCACGGCAATGGTACCCAGTGGGCGTTTTATGATGATCCATCGGTCTTCTTTGTCTCCTTCCAGCAATATCCTTTCTGGCCCTATGATTCGGGTTGGTATCTCGAAGATGGCACGGGCGAAGGCCGCGGCTACAATATGAACATACCCTTGCCCAAGGGAACTGGCGATCGTGGTTACTTGCATGCTTTCGATCGTCTGGTAAAGCCAGTTTGCGATTCATTTAAGCCAGATTTGATAATGGTCTCCGCTGGATATGATGCTCACCAAGACGATCCCCTCGGTCAGCAACGTATTACAACATCTGGCTATGCCATGCTTTCTCAGCGTGTTCGTGATCTCTCGAACCAGGTCGGGGCTCCTACTGTTGTCTTCCTAGAGGGCGGTTATAACACCCGTTCTCTATCTGATTCTGCTATTGCTACTATGCGCGTTCTCAATGCTGCTAATGAATCGGAAAGCGGCGCCGTGCATGCGTCTTACTTGATGCCTGGTGCGGCTGGTGACAGTGAGCACATCACTGGTGATCGCAACAGTGATTTAGTGGACGAGCGTGTTAGTGAAGTACGTATGCACTTTGCTAAATATTGGCCGGTGCTGCGCTAGTTCTTGGTTCTAATTCTTTGTTCTAATTTTTGGTTCTAATTCTTGCTTCCAGTTCGGATGCTCTTCTAACCATTCGCACTTCTAACCATTAGCACTGCTGCCCAAAGGCAGGCAGTCAGGAGCTTGCGCGAGCTGTGATTATGGAAAACTTACAATGGCTAGAGAAGGCTTTCCTAAGGCTGCTGGATGTCATGAAGACGTGAACTTTCAACGCTTTTGAAGAAGTCCGACAGGTAATGGTTTCCACTGTTTATTTAAGTCAGTTTTGCTATTGTCATGAGGTGCTTCGGTTTCGGCCTCTGGCCTGCTTGCTCTGCCCCTATTGAGTACAAGAGCCATAAGGGCTAGGTTGATGTGCCTTTTCTTTTTCCCACTCTAAACTCGCAACCACTCACAGACCTCAAACCTTAAAGCACTGCTGTTCCCATTTGCTTTCCACCTAATTTATGGCGGAGCTGATTTGGACTGTGCTTTTAGATTTGCGGTCGACTGCTTCGTCGAACGGCCATAAGCCTTCAACGCTCGCTGTAATGGAATTGAATGTATGACAAATGTAAAAAATTCTAGCTCCGCACTACTCTGTCAACCCAGCAATGGTCAAGAGAGTGATTGGAGTAAGCTCTACGAAACCGCTTTCCCACAAGATGAAAGAATGCCACTAGCCGATGTTCAAGCCATGATCAGCAATAACACCATGCTGCTTCATCGCACCACAAACGCTGCTGGCGAACTCTTGTGTTTCTCATTGGTGACACCAATGAGCAATTTCTCTTTGCTTGCCTATATCGCCACTGATCAGACCAAGCGCTCGTCTGGTGTCGGTAGCAAGCACATGAAAGAATTGATTCAGGTGCTTAAGGCCAGCTATCATCAGACTCAAATCGGTCTTTTCCTTGAAATTGAGTCGACCAAAGAAGCTAACTTAAGCGTTGATGAAACCACTATGCGCAAGCGTCGGTTGGCTTTTTATCAGCGTCTGCATTGCAAGCGCTTGTGCAGTAAAGACTACTTTCTGCCTAGCTATGGCGCTGGCGTTGCTCACCGGGCCGGTGAACTACTCTGGTATGAATTTGGTGCTGCCGTCGACAAAGATTCCACATTGGCGCAGGTGATCTCGGAGATCTACACGCGCGGCTATGGAATCTCGCCTTCGCACGCTACCTATGTTCATGTCATGTCGCAGTTTAAATCAGCGGCTACGGCTGCTGGTGACTACGATAGTTCCTGCCCGACCCAGAACGCCAGTGCGGTATCTAATGCTGCTCCTGCTGCGCCCCCGAACACTGTGGTTGCGGCTCCGGTTGCTCCTGCGGCAGATGCGGTTGCTCCTGCTCCTGCTGCTGTAAATGTTCCAGGCGAACCCGCTGAGAGACCGTCTGTTGCAGTACCCGATGCTAAGTAATCTGGTACTGATATTGATGATTCTTCATTTGCTGCTGTTCTTTTCTTGCTGCCTTGTTCTTGTTGCTTTGTTCAGGCATCAATCGCGAAGTTCCGTTCTGGCCTGTTGACTTGCTGCGGCAAGCTCAACCTTTGGGCTAGACGGAACTTCGCTGATTGATTTCTTTTTGAACTTTTGGGACCAACTTTTTTTTCGTAACCGCATCTATTCATCCATATAGTTGTTAAGAGCGGCTTTTGCCGAAATCCAGGCTCTGGCTGGTTGCAAGAAGGCACGCCAGTTGCAGTCAAGAGTCCAAAACAGGAAGAACTGGCTGAACAGCGATGTTTCAAGCCGAGCGGTTGCTAACCTCCGGAGAAGAAGATTGCTGAAACCCAAGCTGTGTAACGTGTCAACAGCATTTGCGCGGTCAGGTGTTCAACCAGGCGGCGCAGAATTGGTCTCGCCAAACAAACTCGGAAGCGAGGTGCAGTGTCACTTCTCTAGCAGTCTCTTTGACGAGAACTCCAACCTTTAGTATCTGAAGTCTGAATGTATCGATTGTCATAGCCCTCAACTGTGCCTGCTTTCGAATCACCCAGATCAGGATGTAGGCGAATGTGTGGAGTAGTAGCCGAAACTGGTTAGCCTCAAATTCCTGACAGCTGGTGCGGCCGGACTTCAAATAAACTTTCAAATCCTTGATCCAATTTTCGCACTGAGCGCGTCGGCAATACTTGTCTTCGTAGATTCTTCTTGCTGTCATTGAATTAGCATTAGTTACAACAAATCGAGTATCTGGGCCCATTCTGTTCACTTCAGCTTTGAAGACAATTCGACGCTCACTGCGCCACTCTCGAGCTTTGTAGCCGAATTCGCCGTATTTTCGAACGCTCACGTGTTCTTCATGCAGTTCTTGAACTCGGCCCTCTGACTTAGAAGCAAAGCGTTTCTTTTCTTCCATCATTCTCCAGGCAACTTTGCGATCGCTCGGATTGACCATTGCTGCGTACTTTTTGAGCGCTGGGCTAGGCCAGCCAAATTCATCAAATTCTTGTTTGCACTTAACTACAAGTTTCTCAGCGTGATAGGCGTAACCGGCATGTCCGGCTGCTGAAATGAAATATTGAACGCCCTCATCTTCCAAGAAATCGAACATTTCAGAACTGGCGAATGCAGCATCCGCAGTCAGCTCGATGCGAACATTCGGCCAGGAGAGCCGAAGTTCGTGAATGACATTTTTTAGCATACGTTTTGCATCAGTAATTGGATTCGGGTTACCTGGCCGCAAAAGAGCACATAGTGGAAATCCGCAGTCTGTAAAAATGAAAAGCGGGGCATAGCAGAATGCCTCGTAGTAGCCATTGTAGAAGGATAGTTGTTGTGTGCCATAAATTTCGTCGCAGGTGGTATCCATCGCCAATTTCAGCACCTTAGGTGGTTTTCTCGTCTGTTTGACGAACAGATGAACAAGCAGCCTTTGTAAAGCCGCATTGGTGGTCGCGTCCACAAAGTTTTCGAAGCGCGACAAACTTGGCTGTGACGCTAAAGGCAGGCCGTAGGCTAGTTCACGCCCAACTGCCAATTTGTGCATGGCATCATGTCGAAGCTGTCCTGCGTCGTTGCAGTCTTCGTAACCCGCAGCAATTCCGTATATCCGCTGTTTTAACATGTCAGTGACACTGTGCTGAACGTACTCAGGGCGCCGTTTGTCACCAACTGCGAAAGAGGCAAGTTCGGTCAAACCTAGACGGAGGTCAGCTTTCCGGAGAAGTAACAAACCGCCATCTGAGCAAACGGCGCCGCCATCGAACTTTGCAACAACCCTCTTTAAACCTGGCACATCAAGCTGCATTTGGCCTTGCGAACCGGTAATAACCTGTTTAGACTTAGTCATATCAAAAGCTCCGTTATTGGTTTGGTCTGGGTTGTGGTAAACACAGATTCTGAGCCAACTGACAGGGCTTTTGTGCTTTTTAAAAGATTACTTTGGTATCACTCCCGTGAATAATTGCGGGTAACCTCGAATACTAGGTGGTATAGTTGGTGGAGTGGTGCGGCTGGTCCAGAGGGTATACTGCCCTGACAGTCGTTTCTAGCAGGTCAGGTATATAGTGATGAATCCTGGTAAAAACATAGCTATAGTTGGTGCTGGAATCGGCGGATTGACTGCTGCTCTGGCCCTTCAGCAGTACGGCATTTCC
The DNA here is from genome assembly GCA_044378815.1 of Obscuribacteraceae bacterium (SeqCode). Lineage (GTDB taxonomy): Bacteria > Cyanobacteriota > Vampirovibrionia > Obscuribacterales > Obscuribacteraceae. The sequence goes on along the minus strand of JBIPOV010000113.1, from coordinate 10,228 downwards.
ACGTCTGTCTATGAGTCGCGACCGTTCCAGTCTTTTTCGGCTGGCGAGGCTGAACAAAGCAGCGGAGCGGGGATTTGGGTTCCCGCTAATGCCATGCAGGTTTTTGCCAGGCTAGGTTTGGCCGAGAAAGTATTGGCGGCCGGATATGAACTGAGTGAAATTGAATTGCTCGATTATCTTTCTGGATCACTGATGAAGGTTGATCTGACCGGGATAAAGCAAAAATTTGCCTTTGCGATTGTGGCGATCCGGCGCTCGCGCTTGCATCAGATATTGTTTGAGGCCTTGCAAGAAAGGCGTTCCCATGCAGTGGCTCAATTACATTTTGGTTATCGCTGCCAGGCGGCAACTGTGAGCGAGGAGCAAGTTGTGCTCTCATTTTTTGATCACGAAGAGGTAAGCGCTGACTATGTCCTGGGAGCAGACGGTTTGTACTCTTGCCTGCGGCAATCTATTTTCCCTGCAGAGCAACCAAATTACTGTGGACAGACCTCCTGGCGGGCCGTGGTCAAAGCGCAATTGCCTCAGTCGTGGAAGAAGACTAGTGTCGAAATTTGGGGTGAGGGAAGGCGTTTTGGTTTCTCCCACGTCAATGCTGATGAGGTTTATTGGTATGCCACAGCCGATATGCCAGCAAGCGCACATCAAGCCGATTCAAGTAGTTTCCCGAGCGCTGAAATTGATGCGCTTAAAAATCTATTTGCTACTTTTCCTGCTGCCGTGCACGAATTACTAGCCTCTACCAGAGCGGTTATTCGTACCGATTTGTCAGACCTTGCCAATATGCCAAAGTGGTACAGTGGCAAAATCGTGCTATTGGGTGACGCCGCCCATGCTACCACTCCGAACTTAGGACAAGGTGGTGCTCAGGCTATTGAGGATGGCTATTTGTTGGCTAAAACCCTGCACGAATGTGATGAGCCCAGGCAGGCTTTTGAACTGTATCAAAAAATCCGTCAAGAAAAAGCACGCCGCATTGTCAGCCGCTCGCGCTTACTGGGTAAAATGGCTCATCTTAAGGGTGTTTTTCAGCGGCAATTGCGTAATGCTGCAGTGAAGTGCACTCCGCCAGCAGTCAATTTGAGAGAGTTTGAAAGGCTTTATAGCCTCAATTTTTGATCAAGAACTAGGGAAGAGCACCACGGTGTTATTGGTTTTCTTTCCTTGTTCAAGAGCTTCTAGAGCAGTGGCTATGAGGATGCCTGGATGGCTGCAAGTATCAGGCATGCTCGCTATGCCAAAATGGATGACTATATTGCTGGCATCAAGGCCTGGCCCAAGTGGTGAGTCAATCAGTACGTCATTAATGCGCATAGCAATTTGCATAGCGTCGTTTGAACCCGTGTGCGGAAGAATCAAAACTAGCTTAGGGTCTTTGTAATGGCAAATCGTATCGAGTGGGCGGCAAACTGATTGGACACGGTTAGCTACTTCGTGTAAGACTCTCACAGGTGGTAAAGACATAGCGCCACCAGTGAGTTTGAGACCGAATTCAATCATGACAATAGCGTGGGGAGTTTGGTTGCGCTGGAAGCGATTGAATTCTTGTAATATCAGCCAATAAAAAGAGGCTTCAGACATCATGCCAGTCTCTGGGCGACGCATTTGTTGCTGCAGTAAATCAAGGGCGGCTTTGTCTAAATCGACCGGTTGAGGTAAATTGACTTTCGGTGCGGGTCTTTCTACTGGTGGTGCGGGCTGCTCTGGCTGTTTGATCCAGATTGAGTCATCACCTTTCTTGTTAGTGTCAACGTAAGAATTGAGAGCTCGTTGGGGATCACTTTCGGCTGAAATTAAGCTTTGAATCAAGCCCGTGTCCATACTGTCGTGACTCCAGAGTGCAGCAGAATCGGGTGAGTCGCCAGCGTGCAGAGTCCAGCGAGGGCCTTCTTCTGAGCCTAAGGCAATACTGACCTTAAGTACAAAAGTGGTAGTTGACAACGGTGACTTCCATGGCAATTCAATAGTTGCCTTGGGATGTTTATTAGCCTGGGTCATAGCGAAGCTCAGATCTTGTTCTTCTGGAACGGATGAAAGCTTTGCCAGTCTAACGTTAGCGTTAGCGGCTGACTTGAATGAGTCGTGGAGGGCCATTTAGTAAGTCCTTCTACCGAGCGAACAATGTAAGTGATGACTGAAAAAGAAAATAGTAAACCAGGGCGAAAAATACTGAACTGATAACTGAACTGAAATCTACACACATAGAACGTTGAATGCTAAGAAAGTGGGAAAAATTGCGAACAGAACATGGGGAATTTTCACTCCCACAATTTTCCTACCCGCTTGTTGCCAACCTCACACTCCAACCCACAAAAGTGCTCAAGTCTTTCCTGATAGCGTAGCTAGCGCAATCCCGGTTAACTGGCGTTTATCTGGCCTGTATGGTTCCGTGGGCGCGCGGGCATAGTTTAACAGCTAACTTTGGTTATTTTAACTATGGCTTTTACCCAGCTGTCTTGAGATGGGTAATTCTGACCATCTAGTCTTCGAATGTTCTATTTTCTCTTCCCCAGCGTCAGACATACGCCCATTCCAGTCAGCTAGCAGCAAATTAACCAGCAGAATCATTGAGGCCGAGGGCTTTAATGTCTGCCGGTTTGTGGGTTGTTTGCCTGGGGAATTGCCTGGCCAAGCGTTGCAGGGGCTTCATTGCTTCTCCCAAAACCTAGTGAAACTAGGCCCAAAACTAATCAAGGTCAACTATATGGTTCTTTCACAACCGCTATGGCTCCTGGCCATACTCGTATTACCTGTCCTGTGGTTCGTTCTCCGGCGCGTTGGTAAATTCGGGCTTCCCCGGGTCGACCAAGCTCCCGTTGGTGTTGGTAGCCGCTTTTTTGTTGTTCTGCCCCGCTTGCTCTTGGCGTTGTCTTTCATCGCCCTGTGCCTTGCTCTGGCTCGACCGCAACGCGTCTACTACGAACCCAATCAGTCTGTTCAAGCACGCGACATTATCATCGCTGTCGACCGCTCTGGCTCCATGGGTGCTCCCATTCCTGGCGAAATGCCAAAGAGTGTCGTCGGCGAGACGGAACTCGATCGCGAATATCCTGGCAAAACCGCTGACAAAGACCCGACCAAGTCACCTCCTCGTGGGCCTTATGGTGCGGATCGCGTCACTCGTCTGCAGGTGGCTCAGGCTGCTGTGCTCGACTTCATTCGCAATCGCTACATCGTCGACGCCGGCGACCGTATTGGAGTATTGCTCTTTGACTCTAGCCCTCAGTTTTCTTGGCCTCTTACCCACGATCTGAAAATGATCTATCGCAAGATTCAATTTGCTGACCAGCTAGGCGGCGGTACCAATTTTGGTAGCGAAGATCCCGGTCCGATTGACGAAGCGGTTGCTCACTTCAAAGAAATGGGTCAGGCCACGAGCAAAGTCATAATTATTGTCACCGACGGTGAAGACTACATCGGCGACGAGGGAATGGATCGCTTGCGCGGCAAGATAAACGATAACAACATTCGGCTCTATGTCATTGGTGTTGGTCCTACTCTTGCTGAGCGCGACGTCGATATCATTCGGCTTGCCGACAATGTTGGTGGCAAAGTTTTTCGTATCGAGACTGCTGGGGATCTGCAGATGGTTTTCAACGCCATCGATCAGATGGAACGCAGTAGCATTTCCGTTTATTCCAGCGAGAAGCGTGATGAGCGCTTTGCTGCTTTCGCTATAGCAGCCATTCTCCTACTCCTCCTGGCCTGTCTTGCCGAGGCAGTCGTTCTCAACCAATAAACAACCGTTCAATGTCTCGCAATGACAGGAGTTTTTTATGACAAGTCTAATTAATTTTGTTGCCAGGCGCCGCTTGATGTTTTCGATCATAGCAACGATTGCTTGTCTGGTGGTGCTTGCCCTCGGACTGCGTCGTGCTGTGATGTACACGGTGCCGATGTTTCAGGGAGACTACATTTCGGCGGCCCAGTCTGAAGTGGCTCAGTCTGAATACGCTTGGTACGACGCTGCTCTTGCTGCTTATAAGCAGCAAGACTACGATACTGCCAAGGATTATCTCTCCAAGGCTTACTCAGCGTTGAGTGCTAAAGATGGCCAAATCAAGCTGTCGGACAACCACATCGCTGGTGAGATTCAATTCCTTCTCGCTTTGATCCATGAACGCACCAAGCAGAATTCCATGGCAATCGAAGCATACAAACAAGCCCTTCGTCACAATCCTGACCACATGGTAGCCAAATACAATCTGGAGCGTTTGCTCTCGGGACGTGGTGGTTCTGGTGGTGCGGGTCCTGGCGAAGGAGATACTTCTGCCCCCGGCGGTCAAGCTGGTAAAGACGGCAAGAAGGGAATTTAAAAGGCCAACTATATGCAAAACTTACATTTCAGTCTTGGCCTCAACTTCAGTAACCCCGAGTTGCTTTGGTTTTTGGCCCTGATTCCGCTCTTTGTCGGATTCACATTTTGGCTGGCCAGAAGCCGCTCTGCTGCGGTTCACGACCAGTTCGGCGAACCGGAGCTGATTGCCCGCTTCAATCAGAAAATCCCTGTTTCGCGCTTGATCGCTAAGGCTGTTGCTGTGGCTTTGTGCCTGGCCTGCCTCGTTCTTGCGCTCAGTCGACCGACGATGGATTCGGGTAAAACCGAATTTCCCATGGGCACAATTGACGTCATTGCTGTGGTCGACGTCAGTCGCTCCATGGCTGTGCCCGAATACAGAGGCAAGTTGCCGCAGCCGTACGAAGACGGTCGTCGGCTCGATATGGCCAAATTCCTGCTCATGAAGGAAGTGGTTGGCTCTCTCAACTACAATCGCCTGGGAGTGGTGACATTCTCTGGTGAGGCCTTTCCTCAGGCTTTCCTCACTGACGACTTGCCGGCACTCAAGTGGGTGCTTAATCGCGCCATGACTGTGGGCTCTGCCCCGGGTGAAGGTAGCGAGTTGGGCAAGGCTTTCGACATGGCATTTCGTCTTTTCGATCTCGATTCGAAGTCATCTCACCGACGAGTGATTGTGCTCTTCTCTGACGGGGGCAATGACTCCGAGTTGGCAGAGATGAACGGGGTCGTCAAAGAGCTGAAGAAGCGCGACATCGACCTGATTATTGTTGGCCTGGGTAAGACCTCGCCTTCGGCCATTCCGGTTGATATGCTTTCCCCTTCGGACCAGCGCCTCGGTCGTGGTCAGCAGTGGTACGAAGTCAAAGGCGAAATCGTCACTTCCAAGCTGGAAGAGAACGTTCTGCTCTTGCTCAAGAATGCTACTGGTGGCCGCTATGTGCGTCTGGTTGAGGTCAACGACTTCTCCATGACCAGCATGATCTCGCGCATGGAAGTGAAACATGTTCCAGGCCAGTATGAATTGTTCCCCTGGTTGCTGCTTGTCTCGGCCTTGGCTTTTGTTGCCGCGGTGCTCATTTCAAATGAGCCCGATGACCGCAAGTTTAAGGGAAAGCCTGCTCAAGAGCGGGATGGCGATTCGAACCAAAACCAAAGAGCAGAAAGGAGGGAGCCACGATGAATAAGAACAAGAAACTTGGTTTCTTCTCCAGTCTTGGTTTTGCTGCTCTGCTGGTGGCTTTGGCCGTCGGTATTTGCACCATGCTGTTCTGGGAAGATCGCACCCAGTGGCCCAGCTTCACTTCGGACGCACAGACGCCGGTTGGTGTTCTTGCTGCAGCTTCAAGCACTCCTGAGCTTACTGCCACTCTTGATCGCGACTTTGGTTGGCGCATCGGAGATGTGCTGTCGGTCACGGTCTATATGAAACAGAAGCCGGGCACTGTGATCGACTTGCACAGCATTGCTCTGGCCGGCGATTTCGAGCTGGTCGGTGCTCCCGATATCTTTGAACTGACGAAACCCGATGGCAGCAAGGTCTACCGGGTTAAGCTAAAGTTGCAGAGCTTCTCTGTGGCGCCTCAGCTTGACCTTAAGGCCAACATTAGTTATCGCTTGCTTGCTTCTAACGAAGATGTCACCGTCGATCTGCCGACCATTGCTCCCTATACTTCCAATACCTGGGATGGCCGCAAGCTCATTCAAGAAGGTAAGCTCGACATTCTCCATGGTCTGCACGGTTGGATTACCGCTGCTTACATTGTCCTGGGCTTCGTTGGGTTCACTTTCTTTTGGAGGCTTTGCCGCAAGTTCTACGGTCTGCTACCGGTGGCTGTGAGACGGTTGCTCGGTCCTTCTCGTTTTCTCAAAGCGCGCAGGCAGTTTGATGCTGTCTGGGCCAAGATGGAAGCTGGAGACCGCAGTCGCGAAAACTACGTGGCACTGGCTCGCATCATCCGCAAGCTCTATCTAATTGAGACCAAGACTACGCTTGAAGCGAAGTACTGGTATCTCTACGGTCACAACGGTCCGCCCGAAATCGCTGACATGTTGATGGAATGCGACAAGGTGATCTACCTTGACCGCACCCTGACCGACGAAGAGCACTATCGCATCAAGACAATTTTCGACAGTCTTGTTCAGCCCTACCATCAGCTAGCCAAGCCGGTGGAAGAGGATGACGACCGTTGAGCTGTCTCGCTAACCTGATCATCTGAAAGGAAAAAACATTATGTTGCTCAATCTTCTCATTCACGTGGTGCTGCTTCTGGTGGCACTTCTCTGGCTGGTACCGAAAGTCACCGATGGTGGTGTCGCCGTGCGTCAAGGCAGCGCCTTCCGCGGCATCTTGGCGCTGATCGCCATTGCCCTGGTCAATCATATCGGCTGGCATCTGCTCGCCCTGGTCGGCATCGCCACCGTTGTTCCCACTGCTACGATGGTGGCAGCGGGATTGGTGGCCGGCCTGGTTCAGGCTGTTGCCATTGTCGTCGTCGGCAAGATCATGCCTGGCGTGCTTTTCGTCCGCAACTTCGGCACTGCTCTGGGCGCGTCCCTGACCATGACCGTGGTCGGCTGGCTGGTCATGCTCGTGTTCTGAGCTCTAATCAAGGAAAATCTATGCACAAACTCAATCGCCATACCCGGTTTGGTGCTCTCTTCTAGCACCTCACCAACGCCTGCAATTAATTCTCTGCTCTAGACTTCGAAGACTTTAGAAGATTTTCGAAGGGAGCAATCTTGAGTATCCGCTCAGGAGATTGCAGGTAACCGTTGGTGCGGTGCTTTTAGGAGCACTGCACTATGTCTCGATCTTTCCGCCACACCCCCGTCATTGGCAACGCTTGCGCTTCTAGCGACAAGCCCGGTAAGCAGATCGCCAACCGCACCCTGCGCATGCACGTGCGCATGACCCTTCGTAAGTGTCTGCGGAACTGCGACGATTTTGATAACCTGGTTGTGCCGCTTTTGCGCGAAGTGAGCAATGTCTGGAGCTTCCCTAAGGATGGGAAGCACCGCATGAACCCTAACGGTTCTTACTACCGTAAGTACATGCGTAAGTGAACTGCTGCCCCGAGTGGTCAGGCTATGAGTGGTCAGGCTGTGATGGCTTCGGCTCTCACTAGTCTTTCTGCTCGGGGCAGATTTATTGCAAAACAGCTTAAACAACTCGAACTCAAGGATGAGTCAATGTCTACAAACGAAAACCCTCTCGGCGGCCGTGGTCGTTCGGAAGAGGAGCGCTGGGCCCGTCAGCAGCAGCAGGAAGCCATCGAAAAGATGAAGAAGGCCGGCACTGCTGGTAAAGATGCGGGTAAGCCTGGCGATCAGTCGGCTGTTCCTGCCTCTGCCCCTGCGCCTGCCGCTGCACCGAAGAAGGACAGTAAGAAGTAACTGCTGTTCTTTAGTGCGTTTGGACTGAACTTGGGCGTAGCTAGAATTGTCTAGCTTGCTCGTTAAGGAAGCGACTGATTCTGCAAGACCTCAGGGTTGAGCGGTTTCAGTCGCTTTTTTTGAATTTTCATACTTTTTTTGTTCAGCTGTTCTACTGGGTGATGTAGTGAATTGGCTTTGTTAAAAAGATGCGAAAGTACCTTGCCTATTGGCTTTCGATTTTCCAGAGAAATTTCGCAGAAATTTCTCTGCTTTTTTGAAAGGGCCAATTGGCGCTCTTCTATTGATAATTTTAGGTCTGGAGCAACCGGCCAATTTCTAAAGTCATGTTTTGAGATAGTGGCGAGAATTAACTATAGACGGTGATATTCTTTGGGGCATTGTTAGCTCTCAAAAGAGCTTCAGATAGCACTTATTAAGCGAGGGAATCCATGGAATATCGTCAGCTCGGCGACAGCAAGGTCAAAGCTTCTGTTATCACTTTTGGAGCCTGGGCAATTGGAGGAGCCATGTGGGGTGGCACCGATGAAGAGAAGTCGATTGAAGCAATTCGCAAGTCGATTGAACTGGGTGTGACGTCCATCGACACCGCTCCAATCTATGGCTTCGGCAAGAGCGAGGAATTAGTGGCCAAAGCCATTGTTGGTCAGCGCGACAAAGTGCAGTTAATGACCAAGTTTGGTTTAGTTTGGGAATTTGAAGAAGGCGAATATTTCTTTGACCTGATTGACGGTGGTAAAGCGCATAAGATCTACCGCAATGCCCGCAAGAAAAATATTATTCGTGAGTGCGAAAATAGTTTGAAACGCCTTAAAACAGACTATATCGACCTTTATCAGTGTCACTGGCGTGATAATTCGCTTGCTCTTGATGAAACCATGGAAGCCCTTGGGCAGTTGATTAAGGACGGAAAAATTCTTGCAGCCGGGGTCAGTAATTTTACTGCTGCTGAAATTGCTGAAGGTAGCAAGATTACACCGATTGCTTCTGTGCAACCACCTTACAGTATGGTCAATCGCGACATTGAGAAAGAGTTGCTACCATACTGCCTCGCCCATAACGTTGGTGTAATTGTTTATAGTCCTCTTCAACGGGGCGTTTTGACTGGCAAATTCAAGCCTGACCATAAATTCCCGGAAGAAGATCACCGCGCCAATCAGCCCCAGTTTACTCCTGAAAACATTGAGCGCATCAATAAATTCCTGGAGAACATTAAGCCCATTGCTGATAGCTACAATGCCACTGTAGGCCAGTTGGTAATTTGCTGGACGATAGCTCAGCCGGGAGTTTCAGCCGCTATCGTGGGGGCACGTGACGCCGCTCAGGCTGAGCAGAATGCTAAAGCAGCACAGCTAAATGTTTCGCCAGCCGATATCGACTTAATCACGAAACGTTTGCAGGCTTTGGAACTGGCTGCAGTTTGATTGCCTGCTGTCAAATGCACTGAGGTTTTACTCGCGACTTTTATTTGCTTCCTGGCTGCCCGGACTGGCAACGGGGTATAAGCGAATTAGGCTCAGGGGAAATGACTGTGGTGCATAAGTTGCAAACATATTTTTCTCTTGTTACAGCTTTGATCGCTTGCACTGCTAGCCATCAAAGCTGTTTCTCTTTTGATGGCTTAAACTACAAACTAAGGCCGCCCTCTTGTTCGATGATAGACATAGAGGAGCGGTTGCGGAAAAATCCAACCAATACCGCTGCTCTATTAGATAGAGCACAGGCTTATCTCACCGCTGGTGAGTGCGAATTAGCGGCTCAAGACTATGGTGTGGTGATTAAACATAGTCCCCGCATGACTAAGGCTTATCTTGGCCGCAGTCGCGCCCTGGAGATGATTGGTAGTCATGCCCAAGCATTGCTTGATATTGACCAAGCCATCAAGCTTGGCGATAAGGCTTGCATGGCTGATGCCCTGCTGCAGAAAACAGCTGTGCTCAAGTCTCTTGATCGCGGCGCTGAATGCCTGCCGCTTTATGAGCAATTGATTGTTAGTAAAGGCTTAGGAGTGGGGGCGAGCGATGTTCTTAATCTACGCGAGCAGAGGGCTGAGCTTTATCTTCGATTGAAAAAACCAGAACTAGCTTTGCTTGATTTGGAAATCTGCGGTGTCGCTCGGCCCGGATCGTTGGATATCTTCTTGAACAAGGGCAAGGCCTATGCTCTGTTGAACAATCCAAAAAAGGAGCTTGAGGCATACTCAAATGGCATCAAGCTAGACCATGTTACTCGGAGCTTGAATGGCGATCGATATATGGCCGATCTCTATCAGGCTCGAGCCAAGCTCTACAAAAAAATGGGAAAACTCTCTTCGGCAGAGGCTGATTTGAAGAAGAGTCGAACGAATCAGAAAACACTATACAAGGAAATTTATGAGCCAGACAAAAGTGTTGATGTTTTTCAAAAAACGTCTGCCTATCACCTTAGCTAAGCCGAAGTTTGGATTTTATATTAATGGGGTAGGTTAACTATAGAATACAGTGTCTTGATGAAAAAGCTTAGGAGGTAGGTATGAAGAGACGTATAGCACCAGCA
>JBIPOV010000112.1:0-15984 GCA_044378815.1 Obscuribacteraceae bacterium (SeqCode) | reverse complement strand
TGTAATGCAGCTCTCCGCCGGCCCTAAAGGGCTGGGTCAGGTAGCCACCGGCTGCCGGCTAAAGGTGAATGATGATTCAAGCCGCGATCTCGCCGGATTTCCGCGCTTTTACAGCGCCGCCTACAGCAGGCTTGCAGATTACACTCGTGGATATCAGAGCGGCGGAAATATGTCCAATGCGCAGCATATATTTTTGAGCAATCTTATGGTGTTGGCTCAGACTGGGCAAATTCGTAAAACTATCGACGTCCCGTTTGGCAATGCCATTGATAGGGCTGTTGATTACGGTGAGATTCTCACTGGAATGACATCGCATACAATTTTATTAGTCGCTCTGAAGCATGTTTTCGATGCTGGCGATTTTGAACGAATGTCTGCCGCTCAAGTAAAAGTACTTGTTATTATGGGTATTCAGGCCGCGAAACCTTTCGAGATGAAGCTCGGGCCTCTATTCTTATTACGGTAACTAATAGGAGAAGCCCTAGCCACACGGGTCCGAAAAACTCCCCCTCGTCAGCTTACAAACTTCATTTAGTCGAGTCGAGATATCTAGTGAACTCAATGGGTCTAGTGATTGGTTAGCTCAATAGCTATAGCTCGCCTCTTCAGCGGCGGGAGTTGTCCATATATGAATGAAAGATAGAAGTTTGAGTTTTAGCTGCGATTTTTGTTTCTATCGAGAGCTAATGAATAGCTAGGCCTAGTGGTTTCTGCAGAGTCACGGCCGGGCCTCTGCTATAGATGCGGTAGGTTCTGAACTGAACTGTTTTAGAGCTAGCATTTCGTGCTTTCGCACTTTTCCAGTACTACAAGGAGCATCGTTCAGAAATAGCGCCACATAATATGTTTGCGGTTGTCTAGGTCAAAGATTCCTGGAAGGCCGATTTCTTGACGTTGGTTTTGCTCATTTTCTATGAACCAGTTTTCTAGCAAGTGCTCTTCGAATGGTGGTTCTTCTGTTTGAGGTCTTTCTTGGTTTTGGAAGTATTCGAAGATTGGTTTGTACTGCTCGGCACTTGGAAGGAGGATGATAATTCCGTGCATGTCAAAGCCGTTGACGCAGGCATCAGTGATTGTGCCAATTAAAGTGGAGTTGTGGTAGAGCTTGATTTCTTGAGTCATGATTGCTACTTCACATTGGATGGTAGTTCGTGTCATCATTCTGCTTGGAATTGTAGCGCGAAGTTCCGTAATTGATAATCAAGAGGCAAGGCCATGAGCGTGTATAGCAGAGCAGCTCTTTTGGAAGAAATTGAGAAGGGTCATGTGTTTGAGTACTTGCTATTCTATGGGCACAAACCCAGCACCGATGGTAGTGTCACTGCTAGTTGTTGTAGTCAGTGGTTTCCGGCACCTTTTAAGATAGACGGTGTTGAGTATCTGACAGCGGAGCACTACATGATGGCAGAGAAGGCTCGGCTGTTTAAAGATGTTGAGATTCTTGAACGCATACTTGCCTGTCAAACTCCCAAAGAGGCGAAGGCGTTAGGGCGGAAGGTTCGCAACTTTGAAGATGATGTATGGAAGAGTCATTGTTCTCAGATAGTGGTTAAGGCCAATCAGGCCAAGTTTACCCAGAATCCCGCGTTTGCTCAGTGGTTAGTTGCCACAGCACCTAAAGTATTGGTTGAGGCCAGTCTATGGGACAGAATCTGGGGCATTGGCATGGCTCAGTCTAACCCTAAGGCATTAGACCCAAGTCAGTGGAAAGGGCAGAATTTACTAGGGTTTGCTTTGATGCAGGTTCGGGATCAATTGTCTTAGGCTTAATAAACTAGGGGTATCAACGGCTGCCTGTATGAAAGATGAGTCGGATGCTTGGTTGGATATTGAGGGGAAGAGTCTAGCGCGGGCTAATGCGGAGACTGTAGCTAAGCTTGATGAGAAAGAGAAGCTTAGTGATTGGAATGAGTGGGTGGCGAAGGACCTAGCTCAGGATGATTGGGTGGTAGAGGCTCAATCGGTTGGGTCTTATGCATTACCTGCGGCCGCTAAAAGCTATCTAGGTAATGAATTAGTCTCTAGCTGGAACAGAATTGTTGAAGAGATTTGCTCTGTTCACAACCAGGTGGTTGGCATGCGGGTAAGTCGCGCTGGTGCTGTTTTATCTGGGGATGAGAGGATAGCTGGGTTTAACAGAGAGTTGAGGCTTTGGGCTGATGCTTATATCGAGAGGCGACTAGTTAGGATTGCGCACAAGCGGTTTGGTGTAGTTGAGCAGTTTGAGTGTTTGTATAGGGAGTTCTTGCCGCATTTAGATCTAATTGCTTTTCGGGTAGGGTCAGGGAACCGGTGGTTCTTATCTGAGTTAGCAGATTATTTTCCGACGCAGCTGTATTTGAAGACCATTAGACCTCTTTATGCCTTCAAGTTTGATAGTACTGAGATGCTGTCCATGTTCAGGATATTAAGCACTGAGCCGAGTGTGATTGAGTATCTTGTAAAGCTAGTGGATATGTATAAGTGGCAGCAGATGGATGATCTGGTTGGTGTGGCTGCTGTGCTTGAAAAGGATAATATTTGGTCTTGTTCTTTGAGTTCTGAGCAAATTAGGCGGCGGTTGGAGTTTTTGGTTGATGATATTCAGGAGATGAGGCCATTTCTTCGGCACAATTACAAGCCTGAGAATGCAGTGATTGAGTTAGTGCCAGGGTGTGTGATCAGCTTTCAATGGGCTGTTGGGCGGGGGATAGGGTTTGTTCCTGTTGCTCCTAGTATCTCTGACATGCTCGTTCATCTGAGGGAAGACACTAGTCGGTTGTCTTTGATGATTGGTTTTGATGGCTTGCTTTGTAATTTCGCCACTCCTTGGATGGATGTGGACAGTGCTTTAGATAAATGTTCTTTTGCCCTAGCGTGTAATCTGCGGATAGTAGAAGCTATTCACGCTCGATTGTTTGCAATGTTTGAGAAGGTTGATATTGAGGCTGTTCGAGCGCGTATTAGAAAGCGTATGCAGCAGTCATCTGGTGAGGGCGAAGAGAGTGAGCCTACTGATGAAGAGTTTGCTGCTGTTTGCCAGGTCATTGCAGAGCCTGTCGATGAGAGCTCGGTAGGTTCGGGTATCGCTGGTTCTTCTGAGACTCCAGCTTCTGTTGGAATGAAGGCTGTTCGTGTTCAGCGGTTAATGGCAATACTGCAAGACAAGTTGCACTGTGAAGTGAGGCAGGGCAAAGGAAGTGAGATAGTTATCTACAGAGAAGGCGGGCACCATTTTAGGCTGGGGCACCACAAGCGAAATAGCTATGTTCCTGTGGCGGTGATCAAGAACTTGCTCAGGCATGTTGGGATAGGATTTAGGGAGTGGGTTGAGGTTTTAGTTTAGGACTTCGCTCTTGTATTCTCTTGGTTTTCTATTTACTTACTTCGTACATATTTCATTAGAGCAAAGAGGAAATCTATAGCCTGCGCTGATTTCAAGAATTTAGCTTGCATACTGTGTCAAGGTTTACGACATGAATTGCGCGTTTGTCTTGATTACGCAATTCCACATCCTCGAATCGCGACTTCATCTAAGTTGATTATTTGGTTGTCCTATGTATAGCCCTTAACTATGGTTCCATCCTTATTTGTGTAGCTACCCACCTGTACTAAGCATTTGGTGGTCATTCTGCTTTGGAAGGACTCTACCATCGTACTTACTAGAAATTATCGTCATCGCCAAAAGGAGTATCGATCTCGCCTCCTTGAATAACAATTTTCAAATCGTCGCATTCCAAATCAATAACCTCAGTTTTCACAGGCAACGTGTGCACAAGGTGTGGCATCTTCAATGTCACTAGTGCATCTAAACGTTGTGATTGGGAGAAAGTCACTAATCTAGAACCAACCAAGACTTCTTTTCGGTCAACATCATCCCAGCCGTAAAAAGACACATCAAATGTTACATCAAGATTGACCATTGATGAGAACTTAAACGTGTAGTCATCATCAACTACATCATAGGCGCTAAACACTCCACCATCTTCGTCAATTCTTTCAATACTTGTGACGCTGACCTCATAAAATCGAGAGTCTAATCGTAAAGAAGAATGATTGGACTCAGCAACTAGCTTATAATCAAAACCCTCAATTGATTTGCGAAAAGAACTTTCGAGCTGCTGCTCTAAAGCAAAATATTCTGGTTTAACAATATCTCGATTCAGATATCTTTCAGCCGAAAGAGCGGCCTCAGCTTGGAATAGACTAATTGCAGCGCCAAGATTTTCTATGCAGACTAAGTGTGAGTGTGATTTGCAAAATTCAAGCCACCCCTTATCTTTGCTTATCACCAGGAAAATTTTGTCATGCTTTAAGCAGTACTCGCTAATTGTGAGCAATGCGAAAGCATCGGGGAATTCAGCCTTCTTTGATTCTGTTTTTCCAAAGGGTGGGTTCTGACTAAAATACAAGTCGAAAATGGTGTCTACGTTTTTAGTAGTTGAAAGAATATTGGCACCAATTTTCTTTCGAAATACTTCAAAGCGTGCCGATGCTATCTCCGAACCCCCTTTTTTGAAAAGTTCTAAGTCAAAATCAAAGTCAGCGTCCCAGTATTTTCGAATATCTTTGGAGGCTCTATTCAATGCTTGTTTTGCAATGAGTGCCTTCTCAGCAATATGGCAGATAACTTCATCTTTCACTACCTGCGGAAAATAAATGGAAGGTGGAAGTCCTGTTGAAAATTGGTTCAGCCGTTGAAACCAGGCTGCATCTAGATTAACTTGATGCTCATCAAAAATACAAGTATCGATAGTAATACCAAATATCTCGCCGCCCATGGCCATTTTGCGAAGCTCGTCCAGCTTTTTCTCCATCTAATTCTATGGGCCTCTTAGTTATTGATTGCTGGTGTTTCGTGCTCAAACGTTAGAATTTTTGGGGGTAATTTGAGTTTCGAGAAGAGTTTGTAGTGCCTTTTCTTCGCTAACAAGAGTAGCTTTTTCATCGATATTACCTCTATGTAGGCTTTTTCGTCCTCATAGTGAACATAATAGCCAGCACCTTCAAATGCTGGCTGCATCCTGAAGACTTTAGCCATCTTCTTCATTTGACTGGTTGCTGTATCGCATACGATGTAGCAGAAAAAGATAGTTTGTTCATCAGCATGAATTTCCATCCCAGCATGATCTCTAATTTTTCCCGAACGAATTTTTTCAATGTATTCTAGAACCTGTTCTAAGGGTGTTCTATCCTTATCATCTTTTAAATTAGCTCTGCCAGGCCTTTTAAACTCAACTATAACAATTGAATTTGACCTAGCCTCGTCGGAACTGTTAGAGAATAAATACGTACATACATCAGGCCGATCTTTGTCAGGCATGTCTTCAGAGGTTTGATACTGGGCCAATTCCACGTCAGAGGCAAGGTAATCGAAAAACGAGAATTTATCATCCAAGATCCAAAGATTGTGGCGGTTTTCAAGCGCGGCTGTCCAGCCTTCCACACGCATAGGACAAATCAGCTCGTGCAAGTCAGACTCTTTGAAGAATTTGCCATTACTTTGCTTTGCAATAATAGTTGAGAGTAACTCTAACACCCATGCTCGATAGAGCACATATTGAGCCAGATCGGCTTGATAGGTTTCAAGCCAACCAGCCATCTTTGACTGAATCTGCTCAAAGGTTTCTTTTGGTTTTGAACTGCCCTTTAAGGAATTCAATACTCGTGTAGCCTCTTGCCTTGTGGAAATATGCTTCTCTGCATGGATCTGACTAACTTTTTTGACTATGTCATCCTTTTGAACGTCGACTGGTAAATTATCCAATTCGTCCTTATGGTTTTTGAGAATATAGGACAATGGTGCTAAATCTTCCTCGAACGCTTCACTGACTCGCTGCTGTTTAGCTTTAGCAAGCACGGCAATTGGTTCCTCTAAATAATCTTCCACCACCGCTTTAACCGATGCTCGAATTTGTGACATCGACAAAAGATTCATCATTTCGTAAAGCGGCATTGGTTCTGGTTCAATATCAAAATTTGTACGGTCACTTGAAACGTTTTCATCGAGATATGGAGAGGTGACATATGCTCTGTACCAAAATTCATCGCGATTGGGTTCCTTCTTCAATTTGCCTCGCCGTCCCACTTGGATTCCAATGTCATGCAGCTTCTCTTCTGTAACTGAACGACCGCTGGCACAGTAGAAAATCCGATGACTATCTTCTCCGCTGGAGATACGCACATGGTGGACCTTGAAATGATGTCCACCAATCTGCAAGGCAGTTTCTTTATCCACAGGTAAATCATCTTTCGTAATTGTTTCATCGTCCGCACTATCGATCAGCTTAATTTTGCAGCCTTTACCAAAAAGCAGATAAGGCAGAAAATCTCTACCAATTTCATTGGCCAATGTGGTCAACTTCTTGTTGCGCAAGAATGATTCATACAGTGGTTTGTAACCAACTAAACGAATCGTCGAACCCGTTTGTGTATCTTGCGTATCTGTGATTTCTTCATCAGTAAATCCAGTAATGCCAAAAACAAATTTGCGCCTACTGTAGCCACTTCCGGTTTTGTACACACTCTCAATTTCAGCTCTTTCGAAAGCCTTGAGCCAAGACAATCGGCCAATTCCCTTTCCACCTTTTGTGAGCTTATATTGTGAGTCCAAGGTCACAAATGATTTCATGTTTTGATCGTCGAAGCCTTTGCCATTGTCTGAGACGACTATGTTCTTTATCGGTGCTTGAATTCGATCATCTAAATTTAGAGACAGCTGCGCTGAATCACGTTCGATTAGAATTGTAATTAAACCTGAGGTACAATCACCGTCTTCAATGCTATCCAATGCGTTGTGAATAGCCTCAAATAGTGGACGACATACATGAGTTTTCGCCGAGAAGCTTAACCTTCTAACTCTTCCTTCAAGATCTACTTCTGTCTTTCGATTACTTTTTTTCTTAGCCACCACAGAGAACTCCATAATAATCAAGCTTAAAACAAGCGCCAAAAACAACTAGATTGAAAAGCGTCTTTAGTGGAGTCTAGGCATTGGCGTATTATAGTACGAGCAAAGGAGCGAATGGTCGCTTGAGTGAAATAAAAAATCACAACCAAGGTTGTACGAGATTTTGGTATGAGTATTTAGTGTGACCTTCACTCAGAATGTTCTGACCCCGAAACATGAATCATGCAAGTCTGCGCAGCTATGCAATTAAACCTCCGTGAGTGTCACCAGCGGAACAAGAGAAACATATCTGCGCGTGTGTTCTTCTTATAAGAAGTGAGGAATAAAAGTATCCAGCAGGAGGGGTATGAATGGTGAGCCATTCGTACCAAGGTCGAGGCTATGCACGATGTCTAGGATCTGCTCACTAGCAAGGAGGATGGCTGTGCTAGTCAAATTTACAACTCTTCCTTCTGGCACTTTAAACAGATCGACTACTTACTTGTCTTTTTGCGAATGTAGCCCTTAACCTCTGTGCCGTCTTTCTTGGTATAGCCTTTGACTTTGATGGTGTCTGGGTCTTTTACTGTTTTGGTGTAGCCTTCTACCTTAGTGCCGTCTTTCTTTGTATAGCCTTTGACTTGAACTTCTTTGGCACAAGCGGCGTTTATGAACAAAACCATTGCAGCAAGGGCGAGAGTCAGAAATTTATTCATGTTTTTCTCCTGAGTTAAGAAGGTGGTTCTTAGTTAGTGGTTATTGGCTAGTAGTCTGCGGGGCGGAATACTGTGCAATTGCACATTGCTGGTTGGATTGAAAATGCATATTCTGCCATATGGGAAGGCAATGGAGGCAGGATGAATCAACAGAAAAGTCAGATTAATCCAATTGAGCGCAGCTTGCTTAATGATCTAAAGGGGTTATATGTGTGTGATTTGAAGCGGGAGCGTCATGCGCGGCCGCATAGGAGGTGTTCTGCGTGTAGGAAGAAAGCGATTGTTGTTGCTATTGCTCGCTATCAGCAGATGGATCAGGAGAGCCGAGCGACCAGCCATTGTTGGGATGTCAGTGATGGTGGGGATAGCGGGAGGCTAGTAGAAACATAGAGTATGGCGGCGAGAGGCTGGCTCAATGACTTGTTTATTGGCTGGTGTTAGGCATGGGCTGAGTATTGAGTGGCGGCAGCAAGAAGGGCAGGTATTCCCTGCCCTTCTTGCCTTTAGTGATGTGGTGTCTTGTCTGTGTGGGTTATGAAGCTAGTTCATCGTCAAGGAAATTGATGTAGATGTCTTTAGCCGCTTCAAGTTCTTCGATGTCTTCTTTTTCGAATAGCCAGTAGTCAGGGGAGCGGCGTCTGTTTTCCGTGATGTGGTCCTGGAGTTGCGTGTAGAGGAACCGTGCTAGGTTTTTTGCTGTATTGCGTTTTGGTGGCCAGTCGATGGCATCATTGGTTTGTACTTTGCCGGTTTCTGGGTTGCTGAGAAGCCAGAGGTAAGAATAGTTTTCTGATTCTAGTTTGTAGGCTAGGACCGGTGGTCTATTTGGCTTGTAGTTTTTTGCTTCACATATTTGCACTTCGATGTGTTTGCAATTGAATGTGAGAGCCATTATTGAGTGTTTTAGTACTACTGTTGCACTTGCACCTGGGGTGTGGTTCCAGCTAGTGATTCTTGCTCTAGTCGCCAGGGTGTAGATTTGATCTATAACTTTCTCGAATTGGCGGCGTGCTTCAAAGCAGTTGATTTGCTCGTTCATAGTTTTGTCCTTTGTAAGTAAGGCTCGGGGTTTGGTTGCTTGAGTAAGATTGGTTGAGGGAGCAGAGGGCACGCTTGCTGCGTGCTCTCTGCCACCGGTTGCTTTAGGAAGCTATTGCTTCAGGCGACGATCTGCGCTTGTATTTGGCGAGCGTTTGGTACCACTGATCAATCTTTTCTAGGTATTCTTGGATTGCGTGATTTAGCAGTTGCTTGTACCAGTACTGCACTAGTGTTGCGGTAGGCATGGCTTTGGGGCTGAGGAGCGCTTCTGCTGGCTGGTTATCGGTTGGTGGTCTAGTGTTAGTTATCACCGGTGCCCAGATGTTGCTCTCGAATGCTTTTGTCAGTATGTATTCAGCTACTTGGATTTTGTTCTTCCAATTGTTTTTGTTGTAGAGGAAGACTTGAAGGTTTCGGTCAGTGAGGCTATAGCTTAGAGCTGAGTCGTTTATTTCGAAGGTGAGATCGCAGCCGTCGACTTGTCTTAGTACTTGGATTTGGGGGTAATTAGGGAGTGGGTCGAATTGGCTAGCGATTTCGTTGTCACGTTCGATTAGTTCATTGATTGCCTCGAAGTGGCATAGGTGAACACTGTCTTCGATTTCCCAGATAGGATCGTCGACAGTTAGGTACTGTTGAATTTCGTCCATGTTATGGACCTCGTTATAATAAAGCTTTTGCTGCTCCACAGCTAAGCACTGCCATTGGTGGCAGTATTTGGCTTTCTTCTGTGTAATTATTTAGTGCGTTTGCCTAAGTCGTGTGCCGAGTAATCTCTGGCGTTCAGCAGCTTGCGAACATCCAAATGAATTAGAGCAGATAATTAGAAGAAAAATTTGTCCGTTGGGACATGAGAACACTGTAGCAAATGAATTTGATGTAGGCAATAGGGGAAAACCTTAAGAGTAGATGGTGGTTAATCTGGTTGGCTAATGAGTGGGAAAGGGAGGTATTTAGGCAGGAAGGATGGGGAATGGAGAGAAAAGAACTTGGTTGGAGGTTTTGTGAATAAGGGTGCTTACTTGCTCCAGGTAAGTGGCATGTTGTTCACAGTCTGAGAACCCAGAACCTGCTGGACAGTTGTCGCGGTTTAATCACGGTCCCAAACAGTTCGAACTATCTGCCGTAATATTGGTCAATAACCCGGCTAAATTGAAAGGAGCCCCTTTCTCATGAGAGTACCTGAAGCAGTGAGGGGCATTGCCTCTCCTTTTATTTCTGGCTTGAGCTAAAGTTAGTCAAGCCTTGACGCTGGTGGCAAGTCTAGTCACGGATCCAAAAATCCGTGGAACTCCCAAGGCATGCCACGAAAATCTATCCCATTGCCGAAACCGTTGCTGTCGATGTGGCTCTCTGCGAAGGGTCTGCCTTGAGTACCTCTTGTAATTACTTCCTTGACTTGGCCGTTGACGACTAGGGCTTTTGCTTCCCATTCGCGGTGACCGTTGACGTAATAGACGCGGATTCGTCTTGCTGTGACTTGTTTGCTTTTCTTACTCTCAGTGGTTTCTGGTGTATCGGCAAAAGAAGTTCTAGGTATACACGTTAGGCTTGGGACGGCTTGGCAGGGAGTCAAGCTGAACAATGCGATTAGAGAAGTAGTGAGAGTCGCAGTAAGTTTTGACATTTAGAGACCTGGTATATACAAAGTTTATGCCCCCAAATGCATTGGCGGTAGCTCAGAAAATTGCTATTTCCCCTAAATGTTTCAGCTAGCACTTGGAAGACACAGTGCTGCCCTTTGTCTGTGATGGCATTTTTTTGCTATTGTTTGTCAGCTGGCCGGTTGGGATTTGACCTACGGCAACGATTCCCGTTTATGCTCAGCTTCACATAATAGCGAATCGTCGCTATCCCCCATGATAGAGCGCAAGTATATCCTTCGGGTAAAGCAATAAATGATCGTCGAGTAGCTCCACAGCTGCCCTCTAATTTTTAGCGTTATAAAGTTTAATTGCCTGGTCGCGTTTGTTACCGAAATACATCGTTTTGGTTGAGAAAAGAAAAGACAAACAGGCTATCGGTTCGATCAACGAAATCGTCAGAGCCAATCCTCAGTACTACACAAATTACGCCGTCCGGGCTCGTGTCTTCAACCAAATGGACGAAAATGAGCTGGCTCTTGCTGACGCCAACAAGGCATTATGCTTGAATCCTAACCAGTTTATGGCTCTGACTACGAAAGCGGTCATGCATTTAAATCGCTCTAACGAGGCAATCAAATGCAGCGACAAAGCCTTTGCCTGAAGGAGGTGCTTACAGGCCCAGACCCAAATTGGCTCCGAATTAAGGGTACTGAGGATGACTTCCTTACTGGTATGGGGCATACTTTCTGCCATGAAGTTTTAAGTAATATCGAGCAAAGAGGTAGGGCGGTATGTCCAATATTGAGTTTGTAAATGAAGGCAAATCAGCCGTAGGAAAGCCGGATCAGAGAGTGATAAAAAAGCTTGAAAAACTTCATCCATTGCCCGATTCTTTTTTGTCTTTCTCGGAAAACCATCATGGTCAAATTCCAGTGGGTGGCTATGTAAAGGGAACAAAGCATAGGATCGGCCGATTTTTGAGCTTGATCGATGAGAAATCATCCTTGCCGGGCGAGTTTAGACCTCACTTTGAAGATCCTTCTATTGATGAGCGCGTGATGAGAAGTATTGCCGCTGTGATAGGTTTTGAGAGTGCCACCAGCCGAGCTTTGCACTACGGAGAAAGATTGCTTCCGTTTGCCGCACTCTACGCAGGAAAGAATCACCCTGATGAGATGTGTATGGATCGATACTACGTCGACTTCCTTTGTTTCGATTACGAAAGGAAGGAGAGTGATCCTCCCGTGGTTCTCTGGATTTCAGAAAAGGCGAATAGAGATTTCATGAGCTTTGACGACGGGGAAATTGAGAATCCCAACTACAAGAAATTTACCATACCGATTGCTAAATCCTTTACCGATTTGCTAAATATCCTCGTAGAATAGCGCCTAACATGCATTTGACAAAACGCTGATTCTGTCAGACCTTGCCCTGTTGTCAAATAGCCCAGGATAGGTTTTCGGGTTTATGCACCATGGTGGAGGAGTGTTGGATATTTTTGCGGGGGTTTGACCTCGGAACATCAGGATGAAACGCAGCGACAATGATCTGCTGCCGAAAAAGATTGCCAATCCGATCTAAAGGTTGTCCGAGATTCAGTCTGTAGGAAAGCAGGGAGTGGTAGTTTTTACTGCAAGGATAATCATTTAGCAATAGCGCCACATGTGATGGCAGCCTGCATTGGTTGGGAAGATTCCTGGCTGTGCGATTCCCCTGCCAGGGTAATTTACTCTCGGAGTTTCCCATTGGGGCACTACTCTCAGGCTTTCAGGGCATCGTCAATCATGTCACATGTTGTTTTGTAGTCGTACTTGACTTCAAAATTATTAGTGCTAACAACTAGTTGGACCCTGGTCGTATCTGGCTTCTTCTTATTTTGAACAACCTTTGTGATTTGCAGTGGATTTACTGAAATCGCATCACCAGATGTCGTATTCTCGAATCTAACTAGTCGCATAATTCACCATTAAATGGGGAGTAACTTACACTCCCTCAACTTATCAGGGATTTGATCCTCTGACAATCGGTGCAATATAAAATGAATGTCGGTAAGTTTGTTCCGAGAATTTGGCAGTGGCGAACCGATAGCTAGGGCAAAAACAGCGAAGACAATGCAGCAAGGATAAATAGATTTGCTAGGTTCTTTTTGATAGAAGGCATCGCTTCTCGGTGTTTTAGCCTTGCTGTTCTAGCGATTTTATTTGCTGTTATCGCTGCTGCTCATTTATTACTTTCGATTGGGCCTGCTGCCACTATGCTGAAAGCTTTGGTAATACCAGCGGTGAGTGCTCCTTGGGTCATGCCGAAGGCAATGCTCACCGTGCCTAACCAGAATGGCACCACTAGTAAGATGCGGGTAAGGAACCATTTGCTTGTAAATAATAGAAATAAAATAGGCAGAGGGAAGCTTACTGTTAGGTAGTAGAGGATTGCTCTCTTTGGCATTGCTTGCTCTAGGGCCGCTGTTAGAGGGCAGCTAACTAGATACCAAACAAAGGGATAGAACCAGAAAAGGAGAGCAAGCCAGAGAGGTGGTTTGTTCATGAACTTGAAGAAGGGTTCGAACTTTTGCATAGGTCTATTGTTGCACGAACCTTGGGAGGAGGATTGAAGCGCTCTGTTCTTCGAGCGTGCTTATAGATGATAGGGATGGGGCTAAGCTTTAGGGCTATTGAAGTATGCGTGGCATACGGGCGCTACTGCGCGATGAGCTATCGAATTGAATTCTAAGCTTTTGCCGATTCCAGGCTAAGCAATGGCCGGAGTCAGGTTTAACTGGCCTAGGCGGTATAATGACGCTAGAAAACAATAACTTAGCAGGAAGAGATAAGTTGAGAGACGATACTCCGACAAAACACCAATTCTCCATGCTCCTACTCCGTTTGTTTGTTTTATTGTTTGTTCTAGGAGTAGTTGTTTACTACTCGGCTTTGGCTTACAAACTAAACAGAGATTTTGAAGAGGATCGCAGCATATACCTGAAGTGGATCGGCGTTGACAAATGACTTGTCGCATGACATTTAGGCCGTCATAACTTCACTGGAGTCGCCTTGCTAAGGTATGCGTCCCGATCAGAAGGTGGTAGAAATCTGAGATTGAGTGTGTCACATAGTCATGTGGAAGCAGCGTGACTAATCCTAGCGTCCTGGCCAAACAGTTCTCAAACTGTTTGGTGCATCTTAAAACTCTAAGAAAACCAGGTTGAATTGATTTCTTACTGCAAGTAGAGGCTAATGCGAAACACGGACTTGGTAGGCTTGATTGCAGTGCTAACTTTATGTGGCTGTTCTTCTGAGCATCGCACACAATATCATGATGGCGACATAATCTTCCAAACTTCTAAATCAAGCCAAAGTCAAGCAATTCAAGCGGCGACTCACTCGAAGTATTCACACATGGGTGTGCTATTCCAGCAAGGTGGTAGTTGGTACGTATACGAGGCCGTTGGCCCGGTTAAGTCAACTATTTTAAATGAGTGGATAGCACGTGGTCGCGGAAAGCACTATACAGTTATGCGACTGAAGACTCCAGATAGTCTCAACTCAAGCCAGTTGAGAAGGCTCAAGGATGAGGGAATTAAATATAAGGGCAAGCCATACGACCAATGCTTTGGTTGGTCAGACGAAAAAATCTATTGCTCGGAGTTAGTCTGGAAAATGTATAAGTCGGCTCTCGGCATAGAGCTAGGGAAACTCAGCACCCTCGGAAACTTCGATCTTACAGCGCCAGAAGTCAAAAAGAAATTGAAAGAGCGCTATGGAAAGAACCTGCCGTTGCAAGAGAAAACTGTTTCACCGCGCGACATCTACGACTGTAATTTGTTATACAATGTCGACGCAAAGTGAGACTGCTGGCGGTACCACTCGAAAAGGCTCCCTGCTGTCGGTCGATCTCAGCTGTATATTTAAAGCAGGCGTGAGATGTGTTTTAGTGCGAAAGGATTGGAAGGATGACAGAAGTAAGGTTCATCAGAGAGCCAGAGAACGAGTTATTCCATGATTTGGATAGATCAGAGTTGTTTCCAGTCCATAATTCACTATTTTCAAATATGATTTGGTATGGAGACTTTTCTATTGAGGATGATGGCAATGTGTTTTTAATGGAGAATGTTCCATTGATGGCCATAGCTAATCAGCTCTTGTTTGGACTTCCCGAAGTTGCACTTTACAAGAAGAAAATAGCCATTCAAGATCCGGAATCGACTAGAGTGTTTGAAGTAGAAGAGTTAACACAAGACGAGGGAGAGACTGAACTAATCAGAATTTTTGGAAATTTCAGCGATGAAGCCTTTCTGGTTGATCTCGAAGCGTTGTATGCCGCCCTGCATCTTGCTTCACTTAGTATGTATAAAGAAGTAGTTGCTCGTCATCCAGAGCTACGCGATAGCCTTATGCTGAAAATGTATCTTCTAGCGTTTTAGAGCTAGCCCCAAAGACATCTAATAGTGCACCCCCCGATTTAGGTATTGATTCCTATTTGCAGAGGAGGCAGATATAATCTCGGTTCAGGAAGGTCTTTTCAGAGGGGGTCTGGTGGAACAGATTGGTCGGCCTAGTAAGAGAAAGCCAAAGCCACCGCCGCCTTTGGTTAAGAGTATGGGCGAAGCTTTGGCAATGAAGGATCCAATACAAGCTTTGTGGCCAAGCCTAGTGGCGGCTGTATTCACAGATAAAGATAATCCGATGCTGGAGAATCTATCCCCTTCCTGTCAAGCGCTGTACTTGCTTGACCTAATGGATAGAGAGGTTCAGGACGGTGGGTTTGAGCAGTTCTTTCATAATACCTCTGGTCAGTTCTGCGATGAGACCTGCAAAGCTTTAGAAGAAACCGGGGCGAAGGCTATGCTCTCTCTTCTTAAGATGGCATGTACAGTATTTCCTGGAGGTATTGTGCCGAAGGATCAACTGGAGAGGCGAACTTTATTGTGTGGGCTGTCAGCCGATGCTGAGAGTCTTTTGAGTGAGTTAGATGATGAGTTCAATGCGAAGACTAATTCTATTCAAATTGAAACTAATTCCCCCGAGAACCCATGGTACCTTGCCCTTCAGTACATGCGTGACCATGCCAATGATTTGGTGGCTTCAGTGCCGGTTACAGACTAGATTGGTTTCTTTGTAACTATCAGGCGCTGCTGGACTAGCTTTAGCGGCAAGCTTTTCTTGACACTGGTCAATCTGGGAATTACGGGTATATTAGTTTTATCGCTCTGATACCCACACTGAGGTTAAGTCTCTAGGTATGGCAGGTAATGGCTACACAACTTTAGTGAAATGCGTCGTGCTACTTGGTTGTAAGCTTGAGGTCGGCACATTCTCTTTTGTGGGTGGTGCAGAAGCAGGTGAGCTTCTGTGCTCCAGAGATAGGGAGGGCTCTTTCTGGGGGCCGCCAGGAAAAGTGGTGTACCAAACAAAAACGGTAAAGGCAGGCACCAAGTTAACAGAGGAGTGCCTTGGTATAGGAACTCTTACAATAGAGGCGCTGCCAGCATTACAGGGAGCGTGTAGACGATTTGTAGACGTCGACGCCAGCGATCTGGTGGCATGATCAAATAAGACTGCCACAGGCATTGCCACAGCAAGGTTTTCTACAGGCGCATGTGTAGATAATTTGTAGGCATCATTTTCTGTCTACAAAATCAGTTGATGGTTGACCTTCCCCCCAATTAACAGACAGTAATTAGCGAGAGTCGCTCCACGACATACAATGTCAAAAGGAGGGATTCATGAATAAAAAATCCAAAGGTAAGACCCCGTCCGCGGCGGCGTTTGACCGA
>JBIPOV010000007.1:0-161648 GCA_044378815.1 Obscuribacteraceae bacterium (SeqCode) | reverse complement strand
TTCATACCTACCTCCTAAGCTTTTTCATCAAGACACTGTATTCTATAGTTAACCTACCCCATTAATATAAAATCCAAACTTCGGCTTAGCTAAGGTGATAGGCAGATTTGCCCATAATTAATAGACCAGTCGATTAGCGCGCGAATCAAAAAAAATTTGGATTAAAAGGGTGCAGTTCAGCGGAAAAACAGGAGCTTCCTTGCCCCCGAAATTTCACGTGTTAGACACAAGCAACCCGCAGAGCTTGTTGTGCCGTTGAAAAGCGAACCCGATCCAAAGACATTTGCTAATTGCAATCGAGACTAGCGACCCACTGTGCGTCAAGTTGGTCACGCCGTTGAGCAATATGCGCTTTCTTATCATTAAACTGATTCTGTAAGTGCTCTAAGGACTGTTCATGCTGTTGCTGTAGTTCGATCAACTCTTGATCTAGCGCCAACTTGTCAGCCTCCCAGTCGGCAGCTGTCGGTTCTACCAAAGCCTGCTTTCTGATGTTTTCTAGAACATCATTGACCGCAGCAGTAAAGGCAAGCAACTCATCATTGCTATCAACAGAGTGTGCCTGTTGAGCAAGCGAACTATAATCACTCCAGGATTCAGCCAATAGCTCACGCAAAGCCGGTGGCATGTACTTAGCCCTAAAAGAATTGTGCATAGCAACAATAGAATCGCGAATTTTCGTAGCCTCCACTTCAGCCAGAGCGTATCGGTTCCACTTTTTCTTCGAGACTGCAGAATCAATCCACCAACTGAGCCCAGCAAAAACAACAATCATCGCAAGGCCAATCAAAAACTGGGAAAATTGAGTCATTGTTTGAGTTGTATCCATAAGTAATTCCAAATAAAATAGGCCAAAAGCGCCCAGTCTGAGCGCCTCTAGCGGCTGTGAAAAATACGCCACCGCAAAAATTGCAGTGACGCGAAAGTTGTTCGCACAATCAGAATGCAGTTCTCAACCGTCAAAACTCAGATGAGTTAGCCGCAAGCTGAAACTTGATCAAGGGTTGGGTAAGTTCTGGTAAGGGTGAAAATCGTCTGCTCTTGATGATATCCATTGAGGCTGTGCTTGGTTCCGATTCCCCAGCCTTTATCCTTGAACTCAGCTTTTAAACGGTTAGTAACTCGTGCATCAACAAAGCCGCAACAGCGGAAAATTTCTTCGCCATTACCGCCAATACAGGTGATTCTAAGATAATCGCACAATTTCTGCTTTATAAATCGATACTGTGCCTCTTCTTTTTGCGCAATAGCACCGGCCATATCAGTACGGGAGGGAATTTCATCAGAAACCTGTTGATTGATGCTGTTGCACGCAAAACAAAAGAGCACCACTATGGTGCCAAGGGAAACTAGCAGTAGGCCCCAACCAGTGCCGAATTTAGCTGCTGTGAATACAGCAATAACAGCACATAGAGCCTGAAAAACTATGCCTTTGAACATTTTTGTTCTCCAATTAGTAAAACCCTATAGCCAAAGTGCATCTGACTAAAGGCAAGTAAATTCATTTGAAATATCTGCTCATCCGTTGACAGATAGATAAGTGCCACCACATCCCTGTGGTAGCGATAAACTCAGCGCAGGTTTCCTAGCTCCAGCCGAGCACGTAGAGAATACGGTAAAACGCCTCCCGCAAGAGCGAGAAGACACCACCCAGCAAACCTTTTGTCTGATGAGGCATAAGCACAGCCATGATCAAGAGAAAGATGACCAAGCTAGAAAACCAACGAGTAACTCGATAAAACACTTGCCGAACTACTAAAGCAAGCACCAGTAAAACCAGTATAGCCACTGGATCTATGTACATAAATTCTCCAAATTGATTGAGGGGTCGCAAGCAACCCAAAAGCAGATACGGCTATTTTTAGCCGTAGTGAGCAGCAGTAATCGCACCACTTTCATTAAGCTTCAGTTGAAGCACCAGACGCTGGCCACGATTATTGCGGTGACGACCAGGCACTTCAAAATGAATGCGATTGGTACGAAACTGAGAAACACCAAGAGCACCTTGTAGCACTTCAGTAATGCCAGAGCGGAAGTCACCTTCAGCCAGGCGAGCGCGCACTAAAGACAAGTTAGGCAGACCAAGGTCGTGAGGATGAAACTCAAGGCCTTGCAATTCAGGCAGACTATCTTGGCACTCAGCAATTTCTATAGCATTCACGGCAGCCAGTTCTTGCTCAATGATCTGACGGCGCGAAGGGAAAACATCTTCTCTGCATCTGCCTTTCTCGTAGCCACCAAAGCGACCATGCAGAATTTTTGAACGACCATTGTTTAATGAAATGATAGTTTTCATCTTAATTTCTCTCTAGATATGTTGATTCGTTGACTACCCAAGCAGGCAGCCAAGCCAGGTTTCTACAGTCTTCTTCTAAACAGCCAGCTTTATGCTCAACCGTTGTCTCTCATTGCGCCGATTAGAGCTAAAGGCTATCCTTGACCTCATTGGTTTTAATCTTGAGCAATTCAACCGAGACATCGGAAAAATTACTTATACGAACAATCTTCCAAAACCAATCTCCATCTGCCCTTGCCAGTTCAACCTTAACGCCAATGTAGTGCTCTTTGTCGTCCTGAAAGTTGAGAGTCAGTAGCCAATTCGAGCCAACAGCTTCTCTAGCAAAATAATCAACACCAGTGTAGTGATAGCTATCAAAGCCCAACTGCTTGCTCAAGGCGTCTAAGTTAGTGCTATAGCCAACACTCTGGCCGGATCTGTTTTGAACATCATCAGCCAACGAACCAGCGGCGACCGAATCGCGAATTTCGCTCTTAATAGCCGCTTCAAGATCTGACTGAAAGAGTGAAGCAAAGGTGCTTGCCACCCAGTTGCCAAAAGCACCACCACCTAGGGCGTTTGAAACAGGCGTAGAGACCATGTCTTTAACGAGATTTTGAGCAACAATATCGACATCAACGGCACGCTCAAAGGTACCCACAGATTTCGACTTGACAGCATAGTGCGCCTGCAGAACGGCAAACTCAGGCGTTGTTGTGACGTAAACCGCACCTAAGAGCAGCACGACAACAACCAAAGACAAAATCGTTTTCCAGCTTGAACCACCTGGCTCAACCGGCAATGCCGTGCCATTATTTTCACTCATATTTTTCCTCACAAAATAGCTAAAGGCGACCTCCGCTGTGCCTTCAGCTAACGAAAATTGAAAACCAACGCAATCCGGCGCTGGCTATTGTTCTAAGTCTTTGGTCAGGCGGCCAAACCGGGCTGCAACTGACTAACTTTCAAACCAATACCCTGATCGGCAAAGCGACCTTGATGGCCCATCGCTTGCGATAGCGCTAAATAAAGGGCACGTTCTTGGGCAATTAGTTCTGTTCCATCAAACCAACTGTCGTTCAGCCAGATGAAGAACGGATTCTCCACTTCCTGACGACGGTCGTAGCCAAAGGTGAAATAGTATGTCTTGCCATCAGGAGTGCTGACCATGCAGTCAACCTGATAAGCGCCCACAACTTTCACCTCCTCATCGATACGACGACTGAGCTTGACCGTAGCAGATACTACCGCTAAATCAGCATCTGCCTTGGCAAAGAGTGCTTTCAGTTTAGTCAAAACAGCCTCTTTCTTAGCGGGAAACTCCTGGTTGCTGATACTAGCTCTAATACTCTTGACCGTCATCTGTTTTCCCAAGGGTCAACACTGCATTCAAAACTCCCTGTCAAACACAGCGTCTGGTTATGCCACCACAACACCGCAGTGGCCAAATGTCGCAAGCTTAAATCAAGCAGCTTTGTCGACTTGCACGTTGCTAATGGCGACGGTTATGCCCTGGCCGAAAAAGCCACCCTGAATGTTCATAACTTCAGAGAGAGATTGGTAAAACCAACCGTCCTGAGCAATCAACTTGGCGCCATCAAACCAGTTGTCTTTGAGCAAAATGAAGAAGGGATGTTCGGCTTCTTTGACTCGGTTGTATCCAAAGCAAAAGTAATATGTCTTCTGATCGCTAGTGATTAACGCACAATCAACGTGGTGCTGACCGACCCGTTTGCCGCCAAGTTTAACTTCCAGCAAAGCCGAAAGGGGTTCCACGTGTGCACCGCCCTGGGCAAAGAGTGTGCTCAGTCTAGCAATGAGTGCCGCTTTTTGAGCTACTAGTTGGCGATTTTGAATTGCCTGTGCATTTATGTTTTTCATAACTGTTTCCTTTTCTAAGTTAGGTTGTTTTTTTTACCTCTGCAATTCGTTCTTCACAGCAAACAAAACCAGACAAAACCGTCCTCGAAGCAACATAGTTGCATCGAAAAATTTGTACATAGGCCTTATTGGCTGTTGTTAAAGGTTTAAAGTACCTTGCTGCGCGAAAGAGAATAGAGAGATAACTATTGTTATCAAAGACCTACTGTTTAGAGCAAGGAAAAATAGGACAACTACGCTGGCCCAAACACAGCACAGGTAAGAAGCCAAAGGCCTTTACTGTGAGGTTTTTGGCTAGTACCCCAAAATAAATGACAGCAGACTGTTAGCACCATGA
This sequence comes from Obscuribacteraceae bacterium (SeqCode), assembly GCA_044378815.1. Lineage (GTDB taxonomy): Bacteria > Cyanobacteriota > Vampirovibrionia > Obscuribacterales > Obscuribacteraceae. The sequence continues at coordinate 157,152 of JBIPOV010000007.1, read as the reverse complement.
GTGGTGATAATACGAAGAAACACAAATTAGCACAGGATCATTTAAATCTAAAACCTGAAAACACTGGTCAATAGGCTATCTCAAGACGCGGAGAACAGAAAGCCTCAAACTGTCTCACCCAGACTAGAGAGAAGCAGCCTACTCCAGACAACAGCGCAAGGAGATTTGCCTAAATGACGACTTAGTAATAAACTAAACTAACAAGACTTAGTTTAACAGGTCAACCATGGAAATAGTCAATATTCATCAAGCAAAAACCCAGCTCTCTCGCTTGATAGAACAAGTTTTGAAGGGCGATTCGTTTATCATTGCCAAGGCAGGGAAGCCGTTGGTTAAGGTCTGTCGGCTGGATTCACCGGTGGCAAATGAAGTGAGAAGACTGGGTTTCTTGGCTGGACAGATAACGGTTCCTGACGATTTCGACCGTATGGGCAGCGAAGAAATTGAGTTTCTATTGCGAGCCTGCCGCCTCTCCACAAAGACCCATTCGATCGCATCATAATTGCCCAAGCAACAGTTGAGGGTATTACCTTACTAACAACCGATGCAATGGTGGCACAGTACCCAGGACCGATACGAAAAGTTTAAAAGAGCCTACTTGCTTAATTATGGCTACAGATCAGTCATTAGTCGATTAAGTAGACCGGTCAGCTAACGCATTCGTAAAAAAAAGACTCTTACTCTCCTGAGATCAAGTCAAAAGATACGCTGTCGACACTGCCGACAGCGCTATTTGTAATCCGAACGAAGCTAAGATTTACTCAGGTTTTAGGGTGACTGAATCCATGGTCAAGGCGAAAACATCGTCGAGAAGTTCCGCTTCAGTGGTACCCACCAAAGCAAGGAGGCAACCTCCAATCGCTGCCATAGAAACAGCAGCAAGCAGATTGTCCCCAAACAGAGCCCAGACAGAACCGATCAAAAGCAGCAACACAGCCAAGAATATTAGGTTCTCAGCATTTCCTTTAATTGTCGTTTTCATGAGTAGTTCCTCAAATGAATGAATAAATGAAGCCAGAGGCACAGTAAGTGACTGCCTCTGGCCAGGTTGAAAATTAACTGCCGATGCAGCAGAGTTTGTTGCTCTTTGGGTCAATGTAGAAACTGCCAGAACTAAGTTGTTGACAGCGATTACTAAACACAACACCATCTACAACAAAAACGTTACGGCGAATCATACGCCAGAAATGGTGCATCAAGTGAAAACCCAACACTGTTCGAGTGCTGGCTTCTTGCCGAATCTCCGAATTGAGATCATTCCAATCGCTACCCAGTCGGGTTTTGAGAAAACGTCTCAACGGTGATAGGTGGTCGTTGAACTGTTTGCGACGGTCTTCTCTGCCAACTAAGCGCTCAGCCTTATAGCGACTATGAAAATGCCAGTGCACCTTCATTGATTCACGCTGTGGAAGGGTCTCCCAGTCGCACTGCAGCTTCCTTCGCTCACCCTTGCAAATGCGAAAATCGTGATTCAAACGCGGTCGATCCAAAACAACAAATTTCATATCTTCACGCATACAAATACCTCGAACGAGCCGTTGGCTCTATAGAACCAATGAAAAAAGAACTAGCCAGCCTTAATGACTAGCTTAGGAAAACGAGTACGCGCCATGAGAATAGCTTGAGGAAGAGCCTCAACCTCCATGGTGTATGTGTAAGGCGAATCGTGGTGCATCTTCGTATCTTTAATGCGAACACCCAGCAGAGTAACTAATTCGCTAACTATCTCTTGCGAATCCCGCACCAAAGTCATGAAGCTCTTGTCTTGCTTCACTTCTAGCGTGTAGCTACGGGCCAACTCAGGATAAAGTTCGACCTGCGACTTAATCAAAGACATGGCAGAAAGCAGAGTCAAATTGTGCAAATCGGTAAAGGCCGCTGGTGTTTTCGGCATCAGACCTAGCTTGTTCAGCTGGTCGGCAAAACCAAAGCCAAGCGACTCTCTTTGCACACCACCTTCAACCGCCATAAGCAGCATCGACATTGAGCGAGCACCGACTAAATTGCTATTGCCGATAGAGAACAAAGAGGCAAGCATCTGCCGATCTTCATCAGTCAAATCTTCGTCTGATAGAGTGGGACTAGAGGCAGCTTCAGCAGGTGAGCGCAGCAATGACTCAAAGCCAGAAACCGTTGTCGGCTGACCCAAAGCATCACCAATCTCAAAGAAGAATACTTTATCAACAACACTGTTAGCGCCAACTGTCTCTGCACCTTGCGGAAACTCGACATCAACTATCACAGAATCGCCTGGTTTAATCGTGAGTTTAGTAGCCTCAATACCCAGAGGAATCTGAATCTCCTTAGTAATCAAAGACTTAACGTTACTCAAGTTGCCCTTACCAGCAAGCGCCTGACGCAAAGCTTCATCAATGGCCGCTTCAGTTACCGACAGGCTAAAGAAGTATCCCGAAGCATTGATCAACGCCTGAATGTCCTTGAAGTCACGTCTAACAACAAGCTTCATCATCTCTGCGGTCAGTGATTGAAACACAGCGATACCACCCAACTCTTTCAAGCGGTTGCGAAACTCAGGAGGAGTGCGCTCTTTAATGACCCGATCAACAACTTTGCTTACCTCAGCGTGACTGAGCTTACTCTCAGTAGCAGTAAAACCAATACCACCAGATTCAGCCCGCTCTACCTCCTCCATGCCACTGTTACAGGCGGCGATGAAAATTGTATTGCGGAAGTCGACGACCTCACCAGAGCCCAACGTGATCTGACCATCATCCATAGCCTGCAACAAGAGTTGGTTGAACTCAAAGCAAGCTTTGTCCCATTCGTCCAAAAGAACTACAGACAGAGGCACATCTGAACCTTGTTTAGACCATTCCAAGTTATGGTTCATAAATTCAGCATAGCCATGCTTCTCATCTTTAGGTACGAGATGATACTTTTCATCAGTTGTTACCTGATTAGAAATGTGCCCACGGGGAGAGCCCTTGAGGTTCCACAGACTGTGCTTGTCCATGTACTCACTGCAGTTGATTTTGAGCAAGGCAAAGCGATTTTTGTGAACGAAGGCCGGTATCATGCGAGCGCCTTCAGTCTTCCCAGTGCGTGATTCACCAGCGAAAACAAGAAAAGCTATCGGCTTAGTCTTGTCGCGCAGCGGGTTAAGATAACTGGCATAAGCTTTGCGCAGTAGTAAGCGAGCCTCAGGCTGGCCAAAGAAATTAGCATCTAGAAACTCGTCAAAAGCCACCTCTGCATCGCTCAAAACGCTAGGGTCAAGGCGACGACGACGTGGTAATTCTTGTGGTGCCATTTGAGTGTTCATAATAATCTCCAAAATTTGAGACCAAAGCTCGCTAACTGCGCCGCTCAAATCTCCTTAAAAATGAGCCCTCGACACCAATGGCATCGAAGGCAATAAATTTACTCAGGTCATAGCAGTGTTAGCTGCTCACCTCAGATTATAATACTTCTGCGGCCCATCAATCGAGGAAGCAAAAGATGATAGCGACCCAACAGCCCGCCTGTAGTCTTCAACAGACAAATGCAGACAATGTGCAGAATCAGCAGTTAAGGCTGACTCCTTCAGCTCACCGGCTTCATGCAAGTCATAGTACTGACAATGGGCATGAATCATAGCTGTTGCCTTAGAGACAACTTCCAGCATCATAGATACTCCGTTGAAAAATATGACCTCGTCTGCTTCAGTCATGAAGGCATGTCGACTGTTCGGCAGCCAGAGCAAGGTCCGGTTAGTTGGGCAGTTGTTATACAGCGTCAGTGCGTGACTCCAATTAATCTTGCGGTCCAGATGGCCATGAATAATCAGAACAGGCACAACCACTGACTCTAGCCTTCTGCCAGTATCCATGAGCGGCAGCAGAATCGACGGATAAATCCTTAACCAGACACACAGCTCCTGACTAATGCGAGCCAAGCTAGAGAAGGAACTCTTGAGAATTAGTGCCCCAGCAGAACGTTTGCTCAAAAGGCGAGCTGAAATTGCTCCTCCTAGAGACTCTCCGTATAAGACAATCTCCTCAGACCTTTTGTTGAAGCGCTCAACGACGAAATCAAAAGCATCGTGCGAGTCGCTGATGGCACTCTTCAAGGTGGGCTTGCCCTGGCTTTTACCAAATCCGGAATACTCATAAATGAATAAAGGGACACCGGTTTTCAGCAATACAGCCAGTATTGAAGCTCGCTTCTCAATATCACCATCATTCCCCATCGAGTAGAGAACAAAAGAAGATGACTGTGATTTCTCCGGGTCACCGGCGAAATAGAAACCACGCAAACGCTTGCCTTCTCCATTTGAGAAATAGACTTCCTCACCGCCAAGGGCATGCAGATTTTGCTTGTCCTCTGGTGAGCCACAGTTCTTGTCTGGTCGTAGTAAAAACCTCATATATAGGCCAGGGGCCAGTCTTGGTGAAAGGAGGAGCCATGCCAAGGCACATACAAGCAATACTGCTGTCATAAATTTTCTCGCTGTTTGTTCAAATACCAGAGATCTCGCCCCTGGTACAGAAGTTTCAAAAAACCGTAAGTAGCTGTTAGACAAACCCAAGCGAGTCTATTGGCGAATACAGGTGCGCTCCGCAAGCCATAGAGTCGCAGCCCAAAATCCAACCATAGCCCACGCCCCAGCCGAAGCAAACGGTTTATCCCCAACCCAAATCCCCAGACCTATTCCCACTATCCACACGACCACTCCGAGGAAGCTTCGCGCTCTTTGGTTCATAGGTACGTGACAGACAGAGGCAAGTAGTATTCGACTAGTAAAAACAGACAGGAGTCGAAACCTGCAAATAATTGAATCAAACATGAAAACCTCTTTTGAAGCTTGGTGAAATTATGGAAGACTTGATTTCGAAGTCAGGTTAAACGCTAGGCAAAAACACTAGAACAGGCGAAGTAGATTCGGCCATCGCAGTCATGTCATTTGTTTGACGCTTGAAGTAAGCATCGCTGCACTTAGTACTGCAGACGAAACGACCAGAGTCTGGACTTGTTGCCTGAAAGCCCACTGGACCGCCAAGCTCAATAAACATACTGATGTCTCTATGACAAATTACGCAGGTGTTGCACATATTTTTCTCCTCAAGGAAACAGGATCATTGAGCGCAGTCGCTCTCTGAAATTTAGCTGGAAAATCTCTCCACTTACTCAATTCACGCTAGGCTGAACCATAAAGCAGCTCTTCGCCAAACAACAGAGTTGTCTAAGAGAAGGTTTCTTGTCAGGCGCAGTGGCAAATATTTGTAGCTAGGTAGTCCTAAAGCAAAAAAGTAAAGAGAGATAATTAGTACTATCAGAGTCTTTCTTTAGGGTGCAATCGAGATGGAATCACAAAGAGAAGGTATAAAGCAGGTCAACCGCAACGCCTGAAACCATCAGAACGCTTTACTGGGGCTATTTTGGGGCAACCAAATTACTAGAGTGCAGCGATACCACTAGCGCGGTGGCACCGCCCACAGTGGTACAAGTACGAAAAACGAGATTAGCAGAGACTAACAACCATCAGATCTTCAAAGGTTCTATGGTTCTACCTTTCGAACCAACGACATGAAGAAGCTCACACTGTCTCACTGAAAACAGCGAAACCGTCATAGCCGTCAAAGCAGTGCTATTGACTGACTCACAAAGGAAATGACACGGTAGAAAAACTATGACTCAGGTGAACTTAAACAACTTTTGGCTTTTTGAATGTCTAGCTGAGCTTGCGCATTCTTGCCAAGCTTTTGATAGACACGGCTTCTAGCCATGTAATTAGTCTGCGAATCATTACGCAAGCTAATTGCTTCATTGTAGTTCTGCAAACTGCACTGATAGTTACCAAGCTCATAATAAGCATCACCCATACTCTTGAAGGCCTCATCATCCATAGAATTGGCCTTGGCAATTACCTCAAAATCAGCAATTGCTTCCTTGAATCGTTTGAGCTTCATCAATAGCTCGCCTCTATTGCGCTTGAGCTTGAAATCTTTGGGTGCAATAGCAATGGCGCGATTCAAATCTTCGAGGGCTTTCTTGCAATCGCCTTTTTGAACATAGGCATTGGCCCGACGACGATAGCCATTTATCTGATCAGGATTTAGTCTAATAAAAGCACTAAGGTCTTCGATCGCTTTGTCGACCTGTCCAGTTTCTTCGTAGGCTATGGCGCGATAGTTATAGTAAAGCTCGTCAGTCGAATCTAGCTCGATTGCCCGCGTCAAGCTGACGATAGCTTCTTTGGATTTCTTCTCACCAAAGAGCCACACCCCTTTATTGAAGTGTGCGATTGCTAGCTTAGGATCTAACTGAATCGCTTTATCTAAATCGGCCAAACCTTTTCTCGTCAAATCTTTGTCTTGACCAAAACAAGTAAATACGAGCATGTAATATCCCCTGGCGCGAAGAGCATAAGCTTCTGCCATCTTAGGATTGATTTGTATAGCTGAATTGGCCTCACGAAAAACTTTGTTCGGCTCCTTAGTAATTTCATATTCTCTCCCGCGTAAGACATATGCTTTAGCCAAACGAGGATTAGAGGCAATTATTGCATTTATTGCTTTGAGCGCTGCTGGATGATTACTGGAACGAGAAAGGGCTTCTACTTCACACAAACGTGCATCCATACAAGCGGGATTAGCCTTAACTACAGCTTTGTACTTAAGTGCCGCTTCCTTGTAATTCTTGGCAGCAAAACTTTGCTTGGCTGGCAAGCACTGATTGCAAGCAACAGCGGGAAGCGAGGCAGCCGACAAAAACAGCCCAACGGAAAATGTCAATATTTTCGCATCAAGAACTGTCATTTCGCTCTGCCTTAAATTGCCGCGTCTATTGATCAGATACCTGCCTGAAAAAGAGCAGTTTCAAACCTGTCTAAAAACATCGATGCAATAAGACAATATCTGGTTGCAAGCCAAACTTCAAATCGAACGTTACAAGAAAAGGCTACAGCCAAAATTCAATTGGTTTTAACCGTCCAGTCAATTCGGTGCCATAAGCACTGGCGGTATCGCGCTTAAGAACGATAGATGAAACCTCTTTACCAGAGCTAGCACCAGTTCTAACATTGGTGATATAGGTATTCAACAAGTCGTCGAGAGCATAGGTATCAGCAGTTGGTTTGTCGAACGGCCCGATTTTTACCCAGTGATGATTTTTTGTAGTGAAGAGATTGACCCCTTCACTGTTGACGGACACTCCCTCCACTGGCCAACCTCTGGTGAAGCCAAGATGCTTCGCCTCTAACGCTTTAGCACCATTGGCATATTGCCAACCGGGTCGAGCGCCTAGTTCGATATTTGCCATGAGCTTTTCGTCTGGCCTCAAGGTTTTAGCGACATCATCAACAACTAATTTCATTGGTTTAACTAAGTCATCAGCCAAGCCAAGGGCTTCTCTACCGAGCACGCGTGAGGAGCGTAAGCCCATGCTAGCAGCAGACTCGCCAGCAAAAGCAAGCTCTGGTAAGACACGGCCCTTAGAAGCAATTAAGAGCGTAGTAGCTGCAAGTGCGGCCACAGCAGTGTATTCAAATGCTTGGGTTGAAAGTTTCGTGGATGCCTCGTGCTGGTTCTCATCAGGGAGCGCCTTCGAAAGAATGCGGTTTTCAAAGATAGGCATGGCCAATTTCTCCTCGCTAGCAGGCCAACAATAACGAAAAGGAAAGCCAAGCGAAACCCGGTAATTACGCAGGTTTTGGGGCATTTCTGTGGCGAATTTGTGTTCAAACTGTGGCAGTTTAGAAACCAACCGCGATACTGCTACCGGGCATAGTAAGACTCAGGTCTTTTTTTTTAGTTAGCGCTGCTCGCAGAGTCCTTTCCGCAAGCAGCTAAATTGTTTTCTTTAGCGTTCCTAGGCTACAGTTAAAGCAGTGGTGCCAATTGGGCCAAAAGACCTCGCTGAAATTGATCGACTTCAGATGCCGAGCGTGGGCCGTCCCAATGGCCGAGAGCGCAAATCAAATTGGCAACTTTCGGTGCCGAGTGCAGACATTGCTGCTGATTGACAAAGCCCAGACGAATACGCCTGGATAATATGTCATCTAAAGTGGTTGCCATTTCATTGGCGAGACAATAGGGCACCTCCGCTAATATCGCTGAAAAGTCTCGATTGATGCGCTCTGCCAGATCGTGATTTTGCTCGACTAAGTCAATAATTGACAGAGCGTCTTTACCATAGGTAGCAACTAGATGCTGAACAGTTTGTGGGTCTAACGCCAGTAATTGCCCTCTCGTTGCCACCAAATCAGCTGTAGCCAGAAAATCAGCATGGTCAATCCAACCACCCAACATCAGGTGATTGGTATTGCTCTTAGGCAAAGCAATATATGACTGATTCCGCTCAATGAGCTGAGATAAGGCCATATCAACCACCTGACTGGAGAGCATTCGATAATTGGTCAATTTACCGCCAACCAAACCGATTATTCCGCTTGGACCTTCGAACAATAAATGTTCGCGCGAAAGATTTGAGGTTTGGCCAGGTTCACCATAGTTATTCTGGTCATCCACTAGCGGCCTCAGACCAGCCCAGGTTGCCACCACGTCGCTGCGAGTCAACGGCTCAACCCTTCCGTTTTTGCCGATATTATTGCGATATGAATTGAGCACAGCGAGCAGATAGTCGATCTCTTCAGTAGTGGCCACAGGGTTGTCTAAAGGGCCGTCGTAACTAATATCAGTGGTACCGACCATCAAGGCGTTTTGCCAAGGCACAACAAAAACATAGCGCCCATCAGCTGTAGGTAGAAACAACGCCGTAGTCGTCTCAAAGCTCGATAATGGCAAGATGATGTGGGTACCTTTGGCCGGTTTGACCCGCTGCCTCCAAGCCGGGTCTACCTGACTCAACAACTGATCGGACCAAACGCCAGTGGCATTTACACAAGAACGACAACGAATAACAGTTTCGGCGCCAGTGAGCGCGTCTCTACAAAGAACGGCCTCTACTCGGGCATTCCCCTTGGTAGTTTGAAAGCCAATAACTTCCAAATAATTGATAGCAAGGGCACCAAAAGAACAGGCCGATTTGATCACTTCCATTACTACGCGACTATCGTCACTAATGCAATCATGAAAACGCAGACCACTATAAATGCGCGAAGCATCTAGTGAGGGTGCGGCCCTGAGCGTTTCTCTTCGGCTCAGTCGCTGATGCCTGCGCACACCACTGGCGTTAGCAGAAAGTAAGTCATAGATGGTTAATCCAAGACTAGCTTTCCAACCAAATACTTTCTTATCATTGCTGACAGGCAAAATGAAGGAAAAGTCTTTGATCATATGCGGTGCAAGCTGCTCTAGCAGACCGCGCTCATGACAGAGCTCTCGAGTCAGCCTGAATTGAAATTGCTCTAAATATCTCAAGCCGCCATGAATCAACTTAGTGGTGCGGCTAGAAGTGCCCGAAGCAAAATCGCCTTTTTCTAAAAGTAGAACAGACAAACCGCGACTAGCAGCATTTTGAGCAACACCGGCGCCGATAATACCGCCGCCAACGACAACTAGATCAAATTCCTGCTCTCGGGCTATCTTGAGACTGTCGACTCTGCTCTTCATTTTCTCACCGGTTCTTTAGACTCAGCAACAGCGGCTGACGGTGCAGCAGCAGTCTCCGCAGTTTTAGCCTCGATTACCTCTGATTTCCCCCATCCAATCAGGTCATTCATAGTTGCCACATTCTTCGCTATTGCTGCTGCTGACTTTTGCAGAGCAGCCAATTCTGAGCTTTCTAACGGCAATTCAACTACGCGTTCCACACCGTTGCGACCAAGCACAACTGGTAAACCAACATAGACATTGTTTAGGCCATATTGACCAGTGGCCAAAACTGAGCATGGCAACAAACGCTTCTGGTCTTGCAGAATTGCCTCTACCATTTGAGCAACAGAAGCACCAGGTGCATAGTAGGCACTGCCAGACTTCAAATAGCTGACTATTTCAGCACCGCCATCTCTAGTGCGCACCGCTAGCTCTTGCAGGCGAGCTTCAGGAATTAACTCCAAGGCGGGAATTCCATTGACTGAGGAGTGACGCAATAGTGGCACCATAAGGTCGCCGTGACCTCCTAGAACCATCGCTTTAACATCTACCGGACTGATTCCCAGTTCGGTGGCAATAAAGGTCTGGAAACGGCCGCTATCGAGTACACCGGCCATACCAATGACGCGATGGCTCGGTAAGCCAGTAACCTGTTGGGTAAGCTGAGTCATCACATCAAGCGGGTTGGTGACAACAACAAAAATGGCATTTGGTGAAAATTTCACCGCTTGCTCAGCAGCACTGCTAACAATCCCGGCATTGATTTTTAGCAGTTCGTCGCGGCTCATTCCCTCTTTACGGGGAATACCTGCAGTTATGACGACCACATCTGACCCGGCGGTGGTTTCATAAGCACTGGCCCCTGATAGGTTTGAACAGTGAGAGGTAATCGGCCCGGTCTGAAGCAAATCTAATGCTTTACCCTTAGCAGCACCTTCGTTAATGTCGACTAGTACAACGTCGGCCAAATTTTTCATGGCGATGAACTGACCAGCGGTAGCGCCGACGAAGCCGGCTCCAATAATTGAGACTTTGAACATGGTTGTTCCTTGGTTGAGGCTGTTCCACTGGCAACCTAAATAAAGCAGGCTGCTGGTACTGAGCGGTTGATGATTGGTTAGTTCAATGTTTGCTTGAACGATTGCTTGAACGATTATTTGAATGTTTTGTTCTGTCGAAAAGAAAAACGATCAGACAAAACGGTAGGGGACGGAATATAGGAAACTCAGCCTAGTCTCTGAGAGCAAACAACTTCAAGGCCAGAGCTGCGAAAAATCGAATTCATCGATAACGCTAACTAAAAGTGACTCAGTAAATGAAAGCGAAAGCGTCCAGGCAGACCAACAGCCCGTCTTGAGTCTGTTTTGCTGGCTGTGCTAGGACAAGCTATCTTTCTTCAGCAACTTTTCTCCGAGCATTCTTTCAACAAACAAAAAATTCACGCTTTCCCCACTCCCGTTTCGGCCGCTCTAACGCTTCCTCGCATTGCTTAAAAGGCAATTAGGACTCGTGCTCAGCTGCCACATTGAGACGGGTCCTCCCACCTAAAAACTATGGAGAACTCTCATGAGCGCTTCAAACGAAAACAATGCCACTATCACTAACAGCCCTACCAGCACTACTGGCCCAGCCTTTCCTGCTGGTCTAGAGGGCGTCTATGCCTGCTACACAACCTTGAGCGAAGTAATGGGCACCGAGGGCAAACTAATCTTCAATGGCTTCAATGCTGTTGAACTGGCTGAAACAAAAACCTTTGAAGAAGTCTGGTTTGTTTTGCGAGAAGGTCGCCTGCCCAGCTGTTGTGAGTTATCTGACTTTCGCTTCAAAATTGAAGAGCTAGGTCACCTAACCAGCGACGAAGTCAAATTGGTACGCAAACTACGCGGCGGCGAGCCAATGTCAGCATTCCGCAGCAGCCTCTCAGCCATTGCCAACGGCCGCAATTTCAAGTCTTGGTTGAAACGCGACCAGGCAGAAATAAGTGAAGAAATCATCACTTTATGCGCTCTAACACCGGCAATTATGGAAGTTCTGCATACTGGCCGCAAACCAAAATATAAATTTGGCAACCGTGGCTACGCCGAAAGATACCTTTGGGGTATCACCGGTGATCGCCCTCCTGAAGCCAATTTACGCGCACTGGAAACCTACTTGATTCTGACCATGGACCATGGTTTGAACGCTTCAACGTTTAGTGCCCGCGTCACTGTATCAACCGGTGCCGACATTGGCGCGGCCCTTACTGCTGCAATTGGCACACTATCTGGACCACTGCACGGCGGTGCACCAGGACCAGTTTTAGACATGTTCGACAGCATTGGAGATTGCAACAATGTCGATCACTGGGTAAGCGAAAAGATGGCAGCAGGGCATCTTTTTATGGGCTTTGGCCATCGCATTTATCGCACCGATGATCCACGCTCCTTGACCTTAAAGCGGGTAGCAGAAAGACAAGCTGGACCGCGTATCGACCTGGCAAAAGCAACTGAAGCAGCAATTCTAAAAGCTCTAGATAAAAAACAACAGGCTAAAGCCATTGCTGAAAACAAACCAGTACGCACCTTGCGCGTCAACGTTGAGTTCTGGACAGCAGTAGTGCTAGAACACGTTGGCATTCCTCGCACCCTCTACAGTTCGACCTTCTGCGCCAGTCGCATGATTGGCTGGGGCGAGCATATCAGAGAACAAACTAGCAATAACAAGCTGTATCGTCCGCTCTCTTATTACACAGGTAAGAAACCGCTGTAGATCTATATTTCAGCTAGCTAGAAAGCCGGCTCATGCTGGCCTTCTAGCTACTTTTTGATACTGTTTAAAAAAATTTCTGCTTTCAACTGTATTCTATAGTTAGCAAGGCAAAAATTTTTAGATAGAGAAGACTTGGCCTCTCTTCCTAGTCCGGAGAAGGAAGAGAAAGCTTGCCGCTACTCATCCTCCTTCTCTAATGTCACTACAAATAAGCAAAAGAAAGTACTCCACTAACGAAGAATCAGTTAGACGGCAACCAAGTTTCCAGTTGAACTAAGATCACGAGGAGCCAGCTGATCAACAATCTGATGACGAACCATCGCTGTCAGCTCCTCAGGGCTAACCGCTGCACTAGAATCAAGCCAAATAGGCGCACCAGCTGTCACCGTGACACCGTGGCGCCAAATGAATTTCATCGAACCGTAAGGTCCTTTTGCCGATTCAGAATGATAGCCGTTAAAAGAAAGATGAATTGGCACTATACCAACGCGCTCTTGCGGTGGTAACTTCGCTGCCGCACCAAGGGCAATAATCGCCGAACCCAGCTTGTACTGGCCATTGTTACCAATTTTTCCTTCAGGAAAAATGACCAGAGAATCACCACCAAGCAGCACGTTTATAGCAGGCTCAATCACGGTCTTACCCTTAGAGCGATCAACAGCAAAAGAGCCGCAGGCACCCATAAAGACAGCCCTGAGACCGCCGAGGCCAGTCATTTCTTCAATGGCAGTCATATAACGGGGGTAGCATTTCAGTAACGAGTAGATAAGAATGGGGTCAAACATGCTGACGTGATTAGAGCAGAAAACCAAACGACCACCACTATCTAAATGCTCCCTACCGACAACTTTTACGCGACCAACCTGAATAAAGATCCAGAGCTTAGCCAAGCACTTGCCGATAAACTGTAGCGGCATGAAGGCAACTGGTAGAAATCCACTGGTAAGACAGCGTTGCGCGTAGTGCCAAACAAATTTCTGCTCGATTGCTGCAATGAGCCGAGCAATAGGACCATCTCTAAGCCCTAGTGTAAAAAAATAGATTTTCATTTTAAGCCTCCCTGCGCTAGACCAAAATTTTTGAGATCAGCGCAAAACAACGACCACGCAGCAAAGCTTCAACAGCCGCCGACGTGGTCGATTACGAGTTAATAGAGAATGAATTGGCCGAGATCTAGTCAGCTCAACTCACAGTTCAATTTAAGTAGCGACTACGACTTGGACGCTCTAAACCGGGCCAAGAATGGCAACGAGAAATAGAAAAGCGCACAAAAGGCAGCGACCATGAAAGGCACAGCCCAAAAACTACCCACCATGGTAAGCAAGTCGTTGTAGAGTGCCAGAAAGAACAGGCCGATAAAGAACACTACAGTAGCGCCTACTAAGTATCCGCTCACGACAGCAGAAAGTGGCCGTCCTCGATATCTCTCTAAGGCCAAAAGGACAAGCTGACCGCCGTCTAAAATGGGTAGGGGCAAAAGGTTGAGTACAGCAAGGGCAATGCTTAGCATCGCGGCAAAAGAAACACTTGCTACCAAGCCACTATTCACCTGCTTTCCACCTTCGCTGACGATGCCAACGACACTACTAACGTGGCCGAGATTCTCGCCTTGAAACAGCTGGCCATACATAGCTAGAGTCTGTTCAGTCAGGCTTGCAGTTTGGGAGAAAGCCTCAACAACCGCACCGCCAGTGCTAACCTCTTTGAATACTTGCTCGGTATGCACCGCCAAAACAATGCCAATTTTGCCATCCGAGTTAGGAACGAGAGTAACCGTCTTAGTTTGGCCCAGGTGATAAACAAGCAAATTGACGGTCTGCAATTTGTGTTCATCCAATAGGCGCACAATCTGCTCTGGCTTCTCTATTTGTACGCCCTCGACAGCCAAAATTATGTCTCCTTTCTCCAGACCAGCTGTCGCAGCAGTGGAAACGCCGCTAGAAAGATCTGCAAGATAAACATCTTTAACAGCAATATCAGGTACGCCTTTCATAACAAAAAGCAAGAAGAAGAGCACAACTGGAACCAGCAAATTCATCGCCGGCCCCGCAGCTAAAGTAGCGGCACGTCCCGCAAACGAAGCGCGAGCGAACGACTGATCATCGGGTTTGATAAAACCACCCACAGGAAAAGGTCTGAGCTGAAACTCAGTGCCAAAAGCCCGCCCCATAACCTTTACCTGATTGGCGCTACCTAAACCAACCGAAAAAACTGGTACAGCGATACCTGAAATACGAGCAATTATCCAATGCCCGAACTCATGCAATGTAATCAAGGCACTGAGTATTAGTAAGGTCGAGACCAGACCAAATATCTTGGCCGAGATAATTGACGCCAGTAACACAACAGCAACTATCGTCACTGCAGTTGGAGGACGCTTGCCCCAACAAACACCTAACTTATTCATGATTAGCTCCACTAACAAGTTCAATTGCATTAACCCGGCTCCATAGCTTTATGTAGCCGTACCAGAGAGAGGCGTAGAGCAGCAGCATCAAAGCAAAAACAAATGGCGTTTTCGACTGAGCCATTGTGTCCCAAAGTCCATGCACAAACATGGAACTAGCCAAACCAGTGCACAGCACAACATAACGTTGGGGCGGTGGTAAGAATCTAGAAATGCCAAAAGCGGCCCCCCAGATGGCGCCGTATAGAGCATGAATTGGCACTCGAATGAAAGTACCAAGCAGAAAAGCCTGGATCCCACCTTGAGCCTCTACTAAGAACAGGTTGTGGAAAAAGTTCTCGTAGACAGCAAAACCCAGGGCAGCGGCACATCCCAGCACGATACCATCGGCAGGCCGAACGACAGAACGAGGTGCTAAATAATTAAACACGATGAGAACAGCCGAGAACTTCAAGAACTCTTCAACGACCCCAGCGCGCAAAATAAAATAGGTGAGCAAGTCACCACCAGCCAAAGCACCAAAGAAATCATTCAATGCCTCGCCAATAAAGACAAATACTGGCGCCACCAAAACAGCAACACTCATAGAAAGTGCGATTGTCATCAACTGCGAACGACTGTATTCGGAAGCGTCTTCTGATTGAGCAAAGCTTGACGCAGTATTTGTCTTACTCAAGCGCAACAGTACCCACTGCCAGGCAAGGGGAACAATGACAGCAAGCAGGCCAAGAAAAAAGCCAATCTTGAAAAGGTTGACAGCGACTAATATCAGCGCTCCACCAAAGACTACGTAGCGCGCTTCTGACACAGAAGCAGAAATATTGAGGTTCATAAAATTCTCCTCTTGCCCCGAGGGGCAAGAATTAAAATGTTTCAAACACTGCCAGCAATTAGCTAGCAGACAATTGCCAACGCCCTTCTCCCAACAAAGTCAGAGACTGTTGATGGAAAGCGTCTAAAGAGGGACGATGGCCAACCGAAACGTAGGTAGCACCGCTGGCTTGCAGAGTGCGATAGAGCAATTCCTCATCAGCCAATCCAAGGGCACTTGTAGCTTCATCGAGGAAAACATACTTCGGCTTAGCCAACAAAAAGCGAGCAAAAGCCAAACGCTGCTGCTCACCAGGTGACAGTTCACTACTCCAAGGTCGAACTACTGCTTGCCCGCTTAGCTCCCCATCAGATTGGCCTTCACCAGGAAAGCCATCTAGACCGCCAGGATAGCGAGTAGCGAGGAATCCAACGTTAGCCTGCTCAAGGGCAGCTACTAAGTCTTTGTCACTCAAATTAGTAGTGACATTTGGATAGAGAAGTTGATCACGCAAACTACCGAGGCTCATGTATGGACTTTGCGACAAGAACATCACCTCGGCAAGTGGTGGGCGAGTAATAGTGCCATCACCAGAGCGCCAGAGGCCAGCAATTGACCGCAAAATCGAGCTCTTGCCGCTACCGCTTGGTCCTTTGATGATGATGCCGCTTCCCCGTGGCACTTGCAGCGTAACTTCACTAACTAATAATCGCTTGTAGTCTGGAGTTTTGACAGTCACAGCAGCCAGAGCGATCTGATCCGCAAAAGTGGTGACGATAGCGGTATGGCCCGCGCTGTCAGCCAAGTCTTCAGAATTAACAGCATCCAGGAGACCAGTTACGCGCTTGACGTTGGCAGCAAAAGTACTGATTGTGCCAATTTGCGAGACGAACAGCGAAAGAGCGGCCAGCACCTGCCCAAATGCCATGTTGGCCTGGGTAAAAGCACCAATCTGCAAATCACCGCGCAAATAGACAGGTAAAATCACAGCGAAAGGAACTATTGCCACAAAGTAGTCAAACCAGGTGGTAAACAGACTGACTTGGCGCTGATAGCCAATCAAACTCATATTGTTTTTAATCGCAGCATGAAAGCGCTTCAAAAGCTGCTTCCACTCGGCCTGTTCGCCCTGGTAAAAAGCAATAGGCTCAACGTTATTGCGCACATTGATCAAACCAAAGCGATAGTCAGCTTCTAAGCGGGTTTGATTGTATTTTAGGCTGATCAACTTCACAGACAACCAAATCGAAATCAAGCTACCAAAAGTAGCGTATAAAATCGAAATCGCAGTCAGTGAGCCAGACAAGCCCCAGAGAATCTGAGTGAAGAAAAAGAGAGTAACAATGGCATCAAGCAGAGATAGAACCAGAGTAACTGCCCCGGTAACAAAGCCGTCAACGTCGTTAGCGATACGTTCGTCAGGGTTCTCTACTAGTGAAGAACTAGCAATGCGGTAATAATTGCGGTTGCTGAAATACTGTTTGAGAATGTCCTCAGTCAACCACTGCCGCCAAACAATGCCAAGCAAACTGCGCAGCCAAGCATAAAAAACCACTACTGGAGCGGCAAAGATAAAAATCTTAGCCAAGATCCAAAGATTACTCCAGGCAACATCGGCCAAGCTGCCGTCTTTAGCTGCATCAGGTAGAGCGTTTTGAAAATTACCATAGGCTCCATTGATCATGGCATTCATTTTGCTCACGCCAATCAAAAAGGCAACAAGCAAAACAACTAGCGTCCAGGCTTTTATGCGGGTTTGAACGGCAAACTTAAAACCAATCAGCGGAATAGTGACCTCTGACTTTTCGCGGGAACAAAAGAATGGTTTGGCCAGCGCTAATACACTAAGCCAAAGAGACGAGCTAAAAATGCTCGTTTTGTTTTCGGTTTCCATAGGGTGCGTCCAAATTGTGACTAGAACTGAACTGTTCTAGGGTTCATTGATGAAAGGTAATCTCGGCGACAAAAGCGTCGCCGAAACAACCAAGCTCTGATTTGACTAGCAGACTTAGCTAGCTAAATCGATTTCGACTTCAGCACCGTTTTCATCAGTGCCAGTGGCAACCACCTCAAAATCATCACCTTGCTTAGACTGACTCAATGTCAATTTCAGATTGCCATCAACGATTTCGATCTCGACGACGAACACCGGTAAACGATCGCCAACTTCAAGGCCGTCGAGCACAGAGTCTCTCTCATAGCGGGTTTCACCGTCCATACGCATAGCGTGCAACAGACCCGAAACATGCCAACCAGAAAGCTCCATGAAGACCCCGTATTCTTTCTTACTGGTAACAACGCCGATGATTTCTTCATTCAAGGGGATGTACTGCATGACCTGGGCATTGTGCACAGTCTTTTCACTAAGAGACAGTCTTGTCAGCCGTCCTTCTTTCTTAATTTCCAACACTTCAACAAAAACCTCAGCACCGACCTCAAGCGAACGAAGTCTGGCGTTGCGCAAGTCGGCACTGTTACCAGTCAACTGCGATACGTGCACGAGGCCAACGTGACGTTCACCGGCAAGGGCGACCAAAACACCGAAATCGGTTTTTTTAGTGACTGTGCCTGTATAGATTTGATTTTTACTAATACTCATGATTGTGCTCCAAAAGCGAAGGCCCGAGAAAGAGGGCAAAAAGGGTTGTGTTGAATCAAGTGCCTGTTTAGCCAGAAAAAAGGCCGCAGCAACAGACATGATTCGTAGATTTATTCGCTTACTAATAGCTCTCGGTTCTTAGCAATACCTGTACAAAACGCCTATAGGCGAAGACAAAAGCCGTAATTAGCACTTTGAGATTTTGACAGGTGTGCTTTATAAACTCTGAGAGAAGGAAGTTGAACGAATACAAGAACGATACGAAAAGAGCACTTCTACTTACAACTGCATTTATCGAATTAGCTTATACAAGGCGTCCGAAAGGCCCAATTTTTGGGCGCCTACAAATACTCACATCTGAGAAAGCTACAAAACACGATCCACTTGCGTCACCACTGAAGAGACAGTTGCAGCTAGAGTCCGGCATCGGCAACGCCAACATGCCGTCCGGAATGGGCACTGGGAAACTCTACTATTCTGAACTTGGCCTCATCTCTTTCTTTGTAGAAATGACCCTGTTCCTATTTGCTCAATAATATAACTGGCGCTGTCACCGGCTGAGCATCGATGGTGTAATAGGACATCGCCCGCCCATCAAACGGCATAAAATTGGGATAGCCTAACCTTACGCCGCTCAAATCGAATTTCTTCAGCAGACCTGGCCCTTGCACTTCAAGATGGCAATAAGACCTAGTACCAAAATTAAAATAGCACCTCATGCGATACCAAATATCCGGTCTGATCTCTGCTCCTCTATAAATATTACTCGATAGGCCGGAAGATAATAAAGCTCATGTCGTCAGCACCAGCTTCAGGCTGAGGCTGATTGAGAATACCCCGGCGAATTTGTTCTGGCTTAGGACCAGTCTTCTCAAGAAACTGCTGAAATGCCTCGACCTTACCATAGCCAAAGCGATCGAAAGCACCATCACTTGCCAATACAACAGTATCGCCCTTACCGAGTTTAATAACTTCATTGCCTCGAGGGAAACTGCCATACATGTCGGTACCCAAACCCAAACCGCCCACTTCCGCATCAAGTTGCTTCACTACACCATTAGAGCGAACAACAAAAGCAAACTCCGAACTGGCTGTAGCGGTCTGCAACTTGCCAGTAACCGGATCATACTTAAGCATAGCCGCTGTAACTGACAGATCATCTTTGGTACTTAATTTTTGATCGATCATAGCCAGTATGTCGCTGGCACTTTTGTTTCCTGTTTGAGGAAGCACTTTATCAATAGCAGCATGAACAGTAACAGCCTTCTTAGCAGCATTTAGGCCGTGCCCTTCAACATCCATGGCCGTAATCAAAACATCTCCATCCGCCGCTTTAGCAACCCTGATCAAATCACCACTGGCAGCCCCTTTCGCAGCTGGCTCGGTATGGCCGATAAGCTCAATTCTACCGGCTGCTTGTTTCCGCAACACTACTGGATTTTCCCAGCGATTTTGCAAGCTGCGAATAGCTGCGCCACCGTCAGAATCAGCCCGGTTCAAGGCACCTTTAACAAGTTGAGCCGGAGGAGCAAAACGCGAAGCTGCTAAAGAACCAAACTTCATGCCAACAGCGCCAATACCGCTATCTACAATAAAGGAACCAAGACTATCTTTAGTAATATCGATATTGCGCTCCAAATTAGCTTCGGAGTCCCAGGTGTCTTTCACCGCACTACCAAACTGAGTCCAGCGCTTTGCTGTCAATTCATCATAGGCAAACTTAGTAGCCATAGCTGAACCAACACCAGCAGCCACCAACCTTCCTGGGGCACCCAAACGACTAGCGGCACCCAGAGCTAAGCCCGTCGCCAGTGACATAGAAAGCTCAGGCAACTTATCTAGTGGATGCTTAGCAGTGTCGACCAGAGCGCGACCGACACCTAAGCCAATCATCTCGGCTTCTCTATACAATCTTTTAGATGTTTCCGGCAAAACACCATCAGGTTGCCCCTGGCTGTTTGCTGAGTCATTAGATTGGCCCTTGAACTGCGGCATACTGCACTCGCGATAGCTATATAGGCTATTTTATTTGACTCCTGAAAGAATAAAACAGCCAAGTTGCCTCAGCTGCTTACTCTGCCACCCCCGTGGAACCTTGAATTTTATTGAATTGAAATCAGATGCAACTCACTCTATGACAATACATTCGCTGCGCACTTTTGGCAAGCATTATCTTCGCCACAGAACGGCCACAGTTCAGTCACAACCGGACTAGAGGCCAATTAAAACCACAGACTAAGCAAGCGGCGCGGCACCACAGGAGACACCAGGCTTTATACAAGGCTGGAGATAAAAAAATCACTAGTGATCGCCTCAAGAAAAATTTTTCCGGGCAGTCCACTATAGTATATAACATCTTAAGAATAAGAAAACAACTGCTGGTTCCGCCATACTCAGCTGCACAATTACTTTTCCAATCAGCAAGCTGCCACCGTCCCTGGTAGCAAGCACTTGACTGATTTAGGCAAGCCTAATTAAGGAGAAATGAAAAAATCAAACCAAAGACACAGGTAACGAAGGCCATTTTAATACCAAGGCGCACATGAGCCACCCCAGCTCCGCTGAGGAACAGAGAGAAGAGAATGAAGCCAATGAAACCACTGCCAAGCATCTGTGTGACCGACTGGGCATTGCCGCTAAACTTTCCCAGCATAGCAATACCAAGGGCAAGAACAATCGGCAGACCAAAAATGAATAGCCGAGACTGAGCAGCCCAACTCTCGAAGACGGTGCGGCGGGAAGTAAATGTTCCAGCCCAGTCGCAAGGGAGAATTCTGCCTAGGCCAAAAATACTGCCAAAAAACAGTACCAGTAAAAGAACGTCCATAATTGAAACCTTAGAGGTTGAAGAGAAAGACTAAAAAGAAAAAACGAAAGCAGCTTTACTGAGCCGCAATCGACCAGGTCACTCTTAGTCCGGTGGGTGCAGTAAAGGTATACGTCAGCTCAACCCCTCTCAGGCCGCGGTCAATCACTTTGTCTACGAGCTTCAAGAGGTCAGGGTCATGGTCCACCAGCCCATCGAGGTTGACTGCTACCCATTCATTCACTGGTAGCTCATCATAATGCTGGCGCAACCAGACACGACAAGGAAAGTCTTCTTCCTTGCACTTATCGCCACTATCATCAACCGACTGAACTGCAAAGTTAGAGCCTTGGGTACGAGCGTAAAACTCAGGCACAAAGCCTTGGGCTTCGGCCTGTTCAAAATATGGGGTGAGGCAGAAGCGATAGTCTTCACCACGGCGAAAAGGTGCAATCAGTTCCCTCTTCTCAGAGGAAAGTAGCGCCGCATCTTCTCCCTTAAGCTCAGCCAATAACAAGACATCGCTCGCCACTAGACCCAATTCAAATTTAGCGTTCAAGGCAGCAACAATGGCGTCTTGCACGGGCTTATAGCGAGAGTAGAAGTAATTGGGACCAATTGTTTCTGCCAGAGCCAAGGCTTGCAAAAGGCGCTCACAGTCTTTAAACCATTTACTGCCATAAAAGGTCGGCAGCTCTTCACGAGTAAAGATGAATCCGCCCAAACGCAGGCGAAAAACACCATATGGCTTGCTAAACGAAATCACTACGGCAGCAATATTGGGATGAGATACATCAAAAACATGCTCGCCAGTCAAACCAACATAGGCGAGGTCTAAAATGACATGGTGCCCAGCATCCAGCAGACCTTTTATCAAATGGTCAGGCAATATATTGCCTTGACGAGCCGAGGGGTTACTTATAAACCAATAGCCGGGCTCTATCCACTCAGGTGCTTGGCTTACCTCATCAAAGTCATGCTCAATCACCTCCATACCTATATTCTTAGCCTGCGCGCCATAGCCCTCATACTCGCCTCTAAGCACATGAATTGCAGCAACACCCTGAGTGCGCAAGCGTACTAGCAGATGAAATATCCCCTCAGAGCTGCCTTGACCTGGGTACTTGAAAGCAAAGTGCTCGAGACCTGGAACTGTCCGAGAGTACGCTTTAACCACCCGCTCAATGATAGGCCGATGAATCATGTCTAAATCAAGCTTGCCTTCATCTGTTGCGGTAACTTCTAGCGGCGGCGTAACCAAGCTAGAAAGAATCTGACCGGCCTCGCTGGCCTCTGTAGACACACAAAAGAGAGCGGGATGGACGAAGGGAGCTACACGCTTCAAAACCGCTCTTGTATCGCTAAATAGATAGCTATAAACTGCTTTCATTGGCGTGAAGGCAGTTACTTCAAACTTTCTCATGATCGCTCCCGCTTATTGATTCGATTGATTCTGTTGGGCCTGGGCAAAGGCATCTAGCGTCACACCTTCTTTCTGCCAATCATCACTGACCCTGCCATCAGGCAAGAAGATCAGCTGCCGGCCGACATCTTCATTTTCATCGGCCTTAGTCAGTGAGTTGGTTAAGCAGACATTCTGGCCACCAACGTCATAGACACTGCCACCCCAGGGCAAACGCTCTACTAAAGTGCCAGCAGTCTCAAGGTATGCTTGAATCTCAGCTTTAGAACTATCGGGCAAATAGTTAGCGGCAACGAAACTAGTAATTTCATCGTCACGACTAGAGTCAGGCTTGTTGACCGGACGAATCGTGAGCTGCTCCACTCTATTGCAGCGAGCAAAATCCATCATTTTTTGCAACTCTGCTGAGCTGTCGATTTGTCCGCGCAACATCACTACGGCCAGACGCACGGCATAGCCGAAACTATGCAAGTGGGCTATCAACTCAGGCAAGTCAATGTATGCCTGCCGATGGGGTAAATAGGTCTGTCTATTGCGCTCAGCATCATAATGAACAACCGAAATAGCAATCAATTTCAAACCATACTCACGCCACTGACGCAGGTGCTGGCTCGTCACAATTTTACGATCGGCGATAGGAATGCCGTTCGTCTGCAATTCCACCGACTTAAAGTCAAAGGCGCGCTGAATTTTTAAGTACTGCAAAACTTGCTCGGGCCAGAGAGTAGGCTCGCCTTTTGAAGTTAGCAACAAGCTATCACAGTGGTGAGCCTTAGCAAAAGCACAGACCTTAGCAAAGGCATTTAAGTCTGGCGCTTGTGCCTTACCGGTGACACCGTTCTCAGGGGTCATGCCGGCCACGCAGAAAGGGCAGCGGGCATTGCAAGCCAGCCCACCAACAATAGGGGTCAAAGGTTTGAAGCGTTTTGTCATGTACATGTCTCAAAGTAATTGAAAACTACTGGCAGGAAAACTGATTGACTGTCGACTAGAGGCTAAAGCGCTTTAACTTTGCTCTGTTTTCCCAGCGCCAGCAAAGATAGCTGAGAGCATTTCGTGAAGACTTTGCCTGTACCAACTCAGCTTCGAAAGCGCGTTTGTCTTTGACAAATTGGCGAGTGTGCACATGATGACTGACTGAACTCTCACTCAAATCGAAGGTATCAAAGCGATCCTCTCTACCATCGGCTAGGCGGTAGGCAATGCCTTCTTCAACCACTCGCACTAACTGATCTAAAGCCTCAGCCGCTGCTACAGCACCACTATAGCCATTGCCAGCCCCAGCAGAGACAAGCCGGTCATCGAGACAATGTTTATAGCCAGTCGGCGCACGCTCATCAAGAAACAAATTCAGAGCATGGGTCTCCTCACCAGTGGACCTAACGTGAGGTCTTCTTTCGGGGTCTTTTGTACGAGCATGAATATGCAATAGACCTTCACCATAGCTGTAGTAGCTACTGTGGTCGTTGGTTATGCTGCCAAATACCTGAGTAAATGCCGCCATAATCAACAAACAGTCTTCCGGTGCTTTGGCATAGACTTTGAATAAACCAGCTAACAAAAGAATATTTCTATCGAGAAAAGCCTGAAAGAAATTGGCAAACGCCACCCGCTCGTATTCAGAGAGAACTTTTGTTTCAGCGTAATGGCTTACTACAGAAGGAAGAAATTGCTCGATCTCTGCTTTAGTAACTACCTTATTTTTCATGATTGTGCCTCTTGTTTTGAGTAATCACTACAAGATTGCGCTCAGACCAGATCAGCCAAGTGACTGGTGAAGAGCGCAAAATTGTAGTAATTTTGAAGGAATAGAGCGGGGCAACCAGCCATTCAGCCGATTGCCTCGCCATTTAAACGGTTACAAGCTCAGACTAAGCCCCAAATACCCGGGCAATCTGAGCAGTGACAACTTGCCAGGTGCGAGCGATGGCTGCCAAAACAGGCTGCAAAACAACTAGCAAGACGCTAAACTGCCGAGCGACGCTGGCCCAAAGCGCCTTGTAGACAGTCCACAAAGCTTCGAAGGCCCGATTGAAAACTGGAGCCAGAGTAGGGGTAATGGCTGTGAACAATTTAGAGAATTGCAGGTACAACAACGGTGCAAATACTCCACCTACCAGTCCAGCCGCGCTCAAACCCAGCAACGCCGCAGCAGTTAGGCTGCCACTCAATTCATTAACATAGTAACCAACCGTGGCTAAGGTGACTAAACCACCGACAGAGGCCAAAGTAGTGGCACTATAGTATGAAAACAAACGCCCCAAAAGAACAAAGCCATTGATTGAGACGAAGGCAATAATAACCGCATCGACGTAGAAGTTGCTAGTCAATTTGGCCGACACCACAGGCAGTGCTTGCAACAGAGCAAACACCAAAATCGCCAGGTTGAGCAAGTGACCGAAAAGCTTGGCAAAGTCTGATCTGTCGTTGAAAGCCTCTTTGCGTTTTTCTGCCAACACCGCAAATGCAGCCACAATTCTGCTTGACAGTCTGCCATGCAGACTCTCTAGAGCATAACCGACAGAACGCGCCAGCGGGCGGGTTACAGCACGAAAGGCAATGTAGAAAACGGGATAAAACACCAGCCCAGTGCTGAGCAAAGTAGCTACCGCCAGGCCAAAATTAAGGGCAGCAGAAGTAGTGGGTGCGGTTTGATAGGTGCCGTAAGAGGCAACCAAAATGGTGGCGAGAGCCATCTCACGGGTAGCCTGTGAGCGGCCAAAGTGTTTTTGGAAACCTTCTGTGTAGCTATAAACCAGAGAGACTACAGCAATCAACCATGCCAACCAAAGTGCCAGACCAGTAGCAATGCTTAAGTTATAGAGAACCCAGGCAAAAGCAAAAGCCAAGCCAATATTGAGTAAATGCTGGTAAAAGCGTTGGTAGTCTTGGTCTTCTTCATCGCCATAAGAAGAATTAAGTAACTCGCTCCAATAGTGCAATACTCTCTTCATAAAACCGCCCTGCAAGCCAACTACCAACGCTGGCACCAAATAGGTAATAGCGAACAAACTAGAAGCGGCGAAAGTAGCAACTTTCACTACTTCTGATTGAGCAGCGACAAAAGGCACATACTGAACCAGAGCCCAAGAGCCTAACAAGCCATAGGCAACAATAGACTGATAAGCTTTGCTATCGAATAAAGGGCTGACAATACTGACTAAGACCAGAGCCAGGATAAAACCTGCGACTGCAGCAAAGGCTTGCAAACCGACAAAGCTAATTCCCAGTGTCAAAACCCAAGCATAGGTTAGATAGCCATAGTATGAAACCGTGGCAAAGAGGGCAATATAAAGCACTGTCTCAATAAAGCGAATGCCTTTAGAGCGGCCACCATATTCATTTTGCAGTTGACTCCACAGTGCCATTGCTCCTGGAGCCCGCTGAACCATGGCGACAATCTGCTCTAGCGCTGGTAGCAAAGCGTTTTTCCAAAGCTTTTCATAGGAGCGCCAAAGCTTTTCCCACAAATCCCAGACATGACGCAAGACAAAGTAGTACAAGCTTGACCAGACATGGGTGTAGGTAAGGGTTGTTACCACCAAGAAAATTAGTAACCAGGTGGCACTGCCTAATCCATAGCTAAATGCTAGCCAATCAGCTGTCTGCCATGCAGCCAGGACGGCAAGAACAGCACCAATCAATGCCACTGGTATGGTCCTTGCCCAAGAGCCAGTGCTATAGGCGCGTTTACATAGCCACTCACCACTAATTTTTAGGGTGACTGGAATGAAGAATATGATGTTGAGGAAGAACTGAAAAAAGCTCGATTTTGGTGTTTCCATTGGAATACCTGTAATATGTTTGTTGTTGGTGAGGGTTCTTGCTGAACTTAATAACAGGCACGATAGCTATCGCGTCGCTCGGCCTGATATTCAGCAATTAGGGTTCTTTGCTCGGCAGTTTGCATAAACTCCGGTACGGCGAAAGCTGCTGTCACTAGCTTATTGCGGGTCTCATTCACGCGCCGTTGTTGTTCTTGAAACTCTCTTCTGCGCCGCACGTCGTCGCGATTTGAATAACTACAAATAGAAGTGCTCGCATCAGCCACCAGACGGGCCAGAAATGGCTCAACGTCGCTCGCTGTCAGGGCTTTTAGAGCAGCCAAGGAAACAAAACTACTGAATCCATGCAGTTTCATTGTTTCAACTTCGTCTTTCTTTGAAGCGATACCACAGGCAGCACGGCTGCGATCGGCTGCACCATTGAGAATCTGATAGAGATTACTCTCGCGCCCGCAGTAAGTATGAACATCATAAGTCGGACAAATAATCAGATCGAAATAGTCAAAGGAGCCCGAGGTATAGCAATCTTCTCCAGGGGGCAAAAACGACATGCCTAAATTTTCATGGGCTTCGTTAACAGAAATAGCCAGGGTAACTTCATGGCCAGCAGCTAATAAAACTTGCGATAGTCGCACTAATAGCTGATTATTTCTATTGATCAAAAGAATTTTCATAGAGCTTATACTCCGTTTTTTTAGTTGAAAAAGCCTGCCCTAACTTCGTTTAGGGCAGACAGGGGTAAGCGTTAGCGCTTGCCGGTACTCTTGGTGACGGTAATCAAATAGCGAATGGTTGCTAGTGGTTCCGCTTGCAGCGCGATTACACCGACTTTCATTCCTCGATCAGGGCGGCCATGGCTCCCAGCTACCGGGGTCGCAGCTGTCTCAGGCGCAAGTGGAGTTAGCTGTACCATAGGTGGGGCAATACCATACTCTTCAGCGATGGTGTCACCAAGAGCAAGCAATTGCGAATATTGTTCAGCAGTTGCCGATATTGATACGACAGCATACTTACCGTACTGTGCTTCAAGAGTGCTGCGATGAATCAATGTTGGTTGTGATTGAGATTCAGCCATAGTTTATTACTCCTAAACATGCAGACGAGAGGGAAGAAGCTGTAACAGCTTCAGTTGTTGCGGCCAATGTTAATCTCTATATCCAGAGGAGTTAGGCCAGGGGTCGATTGAAACGCCCTATGATCAAAGCTGTGAGATCTCCTGCCGCAACGTGCAGAGCACTAACAGCAGCAATTGCTTCGAAGCTTAAGGGAAAAGCCAAGGTCACGACGAAAGAGACAGCCGCCACTAAGGTCAAAGTAGGGTCGGTGTAGTGCAAGATGTTGTCCATTTGTGTTTCTCTAAGTGAGATTGTTGTTGAGCATCAAACTAAGTTGAATGCCTGAGCCGGAGCAATTTTGCCAAAGCAAAAGGAAGCGAACCACCACTGCCAAATTCATTTGGGTGATAGCGCTTGAGAATGTGCACGGAACTTGTGTGGGAAAACCTTCTTGCTTAATAGCTTGTTGAAAAATTGATGGAATGGATTCATACATACTGCTAGAACGCCAACACACTTGGCAATGGCACAGTGGTCATTATGAATGGCAATTTCGGAAGGCCGCCTATCTTAGATTAAATCGACTCATTAGCCACAGCACAAAGCGGCCTGTTTTCAGCCCGTCTAAAGAGGCTTATGCGCACCAATTAGCGCAGCGCAATCAACGGAAATCACAGACAAAAGACCACTTACCCACAGAGTTGCAGGGACACTAGTAACCGAGCGACATAGGCTAGTGGGTGGAAAGAAATATGTAATCAGATCTGCTTGCCAAGGGTCAATTGATCAAGCCAATATCAAGATCTCCATCACACGTCTTTTTCTTGGCATTACAACACTTCTTATCTACACCCGCCACTCCGCAGCATTTTTCATTAGCGCGTAGCTAATGAAGATACTGCCGCACTGCCAACTTTCACTATTCAAAAACTTTGACCCCCTCAGGAGGTTTTATGAGCATCCACCGCATTGAATATTTAGACCATGACCGCATCGTAGCTTTTGACGATGAACTAGACCCGGCTTTTGCCCTCTATGTTCTATGCCGCAGCTACCTGGCCTATGGCGGAAAAATTACTAGTTATAGCAAAACAAGCCTAACTGCCGAAGTCACTTTCTTGCGCCCCGAACAAATGGTTTTGACAGCTGACTGCCAGAACATGAAAGCCTTGTATCGAGCGGCCCAAGCCATAGAAACAATCAACCAACCGGAGCAGCGCATTGAAGACAGCCCGAACGGCCTCATCTTTGCCCTAACCGGTCTAGCTCAAGCCCATAGCGGAGAGAAGACTGCCATGATTGCCCTGCTAGCCGGCGCCAACATTACCAACTCGACTGAAATGAAAGCAATGACCGAGCTTGGTCTGGAGCTAGCCCTAACAGTCTTTATGATTGACTCTCACAGCGGAGTTGAAGCCAAATTGCCATTACTCGACACCATAGCACTGGTGAAAATCATCTCTGATTTTCTCAGTCTAGAAGTGCCCGATTCGCAACAACAAGGTCGTACAACGATTATGGACGCAACCAACTACGCCTTGAGAGCGCAAATACCACTCTTAGCGTTCTTGGCCGAATGGGTTGAAGGTATGGCACGGGGGCTCTCTCTCAGTGACATTGTCAGACACAAGGCGGCCTAGACGCGCTATCGCTACAACGCTGTAAGCGATAGCAATCTTTAACCGCTGCACCTTCTTTGGTCCGAAAAACCATTTCTAACAACCTGGAAAACAGGAGATCTAAAATGGACTGCACGCACAGATGTCCGGCCATCCGTCTTGTGATGTTCCCCAAAGATACAAACCCTTGGGGCAGCATTTTCGGAGGCGTTATTCTCTCTAACATCGACATTGCCGCTAGCGTTGCCACTCGTGAGATTACGCAGCACCGCACCGTCACTGTCTGCATGAAAGAAGTAGTTTTCAAACAACCAGTAAAAGTGGGAGACATCCTCACTTTCTGGACCGATGTCGTCAAAGTTGGTCGCACCTCGGTCACCATCAGAGTCAAAGTAGAAGCTGAACGTCACGGCGAAACCATCCCCGTAACTGAAGGCGAAGTAGTCTTCGTATCAGTAGACGATCAAGACCGCCCGATTCCACTCGACTCCCCCATTGGCACTCAAGGAGAAGCAATCTAATGCTTACATTCACAGTCTCTGATTTACAAACAATAACAGCGGAAGCTATTAGTTCAGCCCAACGTCAGCTGGCAGAACGGAACGAACAAATCTTTGGCAATGCCATGCAGCAACTAAAAACAGATGTTGCTGCTGGACGACAGTTCAGTGTGGCCATGAGCCTTAAAAATGGCACTGACTACGAAAGCAAAGGCAGAATACTGCGACCAGAACAGCTAACAGGCACGGCTGCCCAAGTTTATGCCAAATGCCAAGTCTTCGAGCCCACTCTTGAATATTGGAGTCGCTATGAAGGCGATCAACGAGATGGATACACCGTTGATGGCTTCAACATAGTCTTGCACTGGAGTAACGTCGATGACTTACTGGCTAAACTAAGCACACTCAATGATGACACTACTATTAGTGCCATCCGCCAGAGTATCGAGGCCGCCCAGTCTGCCATAGCTGACAAAGCCGCCTCTATCTTGTCGCAACTAAAAGAACGGGCAACAGCTCAGGCTCGTTCTGGCAAAAGTTGGGCCTTAGTCATGTCGCTCAAAGCTGGAGTCGACTTCGAAAGGCCAAGCCGCGCGCCGCTGGCCCAAATCACGCCGGCATGGCTTGGACCTGTGGCAAAAGCTGTCTGGGAGGCCTGCAGCAACTTCAACCCAACCTTCGAATATTGGAGCCGCCAGGAAGGCGATCAGCGCGACTCCTACACAGCCGAAGGCATCAACATCGTCGTTCACTGGTAACAGAAAGCAGGAAAAACAATGTTTACAAATTTCGACCCCGCCTTACTTTTAGTAATCGCCGTTGCCGTTCTTACTTTAGCAGTAGCCTGGCGTGCCATCAAAAACGGCAAAGTAGGTCCAGAGTACGGCCTTTCACTAAAAGGCATATTCACCAAAACAAATGACCAAAACCAAAACAATCCAAACTAAAGCTGAAGTATCTGGAGACAACCATGCCCAAAACACGTCGTCTACATGTTGCTGCTGCACTAGTTCTAGGCCTTTGCCTGGCATCACAAACCAACGCTCAGCCCACCACCTGTGCAGCAACTGCCCCCGCCTATACCGCTCCCGTTTTCTCTGGCGAAGCCCCCTCAGAAGGCTACCAAATCATGTATCACAGCATGTGGGAGTTCATTCGCGATCAATACTACGACCCCAGCCGCCTGAAAAACTGGCAAAATCTAGAACACACCTACGACAACAAAGTAGGAACAATTAACGACATTCAACTAGCACTCAAACTGTTAGCTGAAGCCAGCGGTGACAAATGGACTAACTTTGTCTCTGCTCAAGAAATGCGAGAACAAGCGGCACTTCAAAAGCAAGGTCAAGTAATTGGTGGCCTCATGCTCTATCGCCATGGAAGCCACTACAAGCTCGACGTCATCCACTATGGCAGCGCCGCCTATGGCACCGCTCTAAGAGAGCGCGATACTATCAATTGCCTGAACAAAGTCGCACTTGACGGTCTTCAGCGCGAGCAAGTCGATAGCTTGCTGCGGGGCAACAGCGGTGACAAACTTCTAGTCAACGCCACCTCGGCCATTGATGGCAGTCAGTACGAAGTAGAGCTGACCCTAACGGCCATACCCAAGCCAGTGGTGGAAGCGAAGCTGTTGCCGGGCAATATTATTTATATCCGCATGCCTTCCTTTGCCAGTGAAGCCTATCTCAACGACTTCATCGAGAAATTCCAAGACCTATCGAATCAAGACGCTGGCCAAACCAAAGGTATGGTGCTCGACCTAAGAAACAATCTAGGTGGAGAACTACCAGCGGCAACAAAATTCTCGTCACTGTTCCTAGATGAAAGCCAAATTGTCACACAATCTATAGTGCGCGGCAGCCCAACAAAGCCGATAGCTGTAGCAAAAGCGGATCAAATTGTGGCCAAAGGCAAAACCATCAACAGCGGTATTGTGCAAATTTTGCGCCAACTGCCACTGGTAATCCTAGCCAACGGCTCTTCTGCTAGTGCAGCTGAAATTACAATCTCGGCTCTTCAAGACAACAAACGCGGCACTGTCATTGGTGTCACAACCTTTGGCAAAGGTGTTGGTTACAAAACTCAGCCAGGGCCTATTGGCGGAATAATGAGCGTAACTGCACTGAAATACCTGACGCCAAACGGCAATGAAGTTCACGAACAGGGCGTCGACCCCGATATTTCGGTACAAGTGCCACCAAACGAAACCAACGACATCCAGCTAGCTGCGGCAATTGCCAAACTAAAAAAGCAACTAGTAATTCAGCCATGAAAAATCATTCTGGGTAAACCCTAGGAGGTACCAAATGGTATCGCATGAATTCGTGCAGCTTTTAGCTATGCTGCCAAAATCTCACCCTTGGCATGGAGTATCACCACATGTGGTCGGCACTAGCATGATTAGGGCGTTTATAGAAATGGTTCCAGCTGACAGAATGAAACTGGAACTAGACAAAGCTACAGGCCACTTACACGTGGATCGCCCCCTGCTCTACTCATCAAGTTGCCCCAATCTGTATGGATTTATCCCCCAAACCTACTGCGGTGAACTTGTTGCTGCGCGCTGCTCCAAACGCACGAAACGCCGAGGCATCGTTGGTGACGGCGACCCGCTAGACATCTGTGTTATCACCGATTCGGTCTTTAGTCATGGCGACTTGTTTGTTACAGCTCGTCCGATTGGTGGACTGCGCATGATTGACAACAAACAAGCTGATGACAAAATCATTGCCGTGCTCAAAGACGATCTAACCTTTGGCAAGATAGAAGACATTAGCCAGCTGCCAGAAGCTGTTATAAACCGGCTTGAACACTACTTTTTAAGCTATAAGCGCAGTTTTGCCAGTGAGAGTAAAAGTAAGAAGCCAATCGTGTCGATTCCTGAAATCTATGGAGCAGAAGAAGCCTTCGAAGTAATCAGATTGAGCTTACAAGACTACCAAAATCTCTACGGCACACTAGCAGACCGTCTGGAAAGGCTGCGACAGATACTTACGGCTACCCCAAAGGCCTGACGACAATCCCCAGAGGCAGCGAAATGCTCTGCCTCTTTCCTTCAACTAAAAGAAGTCAGTTTGGCAAGCACTAGCGCAATTCATCTCCACCCGCAAGACAATTGCAGACCAGGCCTAAGGCTGCATACGATGGTGCGTCGCATTTCCCGGACGCACCATCCATTTTCTCCTGGCCTTTCTCAACAACATGCAACCCCATAAATATTTTTGCGCCTTGCTAAGTGACCAGTCTACTAGTAGCTTTATTAGCCAGAGGATGCTGTATTCGACATCTCCGCATTAGCCAAAAAATTTTCGAGAGCAGAAGTACCAACTACTGTGGTTACTAAAACATGCCCTGCCAGATGCGAATAACAGACCGCAGTGCGCGTATGACGGCCGGACTTAAGAGAATACGCAAGTATTACTCATAGTGGGAATTTAAACGAAAGAAATTAGCAGTGGCTTTTTTATTGGATGAGAAATACAAATGAGCATAACTTGCTGTAATTGAACCGGTCCGGAACATTTCTTCACCCTGGCTGTTATTTTGCGGGTGGCTAGCCTGAGCAATAACTTCTGCTTCAACTGTCGCAGTCGAGTAATGAAAAGTATGACCGCGAATGATACCACCGGCAAGGTCAAATTGTTGGTAGCCCAGCTTTGCCAGTCTTTTCTGCAAATGAGCTCGGCCCTTAAGCAAACCGATCATTTTTGCACTCTTGCCCGAGGCGTCGGTAAGTTCCTCTAGCAAATAGAGCATACCGCCGCACTCGGCGTAAATTGCCTTTCCTGCTTTTGCATGACGCTCTATGCTAGCCATAACATTATGGTTTTGCTCAAGTTGTTCCAGGTACAACTCTGGATAACCACCGGGTAGATAAAGTGCGTCAACGTCAGGCAATTCTTGATTTGCCAGAGGCGAAAAATAGAACAGCTCTGCACCCATTTGTTCGAGACAATCAATATTTGCTTGATAGATAAATGAAAAAGCCAAATCACGAGCGATGGCAACTTTAATACCCTGCAAAAGTTTTGGAGATAATTCAGCACCACAATCATCAGTAGCCTGGGTCGGCGCCGAGAAGGCTACCGCTAGAGGAGCATGGGGCAACGATGTGCCACTAATTTGTTCGGCACCAGCCTTTAATAGCGATTGAATATCACTCAATTCAGCTGCGTCTTGCAGGCCAAGGTGACGAGAAGGAATGGCAATGGAGGGAGAACGCATTAAGGCGCCAAGATAAGCCGGGAAGTAGGGCAGAAGGCGTGAATGCTCAAGATAATCAAGAGAATCAGAAGAGAGAAGTGTAGCCTGTTCAGCAATCATAGAAGCATGCTTCTCACTGGCTACGCAGTTGGCTAACGTGCCAACATAATTTAGGGCTGGATCAAAGTTAGCTAGTCCGAAGGCCACGGCATGCAGTGACTGGGCCATGGAGCTAGCGTTAATTATTCCCGCTATGGGCAAACCAATTAGTTTGGCTAGGTCTGCACTTGATGGCACACCATCAAAGAGCCCCATCACACCCTCAACTAAAATTATGTCGGCCTTTGCTGCTGCCTCAAAAAGTAACCGGCGACACTCTTGCTCTCCGACCATCCACAGATCAAGTTGATAGACTGGGTGGCCTGAGGCAATTTGCAACAGTTTAGGGTCAAGGTAGTCTGGTCCGATTTTGAAGACACGCACTTGTTTTCCCTGTTGCTTGAACAGATGAGCAAGAGCGGCAGTGACTGTGGTTTTGCCCTGGTTGGAGGCATAAGAAGTTAAAAGCAGCGCAGCACATTGCACAGTATCACTCAAAACTCAACTCCTTTCTGAGCTTTAACACCCTGCTCCTTATAGGGATGCTTAACACATTTTATCTCGCTGACCAAGTCAGCTACATCCATTAGTTCTTGCGGGGCGTGCCTGCCTGTGATTACCACGTGCAAGTCAGGGTTCCGTGCAGCCAACACTGCCAGTACCTCAGCAAGATCGAGATATTTGTGTCTCAGGACGATGTTGAGCTCGTCTAATATGACCATGCCAAAATCATTGCTGGCAATCATTTTCACAGCTTCTTCCCAAGCTGCTCTAGCCGATTTTTTGTCGGCTTCAAGATCTTGCGTGTTCCAGGTATAGCCGTCACCCATGACGCGAAATACACAGTTGGGATTACTGGCGAAAAAATCTCGCTCGGCTGAATGTAATGCACCTTTGATAAACTGAACCACCCCGAGCTTCATGCCGTGACCGAGAATACGAATACCCATGCCAAATGCAGCAGTAGATTTACCTTTGCCGCTTCCGGTATTGACTATAAGCAGTCCCTTTTCTTCCTTGGCCCGAGCCAACTTCTCCTCGAAAACTTTCTTATGTTTTTCCGCCTGTCTTTTATGTGTCTCTGAATCTGATGCTGTCATTGCTCTGATCTACTCCCAATTTGTGCCAGTTAGCTCTGAGAGCGAGGCAGTGACTTTCTCTCGGGAGAGGTGATAGCCGATAAAAACGATTTGCCCACCAGTATGGTCATGGATATGTTCATGGTCGTGTGCATGTGAATGTGAATGGGAATGGTCATGAGTATGTTCATGGTCGTGAGTATGTTCGTGTTCGTGGCTATATTCGTGATTGTGCTCATACTCGTCAATTTCTACTCGCTCGCGCACTCCTTGGACTGCTAGCTCATGGCCATCGGCAGTAACAATTTGTCCTTTCAGCCTAATTACTGGTTCAACCACCACGAGTGTTTGCAGAGCATGCAGTAAACTTTCTCTCTTCTGAGGCTCTTTGCTGCTGAGGGCGAAAGACAACCAGCCTGGATCATGCTCATGGACATGGGTATGACTGTCAAGTCCGTGTTGATGAGCATCCAGACCCGAGTGTTTATGGCCATCGCTGTGACCATGAGTAGCAACTGCCACCAGCTCATGAGCAAATGTAGCAGCGACAGTTTGATTGAGTCTTAAGCCCAGAGCCACGCGGGGATTGAGTTGGCCGTGATAGGCCAGCTCGACAAATCTGACAGCTGGTGACAAAGTGCGGATCGCCGCTTCTGCGGCGACTAATTCTGAATCGCCCAGCTCATCAATCTTATTGAGCACCACCACGTCTGCTGCGCTTAGTTGAAGGGCAAATACTTCAGCCGTAGCGCTAATAGCGCTGTCGGTGGTTAGTGCCTGCTGTTGACCATTTGTGTTTGATAGAAGCAGCGGTATGTCCACAACAGTGAGGGTAGCATCGATGACAAAGCGTTCGATAAATTGAGGACGCCTGAGAGTTTCGATTATGGCAGTTGGTACTGCCAGTCCCGAGGTCTCAATAATCAAATGATCAGGTACCACCTGGTTCTGTAGCAGTTTTGTCAGCACTAACTGAAATTCTTGATCGTCATCATAGGCAATTAGCGGTGCAGAAAGAGCAATCACTTCGACTTGTCTCGGCACTTCCATTTTGCTCAATGCCTGTCCATCAATTGACACTTTGCCAAATTCATTTACTAAAACAACTATACGAGAGCCCTGGCATTGCTTTAACAAATTAGCTATTAGTGTGGTTTTACCAGCACCAAGAAAGCCACTAAAAATAGTAACTGGAATTTTTGCATTCATACTTTTGCCCCTTCACTCCTACAAATTTTCAATACTCTAGACACTAGCTCCCCTTGACTGGCGAACACTTCAGGGTAGTCAATGTGGGGCCGCCGCACAATTAGAATAGGTATGCCTAGACTCTCAGCCGCTTCTATTTTGGCGTTGGTACCACCGACATCACCTGACTCTTTAGTGATGACACAGTCGATTTGCCATTGTTTCCATAAAGCTTGATTGAATTGGCTATCAAAAGGACCTTGCATGGCACAGATGCGTGAGAGCGGGATGCCAGCAGCTATGGTCTTTTCAATTGAATCAGGACTAGCTGTTACTCGGGCAAACCAGAGCGGCTGCTCTGAAGCTTCTGACTTGAGCGAGGCTAATTCGCTGAGCCCTTTTGTTCCAGTGGCAAGAAAAATGCGTTTGCCCACTGTTAATGACAGTTTGATTGCTTCGGTAAAGTCATTGCAGACTCTGGCTTGCCGATAGTCAGTCGGCGGCGATGCTGGCCGCTCATAACGAAGATAGCTCAAGTTCAGTTCATTGCTTAGCTCTATCAGTTGCTCAGAAATTTTATCGGCAAAAGGATGGGTAGCATCGACTATGACCTTGGCCTGGCATTGTTCAAGCAGGTTTCGCCTGGCCGTGCGCCCTATTTTTCCGGCAACCACAGTTATTCCCGGCACCTGCAACGCTAACTCGCCACCGTATTCAGTGGCGACGGATACAACTACCGGCGTAGCAGGAGGCAGAGCATTGACCAGAGAAGAAGCCAAGGCGTTGCCATCTTGAGTGCCCGAGAATAGCCAGATTGCTTTTTGGGGAAAGGAATGGGATGCAGCAATGGTGCTGGCTAGAACATCTGCAATTGGCTCCTTCTCCTGCCATTGACCGTAACCACGTGGTGTAAATATCCACTCTCTCTTGCGTCTGGTATGTCTATTGCCGACAAAAATTGTAGTAAACATGTCAAAAGTTCGTTTACCCAGCTCTTCCAGGGTAACAATCTCAAAACTCTGATCTTCTCGATAAGCGTTGCGCACAATGCCGCAGAGTGTCCCTGCGGCCTTGTGGCTGACCAAAATTTCGATAATGCGATAGACGCCCTCCTGGCGTTTACGACTCTGAACATTGTAGAGAGCGACACAGAGATCAGCTGCGGCAATGTGTCGAGCTCTTTCTTCGATCCACTGCCAAGGGCACATCAGATCTGACAAACTGAGAGTAGCAAAATCATGAGAAAGTGGTGCCCCAAGTAAGGCTGCTCCGGCCACAGCGGCTGTCACTCCTGGAAAGACTTCAACGGCAAAAGTATCAGTCTCGCTCATCAGCTCAAAAGCTAATGTAGCCATGGCATAAATACCAATGTCGCCGCTAGAAATGAGAGCCACCCGTGAACCGTTGCGTGCAGCATCAATAGCTTTCTGCACGCGTTCTTTCTCTTGAGAGAGCGGCGTAGTAATGATTGTCTTCTCAGAAATGTCGGATCTAATCCAGCTGAGATAGAGATCGTAAGCGACTATCACATCGCTTTCAGCAATGGCTCTCAGTGCTGCACCAGTAATTTGTTCTTTTACACCGGGCCCCACTGAGACTAGATTAAGACAGCCTCTCTTCATGATGGCACCTGACTGTCTACTGGCAATGGCTCTGCTTCACAGCTTTCTAGGTCATATTGATCGGAGGCAACGGCAACAGCCACACCATCCAGAATGGTTTTGCTGACCAGCAATTTGCCGCGCAGGCTAGAGATCAAAGCGCAGGGCTCACAGACGCCATCAGCTCCAGTAACTGCTTTGACCCAGGCTGAGGGCTCAGTCACCCAGCCTCGCGCTCTAATATCGGCGGCTGATAAAACCAGCAACGGCAGATCATGTCTCTGACAAAATTCTAAAAGTCCTGGTTCGTTTCTCTTCAAATCGATTGTCGCTACATGACGCACAGAAGTCAGCTTAAGGTCACCAAGGGCCGCGGTTACAGCTGCCTCGATCTGTTCAGCCCTCACTGCTTTTCTACAGCCTATGCCTAGAACTAGAGGCTTCAAGCTTTCTGTGGCAGTGGTGACCACAGGCACAGCACCCAAACTTGATGCAACATTGTAGGCTAACTGATTGCCGCCCCCTTCGTGGCCACACAGAAGCGATACGGCAAAGCGCCCTGCTTCATCCACAACCACTACAGCAGGGTCACTGTGTTTGTCAGCAATCAAATCACTTAAAAAGCGCACGGCAATCCCCGTAGCACCCACGATTATCCAGTGGGAATAATTCTTGTAGCTCTCCGCAAATAATTGCTTGGCAAAAGCATTATGCTGCCAGGGTTTAACCAGTGTACCGCCAAGCTCTGATGCCAGCTTCTCGCCTAAAGCCAGGGCCTGCTCTCGAACCAGCCAAATGCCCAGAGACTTCATTGTTCCACTCCAGCCGATTGACGAAAACGATGAGCATATTGCGCCGAATAGAGACAAGATTCTAATGGCACACCTGTGCGCAATACATCTCCAACTAAAATCATGGTGGTAAGCTTCCAGTCACTGAGATTGACTTGAGAAAGTATTTTGCCTAGTGTGCTCTGGAAGATTTTTTCATTGGGCCAGGTTACACACTGCGCTAGGACAATCGGAGTATCTTCTTGATAGTGCGGCAATAGTTGAGCAACTATGCTTTCTAAATGAGGCCCCGACAAGAAAATGCAGAGAGTGGCACCATGTGCAGCAAGTCCAGCTAGCTGCTCGCGCTCAGGCACCCGGGTGGCGCGACCAGAAACACGGGTAAGAATAATCGACTGTGAGACTTCAGGCTTGGTTAATTCAGCGCCGATGATGGCAGCTGCAGCAGTAAACGATGAAACACCAGGCACAACCTCGTACTCGATACCCAGCTCGGCCAAACGCTCCATCTGCTCAGCCATGGCCCCGTAGATAGCAGGATCCCCTGAATGTAAGCGAGCAACATCACGATCTTCTAGTTTTGCCTTCTGATAACATGCAAATTGCTGTTCAAGATTGAGTGAGGCTGTATTGATTTTCTCTACATCCTGACGGCAATGACTGAGCACCACTTCTGGCACCAGTGAACCGGCATAAAAGACCAGCGAAACACGGGAGAGAATCTCAGCACCCCTCACTGTGATAAGGTCTGCCGCTCCTGGACCAGCTCCAATAAAATAGACTTTCACTCAAGACTCCCTGCAGTATGAAAACTTGTTGATGCTTTGCGAATTAACATGGTGGTGAAATAGTCATGGGGCTCTGTCAGCACAAACTGACTGGCATCGGCACAGATAACTTCACCGGGCAAACCTATACGGGAGGCAATTGCACAATGTTCGGCGATATTCATGTCTTGCAAAACAGCCATCACCATGGGCAGTCTGTGTCCAATTTTCATCAGGACAACGATATCGTGAGACTCAATATCAGCCTTCAAAGCAGCACTGGTATCAGGGCACGGCAATATGAGAGTGCGCTCCTTCCCTTGACCCAGTGGCCAATCGACTGCTGAAGCTACAGCGGCATAGCTGGTCACGCCCGGATAGGTCTTGTGCTTGAAGTCGGGCACTAGTTCAAGCAGTGCTTGCAAAGCATAGTTGTAGGTCGAATAAGTGAGCGAATCGCCAAGAGTCAAATAGGCAACCTTTTGCCCTTGCTCAAGCAACTCGACAATATTTTTAGCCAGACTTTCATAGCTTGCACGCAGTGATTTCGAGTCAGTGTGCATGTAATAGACAACCTCACGCAAACGCTCTGGCGATATGTCTAAACCAGCCAGGCATTGTCTAGCAATCGATGAAGTTGATTCATTGCCGCGGGGCAATAAAATCACATCGGCATCCTGCAATTCACGCCAGGCGGCCACTGTAAGATAGCCCGCAGGACCAGGTCCAACCCCAACTCCGACAAATGTGCCATTCATGCTCTACCAACCTCCCCGAGCATTTTTCCGCTCATATCAAATAGTTGTACTTGCACCAGCCTTACTCTTGGCATTAGTGCCTTTGCCGCTACGGCTACTCTTTTACTGACAGCAGTCCAAAGGGCCATTTCATCAGCACTATCGATATTTCCGACAATTGCTTCTGCAGTGTTTGCTTGCGCTATGGCTTTGATCGATTCTTGAGACAAATCAATCTCTTCAGCTATTTTTGCTAGGGTAGCCAGAGCCATTGGGCTGCGCTGTGAATGGGTATCCCAGTGACCGTCAAGAATTTTGGCAATTTTCCCCGGATGACCCAGTAGCCAGATTGACTCAAAAGTTCGCTCTTCTTCTTCCAAAAATGACTGAGTAGCCTCGAAGGCATAACCGATAAAATTGGAGATATGAACAATTTGTTTTTGTCCCAAATTAAGCTTACCCTTGGCTAAAGATAAACCAAGATTGCCAGGGAGATAAGCTGCACATTCTTCTCCAGCGTTTAACAAATCTACTGGTCTAGCCAGAGCCACTCTGATATAGACCTCAATAGCAGCTTTGTAGGCAGCTAGCGACATTGGCTCGACTATACCAGTAGTGCCTAAAATTGAAATACCGCCAACTATTCCCAGCCTTAAGTTAAAGGTGCGCTTGGCGATTTCTTCGCCGCGCAAACAACCTATAGTGATATCAAAACCAGGATCTGGTCTGCCATCCAAGACTTCTTCAATGGCCAACTTGATCATCTCTCTGGGCCCTGGATTGATGGCTGGTTGACCGACTGGCACGCGAATACCAGGAGCAGTAACCGTACCAACCCCTGGACCAGCATTAAAGTTTAGCTCGCCTAGATTATTGATTTTGATCTCAGCGAAAATGGTGGCACCATCGGTTTGATCAGGGTCGTCTCCGGCGAACTTAATAACAGCAGCCCTGGCACCGTTTTCAGTGGCTTCAACCTGTTCTACCGGAACGGGCAAAAAATGTTCTTGATCAGGCAAGGTAACGGCCACAGCCTGCACAATTAAGCCATCGTAGAGAAAAAGCATGGCGGCCTTGACAGCAGCAGCAGCACAACTACCGGTGGTGCGTCCCCGTTTTAAGCCGTTAGCGGCAAGATTGCTGAGATCATACAGTTTAAGCGCGGACATCTTCGACCTCGAAAATACCAGCTTCACTTTGTTGCTTGCTGTAGACTGCAGCAAGCATATTTACCGCTTCGATCATCATGGCATTTACAACTGTAGCGGCCCAGGGTGAGCCGCCCCTGGTGCCAGAGTTGGTAATGCGTGGCACTTGCAGACAAGTGCGCAAGGCCAATTTAGATTCGGCGGTGCCAACAAAACCAACTGGCAGTCCAATGACTAGCTGTGGCCGCCAGTGCTGCTCTTTGATTAGTCGAACAGCCTCGGCCACCGCCGTAGGCGCGTCTCCAATCGCCAGTACTAAATCGTTGCCAAACAACTGCCAGGCTCTTCTTATTCCGGCTGCTGAGCGTGTAATATCAGCGCTTTCGGCCAGCAATCTGGTTTCAGTATCATGTACTCCACACCAGGTTGTGATTTCAAGAGTTTTAAGCAGATCTTTGCGGATGCCGCTTTCTACCATAGTGACATCAGTCACGACCCGGCGGCAGCGCAGTAAGGCTTTGATACCGGAGGCTACGGCTCCACTGGAAACGAAGAGTTCGTCCGGCACGGCGAAGTCTCCACTGGTGTGCACCAGCCGTTTGGCGATGGGCCAAATTTCAACTGGTACAGTTGACCAATCGCGGCCTTGTTCAATTATACGGAAGCTTTCTGCCTCAATAGGATGGGGGCTATATGGTTGAATAACTTGCATTTGAGCAGCTTCAAGAGACACTTTGACCGCTGCTTGCTGTGGTATACCGACCTGGCGCTCGTAGCCAACTATCTGCACGCGATATTTGCAAAGCAAACAATTCATATTGGCTTCACCAGCAAAACCAGACTGGGCCCGCTCTAAAAATACATTTGCCAAGGCCGGATCACAGCCTAAGTAGCCAGCTTTCAGTACTTCAAGCTCAGGATGAGCAGCGCTGAGCTGATCAACTGCTGCATAAATACGCTTGACCAGTACGCCATCAAACAGCATATATGGCAAGATCACCAGACGTTTTTTACCAAGGCTGGCTGCCATGCGCAGACCTTCGGCAACAAGCGGGCTGGTACTGCCTGAGTAACAAACAAATGAGGCCCCAAAACCAAGTCCTTCTTCGAGAATTCGGCATAACTTAGAGATATTAGAATTGGCATCAGGGTCGCTTGTGCCTCGACCAACAACGACCAAACAACTGTCTTCGCGTCTGACAATATTGTCTGTAGCAGATTCTGCCTCGATGATACGTGTGCGACAGAGTGATAACAACTCAGGATGCAAATCAAGGGCTGCGCCAAAATGCAAATCTATATCAGGAAAGCTCTGCTTCAACATCAGCAGGATACCAGGCATGTCATTTTTGGCATGGGTGGCAGCAGCCAATAGAGCTGGCACCACTACTATAGACTTATGACCATCTTTAATCAGGCTCTCCACTGCCTCGACAATTGTAGGAGAAGCAAACTCCAGATAGCCGTGTCGCATTGCTCGAGGCGCAGACTGATGCTTGATTAGCTCAGCTAACTCCTCAAATTCGCTTACACCTTTGGGGTCGCGACTACCGTGACCAGCTAAGACAATAGCGTACTGGTCAACTTCATTGAAATCTTTGATTGCACTATTTTCACTCATTAGACAGCTTGCTCACTTTGGCTAAGGTGTGCTGAGTCTTTAGCTGCCTTTTGCTCAAATTCGAGACCGCTGGCAAAAGGTGTAAGTGTGCGAATTAGCATAATGCTCATATCACTAAATACATCTTTGACTTGATCAAGTTGGCCTACCCATGCCGCTTCTTGCTGAGTAAGTTTTTCCCAAACCTCAACTGTCTGTTGAGCTGGCACATCGTTCTCAATTAAATAGGCGGCAACATGATGGGGCATAAAATCCCATGGGCGGGGGATAACTATGGCATTGCGGCCATCCCTGATAGCACTAACAAGATGGCGCTTAAATGGCTCAATATCACCGCGACGATGAAACGTAATAAATGACGTTTCGTCAAAACAAACTTGAGTCAAACTGGCCAGGATCTGCGCTGATGAAATACCAGGCACTGATTCTACTCGATGGCCACAAGCACTCTGGACACGCTCCAACAGCTGAAAACCGCTAAAATGAATATCGCCCATTAAGGCGACGACACAACGCTTGCCTTCATGGTGTTTCTTTGCCACCAGGGCAATCTGGCTGACTTGATCTTTGTAATTCATACATATAATCTCAGCGCCTTTATTGACTAGCGGCGCGATAAAATTTAAGACCGAATCAAAGCCAGCCACAACCTCTGCTTCGCCAATCAGTTTAGTGGCACGATTGGTAATGTAGCCAAGATCACCGGGGCCAACACCGACACAAATAATCACAGCTGACCTCCTGTCTTAATCAGTTCTCTTTGTGCATACCAGTAGGGCGATAGGGCAACAACTTTGCCAACGACTAAAAGCGTCGGGCTAGAGAGACCCTGTTCTTCAATTTGCAGAGGAAGGTCTTCAAGGTCGCAGATAACCGACAATTGATCTGGCAAAGTGCCATTGTGTACAGCTGCAGCCGGCGTACTGCCAGGCAGACCATGAGCAATTAAAGTAGCGGTGAGTTCACGCACCCGAGCCAAACCCATATAAATTACAATTGTCGACGAGCTGCGTACAATCGACTGCCAGTCAGGTTCGGCTCCGCCGTGCTTGCTGCTACCAACAGCAAAAACCAGACTCTGCGCTATTTCGCGATGAGTAAGTGGAATCTTGAGAGCCGCCGGAATAGCAAGGCCCGCAGTCAATCCGCCCACTACTGTGACCTCAATGCCCGCCTGAAAAAGAGCTAACATTTCTTCTCCACCACGGGCAAACACCATAGGATCTCCGCCTTTGAGGCGCACGACACGAAGGCCCTGCTGCGCTTTCTCGATCATCAGGGCATTAATATCACTTTGATGAGACGACTTCTTGCCACATCTTTTGCCCACTTCAATTATTTCTGCGCCAGTACTGACAAACTTTAGGACAGCCTCATTAACCAGAGCGTCAACTAAAACTACGTCAGCTTCGCCCAGTATTCGCAGAGCCTTAAGTGTGATCAGTTCGATATCTCCAGGGCCAGCACCAATGAGATAGACACAGCCCCGTTGTGTTAGCTGCTGAGCCGATTGCATATAGTTTATTAAAGCCTGGCAATCACTGGTCATTTAACCACCTGGTGCGGCCGCCCACGGATTGT
The DNA here is from genome assembly GCA_044378815.1 of Obscuribacteraceae bacterium (SeqCode). Classification (GTDB taxonomy): domain Bacteria; phylum Cyanobacteriota; class Vampirovibrionia; order Obscuribacterales; family Obscuribacteraceae. The sequence continues at coordinate 113,084 of JBIPOV010000007.1, read as the reverse complement.
CAGTGCCAAGGTCTCAGCTGAGAGGCGATCAAGGCCAAGATATTCAGCTCCCATGGCTGTTGCCAACTTACGGGCCAGTGCAATTTTTAAATAACCATCTTCAGTATCGATCACTATGGCTGAGAACTTTTGTCTGCATATTTCACCAGCAACAAACCTGGTGCTAGACTCAGGATCGTCTTTATTAGGCAGCGAGACATTGCCCTTGCCATCTGTTAGCACTACAAGCAGTGGCTCAAGCTGAGCCTTCTTGCGGCAGGCAACTGCTACTTGTAGAGCCGTATTCAGCCCATGAGCCAGCGGAGTTCGCCCTCCAGTTGGCAGGTTTTGCATAGCCTGATTGGCTAGTTGCAACGAGCGTGTTGGCGGTAACAGTAGTTCGGCCTCCGCACCACGAAAAGCAATTACACAAATTTGATCGCGCATGCGGTACGCATCTTCAAGCAATGCTAGTGTCGCGCCTTTAACGGCTTCCATGCGGCGCAGTGCCGCCATTGAGCCGGAGGCGTCCACCACAAGAATGACCAGAGTAGCTTTTTGCTCAAGCCTGACTTTTCCATGCAAATCCTCAGAGCGCACTTTGAATTCACTATTTGCAGGCTGATGCAGCACAGCATGCCTGATAGTGGCATCCACAGCCAGACTGGTAGGCTTGCTCTCTTTTACGGCCCGCAAATAGCGTCCGCGCGTACCATTGAAGCGACCACGCAGTCCGCTTATCCGACTGTTGACGTTGTCCAGTTTAATTCCAGCTTTGAACTCAAAATCGTTGGCGGCAGCAAATACAACTTCTTTCTTGTCGCTGCCTGAAGGAGAATTAGAGCTTGAATCTTGCTCAGGTTCTTGCGACTGTGATTCTGACGATTCTGGCTGGCTGTCGTCATTATCGCCATCGATATTTGATTGGTCATTTGGCTGATCTTGTTTAGGTAGCTCTTGTTTCTCTTCTTGTTCTTGATGCCCCTGATTGCTCTGAGATAGAGCGGACAAACTATTTCTATTCTGCTCAAGAGTCTCATCAAGCAGCTCTTGATCGAGCCCTACTTTGTCTAGAGGATTAATGCGCTTGCGATGAGCCAACACTAGCAATGTCGCTAGCTTAACGTCATCACTGTCAGGTCGCCGGCGCAATGACAGTGCGGCTAACGCCCTTGCTACTTTAGCCATAACGATATCGGCTCGAAGACTGACTATATTAAACTTGCAGCAGATTGTAGAAATAAGGGCAATCAATTGATCGTCAATAGTTATTGACGGTAAAGCGTTGATTGCCTGTACAACCAGCTCTTGCAATTGCCTCTGTTCCACCTGCCAGAGCTCTCTAAAGGCCCCTGGATTGGCTTCAAAATTAAGACGACTGCGGACAACGGCAGCGCGCTCTACTGGATCTGTAGGGGCGCTAACATCGACCATCATGCCAAAACGGTCGAGCAACTGGGGCCGCAAGTCGCCTTCTTCTGGATTCATAGTGCCAATCAAAGTCACTCGGGCAGGATGACTGACTGATAGCCCTTCTCTCTGTACCGTATTGACGCCCATGGCCGCCACATCTAAAAGTACATCGACAAGGTGATCGGCCAGGAGATTAACTTCGTCAATGTATAAAATGCCCCTGTGGGCTGAAGCCAATAAGCCAGGCTGAAACTTTTGCCGCCCCTCTTTTAATGCCTTTTCAAAGTCAAGTGAGCCAAGCACACGGTCTTCAGTGGCGCTCAATGGTAAGTTAACAAATGGCACTGGTAATAAGTGCCAACTATCTCCTTCATTGCAAGTCTCACAAACTGACAATGGCCGCTCAGGTTCACAGTTAAATTGGCAACCTTGTCTCGACCTGATATCAGGCAATAGCCCAGCAAGGCCACGGGCGGCTGTACTCTTCGCCGTGCCCTTATCACCGCGAATCAATAAACCGATGGTGGGATCGACAACAGAAAGCAGCAGGGCCTTTTTTAAAAGCTCTTGCCCCACTATGGCGCTAAACGGATAACCTTGATTCATTCTCCCTCATTCCTAAAATGGCAGAGTCTCGGTCACGTCCCTCCAGGAGTGCGTCATTCTCCAGGTAGAGCTTTTGTAAGGCTTCTAAAGTTTCACTCTTAGCCTGCCACATCTGACGTGATGCAGCTTCCATCAGCCTTTCGCTCATCGCCTGCATGGCCCAGGGATTGCTATCCGCAAGAAATTTACGCATGTCCGCATCGAAAAGATACCTAGCAGCTACTTCCTCATACATCCAATCTTGCATGACCTTTGCCGTGGCATCATAGCCAAACATATAATCGACTGTGGCAGCTAATTCGACGGCCCCCTTGTAGCCGTGACGCTTTATGCTCTCAATCCATTTAGGATTGACTACACGTGAGCGAAACACTCTCAATACCTCTTCGTTCAAGTCACGAACTTTAGGAGCGGCTGGGTTTTGCGAATCGCCAAAGTATCGCTTTGGTTGTTTGCCTGTGGCACTTCTGATGGTGGCAATCATGCCACCATGAAACTGCATATAGTCATCGCTATCAAATATGTCGTGTTCACGATTGTCTTGATTTTGCACAGCCACTTCAGTCAGAGCCAGTCTCTGCAAAAACTGTGGTCTGGCATCGCTACCGTAATCACCTTTAGCATAGGCATAGCCACCCCAATTAACATAAGCCTGAGCAAAGTGCTCATGGGATGTCCAGTTTTTCTCTTGAATGAGCGGTAATATTCCCGCACCATAGGTGCCTGGTTTTGAGCCGAAAACTCGGTAGCGGGCTAGGCGCTCGGCATCAGCTCTGGCCACTCCCCCTTGCAAGTGTTCTTCTACTTCGCAGAGATAGTGTTTGCGAATAAAGTTTTGCTCAAGGGGCTCATCTAAAGCAATAACCAGGGTAGTAGCACTATCAAGTAGATCAATAACATTAGGAAATGCATCTCTGAAAAATCCACTTATTCTGGTGGTGACATCGATGCGTGGCCGACCAAGCTCATTCAATGGAATTACTTCCACTCCTGAAACCCGACGATTCTCAGCATGCCAGACAGGCCTTACACCGATAAGCGCCAATACCTCGGCTATGTCATCACCGTGAGTACGCATAGCGCTAGTGCCCCAGGCACTGATGCTGATAGTCTCCGGGTAGCGACCGGTTTCTTTGAAATATCTCGCCACAACCTGATCAGCCAGGCCACAACCCACTTGCCAGGCCGCTTGCGAGGGCAGTGTATTGGGATCGATAGCGTAAAAATTGCGGCCAGTAGGCAGTATATGGGCCATCCCCCTGGTTGGGGCACCACTTGGTCCGGCTGGCACATAACGCCCGGCCAATGCCCGCATTAGATTCTCGATCTCATCGCTGGTCTGACGAAGAGCTGGCACCAACCAATCACAGACAAAAGAAAGTACTTCGTTTAGCAATTTGAGTGGAGCCAGCTGTCCGGCTGCTGGTAAGAAGCCCGATTTTATTTCAGCTAAAATAGTCTGTAAGCTAGTCTCTAAAACAGCCTCTATCTTTGTCGAATCAAATTGCTCTAGCTCCAGCGCCCTCAAAATGATCAAAGCCAGGCTGTCGAGAGTTTCGATAGCATCGGCATTAGTATAGAGAGGGCGAGCTGCCGCTGACTCTAGCAGTTTGCACTGTACCAGCCTCTCACCAGGACTTTGCACCAAAGTGCCTAAGTTCAGATCAAACAATTTTGCCAGAGATTCTTGCAAGCCAGGCACACCGACATTAGGTAATCGCGTCAGCGAAGAAAGAGTGGAGACCAGATGCTCCCCCTCTGGCACACGTCCAAGTATATGCAGACCATCTCTAATCTGCGCCGCACCAAGTTCACAGAGATAGCCATCAATCTCCTGAATGAGATGTGAGACAGCCAGCCAATCCATACTAGCCAGGGCCCCGGGTACAACTTGATCAGTGTATTTTGATGTTTGCACCCGTACTCCGTCTTGTGGCTCTTTGTCTTGAGGCTGTTCACCATTGCGGCTTTGTAATAACTCTTCGTGCTCGGCTAGCTCGGCATCAACAAATGAAGCAAGGTCGTAGCGCAGATTGGCTTTCTCAACCAGTTGCCAAATTTGCTCCTGCAAGAGAGGCAGCTTTGCCGGGTCCATCACTTCGGCCCGGTAGTACTCATCTACAACTTGCACCAATTCAGCTAATGGCCCGTAGGTATCAGCACTGGTCATCGGTGGCATCAAATGATCAACGATAACAGCATGGGCACGGCGTTTCGCCTGCGCACCTTCGCCGGGATCATTCAAAATAAAGGGATAAAATAGAGGTAAATCGCCCAGTAGGGCATCAGGGAAACAACTAGCCGAAAGCCCTACACTTTTTCCTGGTAGCCATTCAAGGGTGCCATGCTTACCCATGTGCACTATGGCATCAGCAGCAAAAGTTTCACTCAACCAACGATAAAAGGCAAAATAATGGTGCGTCGGAGGCAGATCTGGCTGATGATAAATAGCATTCTGGTCAACACCATAACCGCGTGGGGGCTGCAATGTCAAAATAGCATTGCCTAGATTTAGTCCAGCAATAATAAAACTACCGTCTACAAAATAGATGTCTTGCTCAGGGCTTCCCCACTGCGCCACCATTCTCTGTTGCAAATCTTCGGATAGCTCAGCAAACCACTGACGATAGGTGGCAATCGGCACTCGCCCCAGAGCTGTCGCTACCTGAGCGGAGGTGAGATAAGACTGATCATAAGAGCAGCGATCAATCAAATTGTGGATCAACTGATCTGAATTGTCAGGCAGAGAATCAAGCTCATAACCACGCTCTTTCATTGCTGCAAATACAGCCATAAGCGACGCTGGTGAATCTAAACCAACAGCATTACCAATTTGAGCAGCCTTGCCACTAGAATTCGTGAGAACAAAAACGATCTTTTTCTGCTGGTTAGGTAAATGTCTAAGCCTGGCAAATCTTGCAGTGAGACCGGCCAGTCTCTTGATTCTATCGGCAACAACAACATAACCATTAACTTCAATTTCGTCTGACTGCAGCCTCTCTTTAAATGAAATTGGCACGGCCATGATGCGCCCATCAAATTCAGGCAAAATTACATTCATTGCTGCATCAAGTGCGTTTAAACCACGCAATGAAGAAAGCCAGTCTATTCTCGTCATTGAGCTTGTTACTGCTTGCAGAACCGGCACATCCAGCCGCTTAAGAGCTGCTACTGACCAACCGGCCATGGTCGCTGCACCGGGATTGATTTCACCCATAGCAAAAGCAGTAGTATTAATCAAAACATCAATAAAAGGTTTATCCGCTTCAAAGAAAAACTCTAGCGCCATGGCCATTTTTTTAGACCCTTGTGTCTGGCCAACAGCTCGCAAGCTAGATGTAAAAACTGGCAGCACATCAAGCCCACGACTGTTACATTCATGCACTATGGCATCGATAAAATCGAGATTGCCACTAATCCAGTGGGCTCGATAAAATACCAGACCAACACAAGCATTGTGACGGCGGAGCTTCTGCCAATCGGCTAAAGTGGCGTTGGCTGGAAGTTCGGGATGATAGATACCATGCTCGGGCAATTGCACCGGCAGCTCGTACCCGTAAGAAGTAAGAAAGACGCGATCGCAGAGGCAAAGCAAGAGCTGAGCCATATTGGCAGCACCCCCTGCCTGAAAATATGCCATAGCGTCTTGCACTAGTGAGGGCGAAACAGTAGAGACTGAAACGAGGTCTGGTAATGGCTCACCGGTGCCACTTAAGGCCACAATCTTGGTTCCTGATGCATTTAGCCTTTCAATCAAATCGGCAAAGCCAATAATTTTAGTGCTATCACCAAGACAGCGAATAACGGCCAGACTAGTGCCAGCTACTTTGTCCGCCAGAGCAGTTAGATCGGCATTTTGTAGACAATAACCTGATACTTCAGGAAAACCCTCCGGCAACTCGCGCACAGCGCTCATGAGCATGCTCAAATCGGAATCAGCATGACTGAGAAAAACAATGGTCTGCTCAGAAGTATCGCTCATCCGCCACCCCATATACGCTGTAGAGATGGTAAGCATTGAGCCTGGCCAGTCAAATAGAGAGTTCCTACTGTGACACTAAAAGTCGAAACCAGAATACCCACAGTCAAATAAAGTGAGCGAATATTGACCGTGGTCAAAAGCCCACCGGAAAACAAAGCAGCAATAGCAGTGCTGGAGACCACAAATCCTGCCACAAAAACAAACAGAAGTGCCACCGCAGCCTCTCTACTGGTGCTATTGCCAACCGCACCAATAATCAACAACTGAGTAGCTGTCTCCGCCCCCAGTCCATGCAATGCGCCAAGCCCTAGAGCGGCTTTGGTGTCATATTGCCGCAAGGCTAGTAACTTTTCTTGCGGAACCCTTTTGTCAGTTTCGTCAGTGAACTTGCCAATAATTTTGTTTTTCAGCCATGTATAGCAATAACTAAAGCTAGAGGATAGCAACATCCAACGACTCAAAAAGGCTACTTGTTTATCAAATCTGGCAGCCTGCAGCACTGATATGGCTACACCGATGCCAAAAATAAGTAGAGAAATTCCCACTACAATTTCGAAGCTCTGCTTGATACTGTCAGGCACTTCTGCAGCAAATGCCAGAGCAAGAAAACTCAAAGCAATGACAACAATAGAGTGCCCGACAGCATAGAGAAAGGTGAGGTAGAGAGGGCGTCCAGCACCAACGTGGGAAGTTCCGACTATGTCACCGATTGCCGCTAAATGATCCCAATCCACGCCATGCCTGAAACCAAGAACGAAAGCATTAGAGAGCAGAATTGTCGTACCAAATTCTAAGACTCGCAATCGAAAGTCCTTTGCCGAAAGATTTCAAAAAAAATCCCAGCACAAAAGCCAGGATAGTCGCACGCAAAAACATTGTTTTGACTTGCCACTCCTCCTTGCCTCGAAGAGGAATAATGGTGGTAAATTCGCATTCAGGTGGGCATTCTGGCTCACAGCTTACACTGCTTACAGTTGCGGGACAGCGGTGGAATTCAACCACACTTCCCCCACTCAATCGCTCAAGGCGATCTGAATGTCAGGTTGTCTTCTATAGACGCTCCTTCCAAAACCGATGTTAACGACATTTATAAAACAAGCGTGCCAACATTGACAGTAAGAAAGCGATAATAAAATTCTATAGCGCCCAGCTAAGCTCTAAGAACTGGCAGCAACAGGTTGTTTGTCGACCAATCGCTGAAGCAAATCTAAATCAATGTATTTCTTCATCTCACAGGTCAAGCGTTCAATATTTTCCTCGAAGAACGCATTCATATCTATGCCAACAGGATCTACTTCTCCAGCCCAAGATAATAGTGCCCGACATCCTTCTGCATCATCAAAAAGTCCGTGGAGATAAGTTCCAGCTACCTGTCCATCGGCGGAAAGGGCTCCGTCAACGCGATCTTCGAATTCTATTAAAGGACTCTGCAGCGCTGGCCCGCGACTAATACCCATATGGATTTCGTAACCGCTAACCACGCCTCCCAGCACAAGCCTTCCACTGGCGGCTACAAGCTGTTTCTTGGCCTGCAAAACAGTCTCCATGTCAAAGATACCTAAACCAGCTATAGAGCCGTCTTCTGATTCTAGCGACAGGGGATCGTCGATCACCCGACCCAACATTTGAAAACCACCACATATGCCAAGCACTTTGCCACCATAACGCAAATGCCGCAAAATCCCTTTATCCCAGCCTTGCTCACGCATATATTGCAGGTCGGCGGAGACATTTTTGCTGCCTGGCAGTATAAGCAAATCACAGGATGGCACAACCTGACCATGGTTGATAAATGACACTCGCACACCCGGATTGGCCACAAGAGCATCGAAATCAGTGCCATTGCTTACCCGAGGTGGCATCAATATCGCAATTTCAAGAGCTGTACCCTTAGCACTACTTGAATACGCTCCACCAGCACTGCTCGCTTTAGCCAGACTAGATAAGCTATCCTCAGCTTCAAGGCTAAGATTCTCTATATAAGGCAAGACTCCCAGTACTGGTCGACCTGTCTCTTTTTCCAGCCAGCTTATACCCGAGTCAAGAAGACTGGCATCACCACGAAATCTATTGATTACAAAACCGACTATAAGCTTCTTTTCTGATTCTGACATCAGCGAAAAGGTGCCATATAAATGGGCAAACACTCCGCCACGTTCGATATCAGAAACAATCAAGACCGGGCAGCCGACAGCTTCGGCAAAGCCCATATTGGCAATATCTCCTTCCCTCAAGTTTATCTCAGCCGGACTGCCCGCTCCCTCAACAATCAACCATTCAAATTGCTCGGCAAGGCGATTAAAAGACTCAAGCACATATCTCATCACCTCTGGCTTGTACTTGTGATACTGAGCAGCATTCATATTGCCGATGGCTTTGCCTTGCACTATCACTTGAGAGCCAATCTGTGAATTTGGCTTAAGTAAAACAGGATTGCAGTGTACAGTGGGTGCGATGCGGCAAGCCATAGCCTGCACATACTGAGCTCGGCCGATCTCACCGCCATCAGCAGTGACTGCGCTATTAAGAGACATATTTTGCGGCTTAAACGGCGCCACACGTACGTTATTGTTGGCCAACCATCGACATAGACCAGCAGCTACTACGCTTTTGCCTGCATTAGATGTGGTGCCTTGAATCATAAGCATTTTAACTGTCATGCTAAGATTATTGCATAGCTTACTTTTTCTAGATGCGTGAGCAAGTGGAGCACTTTTACTCTTTACTGATTGCAGTGCTTCTGGACCAACTCATTGGTGAATTCTCAGTAGCTCATCCTTTAGTGGGCTTTGGCAATCTTGCCAATCAGGTCGAAGCACGCCTAAATGCGCGTGCTAGAAATGACTTAGCAGAAGCATCGTTGCAAAAAAAATTGCTTGGCATCCTGGCAGTGGTGCTTTTGATTGTTCCCTTTGTATCATTGGCAATCTTTATAAGTATCTCGCTTAAAGAATGGAGCTGGATATTTGACGGCATCATGCTTTATTTTGCAATTGGCGCCCGCAGCCTGGTCGAGCATTCCAATGATGTAGCTACAGCTTTGAAAAATGATGACCTCCCTGCTGCGCGTATCTCCGTCGCTAAGATCGTCACTCGTGATACCAGCGCAATGCCAGCACCAGCTGCTGCCCGTGCCACCATCGAGTCTGTGCTAGAAAACGGCAACGACGCTGTTTTTGCACCAATCTTCTGGTTTTTGCTCTTAGGTGCACCCGGTGCTGTTTTGCTCAGGCTCTCAAATACTCTTGACGCCATGTGGGGCTACAAAAACAGTCGTTATCTTTCTTTCGGCTGGGCAGCCGCCAGGCTAGATGACGTTCTTATGTTCGTACCAGCGCGCTTGACTGCGCTCACTTACTCACTTTGCGGCCACTGCAAGGATGGCCTAAAGTGCTGGCAAACTCAGGGCTCAAAATGGTACAGCCCAAACGCAGGACCAGTCATGGCGGCAGGAGCCGGCGCACTTGGCGTGTGCCTGGGCGGCGATGCTATATATGGTGGCAAACTCAAAGAACGCCTAGAGCTAGGCTGCGGCAAAGAACCAGACAGTCAAGACATAGATCGAGCCAATCACTTGATCTGGAGGTCAATAGTTTTATGGCTGGTTCTAGTCTTCTTCACGGAGCTGCTAAGCCATGCTTGAGCACGGTGGCCGACTCGGTTGCGCTGCAAAACAATATGGCATCCCCTTGCAGCAGTGGCTAGATCTCTCCACTGCCATTAGCCCCTTTTCCTACCCCTGTCCTGCTATACCAGCACGACTGTGGCATCGCCTACCCGACGATGATGATGGTCTCATGGAAGCAGCCCGAAACTATTACGGCAGCAAACATCTGCTGCCAGTAGCCGGTTCGCAAGCTGCAATTCAAGCTCTGCCGCTATTGCGCTCTCCTTGCCGAGCTGCATTTTTAAGCCTTACTTATAACGAACACAGAGCGGCCTGGCAGAAGCACGGTCATCAGGTGAGCACACTTGTACCAGGCAATCTTTGCAAGCAGGCTGAGCAACTAGATGTAATTGTTGTGGCTAATCCCAATAATCCAACTGGCGAGACATTCGATTCGGCTACATTACTAAAAGCTGCCACCATTCTGGCAAATAAAGGTGGCTGGTTGATCGTGGATGAAGCTTTCATCGACGCCAGTGATCTTGATTCGCTAGCACGGCAAGCCAGCAGCAGCCAATCGCTAATAGTACTGCGATCACTGGGCAAGTTTTTCGGTCTAGCTGGTGCCAGAGTGGGCTTTGCCATGGCCAACGAAGCACTGCTAGAACAATTGCAAGAGCAGCTTGGCCCATGGCCGTTAAGTGGGCCAGCCAGGTACGTAGCCCAATGCGCCTTAGAAGATGTTGACTGGATCGACGTCACACGCAAACGCCTGCAAAAAGCTTCGCTCCGACTAGCCGACTTATTGCGCAGCTCTGATCTTGAATCAAACGGAGGCACCAGCTTGTTTCAGTGGGTTAAATCAGAAGCCGCCAGTGAACTGCACCAAACCCTAGCTAGCTCTGCTATTTTCACCAGATTCTTTGCCGAACCACAAAGCATCCGCTTTGGATTGCCGCAAACTGAAGACGAGTGGGAACGGTTGGACAAGGCCTTGAAACACGTTAGTCTTTCAGCAACCATGTAGAGCTCTATTGGTGCTTAGGCAATGAACCTGATACCCCTGGAACCACAAAGTCCATGCGATCTAGCCAGGCTTGATCAAGCTTTTCACCAACCGCCAAACGCACTTTTCCTTCGCGATCTTTAAGACCAGGTGCAAAAATCTGCAATTTACGTTCTTTAAGCGCAGTCATGGCATTAAGAGCTTGACTGCGAACGGCAGCCGGTACAGCTTTACCAAAAGGCGAGAGGCCAGCGTAGCCATCTTGAATGCCATATCTAAGATTTTCCGGTTTCCAACTATTGTCTTTTATTGAGTTCATGATTTTGACGTAGAGTGGTCCCCAGTTCCAGGACTGCCCAGTAAGCCATCCATTAGGCGCCACATCATGCAGATCGTAGCTAACACCAACCGAGAAAACCTTGGCTTTTTCAGCTGTACGGCAAACGGTCATACTGGTATTCAAACTAGAGGCGAGCACGTCGCATCCTTGTTCTATGAGGCTTCTGGCAGCCTCAGCTTCAGCGGTTGGATCTTCCCAACTATTGATCCAAACAATTTGCACTGTCGCTTTAGGGTTAACCGATCTTGCTCCTAGAGTAAAAGCATTTATGCACCAGAGTAGTGCTGGTATTGGGTATCCACCAACAAAAGCAAGCTTATTGCTGCGGGTGACCTTGCCAGCAACAATACCAGCAGCATAGAGACATTCATAGTATTCACTAGAGAAATAGCTGCCCACATTTTTCACACCTGCTGGAACAGTGCGGCCGCAGTGCATAAAGCGCACATCAGGGTGACGTTTTGCTACTCGCAGTGCTGGTTCAAGAAAACCGTAAGAGGTGACAAAGATAGTTTTATTGCCTTGGGCAATCATCTTTTCCATTACCCTTTCACAGCTTGCATTCTCAGGTATATTTTCCGCTCTGGTTGTGACAACACTACCTTTCATCGCGGTTTCCAGGTACTGACGACCTTTTTCGTGAGCATTGTTCCAACCGCAGTCACTGGCTGAGCCAGTGTAAAGGAAGCCAACTTTCAGCGGCTCCTTAGGCTGTGACCAGCATGGTGAGCTGGTTATGAAAAAAGATAGCAAAAAGCAGAGACAAGCAGCTCTCTGTAGCAATTTCGCGATAGCCTTTTGTATTTTCATTGTTGTTTTATTCACCTACGCGGAAGTGCCCAAGTTTAGCGTACTTTATTTTCTTTAGACATCTAGTTTACTGCTTAAATCGCGGTCAATTTTAGCGGCGATTATGGCTCGTCAATGAGCTTTAGGAGAAGTGCCTTTAACACCACTAACAAACCAATTCATTTCAGATAGCTGCTTAATATCGAGAGTTTGACCCTTGGCTATTCTTTCTTTGCCATCTCGATCTTTCAGCGGGCCAGAAAAGATAACAAACTTGCCCTTTTCTAATAACTCTTTTTGGGCCATTACTTCAGCTCTTACTTTGGCTGGCACGGCTTTGCCAAAAGATGAAAGTTTGACATAGCCTTCGCTGCTTTCCATACCGCCTGCATAGACGCAAGGCTGCCATTTATTATTGGCAACTAAATTGGCAATTTTTGCATAAAATGGGCCCCAATCTAAGCAAGCTCCTGTAAGCCATCCTTTAGGAGCAAGGTTGTGGGCGTCAGTATAGAAGCCAACTGAATAGATGCCCAGCGATTCGCAAGCGCTCAGTATGGTGTTTTGATTGTCTTGTGCGTGAGCCACAACATCACAGCCTGCTTCCGCTAAGCTCTTCACCGCCTCAACCTCTAGTGGGGCGTCAGACCAATTGTTGATAAAAATCACTCGTGTTTCGGCTTTGGCATTGACCGAACGTGCGCCCATGGTAAACGAATTGATCGCCTGTAACAGCGGAGGAACTGGGTGAGCAGCCACAAAGCCGAGTTTATTTGACTTGGTCATGCGTCCAGCCACCATGCCAGCTAGGTACATGGGTTGATACTGTTGGGAGAAATAGGTGCCTAGATTCTTAGCAGTTTGAAAACGGTTGATTTGCATAAATGTGACAGCTGGATGCCGTTTTGCCACTCTTAGTGCCGGTTCTAGATAACCGTAGGAAGTCGTAAAAATCAACCTGTGACCTGAAGCAATTAGTTTCTCAAGCACTCTTTCGGCTTCAGCACTTTCTGGAATTTTTTCGGCGATGGTAGTTTGAATGCCACCATTGCTGTTCTTCTCGAGATAGAGTCGACCTTGATTGTGGGCGTAGTTAAAGCCCCAGTCGGTAATTGGACCGACACAGAGAAGGCCAACTTTAAGGGGAGAATTGCTCTTCGAGCTTAGCTTAGAAACTGGCTCGGCGGCTTCTGCCCACTGTGTTGCCAGAAAAATACTAAGTAGGGCGTTAGCAAAAAGGCTGGCAAAAATAAATTTGGGCTTAGTCATGGGTTTCTCCGTGCGCTAGTCAGTGATCAAGTTTAGCTCTGCTCTGTATACGGGATGCCTAATGCTGTTGGTTGTCCCTGCGATTTTCCTTTAGCTAATATCGCCGTAATCGCCATAACCGCTATGACAAGCAGATAAGGCAGCATCCCTAGCAAATAAGGCGAAATATCCGAGCCAGCCGCTTGCAGACGCAGCTGCAGTGACACTGCCAGACCAAACAAATAAGCTCCCACCAGGGCTTTCCATGGATTCCACGTAGCAAAAATTACCAGTCCGACAGCAATCCATCCTCGTCCAGCTACTATGTTTTCAATCCAACCTTGAGCATAAACCAATGATAGATAGGCGCCTCCTAGGGCTGCCAGAGCCGCACCAAGCATAGTAGAAAGGTAACGAACTTGCCTGACATTTATTCCTGAAGCAGCAGCCGAGCGGGGGTCAACACCAACAGCTCGCATGCTAAGACCAAAGCGAGTGTGATTGATCAACCAATATGTAAGCGGCACCATGACATAACAGAAATAAACCAAAGGGTCATGATTGAAGAGTATCTGGCCTACTACCGGCAGATCGCCTAAACCAGGAACTTTAATTTGAGAAATACTTGGGATTGATTTACCGACATAGTCTGCTCCAAAGAAGGCAGTCACACCTCCTAAGAAAATAGTCATGGCAATGCCTGCTGCCACTTGATTGGCTTGAAATTTTATACAAATCAAGGCGTGCAGCAAACCTAAAAGTAATCCCACTGCTGTGGCTGACAAAAGAGCTAACAATGGACTTTGTGTGTTGAATGATACCACCACAGCAGTGAGGGCACCCGATAACATGATGCCTTCTAGGCCGAGATTGAAAATACCTGCTTTTTCAGTAACGCACTCACCAATGGTTGCTAGTAAAACTGGTGTGGCACAGCGAATCATTCCCGCTGCTACAGCCACAAAGAAAGGAATATTTTCGCTCATGTTGCGCTGCCTTTGTTAGACAATTTTTTGAAAAAATTTTCGCTGGCAAGAAGAAATAGAAAGATCGCTCCTTGCATAATGTTGACTGTGGCGAAAGGCAGTTTTTCAGTTAGTTGCAAACTATCCGCCCCAGAGAGAAACCCACCAAGAAGGATAGCCACAACAATGATAGCAAGGGGATTATGCCGGGCGAGGAAACAAACTAAAAAGCCACTATAGCCATAACCTGGCGAAAGGCCAGACCGCAGTCTGCCCTCAATGGCTGAGACCTGGGCAAAGCCAGCTAACGCTGCTACCATTCCTGAAACTAGCATGGCCACAAGCAAATAAGTTTTTACATGATAGTGGGCATATCTTGCCGCCTCTATGTTTTCACCAATTACCCGTGATTTGAAACCGGCTTTTGTGGTGCTCCAGAATAAAGCCAAGACTAGTCCTATGGCGATAGCAATGGGCAAGCCAAGGTGAATTCTGCTCCCTGCTAGGTGTAGTAGTTCTGCTGATTCTGGAAAGGCTTGAGTTTGGGGCCAGCTAGTACTAGTGGGATCTTGCCAGGGGCCATGGATGAGATAGTCGATTAAAAGCACAGCTACATAGTTGAGGAGAAGGCTGACAATGGTTTCGTTGACCTGAAGAAAAACTTTGAGAATTCCAGCAATGCCGCTCCAGGCCGCCCCGCAAATAACGGCAGACAAGCACATCAGGCTCAGCATAGGCAAAGCCTGAGTCTGGGGAGGCAAATTGAGAGCGACTACTGTAGCCCCAGCGGCACCAGCCAAGAGCTGCCCTTCTACACCGATATTGAGCAGTCCTACTCTGGTACCGATAGAAACAGCCAAGGCGCAAAACATTATAGGAGTGGCGGCCACCAAAGTTTCTGATAGAGCAAAACTATCACCAAAAGCGCTCACGAGCATGCCATTGTAGATAGAAAGCGGATTGCGTCCGGTGACATAAAGAAATGCAGCCACGGCAAAAAGACCAAAGCCTATCGACAGTAGAGAACCGACAAACGGTACCAGCGCTTTTTTCAATTGGCCTTGATAGTTCATGCACTGCTGATTATATCTTTTCGAGCGCTAGCTACTACTATTCGGTCAGCACTTGGTTACCAGTTAAACTAAAGGGGCTTCAATTTTTCCGCACATCATCAGGGCTAAAGCCTTATAATCAAAGGCCCCTGCTATCTGTTCTCCGACTATTTGGCCGTTGAACATTATCAATATACGATCACAAGTGGAAATTAGTTCGCTCAGGTCAGGGGATATCAAAATAACCGCCCGTCCGCTTTGTGCCGTGTCTTTCAATTCACGGGCTACCCTTGCCGCCATGGCAGCATCAAGCCCTGCACAAGGATTGTCAGCAACCAACACTGCTCTATCACTGCGCAATTCTCTGGCAATTATTAGTCTTTGTAGATTACCACCAGAAAGCTCATTGGCCGCTGCCCCAGGCAAGGAAGGCGAAATTTGGAAGTCAGCAATTAAAGCTTTTGCCTGTTTGTCAATTGCTCCTTTTTTGACAATGCCAAAACGATGAGAGCATGCAGCATCAATTGTTTTGAGAAAACTGTTAGTGGAAACAGTAAGCCCAAGAGCGCATGCCATGCTTTGCTCGCAAGGGATATAACTAACAACTGCAGAGGCTGTTGGCTTTGTTTCTGTGGCTCTCGTACTACCGCGCAGTGCAGCAAGAGGTGCATAAGATAGCTTGCCGCCACTTTTCGGTAACAGCCCAGCAATCAGCTGCCCTAATTCGTTCTGGCCACTACTACTGATACCAGCTACACCTACTATTTCACCGGCCCGAACGTCCATGGATACATTACTGATGGCGCGATTGCTACCGGATTTTTTTGTAGATACGTTTTGCAACTCGATTAGTGGTTGAGCAGAAGAACCTTTCTCAGCCTTGATTGGCATAGCATCTCTTAGATCGTCTGTAGCCTTTGGCAACACCATCATATGAGCTATTTCTGTGGTGGTAAGAGCGGTAGCATCTTTAGTAGCAACACATTGACCTTGGCGCAAAACAGTAATGCGCTCGGCAAAGCGTTTAACCTCTGCTATATGGTGGGTGATTAAGATAACAATGCGCCCGCTATCCCTAGAACTACGAGTGAGTCCATCGACTAAAGTCAGTATTTCATCGGCTTCTAAAGGAGTCAGCTGCGAAGTCGGCTCATCGAGTATCAGTACTTCGCAGTCTCTCCATAGCAATTTAAAAATTTCGAGTTTTTGTCGCTCGGCTATACCAAGGGTTTCGACCGGCGCAGCTAGCGAAAAATTAAAGCCAAAGGCCTCTGCCATGTCAGCGACTCGCCGCTCTAAGCGCTTAGTACGAAAGCAGAACGGCAAAGCTGGATCGCCCAAGACTACATTTTCGAAGACAGTAAGGTTGGGCACCAGAGCAAGCTGTTGATGCACCATACCAATTCTTTGGCGTCGGGCATCGGCCGGGCTAGTTAGTCTCAATTGCTGGCCATTAAGGCTGATTGAACCGCTATCGGCGCAATAGTATCCGTTCAGTATTTTTGTCAGAGTCGACTTCCCAGCACCATTTTCGCCAACTAGAGCGTGAATGCCTCCACTTTTTACGTCAAAACTGATGCCGTCATTTGCTTTTAGACCAGCAAAAGATTTGCAGACATTATTGAAGCTAAGCAGCAAGCCTGCTTCGACTGCTTCAACAAAATCTACGCGGCTGCTTAAAAGGGTTGACTGAGCCATAGAACTTACCACCATAAGTCACCATCGTATGTTTGACCGTTTGGCAAGCCTATGGCTTTTTGCTCACAAACTCAATGGTGAGATTCCCATAATGCACTGGGTTGTTCCTCGCTCGACACCCAAACTATGATTGCCCAGAAAAGTTGAGACGAGTTCCAGTGTCGAAATAATTAAAAGGCGTTTGAGCTCGTCGCCGGTAAAACCTGATGTCTACGTGCCTCGCCTGACAGTAACAGACGACAGGTGTAATGAGGCAGTGAAGAAATAAGCTTGGTTGCACCGAGAGCCTAGTTCAAGCGACGCAGGCGATAGCCGACCCGCGGAATGTTCTCAATAAACGATTGAGCATCACTGTCACCAACATCAAGCTTTTGTCGCAAGCGCTTGATTGAGGTGCGCAATGCATCAGAAGTGGCCTCAGCGTCAGAGCCCCAGATTCGTTGCAAAAGCGCCTCAGAACTAAAGACTTCGTCGAGATGGCGCATCAAAAATTCGAGCAATTCAAAATCACGCGGCAGCAAATGAACCTCCACACCACTCTTGGTGACTCTGCGCTTAACTACATCAAGCTCAAGATAACCATTGCTTATGACATTGGTGACGACGGCCTGGGGCCGCCGAAGAAGGGCGCGCAAACGTGCCGATAACTCTTTGAGATTGAAGGGCTTGGTCAGGTAATCATCCACCCCAGAATCGAAACCTTCCATTTTTTCTGTGATTTGGCTCTTAGCCGTCAGCATTATTACTGGCGCTACGCCACCAGCAGCTCTATATCTGTTACACATTTCTGGTCCAGACAGACCAGGTAAATTCCAGTCTAAAATGACCACATCGTAGTTATATTGCCGCAAAAATTCCCAACCGGTAAGCCCATCATGAGCCATCTCAACGGTATAGCCATCTGCAGTGAGCCACTCATTGACAACAGCTGACAAGTCTTTGTCATCTTCTACGAAGAGGATTTGGGGCATTGCGCTTCCTTGACACCGTTACTAGTATTGTTTTGCTTGTACAAAATTAAGCGAGTGTATCATGCCACTAGGCTTGTGATAATAGTGGGTTTAAGGAAAGCCCGGAGGGGGATATTGCAGGCATGAAAACAAGTGGGCAGCAATGCGGCTTTCTCTAGCAGCAAAAGGTCTAATTCTGGTATCCATTCCCCTCTTTTTCGAGGTCGGAGTGGTGGCCGTGCTCGTCAACCTGCAAAAGCAGGCTGAAGCCGAGACAGCCAACTCACAGCGCTCAAGAAGGGTGGCTGCGGGCATTAGCCGCTTGTCAGCCGAGCTATTTGACCTCTGGCAAAATGTCGTGCCAAAACTTAAAAAGCAATGGGCCACCAGCGGCAACTTTGACCAAAGCTACAAAGTTGCAATTGACAAGCTCAACGCTGAATATGCCGAGCTTGAAGGCCTCTGCAACGATCAACCTGAAATTCAAAGCAGGTTGAGGCAATCCCGCGAAATTCTAAGCAATGCTCAAAAAATATTAGACCATGCAGCGGCGGCAATGGAAAGCGGTTTAGGTCCGGCCACGGACAAAGAAGACGTAGAAGTCTTGCGCAATATGCCTGCCACAATTCGTCAACTTGGCATTAAGAACCAGGAATTAGAGGCCATTTACCGGCGTGATTGGGCCGATCGCAGCCCCAATCGGCAATCTGAACTGCGTGAGCAAACTCTTGGCGTAGCGGCCATCGCTGCTGTAGTTAACGTCATTCTTAGCATTGCCCTAGCCATATTTTTATTGAAAGATGTCACCGGTAGACTGCGCGTATTAAAAGAAAACGCTGAGCGACTGGCAACGGGAATGCAGCTGCGAGCGCCCTTGCAAGGTAGTGACGAAATTGCCGAAGCTGATCGCGTCTTTCGCAAAATGGCTCGGTCTTTGAACGACCTTAGCCATAAAGAACGGGCTGTAATTGAAAATGCCCTTGACACTATTTGCGCCGTTGACAAGGACGGTCGATTTCTAAGCGTCAACCCGGCCAGCTTTGACCTATTTGGCCTAGAACCTGATGAATTAATTGGTTATAGATTAGTAGACGTGATTGACGAGAGCAGCAGAGAAGCAATGCTCTCTTGGATGAATAGCTTGCGTAATCATTCAGGCGACCAAGAACGCGAATTCGTGGTGCGTCGACGCCTCAATCAGCAAGAAAGCTCGTATGTAGACACGCTCTGGTCTGGCCACTGGTCTGAAGAAGAACGTTCTATCTTCTTTGTCGTGCACGATATGACTGACCGCAAAGAACTAGAGAGGGCCAGGCAAGAGATGGTAGCTATGTTTACCCATGATTTGCGCCTACCACTCAGTACCATTCAAGGAACTCTAGAGATGGCCGACGCCGGTTTGCTAGGCCAATTAAATGAACGGGGCGAAAGGCTGATAAAAGCCGCAGAGAGAAACGGTGTCAGAATGATTGGACTGATTAACGATCTGCTCGATATTGAAAAAATCAAATCAGGCACCATGACACTAACTAGTGAGATAGTTGATCTGCAAGAAGTATTCAACACAGTAAAACTAAATGTCGCGGCCCTAACAGAAGAAGGCAAAATTCATTTCGAGAGCCCAACAACCAACCTGGCGGTGGTGGCAGACAAAGAAAAGCTCAACCGCGTAATTTTCAATCTTGTTTCGAATGCAATTAAATTCTCCCCACCCGATAGTCGACTGATTCTAGCCGCCTCAATTAGCCCCCAAGAAGAGTGGAAGAAAGAATCTAGTCAAAAAGAAGCTGCTACAACGATGGTAGAAATAACAGTCACGGATCAAGGCCCTGGTATTCCACCAGATATGGTATCAACTATTTTTGAGCGCTTTCAACAAGTTTCAGATTCAACTCACAACAGCCAAGGCGGAACAGGCCTTGGGTTGACCATCTGCAAAGAAATAGTCAATCTGCATGGTGGCAAAATCTGGGTTACTAACGGCAAAGAAAAAGGCAGTGTATTTCACTTCACCCTGCCTCGTGCTTAAGTAGCGCACTAGCACAATGATTCAGACAAAGAACTGACACCGTCGTGGCTCAAATACTCAAAACACCCCCTCCAAGAGGAAAGCAGCCGATTGCTCAGCTGCTTCTCTCTGCCACCCCCGTGGAGCCTTTTGATGGTTGGTCACTATTCTCTGTTACGTCTGGTACCAGTAGGATAGAACGTCTCATCATCAATTGAACCTGTGTCCAATTGCAAATCTGGTCTAATGGTGCGATTTCCATCACTGTAGATGCTTGGACCAAAATCAAGAGTGTGATCTCCTGCTCTCAGACCAACACCAGCACCAACACTAGAATCTTCGCTATCTAAATCGAAGTGACCACCAGTGCGAACACCAATTAAATCTGCTACGTCAGTGTTAGCACCAGTATAGGCATGCACGCCCTCAGGACCAACACCAGCACCGGCTTCAGCTTGTACATCAACAGGATAGACACGACCGCGAACATCACCATCAACACCGGTATTTCTGCCGAATCTGGCATCAAAATCAGCGTCGCCGTTGACGAGATTGAAGAAGTTGGCACCAGCGCCAACATCGCCGCGCACACCGTTCTCGCTGAAGTTAACACCAGCGCCTGTTCTAGCGTGAATAGGTCCGCCAATTGGCATAAACTCAGCATCAACCCGGGTGTTAGCACCAAGTTGAACATCGGTCTTGGCCACACCGATATTGACACCGGCTTCTAGGGAACCACCGTCGTTGTAACCGAGCTTGACGATGCCCAAATCTAGACCATGAAACTCAGGCTTTGGCTGATTGTAGACAGCATCATAAGCAGGGCTGTTCGGCACTTCTGGAGCGAAACGACTATCAGGTGCGTAGCCTGGGTGCTTGATGCGAACATCAGCGTCAGTTCGACGGGTAGCTGAATTTTTATCATCAAGGTCATTGATATCGTTGATCTCGAAACCATCATCTGCGGCATGAGACTTGGCTGCAGCTCTGTTGTGCGGACGCATAGTCTGAGATTGCTTGTGAACTTTCTTAGCTTCAGCTTCGGCAGCCACTTCATCCATCGCGCCGTTCCACTGTTTCTTGTTGTATTTGTGCTTATGCTCATTGTTTTTATCAACAATTGCTAAAGCCTTGTCCCAATCTTGAGGATTCTTACTGTTCCAGAGATCCCAGGCCACACGAGCATCTTGGATATCGGCGGCCATATTGGCTTGGTTGTCGCCATGCTTATGGCTGTGTTTAGCGTGATCGTGGCTAGGCTTGTCCATGGGATATTCCTCTTGGGGGAAAGGCGAAATGTCGTTGTCTCTTTTCAAAAACGCACAGGGATATAGCTGAAAGCCCGTGGCTTGTTCAGTGAAAACCTTTGCTGTTTTTGAAATTTGTCGGTTGGTTGCGCTTGCAATTCCGACTCACCCCATGACAATACAATCGCAAATACGATTTGGCAAGTAAAACTTTTTCTGCCACAAGTCCGCCACAGTTAAGACACAAGTCTGACACAAGTAGACGTAGAGCCATTCTTGAACACCGACACAAATGCTCAAAGACAAAACCACCCGACCGCCACCGGCACCACATATGGTGCAAACACTACCGACCAATCTTTATTATTCGGCAGAAACAGAGGAAAAGCCTCACCATCACATTGACAGCGTACTGACAGATCTGATTTAATTCGGAGCCTTACTTTCAATCTTTATGGGAGCCCTTATGTCGGGAATACTGGACTCAAAGACCATTCTCGGACGCGTACCGTATCACGGAATTCCCACGTTCTGGCGCGCAGAACATACTCAAGATCTCAACGGAGCCGAATTTGTTGTCTACGGAGTTCCCTGTGACATAGAGATTGTCAATCGCCCAGGAACACGTTACGGCCCACGCAGCATTCGTGAACAGTCGCTGTATGTCGGTATCACCGGTATACACTGGCCCTTCGACTACGATCTAATGCAAGAATACAAACTGATTGACTACGGCGATATTCAGTTCTACCCAGGCCAAGTAGATCAAATGCTTGCCAATACAGAAAAGCATGTAGGCTTAATGGCTGCAAGCGGTGCCGGAACTCTTGGACTGGGCGGCGATCACTTAGTGGCCTACCCTGCCATCAAAGCCCACGCTAAGCATCACGGCAAACTCTCACTGATTCATTTTGATGCTCACACTGACACTCACGAGGCCAAACACCTCAATCATGGCAGTATGTTCTGGTATGCCGCACAAGAGGGTCTAATTGATCCAGAAACCTCTATTCAAATCGGTATTCGTACGCTCATTCCGCCGGATGATAAATTCACTGTGATAACTGCCGACAAATGTCTGCACATGGGCGCCCAAGCAATTATTGACAGAGTGCGGCAAGTGGTCGGTGACCGCAAATGCTATATCTCACTTGATGTAGACGGAATGGATCCAGCCTTTGCACCAGGCACGGGAACTCCCTTGCCCGGTGGCCTTACCTCGGCTATGCAAAGAGAAATTCTCTGGGGATTTCGCGGTTTGAACATTGTCGGGGGCGATGTGGTGGAAGTCTCACCACCTTATGACCCATCGCACATTACTGCCATTCTCGGAGCAACTGTGGGCATGGACATTCTCTATGCCATGGCAGAATCACCCTTCCGCCAATCATGCAAGCGAAAATCAATCCTGCAAAGCAGAGCTTAGGTAGCTTGGTTTAAGCCTCTAAGCGATAGCCAACACCGTGAATAGTACGAATAATAGAAGGCTGCCCTTCTACATCTATTTTCTTGCGCAAGCGCTTAATGCAAGTGGTGAGGGCATCAACAGTGGCTTCTGACTCAGTTACCCAAACGCGATTGAGCAGGGCCTCAGCAGCAAAAACGCGATTGGGATTGCGCATGAGAAATTCAAGCAAGGCAAATTCTTTAGGTAAGAGCCTGATTTCTTCCCCATTCTTCATCACCTGAAAATTTTGGTGATCGAGAGTAAGGTGAGCAAACTTGAGCAAATCGCCAACATAACCTTCAGGGCGTCTTAAAAGAGCTCGCAGCCTGGCTGTTAGCTCTTTACCGTGAAATGGTTTGGTCAAATAATCATCGGCACCAGCATCGAAACCGGTTTCTTTATCATCGATCTCACCTTTGCCGGTAAGCACTAAAACTGGAGTGGCGCCGCCGCGACCACGAAACTCTTTGAGAATTTCAATTCCAGAAACGTGAGGCAGCTCCCAATCAAGAATGAGAATGTCATACTCATAGACTTTCAACATGTTCTGGGCCTCGGCACCATCGGTGACGATCTCGACTTTATGATGCTCCATCAAAAGCCAATCGCGAATCATCTTGCCCAGCGAAACATCATCTTCGACAATCAGAACTTTGGCCACGTGAACCTCAAACAGTTTGTATTTTACGAGGAATTCTAAACCAGAAGGTACTGCCCCTTCCCTCTTGCGAATCTACCCCAATTGTTCCACCATGACGCTCAACAATTGCCTTACAGATAGCTAGCCCCAAACCGCTGCCGCCTTTTACCTTGGCATCATCGATTTCAACCTGTTTAAATCTATCAAAAATCGCCTCCCTCAACTGCTCGGGAACGCCCCTGCCCTGGTCAATGATATTAAACCTGATCCACTCGGGCTCTTCAGCGATAGCCAAGGTGACAGTGCCACCTTTAGGAGAAAACTTGATGGCATTAGAAACCAAATTAATAATGACCTGCACAAGACGGTCGCGGTCGGCAAAAATCTCGGGATTGCCGTGAGCTGGAGCAGCCAACTGCACTCCTTGCTGCTCAGCAAATCCACGCACCGCTTGCAAAGATGGCGTGAGAATATCGGCGAGCTTATAGCTTTCGCGCAGCAGTATTAATTTGCCAGACTCCATTTTCTCAAGGTCTAGCAGACCATTAACTAAACCAATCAAACGGTTAACGTTAGCCTCGGCCGCCTCTAAGTTTTCATGGCCGCTATCGCTAAGCTGGCCATAGGCTTCGGCCTCTAAGAGCGATAGAACCATCTGAATGGAAGTCAAAGGAGTGCGCAGGTCATGACTAACCATGGCGACAAAATCGCGCTTCATGCGGTCGACCTGCTTGCGCTCAGTGATATCGCGGGCCACACAAAACAGCGTTTTATCAGCCTTAGACCAATGGGCAGACCAGGCAAAGTCAACGCCACGACCGTCCTGACAAATAATGCGGTTCTCAAATGAACCTGTGCCACTGGCACTGGCCACCAGCTCATCGATCGCCTTAAAAGTCGCTTTGACATCGTCTTGATGGACAATGGCATCAAGCCCATCACCAATCAAATCTTCATCAGAGTAGCCCCAGAGCCTTGCCACAGCTGGGTTTACAGCAAGGAAGCGGCCGTCGCGGTCGAGGGAGCAGATAACGTCTTCAGCATTGTCTACCACAGCATGCTCTTTGCGCCGGGATTCTTCCAAAGCCGAAGCCATATCGCGGAAAGTATGGTCGAGCCGAGCAATTTCATCGCGGCCAACCAAAGGCGGGTTTAACGGTTGGTCAACTGCCAGGCGCTTGGTATTGTCGAGCAAAACATTAAGCCGCCTAGTGGTACCGCGATTGAAGTAGAAAGCCAGACCAATGGCTATAAGCACGTTCAATAGCAGCCCAGCTGGCAAAATAATCTCTACAGCACGACGATAGCCGGCCTGGGCAGCCTTCCGCTCAGCCAAGACTTTCTCTTGATAGACAGTAATTTCATCTATCGCCCCCAGAAGATGGCCAATGTCTTTGTCGGCGCGCATCCACATGCGGGCGGCCCCAATTTTATTGCCTAACTCAAGCTGACCTTGAGCCCGTTGAAGATTTTCCACCGAGACAGTAAGCAGACCAGTAATCTTGTCAACGGCGGCCTTTTCTTCGGGATGATTGCGCACCAAGGCCTCAAGGCCATCTATCTGGGCGCGAATCTTGAAACGCGAGGTCTCAAAGCGCTTTTTAAAAGAAGGGCTATCGGAGACGTGATAGAGCACACAAGACGAAAACCTGTCTAGCAGGGCGGTTAGAGCGGCATTGACACTAGCACTTACCTCACGGGCGTGGTTCTCACGCTTGCGCTCGTTGTCGACCGAATAGAGCAGGGCCGACAAGCTGACGACAAAGACTATTTCAAAGGCCAGGGGAATGGCCACAAGAATCAGTGCTTTTTTAGAGAGGCTTAAAGACATCTAGCTATTATTGCAAATTCAGGAATGCCAAAACTCTGCCAAATCTTTGCCCGGGTCCTGCCAACCCCCTTACCTATATTGAGCACGTTGCCAGTGCAGCACTTACTAAAGGGGCCGAGAAAATGAGCGCATTTGCCAAACAAGCAATTCAAGTGGTTCTAGCAGTAGCAGTCTTATTCAGCGGTCTTGTTTCTTCACCAGCCGAAGCTCAACAAAGAGTGGCTACCAGCTTGAAAAACGGTCTTCCCCCAACCACCATGGATAGCTTCGTCTACGAAGCTGGCGGCCACGCCGAGCACATCTACGGTGACGAAGGCGTCAATGGCTTGCCCCCTTACATGGGCTTCAGCAAAGCGCACCGCATCAATGCTGGCATCATGGATCGCCGCGACGCTGGCCTAACCACCGGCCACGGTAGCTACATGCCCGATGCTTCTGGCAAAGACGAGTTCATTGCTCCTCCTGGCGAATGGGGCCAATCAGGCGCCAGAGGCCACTCATCTAGCAGCGGTTTCGCTGACGACGGCGTTCCCACAGTAGTCGGCGGTGGCGGAAACAACCCAGTAGACTACGGCCCACCTCCCGGCGAAGGCTACCAACCAGCTACTACTTGCGAAGGCTTCGTCGGCTGGTACAGCCCTGAAGAAGTTGCTCTTTCGCAAACTGACTTCCCAGCTGCCTTCGAACATTTCGTCTACAGCGGCCGCTACACCGGTAGCTGGCAAAATGCCATGATGATCCTCACTCTACAAATGGGCAGACCACAACCTGGCTATGGTGGTTAAGTTGCAAGCGAGCTGCAGCAGGGAATAAAGAATAGATACCCTGCGAGAAGTGATTTTGAGTGTATGGATCTAGTTCCAGATGTAGTTCCAGATGTAGTTCAAAATAAAATTCAAAATACGCCGGCAAGCATGATCGCTCTAGATCGCGCTATTGGAGTTTGCATTGACTTTACTGCCATTGGCTTGGTGGCATTTGCACCCTGCCTCTTTCGCTACCTCAAACATCCAATGCCAGACCATACTTTCGGAGCTATCGCTAACGACTATGTGATGTTTGGATGTTTTTGTCTAGCATTTTCTCCTCTGCCGCTGCTTTACCTGCGTTTTGTTTTTCGAAGACTACTTCGTTCACCCACGCCGGGCGAAATGTTCGCCGGCACTGTGACAATTTCACACGCAACGGGGCTTTCTGGAGTGTATCGTGAGCTTCTCTTTGCCATGCTTCAGTACTACATTCTTGCACTGGGAACAGTGATTGGCAGCATAGCAATATCCGTGTGTCTTCAATTAAATCTATTCGGTGCAGCAAATACCGCAACTCAAACTACAGCAGCCTGGTCCACCTTGCCACTATTCCCGATCTTATCTGCAGCAGCAGCAAACTGGCCGCGCTCTAAAGCAGTCTCGGAATCAATCATCGACTATCTCTGTGGCTTTGAAGTTAAGCGGTTGAGATAAAACGAAAGTCCGAATTCAGGCCCAGGGAGATCGCCCTATGGGCTAGCAGAATATGTCGCAACAAAATCGCACTCAGTGGTTCGCATTAGCGAGATAGCGGCCCAAACATTGTCTTGGTATAAGAGTCTACCTTTCGTCCACCCTTCGCTCCTTTTTGCTTAAAATCGGGAAAGTATTTTCGAATCTGCGCTTGCTGAGCTGTTGTATATAGGTCAAATGGCTGAGGAAGAAGGATTTTGATAGTGCCTAATTTACTCAGCTGTAGCAATCCAGCAAATGAAATCTTCGTTTGCTTTATGTACAGCTGATCTAAATTCGTCAACTTCAAGAGTAGTGGCACAGCTCTGTCATCAATATCAGGGTTCTCATTGATATCGAGACTCTTCAGCTTAGTACATTTGCTCACGTGCTCAAGACCGCGCAATGACAAGTTGGTTCGCGATAACTCTAAA
Organism: Obscuribacteraceae bacterium (SeqCode); assembly: GCA_044378815.1. Taxonomy (GTDB): domain Bacteria; phylum Cyanobacteriota; class Vampirovibrionia; order Obscuribacterales; family Obscuribacteraceae. The sequence continues at coordinate 86,361 of JBIPOV010000007.1, read as the reverse complement.
CTAGCAAGATTGGGAAACTCTTTCAAATAACGCAAACTATCATTATCGATGGTCTCTTTTGCAAAACGCAATGCTTCAAGTTTTTTGCATCCCGTCAAGTCGCGCAAACACTTTCCTGTGACCATGGTCTCAGCCAACCCCAGAGCTCTCAGTTCCGGCATAGTTCCCAGCTTAGATAAGCCAGCATCTGTAGTTTCAGACTTATCCATATCAATACCTTTCAAGCCAGAAAGATGATGAATATAGGGAATCAATCGATCACTGATCTTTTCATCAGCATCGGTCATAGCTGTGAAGCGCAAGTTGATGTAATCAAGCCCATCAGGAGGTAGCTTGAGCAAAAACTCTGGATGCTGGAAGAAGTGCACCCCCGGATACAGCTTCACCAATTTATCCTGCGGCACTTTGATTAGGCCCCGAGCTTCACCAATAGGTAAAAGTTTGCCCTTAGAGGTTAATCCAGGAGCCTCATCGAACAGGCCCAAGGTGCCAACTGAGTATTCAGTGGGGAAAGGTAAGAGCCGCACCCCTTCATTCTTATTTGCAGCATAAGCACTGCCATGAGCAAAGCTAGCGACAGAAATTCCGAGCAGCACTACTAAAGACGAGATATGGATTCCGAGGGCAGGGGTTCCTTCAGCAAGACTCCTTGGCATAGGCGAACCACTCGTTGAACCAATAGTTTGAGTATAGCAGGCCACTCAAACTACAAATAACCATAGCGTTAGAGACTAATGTGATTCTGGGATTACCATCGTGTGCACTATCAAGCTTACCTGCCAGGGGCTCGGCCAACACGGCGAGAATAGCACTAAGCAAAAACAGCACCATCACAATCAATGCACTGAGATACAAGCACAATGGCGACTGCGCACTACCTCCGAATGGGCGCGCCAAAGCTAGGCCTAGAGCCTTAAACGATAACATTTTTGCCCCCAATATTTCGAATTGCGAACCGGGCGGCCAGAAAAGCAGCAAAAGATCAACGACACTACAGATAGTGCCATCTTTAAAAAGAAAGCACGCAAAAATCATGCATCAAGCTTTGAATAAAGTCAGCAGTCCTTTACTACAACTTCTCTATCAGCAATGATGCGTTACCAATACCGACCGCACCACAATGTTTTATTCGATAGAAGTACTGAACTTGTGATCAAGAAAACCAATTCTATATAAACGGTAAGTATTGTGACTAAGGGCTCTCACCAGTAACTGTAGAAATCACATGCTTGAGGTGATCACACAGGTAGTCAGCACAAATTTTTGGCTTAATATCTTGAATAGTGCACTGGTGATTCTCAAGAAACTGGCAAGGATAGGATTCTTCAGGGTCAAGTACGACTCGAAGTGCGGGAAAGTGATCCGGGTTCTGCCAGCATGAACGTTCAGGAAACAGGCGACGACCTTCCTCGAACTCAATAAAGACGTCGTCATATTTATATTTTTTTCCAAAGCGCACATTGAGCCTTTGTAGAAATTCTTTGGCATCAGTTATGGGACCCATAATCCAATCTCTATTGCCTAAGGTGCAACAAATGCCAGACTGGCCAGTTACGCCATAGCAACGACGCTGACAAGTGTAATAGATGACACTGTCTCTAATTTCGGATTTACTGGGGGCTTCAGACATAACTATGCGAATCATCAATGACGGGGAACGATTTATTGTAACCGGACAGCCAGGATTATTGGAATCGCTTAAGGTAGATATGTCAAGATAGCCCGACAATGCTTCTTCCCCAACGGAGTTAGCTGATGCGTCCAGTATTAGTAGCTAGTTTCGCTCTCTTTACCGCCATGGTCAGCGCCTTATCTGGCAACACGCTATGGTTTATAGAACCAGCCTTTGCCCTTGAAGATTCGTCTAAGGCCGCTGCAAAGGACAAAACTGGCCATGATTTTATGGGCATGGCTGACTACTACCACCATTCTTTGTATGGCAAGAAGACAGCTTCAGGGCAGGTCTTAGAAAAACATCTCTTTACTGCTGCCCACCGCACCCTGCCATTTGGCACCCATGTTCACGTAAAAAATCACTGCAACGGCCGCAGTTGTATCGTAGTAATCAACGATCGCGGACCTTTCACTAAAAGCAAAGTAATTGACCTCTCCCATAGCGCGGCCGCCGAGCTAGACATGATTAGAGCCGGTACCTGCAAAGTTGGCTGCACGGTTGTGCCAAAACCAAAAACTGGTGCAGGCAAAGTCGAACTGGCCAAGACTGTGGCGGAGAAGGCTGTGCCTGAGAAGACCGCAGTAGCAAAACTTGCTACAGAAAAGATCTTGCCCGAGAAGATCGTGGCTGAAAAGCCGGCAACAGTTAAAATTGCGGCAAAACCAGAGACAAAAACAGAAGCAAAACTAGAAGCAGTCCCGGCCCTGCGTCCAGCCATTGCCATGAAAGTAACAAAAGACAAGCCGGCAACCACCGTCAACACAGACCAATTCAGCCGCGCAGACGAAACCAGTGCCGAGCCAGAGGGCGCCGAACCGATAAAATGGACTGAAGTTCAGTAAAAGTTATCAGCCAATCAGCTGTAACCATTGAGCCTCAACCTTTACAACCACTTGCCGAAGCCGCCGAGAGATGGCATAAACTAAGTGGAACAAGGGGGAGCTATGATCAAGAAAACCGGCATTACCCTAAAAAATGTGCCGGACATTCCTGTTCTTCACCAGATGCTGTCACAGTCTCTCCAGAAGCCTGGCGAGAAGCTTATCGCCACCTGGCGCAACAACGAAACACTGCTCTTTACCCTTGAAGTAATCTGCTCGCTAAAAGACAGAGACCCTCGCTGGCTTTTGATTTGCGAGAAAAGCGGCAAACGTAGCGTTGTCTCGCAAATTAGCGGTCACGACGTGCTCTTGATATACAAGCAGATTGCTACAGCCTCAGCTAATGCCCAGGAAGTCATATCAAAAGCTGAAGAACTTGAGACTTCTACCCGATTGGCCAAGTCAAGCGACAACCACCCGGCCCTAACAAAAGCCAATATGTCCCTCAGCGCCTCAGTGGGGCAACAATCATCCCAGGGCTCCCAGAAACAATCTCCGAACCAGCCAGGTCAATCTACAAATACAACAGCCAATGCAACAACTGGAACTAGTCCGACGGTAAATATAACAGCGCCACCACGGACAAGACAGTTAGCATTTCCACTAATTGGAAAAATAGCGGAAATATCGCTGCCAAGACTACTGCAGCTCATTAGCAATGAGAAAATGACAGGTCTTTTACAGCTGGAAGAAGAAGGCAATACAGCCAGTCTTTTCATTCAAGAAGGCCACCCAATTGAAGCGAAACTGCTCGACACTGAAGGCGAACTTGCGGGTGACGGCGCCTTTGCTGAAATCATGTACTGGACTGCCGCCAACTACACCTTCAAAGTAGGTGCCACCACAAGCACCCGCAATTTGGTCAAATCATCAGAAATTCTACTTGAGCATGTCCGGCCCCTGGCCCAGGTTCTAGAAGAACTGACAAGTCGCGGCATGACTGCTGATTCCGTCTTCAAGCACGCTCATATAGCTCTAACTGGCGAAGAATTTTCAGCCAAAGCCACCCCTGATGCGCCAGTCGACATGGAAGCCCTCGCCGCTCTCTATCTACGTCTTGATGGTGACAGCACCATGTCAGATTTGGAAAATGTACAAATTCTGCCACGGCCGCTACTGGTCAGGTCAATTCACCACCTGATTGCCTGCGACATCATTACTTTCGTCAACAAAGAGCCAGTTAAATCGACGCAGCCAGAAAGGGCAGCACCGCCACTCCCACCAGTTTCCACTGCGCACCAAACGCGAGAACAAGCACTATTGCAGCCGATGGCTCAACCGGCCCAACCGGCGAAACCAGCACCAAGCTCACCGCCTGCCCAAACCGCACCACCGGCTAAGCCAGCACCAAGCACACCGCTAGCCCAACCGGCCAAACTAGGACCACCCACCAAGCCAATTGTAAAGCCAAAGAACATAGATGGTGCAGCTATTCAGTCAGTAATGATGAGTCTGCGCCGAGAAGACACTGGTCTTTTCATTCACCCAGCCTTCCTCTACTTCTTAGAAGAAGAATTTTTCCGCATCTATCGGGCCAAAGGCTCAATGTCGGTAATTATTTTCGAGATCCGCGAAGTAGTAACTGTAGACGGAGTAGTGCGACGCAAACCCATACCGATAGACGCCATTGCCGACGCTACAATTCGCATCAACAGCAAGAAACGTCATACCGATATCGTGGCTCACTATGAAGCTTACGATTTCGGCATTCTTCTCCCTAGCACCAAATCTAGTGGCACAAAGGTTTTTGCCCAGAAAATCATCAAGACGCTTATGGAAAAACCACTAGTCGGTACCGAGGGCAAGCAACTTTCGTACGCTTTCGGCTCAGCCAGCATTCCTGAAGACTTTACCGACATAAACTCATTGCTTGGCGCTGCAGAAATGAGCATGCACTGCGCTCGCGACCGTGGCGAACAAATGATATTCTTTAAAGATCTGCTTGTTTAGCGCTTCAGCGGCAATGAGCGAGTATGAAAACACCAACAACGACTATGCTTCTGCCTACTGGCTAGATGAGCCCTACGTTATAGTAGTTAACTACCAAGACTCTGAAGTAAACAATGCCAGCTGGTTGGTTTACAAGAAAGAAAGCGCCAATAACCTCGTAATTGCAGCTTTTTGCATAGCATTACTAGTTACAGCCATTATAGTACTTCGCTATTTAGGCATATTCACAGACTCTCCACTACCAGAAGGTCCGTATCAATCGTGGATCAAGGTTTCGTTATTTCTAGCAGTGCTATTGATTCCGCCTCTGTTTGCCTGCTGGTTATGGCAACTGATAAAGGCGACGCAACTTAATACCTTCGCCCGTGAACGGCGCTACCGATCACCCGTCACATACACACTTAGTTCAGCCGGTTTTGAGTTTTCGACGGCCTACATAACAATGCTTTCGCCCTGGAGTGAAACAAGCGCCTGTTATGAGCTAGCGCAATCACTGACACTCTATTCTGACAAGACAATCATCCCCCTACCCAAAAGATGTTTCGCTTCCGCTGAGCAATTAAACAAAGTTCGCAAATTGATTATTGATAGCGGAGTGGCTTACTCCAAACTGGGCCCGCAGGAAGCAGATATTGTCTTCGCTGGTGCACCCAAACTCAAAAACCTAGAACGGAACAAGCTCGAACAAGAATCAGCAAGGCTCGCGAAAATCCCAGAATCAAAAGAATGGCAGCCGAGCGCAAAGGCTCTCACAATAGAATGCAACTATTCACTGCAAGAGCTAACAAACCTGGAGAAAAAGCTCTTCCCTAAGTACAGTCTTGCCTTTCTTGGCATACGCTACATAGGCTTCATACTGTTTGGCTATTTCTGTTCATTTCTTATTTTATGTATTTTGGGAGAAGCAGCAGGAAGTGAAGTCAACACTGCAATATCCAGGTGCGCACCGCTAATAATACCAATATTCTTTATACACGCCCTCTGCATATTCAAAGAAAGAGTTGACGGACTGCGCAAACTAGTAGAGTTAGACTTGCCTGTTTTTATAACATTCTCGGATGATAAACTCACCGTGCGTTCTCGCAGAAATCTAATCGCTAATCCATGGGCCAACTTCCTCAATTGCTTTGCCACAAAAGACCACTACATTTGCCGATCTTTAAATGTCAACGTCATTGTTCCGAAAAGCTCATTAGATAGCCAGTCAAAAGAAATATTCGTAGAAAACCTTCTGCGCACCAAAATAAAACGATACGAAGAATGGAATTAAAACAGCAATGAACGGAAGACAAAGAAAGCTCCAAAACACTCTACTTTACTCGGCTACTGCGTTGGCTTTGACCGCTCCAACCACGCTTATACCGGCGACTGCAGCCAATCAAGAAGAACTCTTATTCAAGCAAGCACAACAACTGACGAATCAAAAACATATTGCTGAGGCACAAAAGATACTTGTCAGACTGTGTAATCTCCCCAACGCCTCAGTTCAAGCCCTGTGCCTGCTCGCCTGGACCTATTTGGCAGAAGAAAGTACTATCACGGATGATCACATAGCTGAATGCGAGAAGCTCACCAAACGCGCTATCAAACTCAATCCTGAGTGGGGCAATGCCTATAAACTTCAGGCCCAACTATACAATTTACAAAACAAACCCGCACAGGCAATCGCCTCTAGCACCAAAGCGCTAACAGTAAAAGATCCAGATACGAAAGCTTACCTTCAGCGTTGTCTTGCTTACGAAGCCCTGGGCAAGCATAAAGAGGCACTAAGCGACATCACTATATATTCAGATAAATATGCTCCAGAAGCTGAGATGTTGGAACTGAAAGGCTCAGTACTAGTGAACCTAAATCGCTATGACGATGCCATTGCCGCTTATCGCGCCGCTCTGAAAAAGCAATTTAGAGATTGGACTATTTACCGCATAGTTTATTGCTTTGAACAACAACATCAATACGACAAGGCCGCAGGAGAGCTTACACAGCTGATCAAAATCAACGCTGTAGACTCAGAAGCCTACCAGACAAGAGGCCGCATGCTGGGGCTAGCAAAGCACTACAAAGAGGCCATCGACGACTACACCAAGGCGATTAAATTAGAGCCGACGGCACGCTGCTACAAAGAACGGGCAGCGCTTTACAAGCTGATCGGTAAGCCCAAAGAAGCAGCTGAGGATCTAAAAAAGGCCAGTATAGAAGACAAATCGCAGTATTAAATGCTGGCAGCAAAAGACAGCAATCCAAAGCGATAGAGTCAGCCTCCAATCACTCTACCTTCTCCAAGCTTGTCTCATTTTTCTAGTGAAAATGAGACAAGCTTGGCAGCGCAATACGGCAGGAGCAAAAAGCTCTTTGAGAGCCAATAAGTACCACTGGGATGTGACATAATTACTACTACCTCACGCAGTAGCAAGTGCGAGTAAAAAACTTGCCAGAGCCATGTGGGCTGCCCGGAAAAATATCCGAGCAGCCCTTTAGAGCAGAGGCGTTAACTTTAGGCGTTAACCTTTAGGCGTGAAGCCTTACTTCTTCGTCGAGGCGATCTTGCCAGCGAAGAGCAGGGTGTCAGTGCCTTCGTCCATCAGGATGGCGACGAAGGGGCGATCGACGCGCATCTGGCGCGTGTAGGACATGCACTCGAGCGCCATGCCAACGGCGGTGACAGCAGCAGCCTCGCCGCCGTCTTCGTCGAACTTGGCATAGGTCTTGTGCTTGACGGTGCTGATCACCAGGGCTTCATCGGCCATGCCGGTGAAGTCGGCGCCAGGCAGGCAGGCCGGTTCCATGCCGAGGGCGCAGAGCGAGTCCTTGAGGTCGACGTCGTAGTCGAGCTCGAAGCGCGGCAGGGTGAGGTCGACTTCGCTCTCCCAGGTGGTGGCCTTGATGGTTGCGAGCACCGAGGCGTCCAGGCCGGCGACGAAGGTGTTGATGTCGACACCCTGGTTGGGCAGCAGAACATAGAGCTGAACGCGCTTGTTCTCGCCGAAGGGCAGGGCCACGGCCGAGTAGTTCGAGCCCTGCGAATAGCGCATGTCGCCATTGCGGAACATCATGTCCGCGTCCTCGGCGCCAGCTTCGCCAGCAAAGGTGCCGGTGCTGGTCAGCGACTTGTCGAACTTCGTGGTCCAGGGGCCCTTGAAGTAGACGGCGTTGAGCAGATACATGACCATGTCGGGAGAGATCTCCTCGATGATGGTGGGAATCTTGCCGTTGGTGTTGAGTTCGGCCCAGCCGTTGATGTCGGTGACGGTCTGCGGGTCGAGGAAGTCGGCGGTGTTGACCTGGGCCTTGTAGCTGTCGGCCGCACGGTCGAAGAAGTCGGTCTTGAATTCGATGTTCTTCTCGGCCCAGATGGCGTTGGCAACCTTGAGCACGACGCCGATGTTCGGGTCGGTGACACCGGCAATGATGGCAGCGAGACTGGCGTTGATGGCTTCGACGCTCTCCGTTTCGGAGTAGCCCAGGGTAGCCTTCATGGCCGCGAGAGTGGCTTCCTTGGCACCATTGAGGGTCATAGCCAGGGCGATGGCAACAGATGCCGGCGACACGAGAACGTTCTTGCCAGTGGAGGCAGCTGCTTCCTGCTTCAGGAGAGACAGACCGAAGCCAATGGTGACATTGGACTTCTGAGCGGGGGTCGTGGAGGGTGTGTTCATGAGTTCTCTTCTCGGGTTGATGGGGTTTTCCTCTACACAAAACCGAACCAGTCCACAAACAAATCATCAGAAAACCAATCAAGTCTCGACTCAGCAAGCACACAACAAAGTGCGAGTTCCAACAAAAGACAACATCAGCGCTGCTTTTATCTGGAATGAGTTGGGATTGCTTGGTTTCTGTGTTTTTAGGTTTGTTGAAAAGTTGGTTAAAGAGGCTCCTGACCTTAAGACATGTCAGGCCCAATGTTCAGGAAACACGTATTGGACCTGGTTAATCAAGGCTTGTAAACAAGCAGCAAGGCCCCTTCAGCTCAAGCGATCCCGGTGCTTGACAATCAATTAAGCAGCCAGACCTGTGAGGCGGTTAACCTTGTCATCCGACCACAAACCTAACGCAGCTAGCACAAGTGCGCCTTTAGCCCCGTCGCTGAATCAGCTCAGTAGCTTCGAGCAAAGGCTCAATCTCTTCATGGCGCAAGAGATAGCCATAATTACCTAGTGCACCAGAGAAAACATCATTCAATCTTTCATGATGCATCATCACGCCCGAACACTTTTCCAAAACTTGTTGGTGTGTCATTTGATATGGAATGCGATCTTTGCGACCAACGTAAAATACAAGATGGCTGCGCTCGCCCAACGGCTCAGAGACACCGTTGACAATCAAATTGGCCCAAGTGCGGTAGCAGTCGGCATCAAAGGTATAATTCATCATATTAAGAGTCAAGCCGCCTGGCGGGCGAATATTGACCTCCAAAGGCGTAATGGAGCCATCTTCTTTCATGAAGAATTCAAGATGGTAGAAACGTTTGCGCATATCAAAAGCCTTAAGAGTGGCAATACCAGCAGCTTCTAGCTCTGGTTCAATTTCGCGCACAGTATGATAGTAGATATCAGAATCTTCATTAACAACTTCCATCACCCCACGACTGTAGCGCAGCGATGATGAAAAAACCACCTCGCCATTGCCGTCTACAAGCCCATCATAAGTAACAATTCGGCCTTCACAATATTCTTCTACGATGTATTCTTCTGGCAATTTTTCGGTCAGATAATTATCTATTTCAGACTCAGAACAAATTTTGAAGGTTTTAGCCGCACCAACACCAATGTTTGGCTTAGCAACAACGGGATAACCCACCTCTTTTATGAGAGCAACTAGCTCTTCTCTGCTATTGCAAACACGCCCACGGGCAGGTTCAAGCCCGGCTTTTAAGAACACTTCCTTCATCTCAGACTTACGTTTAATTTTGCCTATTTGATGAACGTCAATGCCTTCAATATTGAAATCGGTTCTCAGGCGAGCTTCGGTTTCAAGCCAATATTCGTTGTGTGAATCGAGGTGGTCCATCTTGCCGTAGCGATGGGTAAAGTAGCCCATGGCCCGCACCAGTTCGTCATAGTTATGCATACTTGAAACACGATAATAATCGGTCAAACTGCGTCGCACATCGCCACTGAGATCATCATAATGATCATCACCAAGACCTAAAACGCAGGCTCCAGCTTGCTTTAGCTGTACAGCAAAGTTAGCGAAGTTGGGAGGAAAATTCGGCGATAGAAATACTGAATTCATAGGTTAATCACTTCACTGGAGAAACTTGCCAGGAGCATGGCCCCAATCATGACAAGGATGAACAATTTGCGTTAACAAGTATAGCGATTTAGTTACTTATGACACTAGTAACCGCGCGGTTACCCTTGACGCTCGCGCCACCATGATACAATTTCTCGGCATCAATACTGGCTAAAGGCAATCAAGGCAAATGTTGCGGGAATATCATAAATGGCATAGCCCAGCTCTCGGTCGCGAGATGGAGCTTCTTCAGTTCGGACACAGTGGCGCTCGCGTCATAGTCTTTCCAACTTCACAAGGACGCTTTTACGACTGGGAAAACCGGGGTTTGATCAATACCCTCGGCCATCACATCTCCGAAGGCTGGATTCAAGTCTTCTGCGTCGATAGTGTTGACCCCGAAAGTTGGTTCAACAAAAACGCCCACCCAACAGATCGCGCTCATAGACACTTGCAATATCAAAACTATATTGTCCAAGAAGTCTTGCCCTTTACACTCTCAAAAAATGACAATCCTTTTGCCATCGCTACTGGCGCCAGCTTTGGCGCTTATCACTCGGCCAGCATAGCACTGCGTTTTCCTGAACACTTCAAGCGCGTAGTCGCCATGAGCGGTGTTTACGATGTGCACGAATGGACCGACAACCATTTTGACGATGTCATCAAAGAAGGCAGCCCCTGTGAGTACATCGAAAACTTAAACGATCACGACAAGCTCCATAAGATTCGCGAAATCGACTGGATCATTCCAATCGGTGTTGAAGACCCGCTTCACGGCAACAACAAAAGATTCTCACAACTGATGTGGGACAAAGGCGTCTGGCACGCGGTGGAAGAATATAACGAAAATGCTCATGATTGGCCGCAATGGCACGACATGATCATCAAATATATTGGCGGCAAAAAATAGCTAAGTAAGTAAGTTAGTTAGTTGGTAACTAACTCAAGAAAATCGTTCACTCAATCAAATATGCACCTTTTGTACTTTCCCAAGAGGTGCATATCTGTTTTTGGACAACTCCAAGACTCGATCAGACTTGAACCTAACCGAATAGCTTGAACGGATTTGGCAACTTATCAAAGATATTCTTAGGCGAAGGTAGACCAGGAGGGGTTGGTAAGTGAGATAACAGGTCGCCTGGCTTAGGCAAGCCCGGAGGGGTCGGTAAACCACTCAAGAGGTCATTAGGAGATGGGGGTTTGAACGCATCCAAGGCTGGTAGTTGAGTAGGGAGGCGATAAGTACTATCAACTAGACGAAACTGCGAACCAGGACCAGAGGTAAAGCCATTGCCGTCAAGGGAATTAGACAGATCATTCTGGCGGAAATATTCAGCTAATTGATTTAGTAATTCGAGCGGGGAGGCATAGCGAGAACCATCTCTGTACCGGCCGCGGTCGCTACTACCATAGCCCCGACTGAAATCACTTTGGCTTTCCCAGGGCGGCGAGTTGATACTCACAAAGGAATTGTCTTTGCCTGAGCGGCGGTCAAAGGGCGATGACGGACCAAAATCAAACGTGCGATCATTACCTAAAAACCGCGGCCCACTAGAAGAGGAATCATTCATACGGTAATGGCCGTGGGAGTGATTCTCATGACCGTGGTGCCAGGGATTGCGTGAAAATTGGTCTGAGTGAGAGGATTCACCACGTCCAGAAAAATTGCGCGAATTATTGCCGTCCTGTTCAAATACTATTTGCAAACTAGGAAGCGATTCTGTACCCTGCGCCGAGCGAATATCGATTCGAAAAACTGCTTGATTGTCCGGAGAATATGCCTGGCAGGCGGCATCACGCATGGGGCTAGAGTCATTTCCGCGAAAATTCTCAGCCTGAAACGACGGTCGTAAATGATCGCTCATAGAACCTCCAAATATAGAAAATATCGGCAAAGCCGAAGATAGTAAAACTCAAACACCTATAGTCTTGCGACCGGCGACAAAGGTCGCCTTCTTGGTGTTTTTTGTACAGAACATTTTTGTGCTAGAAGTTTGTGTTTGGTTTCCGAACTTCCGTATTTGCATCCTAAGCAGCAATTGTGACAGCACTGTGAAACGGTTATACTTTTGTCGCTGCTCGGGGTGTCCATAAACAGATATGGCTAAAATACTACTGGTTGAAGACGACGAGGCCTTCGCTGCCATTGTCACCGATTGGCTAGGTCGCGAGAATCATACGGTAGAAATCTGCCATGACGGCGATTCTGGTCTGGAGATGACCAAGTCATTTCGCTTTGATTTGATAATTTTAGATTGGCAGTTACCAGGCCTATCCGGGGTAGAGGTCTGCCAGAGCTACCGCAAGAATGGCGGTGTCAGCCCAGTGATAATGCTCACAGGCCTTGGCAGCATCGACGACAAGACCAGTGGATTTGATAGCGGTGCCGATGATTACCTCACCAAACCTTGCGACCTGCGCGAGTTATCAGCTCGAGTCAGGGCGCTATTAAGACGACCAGCGCAGCTTGAAGAAGAAGTTTTGAAAGTGGCTCACCTCAGTTTAAATACCAAATCTTTGGTAGCAGAAGTGGCAGGAAAGAAAGTGGAGCTCTTACCAAAAGAACTGGCTTTACTTGAGTTCTTTATGCGCCACCCCGACCGGGTATTCAGTCAAGACGCCATTCTTGCTCATGTTTGGAAATCAGATTCAGAAGCTGGCCCGGAGACTGTGCGCACCTGGATCAAACGCTTGCGCAAAAAAATAGATGTCGATGACAAGTCAGCAATTCAAACGATTTATGGCGTCGGATACAAACTGTCCAGCAGCAACGGTTAAGATCATTCAAACATCACCAATTGGCAGACGCACAACAAATGTGCTGCCGTGCTCACCATCGCTTTCTAAAGCAATACGTCCATTGTGCTTCTCTACTATTGCTTTAGCAATTGCCAAACCCAAGCCACTACCGGCGCTGCTCTTGCCACGACCAACAATTTGTTCAAAGCGATCAAAAATACGAGCTTGATACTCAGGCTTGATACCAGGTCCTTGATCCGCCACAACAAATATTGCCTCTTTACCCTCCTGGCGACACTCTACAGTCACAGTCGTTCCTGCAGGAGAAAACTTGATGGCGTTGGCAATCAAATTAACCAGCACCTGAACCATTCTATTTTGATCAACGAGAAGATCAAATGCAGTTCCCTTTTGGCTTACCGCAACCTGTTTTCGCTCTGCCATAGAACGTACAACATCAATTGAGCTGGCAATTATTTGAGTAGATACAGCATCAATAGGCTCTAAAACAAGCATCCCCGATTCAGCCTTCTCTAAATCAAGCAGATCAGAAATCAGCCGACTGACAAGGTTGACACTCTCTTCTAGTGACTTGAGGCGGTGCATGCCCTTCTCGTTCAACTCACCATAAAACTTCTCAGCTAACATTGATAGAAATGCCTGAACCGAATTTATCGGCGAGCGAATATCATGGGTAATCATTGACATAAATTCTAGCTTGAGGCGCTCCAGTTGCCGCCTTGCGGTGATATCGTGAGCGACACAAAAATAACTTTTCTCCGACTCGGACCAATTGATATTCCACAGCATAGCCAGGGCCGCTCCCGAGGCCGTCAAGACTCTATTTTCAATGTCTTGTGCCTGACCTGTCTTTTTGATTTCTGCCAATTTTTGGCGAGTGACATCCCAATCTGCTGGGTCAATTAATTCTGCCAAACGACGCCCGAGCAAATCATCTTCGCTGAAGCCCCAGAGCTTTTGAGCGGCATTACTAGTAGTAACGATAGAGCTATTACCATCGAGAGAGCAAATGACATCGCCAGCATTGTCTAAAATGGCTCGTTCTTTTTGTCTAGCCTGCACCAAAGAGTCTGCCATTTGGATCAAGGTACGTTGCAACTCAGCCAACTCATCGTTACCGGTCAATCGCCCCTCAATTGGTTTGCCAATCACCAGACTGCGAGCATTCTGCATCAGAGTCTTCAAGCGACTACCAGTCTGCTTACTAAAGTATATGCAAAGGCCCAGCGCCATGGCCACATCAACCAAAAGAAAGGCTAATAGCGCTATCTTTTGCTGCTGCCTCAACTCTTCCTGCACCACTGGCCCTTGTGCCTGCAATTGTTCAAAGTAAACGGCACAAGCTTCAATCGCCCGATAGACAGACTGCAGCTTTACTTGCAGCTTCGCCACCTTGGCTAATACAGTAAAATTTTCACCAGACTTAGCATAGTTTTTGATCTCCTTCATGGCGTACCAGCTCTCGCGCCAGGTTACCTCTAGATGCTCAATAGCCTTTATCTGCTCAGGATGACCAACCGACAAGCGTCGTAATTTAGCGAACTCACGGGGGAGAGAATCACCCGGAGTGGAAGGCCGAAAACCGTCACCGACAGTGCCGCCGTCGGGAGTTTGCAAAGTAACACCAGCACTCGATGCCAAGATAGTTCTGGCAATATGGTTGAGACTGGTCACCATATCGCGGGCTTGCTGCTCTTGAATAATCTCGTTTTCAGCCTGCTGCAACATGCAAAAAAATGCCACCAAAAAAGCCACTTGCACTACCAGAGGAATGAGCACAAGTATGAAGCCTTGGTTTGTCAATTTAATTTGCATTACGCCGATTATAAACCTGGCGCAGATAGTTTGGTTAATAGTTTGGTCGGTAACGCTTCAACCGACTGCCTAACTTGGTCTGTCCAATTGCGCTCCAGCCAGCCTTACAAAAAGCATTCAAAAAAACGTTCCACAAAGCTTTCGAGGCAGCTTTCCAAACAGCCAGGCGACTCGGCTTCCAATCCAGCCTGGAGGAACTATTCAGACCACGATAGGAGAGAAATGCCAGGGCATCGAAGTATGGCCCCCGAGGGTGCACTGAAGGGTTTTCACGAATAAATTGGTGCAGCGTCTCTAAAATTGAATCGTTGTCGCCTGAGCAAATCTCTTGCACCAAGGGATGCGCCCTTTGCATACAACGAATTCTTTTCCGCACCAGGGCCTCAGAGGCCGATTGCAAGCGGGAAGATTCGAATCCGGTCGGGTGCGGGGCGCCACAGAGCAAGGCTTCGATAAGCTCCATTTGCTCCTGCGCCATTGCCAGACGCTTGCTGTCCAAGCTTGCCTGCGCGCCAGCTTCAAATGCTATTTCTTCTTCAGGCATTGGCTATTGCCTCCAACTCATCAACTAACTCAGCCATGGATGGAAAGCTATCATCACGCTCAAGCATGACCCGTGGCACCGAACAGATGCCTTTTAGTGCGCTTAAGAGCTTGAGCGACTGCTCTTTAAGAGAATGACAGTGACTATCGTGATAGAGACCATTTTTGAAAATTCCCCCAGCCATATGAACGTACTCAAGACGTTCAAGGGGAAGAGACTGCAAATGATCAATGGCATCAAATTTGAGATTGTGGCTATTGGCAAATAGATTTGACACATCCAGCAATAAGCGCGAATCGGTTTGCTCCAAAACGGCAGTGACGAAAGTGGCCTCATCCATTTCATTGTCTGGCCATTCAAAAGTAGTGGCGATATTCTCTAAGACAAAAGGCACAGACAAGCCCGCTTTTACCGAATGAACGTTTTCGCAGACCACCGCTAAGTTAGCCTCGGTGCGCCGCACCGGCAAGAGATGCCCACTTTCAATATTGCCAGCCCGGACAAAAGCAATATGATCGCTGACAAAAGGCGAGTCAAAATACTGAGCCAGACTGTTCAAATGCTCAATTCGTTCTACTGCAACTCGTTCTGCTCCGCCGACGGAGAGCGACAAGCTGTGGGGAATAATCGTCACACCACGCTTTTGCAAATCACGCAAGGCCTGGGGAATACACTCTAGATGCATAAAATCTTCAGCGACGATTTCGACAAACTGAATATTTTCCTGTTGTTCAATGAAGCGAGCAAGCTCAGGCCGAAAGCCAATTCCTAGCTGTGGAATGGTCTGAATAGACTTGTTCTGTTTGGTGATTGTAGTCACACTAGTCATGTTAGCCACCACATCCGCCACCACATCCGCCGCCGCAACTGCTGCCACAGCTGCTACCACAGCCGCTGCCGGAATCGCTGCTACCGGCATAGGCTCGGTGCAAACCAGCGTGAGCAGCCATAAAGGGATCACCAGCTAGAGCCATAGCACCGAATACTCCATAAGCTAGGGCGCAATCTCTAAGAGAAAGGCTGGATGGATTGGTGGCATGGGTTAGCATCAAAGCCGAATTGCCATCACTCAAGGCTCGCAATACCCGATCACCTTTAACCGTTCTTGAATTGTCTGCGCAAAACAGAAAATAACTAGCGGCCAAAGCGGTTGCCATTTCTAAAACCAAAAAGGTGTAGGGCAAGTGCGTCTGGCTGGCAATTATAAACTTGGGTACTGCAAACAGCAGAACAACAAACAAGTAGATAAAACCAGGCAAGATCTGAACTGTGGTGTTCTGACTTGAATCAACTATCAAGCCGTTCATTGCTAGCTTGCGCTTCAAATCAGCAGTAGCAGTGGTCACGGCCGCTTTGCACGACGACAAAGACGCACCGGAGCCGCTACAGCGACTAATCAATGCCCTTTCTATTCGATCTAAGGCTGCGTAAACCTTAGAATTAGCTGAGCCAGTAATTTTGACTTTATCCCCGACAGGGTCAATTTCAATCAGGTTATGACGAGCAAGGCTGCCACACGCAGTGAGGAAAACTCGCTCAACCCCACCGGCAAGGTAGGCCGCTTCGTATGGTTCTAATGTCTGAGCTACATCTTTAGCATCGACATTTTGAGTGCGATCATTTGCTTCAGCGGCTTGATCTAGAAGGCTCCCTCTCAGGACATGTGCAACCATAAAAACAGTGCTGCAAACTATCAAATAAAACACCAGATATGCTGGGCCATGTATTTCAAACGGATTCATTTTTCTCTTCTCTCTTTCTTCTCTATTTATCTGATACCAACCTATACCCAGGGCATTAAAGGAGCGGTTAAGAGATAGTTAATAGATCCTGATTAATGAGTATCCGTTGCCACTTTCGCTGGCGTATCGAGTGTTGTTTCCTTACTTACGTCTTTACTTACTTCGGCCGTGACATCAATGAACTGAAAAGGAGTTGGGTTGGGAGAGTAGATGCATTTATCGGCTAGCAGCGGAAGTTTAGCTTCAAAGTAGTGGTTAAGGATGACACGAAAGGAGTTTACCGGTGTTATTCCATCATAGATAAGTCTTGAATCAGCATCGGGCAGTCGGTAGGCATTTAATATGCGCATACGCTCGCGAAGGAAGGCCGGCGAAGGGTTACCGTCACTACCATTTTGCAAAGCCGGGCCGTGATCACCCTGGATGATCACAACTTTCTTTCTGGGGTTTTTGTCCAGCTGATCCAACATCGCCAGAACTTGTTTCTGGATAAACTTCACCTGGGCGACATATTTCTCCTTCTCAAACTTGTCAGATAGCGAAATTACGCCAAGGGGGCACGTGCTTCCATCTTCGTTAAAAAGAAAGGGTGGATGAGGAACGACGATGTGGACAAAAACAAATTTCGGGGCAGCGCAGGAACGCGATTGCGCCCCGGATTGAGATTGAGACGGCAACTGAGCCTGTGACTGAGCCTGAAACTGCAATTGAGCAATTGTCTCAATATTCTTTAGGCCATAAAGACGTACCTGCCGCGCCGCCCAGCCCAAGAAGTCAAAATTACGCTGCAAAGGACCTATCAGAGTGTTTCGCAGCAGGGCAAGGTGGAAAACATTGCCATAGGCAAAGCCTACATTGACGTCAGCATTTGGCATATAGTCGGTCGGGCTCCAGCCAGAGCGTACATTGACATAGCGATAACCCAGCCTTTTCAGCAAGGAAGTCACCTTATTGCGCTGAATCAGACGGTAGAGCACGCTGTAATCGGTAGAATTGCGACCCAATGTTGGCTCTAAATAATCTAAATACTGCATATTCAAAGACGAAGGCAGCGACAAACAGGTCATTTGATAGTTACTGCGACTGCCAGCCGGAACGATGAAGCCCCTCTTTTCGAGCCCATCTATAAACGACGAGTTATCGAAATCATAGATCTCTTTGAGAGTATCGCTGCGACCAAAAGCATCAAGAATAAAGTAATAAATATCCGGTGATTCATTCGAATTGCTTGAACTGTTTGAATGCCGCACCTGCTTCAGATCAATGGCCGCCAGCTCCCTATCGTCATTCTGATAGATCTTGCTCATGGTTAGACTAATTTTGTACTCATGCCAGGCAATATAGAAAGCATTGCCCGACACCAGCAATAAACTCATTATGTTGAGGCACGATGTCACTGCCTTATAATCGCTTTTTGACTTGAGCAAAAGATAGATGATAACGAAAATCAAAAGCGTAAAAGGCACAAGGTAAACTCTGTCATCATGCGGCAATCCATAGCTGCTCAATAGTCGATCGGCAGGAGCAGCCATGGCATCAAAAGAGAAGTTCATCAACATAAGCGCTGATGTGACGATTCCAGCTCTGCACCAATTACGCAGACAGGCATAGGACAGCAAAAGCACAACAATAGCAAGAACCAGGCTCACAATTAGCGGCAATACCAATTCTTCAGGCAGAAGATATGCAACCAAACTTGAGTAGGCGCAGAGCACAGGAAGAACACCAAACAGTATCGAATGCAGTGGCACAGCTTTGAGCATACTTGCTTAAACCCCTCAGTGTCTAGAAAATCACCTAATCTCGTCTCGGCTTTGGCTATGCCTTACTTTCCAGCAAATAAATAGTTCTATGACTGCCGCCAATTGGCAAGCGCTCAACCATAGAAAAATATTGCGAAAAGCTCGATTCAAAAGATGCCTGTGAATAATCGGCGAATACGTCTTTGCGACTCGACAGCAAGCGTCTCACTTGCGAATCGTCTTTGGTAATAAACTCAATAATTAGCCAATGGCCTAGCTTAGAAAAATAGGCAGCAATTTGATCAAGGGGAACATTGTTAGCAATGGCCAAGTGATGAACCAGCGCCAAAGCTAAAATTGTATCGGCCTTGCCCCTCTGATCAAGCCTCTGTCTTTCAGCATTGGCCCAACCAATGGCCGGTGTTGGTTGCGACATGTCTACCACTAAAGGCAAAAGATTCTGCCCAGATTCACGACTCTTTAGATAATTCGTCTCCACACAGTTGTGATCAAAATCCATAGATACAGTGCAAATTCCCTTAGCTGCTGCTATCTCACTAAAGGCTCCAGTATTAGCTCCAAAATCCCAAAGCATGCGTGGTTTGGTATGGTCGATCAAACGAGAAACAATCCTCTGCTTCTCTTCCTGTGCCGCCACCGTATAGTTATTGTCTTCATAATAGCCAGTCCAATCAGACTTGATTTTCGCAATCTTGAGTGCTTCCACAGCCCCCTTTAGGCTATCCACCAGACCCAACATGGCATCTTTTGAGAAACCCGATTGCTCACCGCTAGATTCTAGCTTGGTAACTGTGTTTTTATGAGCGTTAGCATGAATTGCTAGATGTATTGCCACGCTTGGACGAATTAGTGTCAGAGTTGGTAAAAGCTTGCATGCTAGGTCAAGGGGAATACCGTCAATATAATTACGCGAAAGACTGCCCAAGCGAACATCTACCGTTGACATCAATACTAATGGTGCTAAGAAATGCTGACAAAACTGCCGATAAGCGACCCAAGGCTTGCCCGGTTCATAGAGCTCGAACGAGAGTGTATCTATTAATAGAGGCTTACCATTGACAAACTGAATATTGAAAGCATTGCTATCTTTGAGAGTCATGCCATACTTTAGAGCCATAGACTGTATCTCAAGAGTGGCTAAAGCAGCGTCTTTGAGCTGACTAAAGCACCACTCATAGGGGTAGGAAATGAACGGCACTTTTTGGGGTTTGCAAATCTTGTAAATACTAGAGCGATTATCGACAGCGGATTTTGTCTGCTGGGCATCCTCTTTTACCAACTCAATTTCTTCATGAACAATTAGTAGATTTTTCGCGATCAAGGCCTGATACAAACCAGACTGAAAAAGCCAATCATAATGCGGTTTATACACAAGGTTAACCTGTCGATAGATCTGATCATTTTCTCGAAAAATACAACCAGCCGGATCGCGAAAAGACGAAGTGCTGACTTCTCTAGTGCTAATACTCAAACTCACTTTCTCACCATTGTGCGAAAGTAAGCTTGAGCACAACCCCATAGCCTACGTGAATTGAATACTAAAGCGAATAGAGTACCTAAGCCGCATTGAATCGCATAGCTTCCAGTGGACGGATCTAGATAGGCGCAAGCTGGCTCAGGCAGAAAGCAGAGCAAAGCAAACATAAAAACAAAGAAGGGGATATTTCGTAGTTGAAGTACATTAGTCATTTCTCTCTCCCGCCGCCAAGGCGCCATAAACACTTACTTTTTCATCTTCAGGTGCCCCAGATAGACTGTCGATTCTCGAATGCGTTTTAACGAAAACGTGTATATCCGAGAAGCCTATGTTTAATGGCTTTACAGCTCACACCCATAATCTTGATGTAACGCAAGATGTAGGATTGCCTCAATATGGGAATAAATAGGCAAGCGAATGAACTAATGCCTGTGCCAACAACCTAGCAATCGAGGTCAATCAAATATGCAATATTTGCGCTGGCATTTCTTAGTAGCAAGCCTTATAGCCATGCCCCTAACCGTTAATGCCGCCTGGGCAGGAACTCACGACCGAGATCTAGTTTTTGAAGATCTGAGACACCAACGCGATTACGGCCAAGAATCAATAATCGATAAAATCAAAAGTGAGAAAGACTACCAGTCGATAGTGAAAAGTCTAGAGCAGAACCTGACTGAGAACGAGAACGTCCTCTGCAACTTTAACGTCAACAAGACCGGCCGAATTGAAAACCTCAAGGTTATCTCTGAAAAGCCCCCCCACTGACCTCGAGAAAAAAGTCTTGGCACTGATAAGCAAGGCTGCGCCTTTTCCTAATATGGCATCAGCAGAAATGATCAGTAAAGGTGGGCAAATTGAGTTCTGGCAATGGCATGGCATAAATTTGGCAGCCCGTGTAGCTCCGCCGGTCAAGCCACCACAAGCGACTGACAGTGAATTAGACCCGTTCAAGGAGCTAAGGAAAAGTGCGACCTACTAAGTCGTTCTAATAGGTTCGTTCTGCTCAATTTGTTCAGCGAACTTCTTGCTGCGAACTTCATGTGGCCTAACAAGCTGTATGCTTGCCAGCTATACTTAGCATCGTAGTACTACGCCAAACAGTATAATAAAAACAAAAAGTAGATGCTGGGAAAAGATTGACCAATTGTAGTCTTTTGCTTCTATTTTCTACTTCGATAGAGTTGCTGATTTTAAGCCACAAAAAAAAGGGTCGTCGGAGAGCAAGAGCACAAGCGTGTTCCTGACCCCGACGACCCTACAAAAGAATTTCCTTACCCAGCCAACAGCTGAGCTTTATTCTTTTTACTGCTTGTTGCGAGCGTTGCGCTCGATTTCGGCCAGCCGACGCAGATAACCATCGGCCTTGTAGTGCTCGCCGCGCTGGTCTTCAAAGGCAGCCAGGTCGAGCAGCAGCGGTACCAGCACCACAGCATCAAAGCCATGGGTCTTGACCAGCAAGCTGAGAGCAATCTGGAAGTTGTCGGCCGGGTCGGTGTACAAAGCACCTTCCTCGTCGCGCTCATCAGCGTCCTTCACCTGCAGCACACGGCCGAGGCGATGGAAAAGCTGAGCCAGCTCGGGAGCACCGCGACCGACCTCTGTCTGCACCGATTCGATGGCCGACTCGAAAGCCGAAACCGCGTCGTCGTATTCACCGGCAGCGAAGGCTGCGTCGCCTTCTTTACACGACTCGACAGCGGTGCTGTCAGTGCTAGTGAACGGCACCTTGAAGGGAGAAACCTTCAGGGTAGGCGCATAGGTGCTGCCATCAGCACGGTCGGCCAGCAGTCGCTTGGCGTCAGCAACAGCATCGATGATGTTCTGACTGCGACGAATGAGCGTCTCGGCCTTTTGTTGATCACCGGTCTGGTAGTACCAGGAGATCAAGAGCTTGAGCACCGGCAAAAGCTCTTCGCTTTCGCCACCGTAGCGCTGCTGGAGGATGGCGAGACCCTGCAGATACTTGGAGCAGTCGATTTCATCGGCGGCTTCCTGGTAATCGCGCAGTTGAAAGAGCTGACCCTGACGAATCAGGAGTTGAGCCACTTCCACCGAATCGCCACCGAACTCAACCTGGGCGAGGGAAATGGCTTCGCTGATGCTGTCGATGGCTTGATCGAAATCAGCGTCTTTTTCTTGCTCTTCCGCTTGAGCGACATAGGCTGCGATGGTCATGTCTTCCTCCGGCTCGACATCTTCTTGCTGCTCCGAGTGCTCGGAATCAGCGGCGGGTGAAGCGACTGCGGCCACAGGCTCAGCGGCGCTATCAGGAAAAGCCGGCGGCCGCGAAGGGCTGACAGCATCAAAAGGATTGGGTGCAGGCAACTTCGGGCCCTTCAGCGATCGGTAGAGGATCACCGCCAGGCCAATCAAAACAGCCGCACCGACAAGTAATAGAGCAGGTCCATTCATAGAATATTTCTCCTATAAACGTTGGAAAGCCTCCAAGATTGGATAGCCTTTACAGGTGAGTTAAAAAAGGCGGTGGCGCCAACTAACTTTTTCAAGTCAGTCGACGCCACCCCCAGTCCGAAAGAAGAAGCGAAGCTTACTTCTGGTCGGTCGTGCCAGCGTCAGCGGCCGGCTTCCTCAGGTCACGCGCGGCAGCGTTCTCTTCGCGGTTGCGAATGAGCGTGTCGGCGAGCAGAAGATTGACCAGACCGTTGCCACCGCCGTTGTCGCCACCGGCAACAACCTGCGGCACCAGAGCCTGACCGGAAGCGGTGAGCAGCTTGGTCACCTCGATGGAGGTAACGCCCTGAGCCGTGAGCGCAGCAACCTGCTTGCCGTAAGCCTCGGCAGTCGCTTCACCCTTGGCCTGGATGACACCGGCTTCAGCGTCACCGACGCGCTTGACGCGGTCGGCATCGGCTTCCGCTTCGATGCGAATCTGCGCAGCCTTACCCTTGGCGCGCTCTTCCATCTGTGCCGCTTCGTGCTTGGCCACCTCGATGCCGGCTTTCGCCTTGACGATGGTGTCCTGCTGGTCAGCCTGCGACTTCGTGGCCTGGAACTCGATACGACGCTTCTCGGCCTTTTCCTGGGCGTCGAACATCGTCTCGCGCTGCTGGGCCAGGTTGCGTTCCTGGGTGGTGTGCATCAGCTCCTGCGGGAGCTTGATGTTGCAGATCATCACCGACACCACTTCGACCTTGTACTTGACCAGGTCGCTCTTCACGGCGTTCTCAGCGTCGAGCTGCTCGGTGGCACGCTCCTGCTGATAGTTGATGGCCGGCGACTTGCTAACCTGGGCGCGGAAGATACCGTCGATCTGCGGGTGCAGGACGTTCTTCTCCAGCTCTTCCACCGAGCCGAGCTTCTGCACCACATACGGTGCGTTCTCGGGCAGAATGCGATACTGGCAGCGCACTTCGACTTGCATCATGAAGCCGTCACGAGAAACGACAGCAAACGGGTCGAAGTCTTTGGCGCCGGCGTTCTCGGACCACTCGATGGAACGGGTGGTGGTGGGAACGACGATGACCGTGTAAGCCAGCGGGTTGATGTTGTACTTGCCGGGGTTGAGGACATCCTTCTGGATACCGCGGTAACCAGCAGGCACCACGTGGCGAGCACGCACGCCGGTGTTGTGGCGGGTCTCTTCGGGGTCGGTGGCGCCGACGGTGAGCGGCGAACTGTCAGCAACCGAAGTGTCGGCCGGGGCGGCAGGCACGGTGGAAGTGCTGAAGTTGGCGTCGTCACCGAACAGTTCAGCCGGGTCCTTGCCGATGTTGGAGATCATCACGCCCACTTCACCCTGCTTGATCACAGTCTGCGGCTGCATGGTCACCGAGAACAGGTAGGGGTTGACGTAGTACGTACCGGGGCGCAGAACCGCTTCCTGCGGACCACGCTTGCCGCCGGCGGTGAGGAAGGCCTGGCCGTCCTGGTAGGACATGTGCAGGCTCATCTCGGGGGTAGCGGCAACGACGTCGTCCTTGCCCATCGGCTCACCCGACTTGGCTTCGACGATACCGATCTGGTTTTCCTTGACCTGGATGGCCGGCTTCACATCGACCTTGAACATGTCGGAGAAGATGTTGTAGGTACCCGGACGCAGGAAGTCAATTTGCGGACCCTTCTGGCCGCCGTTCTTGAGGAAGGTCTCACCCTTCTGGAAGTTGTCGTGACCGGCGGCGCGCTGACCAAGCAGCTGACCTTCGACCAGCGAAGCACCGTCAGCTGCGGTAACAACACCGATGCTGCCCTCGGGCACAATGGTCTTGTTGATCAGTTCAACCTTGAACAGGTAGGGGTGAATCTTGAAAGTACCGTTGGTGAGGAAGCGCAGCTGCTTACCGCGGATACCGCCGTTGGTGAGGAAGCCCGTCGGATCCTGAAAGGAACCGTGAGCTTCGCCAGCAGCATCTTCAGCGTACACGCGACCGGAAGGCATGGATTCGCCGTCGGTAGCAGTGATGACGCCAAGCTGGTCGGAACCAATCACCACGAAGGGAGCCTTCTTGATGACGCGAGTGATGGGCCAGAAAATGAAGTGCAGGCCGGGAGAGAGATAAGCCGCCTGGATACCGACTTCGCCGGAAGTGGCGAAAGCGCGGTTGGAAGGCAGCTTCTTGCCGAGGTAGCGGCGTTCGGTGATGGCGATTTCGGTAGGGCCTACGTTGACGATGAAACGTGTGGCCAGAAAGCCGAGGGCGAGAAGGCCGATGACGGCCGGAACCCAGGGAAGCAGTGACAGCATGATGTCCATAGAATTGTCCTTTGGTGTTTTCGTGAATGATCGTGCAATGGAGCCTGTGGTTCGCAGCACTGACGCGATTGCACATTGAGATACCGTCTCTTCCGAAATTGACCAGCTCAACACTCATGACTGAAAAACAGAACATCACACAACAGATTCAGACACGCATCCTTTGTGGGGACGTTGAAAAATCGAAGGTGATGAACAGGGGTGGTTTTTCGAGTGGTTTGCTTGGTTGCGAACGGGAAGAGTTGTGGAACTCAAAACCTACGAATTAATAGCCAGCCAAGGCGGATATTACAGATTGATGTAAAATAGGATTCCTTAAGCTTGCCAAGCCAGATTATTAAATCGACGCAGTTGGCGCTAACCATTCGGGTTGTCAAAGGCCAACCCAGACTAGCAATTGCTCATCCCATAAGGCTCAGCGGTCGTCTTAAGAATTGAAAGACACGATAGTTATCCATGCAAATCTCTAATTTAGCCACTGCCTGGCGAAGCTAGCACTAGGTAGCCAATAGCCGCACTGAGGCAAAATCACCGCATAGCGAAAGTAAGCCGATTGGATCCCCACATACGGAAGAGGTGTGGCTAGCAACTAGCAACCACACATACAGACACACATACGGAAGAGGTGTGGCTAGCAACTAGCAACCACACCTCTTCCTCCCCCTCGAGAAAAACAGAATTGTCAGAAAACGCGAAAATAGCTTTGGCTTAAATGAACATGTGCTACTTATCACGGTCACTGAAGGACGAAAATTTTACGGACAATAACGGCGTCTCATCGCTGCCGAGAGATCATCGATAACTGCTTTGCGTTGACTTTCGCCGTGATAGGCTACCGTTCCCCAATCAATGGAGTCGCCAGGCCCCTGACGCACCGGCCCACCCATGCCGACATTGTCTTTGCCAACTTCTAAATAGCGCTCGGCTCCACGATGGTAGATACGGAAAGAACTAGCTGTCTCCTGCTTATCGGGAGTGGAGGCACGGAAGAAGTTGAACTGGTTATAGTCCACCACTATTCCCTGGTCTCTGAAGGTCTCATTAAGAGCGCGGGCAACTCGCTCGCCAG
This sequence comes from Obscuribacteraceae bacterium (SeqCode), assembly GCA_044378815.1. GTDB lineage: Bacteria > Cyanobacteriota > Vampirovibrionia > Obscuribacterales > Obscuribacteraceae. The sequence goes on along the minus strand of JBIPOV010000007.1, from coordinate 60,742 downwards.
ATTCTTTGTTAGCGGGAAAATCAATCATGGCTTTCTTCAAAGCTTCGGCATCTCCGTCTATGACAGCCTTACTGATGCGGCAAGCAGTGACATATTCCTTTTGGCTGAGCTCGGGAAACTTAGCCAGATCTTTATAGATATCGCCGGGCTTACAGACATCAGGACGGACGGTTTCACCGGGTTTGTCGGTGGGTCTGTCTTGGATGCCGTCAGAAGGCTTTGCAGCGTTACCTGGTGTCAGAATTTCTGCTGGTTTTTCTGACGGCTTGGCAGCGTTACCCGGTGTCAGAATTTCTGCTGGTTTTTCTGACGGCTTAGCGGCGTTTCCTGGTGTCAGAATTTCTGCTGGTTTTTCTGACGGCTTAGCGGCGTTACCTGGTGTTGGATTTTCTGCTGGTTTTTCTGACGACTGATCCTGGTTCGTACGCCCAGGAATATTCAACTTGGTTCCGCGCTTTAATAAGTGTGGATTGCAATCAAGACCAGGCAAATTTTCTTTGTTGGCCTCGACCAATTCTTTAACACGTTTCTGCACTTCGGCAGCGGACGACTTACCACCTTCTTTTTTTATGGCCCGTTCGGCTATGCCCCAAAGGCTGTCACCAGGCTTAACTTCATATTTACCATCAGGGCCGACTTCAAGGTTGCTACCTTGCTGTTTCTTTGCTTCTTTGTCCCAGGCACGACCAGACTCAGTTCTACGCTCATAGTCGGGCTTAAAGGGCGAGCAAGCATCATTGAGAGAGCAAGCGCCATTGCTACGAGCTGGAATTCTATACTGCTCTAGCAATTCACGCTGCACACCAGCACTGTTACCGCCAAGGGCAGCTGGAGCAGTGCGATCAGTTGGTAAATGGTTTGAATCTAACATTTCGCTTCCTACCTGAGTTGAGAGGGGGGGTCTCTGTGGACTCAATATAGGAAAAAGTTGTTACGGCTTAGTTACTAAACTTTTAACTATAAAGCATAGTATAAAAATCTAAAAAATTTAGAGCGATTAACACCAAGAGAGAAACGGGGGGAAGATTCAGAGCCTGAGCCCTGTTACCCTCCCCCCTGATTAAGGTTGATGAAGAATCGAAAGTTAGTCAGGCAAGACTATTTCACTTGGACACTAACCACCGATTATTCACAATCGCTACTTCATAAGATCCTTTATGTCGGGGTCCTCGAGCCACTGCTTGCCACCTTTGCCAAACAGCGCTACATCGCTGACTTGACGAATGGTGGGCAGGGAAGTGGTGTCACAATCGACGCCGAACAGGGAAAGAATTTGACGAGTGCTGCGCCGCAGCTTGCGGTTGGCCAAACGTCTGTCATTCTTTTCCGAATCAGCATCAGTCATGCCGGTGATGGGGGTCCGCTTCAACGAACGACTCATCTGGATCTCCTTTGTTTTTTTAAGCAAGCAAAGCTTGCGGATAATTTCCCAGATCGAAATCACCACTTGTAGCCAACAAGGCAATTCCAAATGGTGTTACTCATTGCCCGCGTAAAAAAAAGCACGCGAAGAAAATGAGTGTTTCAATTCTTGTTTTTCCGAACAGTGTTTCCATCAAGAAGCGCTTATATTCTCGATTTCACCAAGACGAAGTCTGAGCAGCACACCAGGGTGAGTGAAGGAGAAGTGATATAGAAGCTGAACTAGTGCGCTTTTAGATGGATATTTTTTGGAGCAAGGGAAAGAGTTTGGGTGTGCCTATGGAACCTATGATGCATGGCCATTTGATATCAAGCGATGTCAAGCCATGTATCTAAAGCAGATTATGAGAATTGCTTGAGAACCAAGCAGAGAAGCGCAAAAGCAGTTGTCAGCTGGCAGCAAAACACTTACTCTACATGCATCTTCAAAGCCCAAGACTATAGCGGAGCCTGACTCTTGACAATTCACCTGCGCGAGCTGACGCGAGCATGTAAAGCGGTCTGTTAACAATGTTTAGTGCTTTCAAGAGTTATTAGAGAGCGTAGAAGTTGATCCTGTTTAGCTCTCATCACTACATTCAAGACATCTTCTACTTTCATAAATCGAATAGGTCTCTCTTACCCCCCCAATATTCGAATTCCGCCCCAACCACTATTGCTTGTGCACATACCTAACGCTTGCGTTTCGCAGTTAGGCAGGTGACATGCATGGAGATTTTTATGTCAACAACCTATAGCAACGCCCAATCTTTTGTGCGCGCTGCGGTTGCCGATATGCTTAGTGCAATTACCGGTAACCTCAGCTCGACAAGAATGCGTTTGGTGTCCACCACATCAAACAGTTCCTACTCTCGCTTCGTCTGGATCATGGTGGAACGCATCGCACCTGGTACCACCGGTGATAGCGTCATCGCCCGCACCAACGACATGGACCTCACCGGAGGTGTTCCACCAAGCCTCTATGTCACTGCACCGCTAGCCCGGACGCAAGACCTCGAGGTTCACATTCTCAACTTTCTCGATACCGAACTCTTGAATTACGGCAAGGTCGAAGCACTGCTCCAGTCTGATATGCAAGACGGGACAGCCTGTGCCACTTTCGTCGGCGATTCGGAAAGCGGTTACGCCAACATCACGGAGCAGGTCAGCCTGCTTACCGTCTGATGCAGGTTTCACTCACCAACAAACTCAAACATGCGCAGAGCCCATAAGCCTAGCGCTTGAGGAAAATAAACATGTCTCTCATCATTTCGGCAACATCCAGCCGTCTTGACTCGGCAATTACGCGGGTCAAAGCTGGAGAACGCGCCAACCTCCTTCTCGTTGTATTCTCTGGTGAAAAGCTTTCCGGCCAGGCTCTCGCCGCTGACGATCTGACCAATGGTCTGATCAAGCGTCGTATCAAGCAGGACGGCTTTCAAGCCAAGTTCATCCAGACCAAGGTGATCGATACCGATCTCACCACCAAGGGTCTGGACAAAGTCATCCTGGTCAGCCTGGGCGCACGCTCCAAGCTCACCCTCAACGGTCTGCGCGCAGCTCTGGCTGAAGCGTTCACCACCGCTCGCGACGTGGCCGGTTCCGAGCGCCTGATCTTCCCGCTGATTGACGTTGACCTGCAAGGGTTCACCGTCGAGCAGTTCGCCCAGGTCGTGACGGAGTATTCCGTTCTGGCCGACTACGAGCCCAACCACCGCAAGACGCGGGAGTGGCAGAACGAAGCCCCGCGTACGCACCTGAAGTCACTGACGATGCTCTGCACCGCCGGCACTCTCACTGCGGCCAAGAAGGGCATCCTCATGGGTCGTCTGCTTGGTGACGCCACCAATCGCGCCCGCAACATGGTGAACGAGCCTTCGAACATCATGACGCCCAAGAAGATCGCTACCATGGCTCGCGCTGTGGCCGAGAACTCGGGCGGTCTGGTGAAGTGCGAAGTGCTCGACCTGGCCGGCATCAAGAAGCTCAAGATGGGCGGCCTGCTGGCTGTCAATCAGGGCTCGCAGAATCCTCCGGCCTTCATCACCATGAGCTATGACCCCGAAGTCGGTGTGACTCAGCAGGTGATTGGTCTGGTTGGCAAAGGCATCACCTTCGATACCGGTGGCCTCAATGCCAAAGACTATGACGGCATGCTCGACATGAAGAACGATATGGGCGGTGCCGCCGCTGTGTTGCAGGTGATGTCGATTCTCTCGGTGCTGAAGCCGCAGATTTCGGTGCGGGCAGTGATTGCCGCCAGCGAAAACCTGATCGACGCCAAGGCCATGCGCCAGGGCGACATCCTCAAGACCATGGCCGGTCTGACTGTCGAAATCGGACACACCGATGCCGAAGGCCGCCTGACGCTGGCTGATGCTCTGCACTACATCCAGACCGTCAGCGGTGCCAACCAGGTAATCGACGTGGCCACCCTTACCGGTGATGTCGAAACGGCGCTTGGTGACAAGATTTCGGGCGTGATGGGCAATAGCGAGCGCTTTACTCGCGAAGTGCTGAAGTGCTCGAAGGAAGCCGGCGAACCGATGCACGAACTGCCGCTCTTCGATGAGTACAGGGACTGCAACAAGGGCGTCATGGCTGACCTCAACAACAGCGGTACCGGCCCTGGTGCTATCTCGGCTGGTTGGTTCCTTCGCGAGTTCATCAAGGATGGCACGGTCTGGGTGCACATGGACGTGGCTGGCACGAGCTTCCGTCGCTACGACCATGGTGTCGATGCGGCTGGTGCTACCGGTGTGGCTGTTCGCACCCTGGGCCAGTTGCTGCGCCAGTACTCGAAGCTGTAAAAAAATCTCGAAGCTCTAAGCAGCTGTCGAGGCACTAAAAAGAGAACTTCTCTTTTGGGAAAGCAGAGTAGGAGCCACGGCTCTCACTTTGCTTTCTTTTTTCGCCTATTTATTACATATTATAGTTGCAACTTGCCAGTTATACCACCTAAACCAGCCCACGTGAAACTGCGCTAGCTTCTCTACTAAGGCCCCGCGTCTAAACTCTCCATAATATCGGCCTCAACTCTTTGCAACTCTTTACTACTCAGATCTTGTATTGATGTCAAAGAGCCAAGTAGTTTAAGTACATCACCTTTCAATTTTCTGAGATTTACTTACCGCTACGCCCAGCACCACAACGGCCCTTGCAAGAACCACGAGAAGAGATGCTCTCTCTCAATCTTCACGGCCACTGAACGCCTAAAGGGCAACGTCTACCAGCTGCCACTCAACAGCTTGCACCTAACCAAAGGTCGATGGAGCTCCATCGGTCGACAACTCTGTGAGAAAAAACATGTGGATCATTAACCAATCAATACGCAACCTGGTTCAGCGCATCGACAAAGGCGAAGAACCGCTCGATCTGCTTCTGACCCGCCTCATTGCCAAACTGCAGAAGCGTTGCGCCCATCCCAAAGTGGTCGCTCGCTACGCCCAGTATGGCCGCCAGTTAGCCAAGACCGCAAAGCCCGCCGCAGCCCCACGTCTTCCCCTCGACCAGGACGGTTATGTCATCGGCTTCGACCCTCTCACCCAAGAGAAAGCGTTCATTGATTCGTGGAATCGGTATGGCATTGTCGTTGGCGCCAACGTCGTCAGCCAAAGCCAATGCCAAGAAGTCGTGGCGCGCATGCATGAGCTTCTGCTAGCTCTCAGCGAAGGCACCTGCGACCTGAGCAAGCCTTCAACCTGGAACAACGTTCCAGTCGATCAAGCCGGTGTTCCAATCATCTCTCGTGGATTTTTCGAAATCTACCATGACCAGACCCTCGCCGCCATCCGCCAGAGCGTGCGCGTCTACCTGCACTACGTTCTGATCTGGGGCCGGGCTGACCTGTGGACGACCTTCGACCGTCTTGGCATCAAGCTTCCAGGTCTTGCCGATGGCAAAGCCCTGCCCTTGCACGTGGACCAAAATCCCAATGTGCACCCCGACTTCCGCACTGTGCAGGGTGTCCTAGCGCTAGCCGACTGCCCAGCAGAGCGCGGCACTTTCGTCGGAGTACCCGGCTCCCGCGACAGCTTCTCGGTCTACGGCTCCATGGCAAAAAACCAGGGTGAGTACGTGGAGCTTGACCTCGGCCACGACATCGCTGCCAAGTTCACTGCTAGCGCTCAACTCTGCCCGCTGCGCGCTGGTCATTTGATTTCTTGGGACAGCCGCACCACGCACGCCAACAGCAGCAACGTATCAGAAGAGACGCGCACAGTCGCATACATTGCCTTCGGCCCGCAAAGGCAGAGCGATGAGAGCGCTTGCCAGGCCCGGCAGGACGCCTTTGAGAGCGGCTTGGGCAGCAATGTTCGCGACGCCTTGATGCACGCCAGCAAGCGTCCGCGTTTCACCAACCAGAATCGGTTAGCAGCCCTGCGCCGGTCAGAAAAACTAACTAAACTCGGAAGGTTAATCTATGGCCAGGAAAAATACTGAACAGACAAAGCCGCGGCTGTTGCTCAACGCCGAGGCTTTTGGCTTCGGACCAACCGCTGCTATTGCTGACTGCTTCCCTTTTCTGAGGAAGCACTTCAGCACCATTGGGTTCGTTGGCACCGGACACACTCTCGATTTGCAGAGGCCGCTTGCCTACGATGCCATTCATGACGCCAGTCAGCTCGAAGAAGCGGCACTGAACGAAATCTTCGCTCAGTACGACATCTTCCTCACCGCCCTCGACTTTGCCATGGCCGAAAAGGCACTTGGGCAGGGCCTGACTGTCTGCATCTACGACCCGCTCACCTGGTACTGGAAGACCATTCCAGGCGTGGTTCGGGACGTCGACTTGTACATCGCCCAGAACTTCTTCGGAGTGGAAGAACGGCTGAAATCGGCTGAATTCGCCGCTGCCAACTGCCAAACCATAGCGCCAATCGTCGGCCAGCAGTCAGACAATGAGCCCGGCGGCAAGGCTGAAAGCGCCAAAGACCTGATTCTAGTCAACCTCGGCGGCCTGAGCAACCCGTTGTGGACCGGCAATGAGGCGCTGTCTTATGCCCGCCAAATTCTCGAAGCAGTGCTGCCCACCCTGGCCGGTCAAAAGGTCGTGGTCGCGGCCAACTCCGCTATCTCGGCGGCTCTGGCTCACCTCGGCGCCAAGAATCTCAGCCGCGAGCAAATGCAAGTTGTTCTGCAACAAGCAAAATATGCTCTGATGACGCCGGGTCTGGGCAATATCTACGACGCTGCTCGCTTCGACACCCCAACCATCTGGTTGCCACCGGCCAACGACAGCCAAGGTCAGCAGCTAGCGCTTTTGAACCAGAGCAGCCTGGTGGACGGCCTTGTCGACTGGCACCAGATTCTGCCAATCAGCGCCATCGACTACAGCGCCGACCAAGGTGCTGTTCTCAAAAGCATTGCCGCCGCCCTAAACCAGGGGCAAAGCTCGAAGAAAGCAAAGACCCGCTTGGCCAAATTGCTGCACCAGCAAATCAAAGCCTTGCCGCAAAACAGCCGCCTAACGGCTCTCGTAGAGCGGTTCGGCTCAGGTGGGGCGCAGCATGTCGCTGAACTGGTCTATCAGCAAAGCCAACGACAAAGCTGCGCTCCAGCCAATACTCAAGCCAAGAACCAAGCAAGCCGAAAGGAGGTACAAAATGTCTAGCGCCAAACATCAGTATCTCTTGCGGCTGCCTGGTGCACTGCAAGTTTTGCTCGACCTGCCCCAGCCGCTCTTCGATGACCCGTCAGCGTGTCTGCTCTTAGGGGCCTATCTGCCAGGCGTCGAGCTAGCTGATCTCAGCGAGAAAAGAGCAAACAGTGCGAAAAGCGGCAAAGGCCTGATCACAATCGCCCTGCGGCAATCAAGCAAGCCGAGATTGTCGCTCAGCAAGAACGGCAAGAGCTATAACTTCTTCACGCCGAGTACCGAAGCCGCGCTGATGGACCTGATCTTCCTCACCTACGGCATTGTCCGGCAGAAGTGGCTGAAGCTTGGTCTCTACTGCGTCCATGCTGCCTGCCTGGAGAATCAGCAAAAGCAATTGAGCTTGATCGTCGGCCATTCCGGTGTGGGCAAAACAGCAGTGACGCTGAGCGCTCTGGCACGCGGCTACAAAGTCTTCTCTGGCAACCGCACCCTGGTGAAAATCACACCTGGTTCAAGCAAAGAAGACCCTGCAATTATCACGGCAATCGCCGGCACCCGCACCATCACCACCAGGGCAGAAGACCTGGCCAGACACCTGCCGGAGGCGCTGGAAAACGAGGAAGTTGGCTACGAAGGGCGTTCAGCTTTTAGCCTGAGCAAGCGCTTCTATGCCGACCCGGCACCACAGGCAGTGACCCTGATCAGCTTGCCGCGTCTCAACGACGGCGCAGAAAAATCGCGGCAACTCAGCGCTCTCTCGGCTCTGCATAAGCTCTATCCCTTCTTCCTCGATGCCGTCAATGCTGACATCGTCTTGGCTGGCGGCCGTCTTGTCTTTGCTGGCAGCCCGCCCAGCGGCGTCAACAAGCGACTGGCGAGCGAGCTCTCCCAAGCGCTGACGAAGTTACCGGTCTGGGAGCTGGAAGGCTCACTACCCTTCATCAACCACACACTGGAGGATTTATGAAAAGCAAAAAGATACTCTATGGAGTGTGTGGCATCGGCATGGGTCACACCTACCGCCAGCTACCACTGCTCGACGAACTGGCGAAAGACAATCGCATCGTGCTCTTCGTCTATGGCGAAAGCAAAAGTTTCTACGAAGAGCATTTCCGCCACAGCGAAAATGTCACGGTGTTGACTGTCTCGGTGCCGTTCTATGTCGGCAACGCCCAAGGCCTCGACTTCGCCGAAACAGCCAGACGCATCGCAGCAAGCGGCATTGACCATGAGGCCATCAACCTGGCGGCCATGGAATTGACGCAAAAGCTGATCGGCAAACCCGACCTGGTGATCTCAGACTACGAGCCTGTCAGCGCTCAGTACGCCTATGCCAGCGGCACGCCGCTGGTGACAATCGACCAGCAGAGCAAATATCTGGTCGGTGATTACAGCCAAGCCATCGCTGGCCAGACCTGCCTCGATGAAGTAGCTCGGCTCCGGCTCTTCTTTCCAGCAGCAGTAATGCGGCTGGCCTGCTCGTTCTTCACCGTGCCACGGCGCGCTTTTGGCAAAAGTGCTGCCAGCGAAAAGGTGATCATCTGCCCGCCCATCATCAAGCCAGCCATCGTGGCGATGAAGCAGCGGCGCCGCCAGGCCCAGCAGGACAAAGCGAAATCTGCAACCGGAAACGGAATCGGAACCAGTTCCAGATCAATTCTGGTCTACATCTCGTCGCAAAGAGACTTTGTACAAAGCTACGAAGAGGTGCTCAATGTGCTGTCCTCAGCCCCCGAGTATCACTTCCACGTCTTCGTCAAAGAACTGCCGCAGCAGCTGTTGGCTGTGCTGCCCAGCAACGTCACCCTGCGTCGCCACGGCGATCCGCGCTTCCTCGATGTGCTAGCCGAATGCCAGGGCATTGTCACCACCGGTGGCCACACCCTGGTTTCGGAGGCAATGTACCTGGGCATTCCGGCCTACCTGATTCCGCTGGCTGTCTACGAGCAACAGATCAACGCTCATGCCGTCGGCGACAACAACTTCGGCGTCTGCGCTGAAAACATCAACCAGCCGCAACTAGCGACATTCCTTTCTCAACTCGAGAGCTTCGCTGCCAACATTATCAACGACAAGAAAGGCAAGAACAGCAAAAGAATTCTGGTGCCCGGGTCTGGTGAGAAGAAGATTCTCGCCTACATTCGAGCAGCCTTGTCGAAAAGCAACGCCAGCGCTCAAACCAACACGATACAATGGAGCACCCATGCGAATATATGTTCTAAGACACTGTGAAAGCGCTGCCATGCGCTGGCGAATGAGCAACCCGGCTGCCGAGGTTGTTCCGCCCGAGCTTCTGCCCGACTCAGCGGTGCCACTCTCTCAACTCGGCGACGAGCAGGGAGAAGCACTCGCACTCTTCTTCGCCTCACTGCCCGAGAGCGAAAGACCGACCCATGGCTTCAGTTCGCCCTTCAAGCGCACCACTCAAACCGGCGCCTTCGCCCTGAGCAAGCTGCCGACGAAAGTAGAGCTGGTGCTGGATGAGCGCCTGCGCGAAATCGACTTTGGCATTTTCGTCGACCTCACCAAAAAGGGTCGCGCGGCGAAGTTCCCGACCCAATGGCAAGAGCGGCGCACAGTCGGCAAGGTGCACTATCGCCCCGAAGGAGGCGAAAATTGGCACGATGTCGCTGCGCGTTTTCTCGACTTCCAGAAAGAACGCATCAACGGCCTGCCACCATCAGCGGTGGTCTTGATCAGCACTCACGAAACTGTCGTCAGCGTAAGCCAATGGCAATGGGCTGGCGAAGATCTTGAGCAGCTGGGCAAAGAAGGGGTGCCATCGGCCTCTATCAATACCTATGACTTCGACGGCAAAACCTTCAAGCTAGTCAGCCGTCAGCAACTGCCGCCCTCACCCAGCGGAAAGGACCTCTTCTCGATGGAGAGCAAGGCCAAGGACATCTAAGCCGCATCTAGGCCAAGACTGTGCGAAAAGCGCAGTAACACTCAAACTTACCCCAACAAGAGCAGAGAGATTCTGACAAAATCTCTCTGCTCTTTCGGAGGAGTATTTTTTCTATCAATCTCTATTTTTAGCGCCACCTACTAACCGCCATAGTAATAACTGAACTCTACGCATTACTGGTACAGGGCATCACGAGGTCTAATCTCTACATTTGAGCTATGCCAACGACAAAATTAGAGACCTTCATGGCACTTGAGTTTATTGACATCTCCGTGGTGGCAACCAGATCGAGAGATGCTGTACCATATTGAGCCAGAAATCTTGATATGACAAGCGACTGCGGCGCAGAAGGAGACGAGAACATGAGAAGACACGCACTGCTTGGTGCGATTTTAGCCAGCGCGTTTGCCACGAGCGCCTCCGCACAGAATTTCAAGATGACGACACCTTTCGCACCAGGCGTAGCAGTTCCTGACAAGATCGAGTCGTCGATCGGGACACTGAATCTAAACTATGGCTACCCGTCGGCCGATACCGTTGACAAGATTTACAACAACCTAGATCGATCGCGGGCGCTACAAGCCTATCTCTTAGCGCTCCCAATCGTAAACCAGGCGGGTATGCGCGAATCAATACGCAAATGCGGACCCGATAACCAGACCGACATAATCTGGGAGAATCTGGTCGATCCCAGGACAGTTGAGCTGACAGCAAACGACAACACGATTTACAACTTCATCTGGGTCGATACCAGCAAGGGTCCATTGGTAGCCGAGATTCCGCCCAAGGTGCTGGGCTTGGTTAACGACTTCTGGTACAAGTGGGTGGCCGACGTCGGCATCACCGGAGCCGATAAGGGTGAAGGTGGCAAGTACCTTATACTTCCACCTGGATTCAAAGGCGACATCCCTTCAGGGTATAACGTCGTGCGGCCTAGCACCTTCGGCAATTGGCTCGTATTTCGTGCCTTCGTTGTCGACGGTTCAACCAAACCAGGAGTAGACTCAGTCAAGAAGAACCTGCGAGTCTATCGCTTGGCCGACGCAGCTAGCCCGCCGCCAATGAAATTCGTCAACGGCTCTGGAACTCCATCGAACTTCGTCGCGCCGGGTGACTACTCGTTCTGGAATCTTTTGAACCAAGTGATCCAGGAGGAGCCAGCGGAGGGCTCTGATCCCACCACCTTAGGCCTCTTCGCCTCGATCGGCATCGTCAAAGGGCAACCATTCAATCCCGATGAACGGATGAAGAAGATCCTGACCGACGCCGCGAATATCGGCGCAGTGACTGCGCGGACCATTGCTTTCAAGATACGTTCAAACGAGGCTTATTTCTATCCAAACAGCGCCTGGCGTTTACCATTTTTTGGTGGCTACAAATTCGAGGCAGCACCCGGAGTCAGCAACTTAGACGGTGCCGCTTTCTACTATTACTTTGCCACCGGCGTCACGCCTGCGATGGAAGAGAAGATGGTGGGCCGGGGATCGCAATACCCCTGGTCAGTGCAAGATGCGAAGGGTAACCACTTTGATGGTGGTAAGAACTACAAGCTGCACCTGCCGCCGAACATTCCTGTAAAAGATTTCTGGTCAGTAATCGTCTACGACAACCAGACCCGCTCCATGGTGCAGACTGACCAGCAGGCACCGAGTGTCAGTAGCCAGAACAAGGGGCTCAAGATCAATGCTGATGGCTCGGTGGATGTCTACTTCGGACCCAAAGCACCGGCAGGAAAAGAGAACAACTGGGTGCAGACGATTCCAGGCAAGGGTTGGTTCATGATCCTGCGTTTGTATGGTCCACTAGAGCCATGGTTCAACAAGACATGGCGGCCCGGCGAAATCGAGCTGCAACCCTGATCGCAGTTCAGTTTGTTGACAAACTCTCTTCCAGGGCAGTTATCCTTTCTGCCAGATGCTTTTTGTCGAGTTGATCAGGAACGTTCAGTCGATCCAATTGATCAAGCATCAATAATTTGATCTGACACGAAACTAACGGTTCAATCTTGTCATCAATCGTCATATGCGGGGAGAAAGTAGGCCCGACCAAAACTTTGACGTTATGGATACCGTCGACGGAACTCGAACCTTTTCGTTTATTATTTCGCAGACCGTGCAAAAACATGTCGCTTCCTTCATAGAAGTTGTAATTGACACGCACATTTGCCGGAATAGTACTGGCTTGAGATGCTCCAGGCACTGAAACAGTGTCGATGGTCACAAGTAGGTCGACTGGAATGTTTTTCTTATCTAAATCTCTAGCCAAATGGACAGCTCCAGCGGCACCCCAGCTATGCCCCAGCAACACGACCTTGGCTTTGCTGCGATCCGCTTGAATCTTTCTGGAAACCGATCGCCAATTAGTAAACCAGTGTCTTTCAAACTTAACAGGAATCTCTAAGTCCCGGCCAGCGTTCTGCGTTTTCGTTTTTATCTTCTTGACCGTTTCACGACTGAATACGTCAATGAATCCACCCGTAAAAAAGTAGACGTGCACAGGCTGTCTTACTTCTGCTGCCAGCACTTCGAGAGTGGACAATGACAGCAAAGAAAGAACTAAGGCGGTTTTGACTATTGAGATCCTTGTGGTCTTCAAGAAGCTCCTAGTAGCTACTGTAAGCAATTGAATGGCTAGCCATGATAACCCGATCTTCCTCTGCAGCCGCTTAAAAGACAGGCAAGCTTAGTAACAACTAACACTGTTAAGTATGACTTCAGCAAGGTTAACCACCCAGCATCAGATCGTGAATCATCTTCAAAGCCCTAGCGTGCTCTGGGTTTGTTGGGTCTTTGTAAGCATCTCTTAGAGCTCTCAACCTAGGCAACTCAGTCACTGGAATAGAGTTATTTTCAGCGATAATAAAATCAAGAATATCACTGACATTCTGCGCCGGAGCATCTAGCCGAGAAGGAGCTTCCTTCCATTCTTTCAATAGCTTTGTCGACTCAGGTACACCGTTTTCAAGGCTTTCCATTCTAGCCAGGGGCACCGCCTGCGATGCCGAATTAGGTTTAACCACAGCTGGCTGTGAGCGACCAAGTAAAGAGTCTTCCGTGCGAGCACGCAGTCTGCTCTCAATGTTCAAGAAGATTGAAGGACGACTGTCACCGCTAGCACCACCGATTTTTATTATTCCTTGCTGACTCATAAACACATCAGCAACAGCTTTTACATTTGACTGGAATTTCGCATCGAGGCGCAGCTGCTTATCTATAGCGGCTTGTCTATCTGCGCGACTGAGCCCTTTGAGAGCTTTACTATCACCGCCGAGGAGATCTATCTGACTATTACTCAAAAACTTAGATAAGCTTGAGTAGTTAACTAACTCTTTGCGAATTGCATCAACTCTATCTTCAAGGATGCCACCATTGTAATAACCGCCATCTTTAGTCTTCAGCGTTACAGAGCGGCCTTTGATCACGCTCACATTGGCAACTTTGGCAACTTTATCATCGATTATTACGTATGCCGGACCTTTAACTTTGGCCATAGCATAGGCTATAAGCTCTCCTCTAGTAACTGAGTCTAGACTGGCAGCCAACTCAGGCGAAGCCACTTCAATCGCCTTGATATTCGAATAAGTTCTGGCACGCTCAACTACATTAGCCATGTCTTGCCAATCGGAACGCTCGCGCACATCATCAGAATTTCTGGCTTTCGCCTTAGCCCAGTCAATCAAACTACCAAGTTGAGTGGCTGCTTCAGCATCAGTGGTGCGAGTCAAACTAGGCAGCGGGGGCCCGTCGGCACCGAGCCGAAAAGCCGATGGCCGCTGAGTCATGGCTAATATCTGGTCTTCCAAATCTGGCACAAAATTGATAGCTCTAGAGCGAACGGCCGAGCTTGGATCATCAATTTTCAAAGCACCAGATATGTCAAACAAGCCGTTGTCAGTGCGAATCACACCTGGCTCGCGCAATACAAAAACGTTTGATTTTTGCGGATTAGATGTGGCATCTAAGAAATGAACATCACCCGTTTTGGTATTCACCAAAAGATAATCTCCACCAGCTCTATCTAGGGGAGAATTGGCTTCAGTTGGATAAACTTGCCAGTCTGGACTGATTCTCTTATCTCTTTTAAGGTTGGCGAGAATACCATTGTGCTCTCTAGAAAGCATCGTCCAAATTGTTAGCTGACTTTGCTCACCACCTGAACTGACATGCCTGAAATCAGAATTGCTCAGTACTTGGTCTTTTATCTTCTCTAATTGTCGAATAGCTGGTGCAACATCACCAGTGGCCCAATGAACAGAACTGGCACTTCTAATTGGCCAACTATTGCCGTCGCCAACGGCATTGAAAGCGCGCTTCAATAGCTCACTAGCTTCAGCGCTCTTAGTGATTTGATCCCTTTGACGAGCAGGCGTGTAATCGAGAAATTCTTTGTAAGCTTTGGCCCGCTCAGCCGGATTAGCCTTGAGCGACTGACCAATTTCGTTAAACCAAAGAGCAGTTGTTCTATCAGACAATGTACCTTCTTGGGCCCGCCTCGCCAACTCAGTAAAGAGAATTGGGCGAAACTCACTGTCAGCTGTGCTGTTCTTGAGGGCATAGTTAAGCACACTAGCATCGGCCTTACCTAGGTTGTCTCCAGCGAGCAGAGCCGCTCTAACGTGCGCTTCTGCACTTCCTGCCGCACTAAAGTTTGGCTCAGTCAATTTTGAAGCAATCTTCTGTGAGATAAAAGCATCTAGCTGAGCAATTTCTTCATTTGCCTTTGGTACTGACTGGCGTGAAACTGTGTAAGGCCCTTCATAACGCAAGCTAACACGTTCAGAGTTTGCAGTCACGACCTTAGCCTTTACCAGGCCTGGTAGCTCATCAGTCAATCCGCGAATAGAAATTACTTCTCCGTCTTTAAAATTACCAGTACGATTAAACTGGCTCTGCATCTGGGCTGCCGGTCTCTTTACCGTGATTGAGGCATGGCTAAAAATAATAGAATCAGTGGCAACATCATAGTCACTGACCGCACCCTGTCCACCTTCTATGAAGAGCCGAGGTGGCTTTACGACTGGTGCATCTTGACCAACATGGCGACCAATGCTCTCGAACGAGTTATCTAAGAGATACTCGATTTCAGCATTTGCACTGGCCCGGTTGTTCGCAGCGCGAATTTCTCTAGCTGGCTGATGGCCACGCTCCATAGCTTGAGCTCGAGCGCGCTGACCGCTCAAGAAAGCGTCTACTTCATGAGTCTGCATATAGTCGGCGTAGACACTGCGACGGCTAGCATTAATGTCTGTGAGCCTTGTTTCTAGTGTTTCTTTCAAATACTTAGAAGCAGCGGTAGCATCGCTCTTTGTCCAGGTATCTCCATGACCATCAAGGTAGTTCTTGAGCCGACCGTAAAAGGCTCTGGCCTCTGCCGGTGGAGTGGCTGTGCCAAACAAACGCTTGACCAACAGTTCGTCTTTCCCCTCAAAAACTTTGGTCAACAGATGATAGGCAGCGTTTGGATCTTCGCCAATCTGGAAGGGTTTGAGATAACTTTTTACAGCCCGGAAGTCATTACCCAAGGCCACAAGCTGTTCACCAGCAGGGGCATTCTTACGGAAAGCGGCTTCTATATTATTTGCTCGCAATGTCTGCTCAGGACTTAGTTCAAGCGGGCTCAGCTTAGATCGAGCATCTAGCAACTGCCGCGCCTGTGCCTCTGACATAGCTTGCTTGGTCTTGTGCTCATAGTAGGCTTTGAGATGACCTACTTGCTCATCTGTGGCCTTGGCGCCAATCTGTAGCTCATCGGCGAGGCTGCGCGCCACAGTGAATCTCTGCTCATGGTGAGTCAATTCATGGTAAGAAGACTCAAAGACATCAAGAGTCTTTTCTTTAGCTAGAAGATTGTCTGGATTGAGCGTGATAGTGCCATCGCGATAGCTAGCTGCCTTGCCCACCATAGCCGCGCTGTGACCAGACTTAACTTCTACATGAGGCAAATCATTGGCTGCGGTGAAAGCATCCATGGCCTTTTGCAAATCACCTACTCTTTGATCAAGCACTTTGTTCTGCATAGACAGCGCATCTGCATAAGCCTGCCTATCTGCAATATAGGCTTTCAAAACAGCCAGATCTTCTGGATGACCTTTCATGCTGGCTGCCATGGCAGCAGTGTCTAACTCACCATTACGCCAGGGAATGCCGTGTTCATCGACGAGAGCATTGATTTTCTGCCCAGTGACCTGGAAGCGCTCATAGGCTTCATCAAGGGCCTTAGTCAAATGCGAAAAATCTTGCGTCAAGCCTTTCGTGGATGCTTCAATGCCATCAACAAACTGACCCGCTTTAGCAACAGTATTGAGAGGTGTAATGTCTTTGCCAAGCTCGCGCACCAGGGCTAAGCGCTCATGAGGAGCCATTTTCTCCATTTCGCGAGCAGGCATCCACAATTGATCTACAGCCGATCCACTAGTGCGTGGATGAGTCTCAATGGCAGCCATGGCCATACCGGGAGTAAAATCAGTCTGTCCTCGCAAAGGCAGATCGTGGGAGATGCTTGGCCCTTTAACGCGACTCAAACTACTAAATCCAGCCTCACCAGCCTTGATCGCGCCACCGAAGAACAAGGCACCACCAGCACCGGCGAGAGAAGAATTAAAGGCATGCAGACCAACATTAGAGAGGTTACTACCTAATCCCTTGCTCGAATCCCAGGCGGCAGCCCCCTCTAAGACGCCAGTACCAGTGTTAGCCGCAGCACCAGCACCGGCATTCAAACCTTGAGCAGTACCTTGGTAAACAAGCCAGTTAGCGGTATGTCTGGCAAACTCTTTGGTAGCCTGCTCGGTCAACTCTTTGCGCACACTAGCTACGGCAGCTTCTCTCAATGGCCCTTGAATTCCAGCATCAACCACGCGCTCAGCTATGGCAGCAAAAGATTTCTCTTCAATTTTTCTCGCTCCATTGGCCAACAAGTTGCGCATGGCGGTCTCAGTGCCTTCGCTTAAGATTTTCTCGTAACCAGCAACGAAGAGCTGCTTACCAGCAACACCTTCAGCTAGCTCAATGCCTGCACGCTTGGCCACAACATCTACACTCTCTCTTGCAAGAGTGCTGAGCGTAGCAGTAGCAGCTGTTTTAGCCGCCTGCTGACCGACCTTGAAGACTGCTGCCAATTGCGCCTGACCAAATACAGCTGTAGCGCCAGTCAAAGCTCCAACCGAAGCATCTTTAGCAACTGTGCTAAGTTTGAAATCATAATCGGAACCCATAAGAACAGCCTTGCTGCCGACTTTAGTTGCGGCTCCACCAGCTGCCAGCATCGCTGCAACAAGCGGCAAGTTAGTACCACCAGTGGCAATCACACTAGCAATGGCGCCACCGGCAATGAGAGCGTCAGCGGTGTAATCAGCAGCTGCACTCTTGGTCTCGCGATGATTATCAATGGCAGTAGCAAAGTCATCAAGCATTTTTTTCATTTGCTCGGGGCTTGCCACTTCACCCTTGCGATTAGCTTCGGCAGCGGTTTGCAACATTTGGTCTAAGGCATCATCGGACTGTTTGCCAGTAGCACTAACCCAATCAGCGAATCCCGCACCAATGCCACTGCGAGTAGAGTAAGACTCATCGCGAGCAACGTTGACCCGCTCGGCCAGTGACTTATCGGCTGTCAAAACACGCCGGGCCTCGGCCATTTCTTGGCCACCTAGTTTAGCCATCAAGTCGCTTTCAAAGCTGCTGCCATACTTGCGAGCATAGTCACTCTTTAGCTGATTCAATTGCTCACTGGGAACTTGCTTAAGCTGATCGACTATTTCTTTGCTGCCACCAAAGCCCAAAATGAGCGCCCTAATTTTGTCTTCACTGCGATACTCGCCCTGCTCAGCAGCAGCCAGAGCAATTTTACGCTCGTCGCTATTGAGATGGTCTAAAGCTGTGTTTTGATAGGCAATATCATTTCTTAAGCGATCACGCTCTGCCTTTGGCGCTTTGGCAATATCTTCGTAGGTTGTTGCTTCATCGTCAGAGAAAAATCCCTTAGAGAGTCGAGTCATCTTATCGGCAGATATTGAGCCAGTTTTCAGCAATTCGCCTACATATTCTTGATACATGCCTTTGCCCAATGCCTGCTCTCCGGCCTTCTTAAAGTCAGCTGCCAGGGCTCGGTCAGCGTCAGTCTTGGGTTCATTAATGCGACTTCTAAGAGTGGGATCGGCATTGAAAGCATCCCGAATATCACGAATAGCCTTGCCTTCGTCGACAAAGGCATCAGCTGCATGCTGGGTCAGCTTTGTCACGATGGTCGACACTGGCTTCTCACCAAGTTCAACAGCTTTTAGAATCTTTTGCGCTTCGTCGCGCGCTTGACCAGACATGTAGCTATCGACTTTTTGATCAAGCTCAGCCTTGAATTTGCTGTCGCTCTTGTAACGCTCTCTATCTTCTTTGGACATGCTAGAAACAGCTTCAAGCATGGCACCCTGGTCATTGCGATAGAAGTGCCATTTTTCGTCCATACGCTCAACGACTGAGACTTTGCCAGTATCAACCGATTCTTCGAAAGTCTTGGCACTCATTTTTTGATCGAAAATCTTCAGCAATGACTGCTTATCTTTCTCAGACTGATTGAGGCTATCGAGCATCTGCTCAAGCTCTTTGCGAGCAGCGGGATTGTTCTTAGCTGCTTCCCAGTCTTTTTTCGACATGCTCTCAATCGAGGTGCCAATGTCGGCGGCCGAATCATTCCACAGTGTGCCCCGGTGACGATCGAGAGTGGCAGCGATAGAACCGCCACGCACATTGATCATTGATTCCCAACGGGCCAATTCAGTGGCATTGCCGGCTGCCTCTAAACTGGCTCTGAGAGTGTGATATTGTCCTGTAGCGGTAGCTTTTTCGGCCGGAGACATAGCCTTAAGGCGTTCACTATCTTGGGCGCTGAGTGGACTACTATCACCGCTCAACTGTCTGCCGATGCGATAATCGCTGCGCTCAGAGTCAGTCATGCGCGACAGGGCTAACTCGATGCCCTTGTTGTTATCCCAAACAGTGCCTGTATTTTCTTTGACTTGTGTAGCCGTAGACAACTTACCATCGGCACTAAAATCACGAGCCTGGGTCAAGTCGGCTCCAGACCAAGCTGCTCTCATTTGCTTGTCGCCACCACCAGCTATGAACGACTGACGCTCTTGTGGGCTGGCATCTTTCATCACCTCTTTGAAGAACTGCAAATCTTCAGACTTTAGAGCGGCAGCAGTAAGCTTGGCGAAATCTTCAGGAGTACGCTTATCATTACCTTTAAGGTAGATCAGAAGTGCTTCTCTAGTGGCAGCCGAAAGATTTTGGTCTTGGGCAATTGCTTGAGCTAGTGGCTTGCCATGGCGCTCTTGATACTCAGCAGAAATTTGCTTTACTTGCTCAGCATTGGCTGTTCGCAAACTGTCGCGCAAATCTTTCTCGATGATGGAATTACTTCTTCCGGTCCATTCACCTCTTTCGGTCAAAGCAACATGGATGCGGTCGGCGGCTATGGTGTTTTCGTTACCGTCTTTCTTGTTCAGAACAGCCGTCAAGCGAGCTTTATCCGAACCGGTCATGAACGACATCTCTTGCTCAAGACCAACGCCATACTTCATCTTGTAGATGCCGTTAAGCACCTTGAGCTCTGCAGCGGTATGCCCCTTGAGCAAGTCAACTATTTTGTCTTTGTCAGCCCAGCGAGCTACCCAATTATCGTTGCCAGTGGCCTGCCTGATTGCCACAGCGTCTTTCTCTAAGGCCACTCGATCAATCGGCTTCTCAGCGGCATCAACTGGCTTAGCCGGCTTGGCCAGATCGTCTATTTTAACCACTGGTAAAACAGCCGAGTCACCTTTAGCAGCGGCAGTCTGGGATTTTTGATCTTTGACAGTTATCTCTTGAACAGCCTTAGTTGCCGCAGAAACTTCCGGCGAAGTTTTATCATCGCCGCCATCTTTTGGTAACTGTCTGACGTCGATTGCCATCTGGTTGGGGTTTCAGGGGCTCTAGTAGCTACCAGTTATATATACCCGTGAGCCAGCATTTATGGACATGCGAAGCCACTAAAACCTTGTCGGCGCAAACAAATGCATTTCTTCGGCACCTGGACTGTTCCCCAAACCGGCCTGCTCGCCCTGGATGTCAAGCGATAAGTTCGGAATTGATTTGCGCAAAATCGCAAAGTTAGCGCCTTTCAAGTCACGACTGGATACGACGATTTTGCCAATTCGTGAAAGCTTGGTCAAACTGCGGCAATTTACCGATGTGCCAGCGAGATTTACAGACCTAAGAGCAGGCAAAGAAGCCAAAGTCGCTAGAGACGCGTCAGTAATGCCACTGTTGTTGGAGAGATCGATAAACCTCAAACTCTTACTTGACTTAAGAGCATTGACCATGGCATCGCTGACTCGAGAGTTGTGCAGATATAAAGTCGTCAACTTTGGCAGACGGGCAATGAAAGAAAAATCGGACTTAGCGAGGTCAACATTGTTCAGGGTCAAACTTTCCAGGCTGGTTAGCTTTCCAATAACCGGGATAGACTTACTCGTAACAAGACTAAAGCTCAGGTCTAAGAGCTTTAGTTGCGGTAAATCATGCAAGCCTAAAGCCCCCACGTCAGAAACATCACACCGACTTAGTCTTATAAGACTCAAATTTTTCAAGTGAGAAACTTTAGCTACTAGCCGGTCGGCAATGTCATCTTCAGTATCGCCAGTAGAAGTGAAAGAGAAGCAAAAACCAGCAATATTATCAGGAGAAATGGCGTCCATAAGCTCCGGATGACCTATCAACGCTGTTCCTGGCAAAAAGTACACTCCTCGATTCTGCGCAGGAGTAAGTTTCACTGTACCCATAGCTGTAGCAACTTTGTGCCGACGGCTGGTTATACGGTCGAGCGCTGCTTCACTTCCGCTATTTGCGACACGCGTTTCTAAAGCACCTAGATTGGCAACATTAGGGAAGCGGTAGATCACTTCAGCGGAATCATCTCCGGCTGAATTGGGCTGCGCAAAACAGACTGAGCCAAGCCCGATCAACAAAATAACTAATGTGCGAAAAGCTTTCACAGCAATGGCCTCGAAACTCAGCCACCCAGTTTAGCCTATCAAAACGAATTCTCCAAAAACAAAGTCGACGGAATTGCTTCCGTCGACATAGACCAACCACGTTAGAGCTCGTTGTAGTTCCTAGAATCCAAGCATACCGCGCACTTGATTGACATACCCGGCATTAGCCAGACCATTTACGCCTAAACCATTATTGAGAGTGCCATTATTCAAATACTGATTGCGTAAGTTGCTGAGAATGCCGTTGTTGTATACATTAGAACCATAATTTTGATTGCCTAAACGAGCTTGCAATTTATTTAGCCTATTCACCAACTTATTGCGATCACGAGAAGACAAGTTGCCGGCAGAGAGTTGTTGCTGAATCTGGGTTACTTGGTTCAAGAGCGATTGATTACCACCAAAACCGTTATAACCAACATTTTGATTGTAACCATAGGCGGTATTAGCACCAAAGGGAGTATTGGGATAAATTCCTAGCTGATTCTGGTTGCCAAACTGATTCTGATTACCGTATTGATTCTGGAACTGGCCACCAAAGGCTCTTTGACCATGACGATGATGACCACCATCACCATCTTTATCGCGATCACAACTGCCGCCTCTGCCACCGAAGTTACTGCTAACTCCACTACTCAAGTAATTGCCATAACCATTGTTATCTCGGGCTTGTGCGGGCGCAGCAAACGCGATCACTGCTAGTGCCAGGGAAACTCCAAACAAACTAGCTACCTTGATCTTCATGACTCTCTCCTGTGCAGAGGGTGAGCCCCTCTGCTTTTGAAAAACCTACGACCTTTTAAAAACTAACCGTTTGCGCTCGCACCCTTATGCTCCCATCCGCCACCAGGTCCACCCATCGGACCACCCGGTCTGTGTCCGCCCCACTTGTGCATACCAGGCCCACCATGACCGCGACCATGACCAAATTTTGCAAACATTTCGCGCTGCTCGGGAGTGAACACAGCTGATGCAGTCAAAGCCATATCAATACGGGCATTGGACAAATCATCTCTCAGTGAATTGATCTTGCTTTGCAGTGCCAGCACAGCCGATTTATCAATAGTAGCTTTCGACATTAGCTGACACTTGAACAGCTGTTTGAGCGCGTGCACTGCCAGTAGAAGCGGAATCATCTGCAATGGCTGGGAGAGCACAAAAAAGCAAACCTGATAATGCGAGGGGGGTAAATTTGTTCATCACTTGGCTCCTTCAAAGCACTTGTTTCCTTCATGCATCTATAGACGCAGGTGCCCAGGTAATGATTCCATATTTAGATAAAACCAATCTCACAATTGATGACAATTGCGCATCTACTTATATATTAGGTAGGCATTAGTTTGAATTACTGATCAGTTGACCAACCAACCAATTGTAGCGCTGAATCTGGAGAACCCTATGCCCACAGACAACGAAGCTCCAATTCCAGATAATTTGAAAGACAATCTCGGCTTTCTCCTGAACAAAGCCGCCCGATTAATGCGTGATGCTGTTGCCGACGGCCTAAAGCCGCTGTCACTATCATTTCAAGAGTATGTAATTCTGCGTATGATTGAGAATCAAGCCAGCGAAACCCAACAGGAGCTGGCAATACGCAACGGTATTGACCGCACCTCAATGGTAGACATCGTGGACAGACTAGAAGAGCGCGAACTGCTGCTGCGCCACAAAGACGAAAACGACCGGCGCAAATATCAGCTATTGATTACACCCAAGGGTCGCAAAACTCTCACTCACGCCAAGCGCATCACTGAAAAGGTGCAGAAGAAATTGCTTCAACCCCTTAGCGAACCTGAGCTAAAAACCACTAAGGAAGCACTGTCAAAGCTGATTAAGACTCAACTTTCCGAAAATGTTTGACGTCAGCCAGTTTTCATAAGGCCCAGGCATCCAGTTACCAAACCCTGGAAACCTTGAAACCTGGCCGTTCCTAAAGGAACTATAAATTGGCTACAACTCATAAAAGCACCAACTCCCAAAAGCCGCATACTGTATAGCTTTCGAAATTGCAAAGAGGAAACTGAGTTATACGCTAGCTCGCGCGCGCTCGCTAGCGTCAAGAGACAAGACCGTTGATTTAAGCTTGTCTTAATCAGTTCTCTATCAGCGAAAAAGAAATATTTGCCGCAATCGCGACGGCAGTCATAGAGCCGAAAACCCAATGGCAGCGAGAGTTAGCGCAATCAGACGAAAGTGTCCGACAAAATTAAAATATACTTTCACCCCACGAATTATATGCAAACATTACGTAACGGGCACCAGGGCTTGGATTTGAAACACGGGCTGGAAGTTTCATAGGCTGATGAAGCTATTTTTCCTTCTCTTCCTCCGGACCTCCAACCAAACTTTCCAACTCCCCCCCCACGAACATTTAACCGATATTTTCATCCCATCATTGGCGGTGATGATTGACCACAAGCGCATCTATCTTCGCGCTAGCGTGCAGCAATCATCTCCGCACTGACCAATAACCAGCAAAGGTAAATACTCACGAATGACAAATCACGCACTGATCGACTTGGACTACACCAAGCCGCCGACAACCCTATGCGGGCATAGCCTGATCGGCCCCGACACTGGTACTTGTCCATGCTGCAAGAAGTACAAGCAGATCATGTTCAACGGCCAATGTACCTCCTGCAACTCGCAAAAAGGTCTCAACCCTCTGGGCTATTGCCTGAGAGCTGACGACAAACCTGAGGAAGAATAAACCATGTATCCCGGCGAACAATCCTACCCAGGGACAAACGCTGCTCCCGTACAACTGACGCGCTTGAAAAAGCGGTTGGTCAACTTGCAATCTCTGCTCAGCGGGCTGGAAAAGCAAGTGGGCACGGCCAACAACGAAGCAGCTACCGCTCTCGTCAGCCGTGCTCGCGCCAACTCCGTCACCGCCACCAATCTGTCGCAAGCGGCAGACACAGTGGTCAACCAATCGGCACTCGAAGCACTGCGCTGTGAATCGATCAAGCTTGAAGTCACCGTTGTTTCCTTCGAAGATGTCGCCGCACTGAGCCCACTCAAGGCTCACTCTGGCCCCATCCCCGAAGTCAACCAAGACGCACCCCTGATCGACTTCTCCGCCAAACCTGGCTGCACAACCTGCGCGGCACCTGACCCGAACAAGTGGTTCGAGCAGCTACAGGCCGGCAAACCGCAACAGCCCGCACCGACGAGCTGCGAAGCACCTCGCGTCGTTGTCGAGCTGCCTATCGACCTGAACAGCAAGATCACTCGCGTCGACGAGCTGATCAAGTTCTCCGAGTCTGCAATCGCTCAGGCCGAAGGTCAGCTGCGCCAAGCGCGCATGACCCTCTGCCACGGCGACAGCGGCTCTTGCAGCATCTAGCAGTTCATCCTCAGCCCTGAGCTGAACTGAACTCTTGCTGCAAAAAATCGGCACTCTAGTTTAAAAGCAAGAAAAACTGGCCTAGAGACAAACTTTGAAAGAGGCGCAGCCAAGGCTTTTCCTTCAACGGGCGGGCTTCGACTGCGCTTCTTTTTTCATTCGGATGGAGCGCCAACCATCAAGGATAAACAGACTAATTAACCACCATCAAGGGGTCTTACAACTTATGACCAGCAACACCAACGAAATCAATTCCTCACAGGAAACCGAAGAGCAGAAGAG
Organism: Obscuribacteraceae bacterium (SeqCode); assembly: GCA_044378815.1. GTDB lineage: Bacteria > Cyanobacteriota > Vampirovibrionia > Obscuribacterales > Obscuribacteraceae. The sequence continues at coordinate 36,174 of JBIPOV010000007.1, read as the reverse complement.
CTCTTCTCCCGCAAACAGCCAAGCGAGCACCTCTCCTCTCTTCGTCGAGAGCGCCAAATCTTCGCCAGCGCCGCGCGCCCGGAAGACTTTCGCTCATCGCGTCGAGGCCGAAAGGGCTCTCTGGTAACCACCATCAAACAGAGCCAGCCAATCGCCTAAATCAAGATTGACTGCTCTCTAACGAGGACAATAGATACCTAGGGTGCTACTTCATTGTGGCACCCTAGGTCTTCTCGTTTTCTCTTTGGGCGATTTTTAAAAACATCACCCTACTAAGCTGAATAGTATAAATAAAGTCAAAATTTGCAGTATTCTTGTATGCGTTCACAGGGAGCAGCTCCAATAGAGCTCGCCTCTCTATTGCATTACACGGCCCTAAGCTCAAGACTCAAGCCCTAGCCCTAAGCCCTCGCTCTAAGAAGGAACCACATGGCCACCGACACTCAAATTAGCTCAGCCCCACTCAGCGGCATGCGTGACTTCGCCCCGGCCGAAGTACGTCTACGCGACTGGGCCACACAAATAATTACCGCTACCTATGAGCGCTTTGGCTTTACTAAAATTGAAACACCTTGCTTAGAAAACATCCAACTGCTGAAGCGAGGCGAAGGCGGAGAGAATCTACAGCTAATTTTTGAAGTACTAAAACGCGGCGAGAAGCTCGATAAAGTACTGAGCCAAGCCCATTCCGACAACAGCAAAGCTGATCGGGGCCAACTTACCGACATGGGCTTACGCTTCGACCTGACAGTGCCTCTGGTGCGTTTCTATTCGCACAATCAGAACAACCTGCCTAATCCTTTCAAGTCGATTCAAATCGGCTCTGTCTGGCGGGCAGAGAGCGCTCAGCAAGGACGCTTCAGGCAGTTCACGCAATGCGATATTGATATCTTTGGTGTCAAAAACGAAATCGCTGAAATCGAACTACTGCAAGCAACCTCTGAAGCTCTGGTCAAGCTTGGCTTTGATGGCTTCTCTATTATGATTAACGATCGCCGCATGCTGTCAGGCATTGCCAAGCACTGCGGTTTTGCTGAGGATCGTTTTGACAGCGTCTTCATTGCCCTCGATAAGTTAGACAAAGTTGGCCTAGATGGCGTCGCCAAAGAGCTAACTAAAGACGGGCATCCAGAAAGCGCTATCACTGCCTTAAACCAACTCTTAGGGGAGCTAGCCAAAGAAGAGGACCAGCTCAACTTCTTAGCAGAAAAAATCAGCGCCGACGAAGAAGTAGTAAAGCTCCTCAAGAACATAGTTTCGGTGGTTTCAAAAACAGCCAACGATAAATTCAAAGTGCAATTTGAACCATCTCTGGTGCGCGGCATGGGTTATTACACCGGTCCGATTTTTGAAATCAGATATCCTGGCTACAACTATTCCATCGCTGGCGGTGGGCGTTACGACAAGATGGTAGGCAAAATGTCTGGTCGTGATGTTCCGGCTTGCGGATTTTCTATTGGTTTCGAACGCATCATTGGCATTCTCAGCGACAAACAATTTGTGCCACCATCTACGGTGGAGAGAATTGCTCTAATCTTCGATAGCGGCAGAGACGATTTAGCCATGGTAGCCGAGGCTGCCACGATCTTGCGCGAAAAATACTCAGTGATTACCCAAGCGAAAAAGAAAGACGTCAAAAAACAAATTGATAGCCTTCCTGCTCAACAAATAAGCAAGATGTGCATGTTTAAAGGCGACGTCAACAACCTCGAAATAAGAGATCTGACTTAAGCAAAAGCTGCAGACAAACCAACCTAAGGCTTATTCAAGCTCTGCAAAATGCTTTCGTTGCTCCAGAATCTAACCAGTGTAGACGAAGAACTTATCTTTATGCGGCTGGTAGCGACTGTTGTTCTTGTTGAATTGAGCGACGTGATCGCTGGCTTCCATAATGCGGCCGTTATGCATAGCCAAAGTAGCTACGTGACCACCGCGAGAAGTGTCACCCACTGAAGGGTCCCAGGTTCTAGTTACAGCAACCGCCTTACCACCGAGCATAGCTGCTTGAGCAGTCTGCCAGTCAACTTGCTGGAACTTATCACTACGCTGGAAGGCTCTAGTCATCTGCACACCATCACCTGAGCCCATAAGTTCAGGAGCGGTATTAGCCCAAGCAATTTGAAACTCTCTAGCACACCACCCCTTTGTATCAACTCGATTAGCATGACTAAAGGCGCGATTAACGATCTTAGCGTCCATCGAATTGCCATCGAGACTTACTTTGTAATCGAGGCGGTCGTTCTCACCCATGCCGTGACGAGCGCCCGACAACGTAGCCAAGCGATCTGCCGAGCGCATGTACTCCTGATTGCCTTTGTCGCTCAGTTCTGATTGGGTGAATTGATCTGGTCCTTTACCCAAGTGGAAAGCCAAGGCTGTCTTACCAGCACTGTCTCCACCAGCCTTGTTGTACTTCTCAACCAGGCTCATGGCCATTTCTTCTTGCATTTCTTTCGGCAGATTGTCTTTAACATCAGCCGCTGTAACGCCCTCTGGTTGGCCTTCTTTACGGCCTTCCTTCATGCCTTTAGCGAATTTCAGGAATTTGCCGACAGCTTCTTTATCGAAGGAACCATCTTTCTTCTTGAATCTCTTGAACGACTTAGGTAACTTGCCGTCTTTGTCTAGCTTGCCGAGCATAGCAATGAAGCCATCTTCATCCATCTCATCAAGATCAAAGCCGCCCAAACCATAGAAGTAGTCACGCATGAGGGGATAGCTCATGCCATAGCGGCCGACTTCATAATTATTGTTGCGAACCCGCACAGTTTCATACGGTGCTGATCTATCAGGATTGAACATCCCGGCCACAGCGTTCTTTGTATCTTGAACTCTATCTGTTTCACCAGGCAGCGTAGGCACATCCCGTGGTGGGAACTGGCGCTCAACATCACCCCGTGACATACTGCCTGACGAACCTGGGGTCATGCGGCTCATGTTAGACATAGCGCGCTGACTTTCAGGCGAGAAGCCTTTGCGAGAATCAGCGATGCTTGGCTCTACACCTGGGTCACCATTGGTGGCCAGCTTTTTCACCAAGTCTTCTGAAATCAAACCAAATTCGTCGTTGAGCTTCAGACCATTCTGAGCCACGGTTGGATCAGCACCAAGGCGGTCATAGGCATAGCTAACAACCTTATCGATAGCGTTTTTCTGAGCATCGTTAGGGTCAGAAGTATCACCAGGGGTACGCTCTACCTGCACTACAATGTTTTTGCGCTGTAAGGCTTCAAAATCTCCGGTGGCCTCGATCGTGCCATCCTTCTTAATGATGAAATCGGGCACCTTAGTGGGGTCGTTAGCAGCAGCATCAGCGTATGTGACAGTGACACCGGCCTGCGCACCTGGTTTAGCGACTTCAGGGGTTGGGCTAGGAGCTTCAGAACGGCGAATCGAACCGTCTTGAATCAACTGACTGACCGATTTAGATTTGTCGAACGGTGCTGCGTCAACTACGGCTGGTGCGGCAGCGGCGGGAGCGCTGGTGATCTGTACGTCTCCAGGGGAAGATACTGGCAATGACATAGCAGTGCGCAGAGGATAGGCTTCTCCTACCATCCTGACGCTAACATCATGACTTAACTGTGCAACAGAGCCTGTGTCGGTGGTTTTCCCGACTTTAACATCAGTAGCGCGTCCATCTCCAGCAACCATGTTCAGCCCCCATGTATCGACTCAACCTGCAGTCTATGTCAAACCTACGACCTTGTTAATACGTGCATTTACGTATTTGTACGCAGTTTTACGAGCTATTCCCAATTTTTCGATTAAATCTGCCGTAATCTGCGACAATTTTGCCAATAAGCATCAAGCTTTCGGGGCAAGCGAAAGAGAAAAAAGCTCCCGAGCACACAAAAAAAGCCCATGAATATAACCACCAGCAGCATCAAAGATCAGCTCCAAAACCAGGTCAGGGTCAGCCGCGAACAGGCCGAATGGTTGTGGAAAAATGCCTCAAACGAAGAGCTAATTGAACTGGCCAGCATTGTGCGCGACCGCTACCACAAGCCCAATCAAGCTACTTATTTGCTGATGCGTATCATAAATTACACCAATATTTGTGTGGCAAAGTGTGACTATTGCTCCTTCTACCGCCTGCCGCGTGACAAAGATGGCTATGTGCGTGACAACGAATGGATTTTCTCCAAAATCGATGAGCTGACCGCAGTTGGCGGCGATCTGTTTGGCTTCAATGGCGGCTTTAACCCTCAGCTCAAAATTGAGTATTACGAAGAGCTATTTGGCAAAATTCGCCAGAAATACGGTGACACAATTGAGTTCTATGCCCTCACAGTAGTGGAGCTCTTATACATAGCGCGGCTGAGCAAGCTATCGACCCCTGAGGCACTGGCGAGGCTGAAAGCTGCCGGGGTGCGCTGGGTCACCGGTGGCGGAGCAGAAATTCTGGCCGATTCCTTCCGCCTACGCCACAGCCCGCTTAAGTACACCGTGGCTGAATACATGGAAACCCAGCGAGACATACTCGACGCAGGCTTAAGTAGCACCGCCACAATGGTGATTGGCTTTGATGAAAGTTTAGATGAGCGCCTCAGCCATCTTGAGACTGTGCGCAACTTCCAAGATGAACGCCTTAACAGCGGCAAAAATGGCCTATTTAGCTTCTTGTGCTGGACTTACAAGCCTTACAAAAATGAGCTCGGCGGCGAAGAAATTGGCTCTGATGAATATTTGCGTCATTTAGCTTTGTGCCGCATTTATCTCGACAATATCAAACACCTGCGCACTTCTGTACTAACCCAAAACGAAGCAGCTCTGCAGGGCTTGCGCTATGGCGCCGACGACTTTGATGTGCCATGGGAAGACGAAGTAACCCAAATGGCTGGTGCAATAGTAGAGCAAGACTTAGAGCGGGTGCTCGGTTACGCCCATGCCGCTGGTTTCGAAACTAGCTACCGCCATGTGGCCAGCAATTCACGGACTTTTCAGGAGCGTTCTCTGGCAGCCAAAGGCAAATAAGTTTCGATGGTGACAGAGAGCGGAGCTGTCACTAACTAGCAGATTGCGAAACTTGCCAATGATATGCACACCGACAAGCTTAGATAGCCAGACTTAGTTAGACAAACCAATGCAAGTATAAAGCGTGACGAGCTTGTATGACAATAAACAGTACTACAATAAACAGTATAAAAGTAAAACAAAAAACGGTTTTTGGAAAAGAAAAAATTGGACGTGGGTGACTGTCGAAAGACAATCACCCACGCCAATTCAGAAACTAGCCGTTAGTGCTCGAAGAGCCTTGGTTACAGCTCGAAGACCTGACGACTGGTCGGGATAGTCACGCCCTTCCAATCGAGAGTGTTCTCGATGTGACCCTTGAGACCAGCCAATGCCTCTTCATCGCCGTGCACAATGAAGGTCATCTTCGGCCGACGCTTGAACTTGCCCAACCAACGAACCGTATCACCGTAGTCGGCATGAGCCGAGTAATCGGGCAGGAAGTCGACGGTGGCGTTGAGACGCACAGGCTTGCCGGCAATGCGGACAGTCTTGGGCGTATCGAAGTTGACGCCGGGAGCAGCAACGCTGTCAGGACGCTCGCCAGCCGAGGTGCGCACGATGGCCTGGCCGAGAGTACCAGTGCCCTGGTAGCCCACGAACATGACAGTGCACTTTCTGTCGGGCAGCCAATAGTTGAGGTGGTTGACGATGCGACCACCAGAGGCCATGCCGCTCGAGCTGACGATGATGCAAGGCTCGGTGTGCTCGCGATGCAGAGCTTCCGATGCCTTCCAGTCTTCCACCACCGCATGACGCGGAGTGGTGTACGGGTCGATGCCAGCCGCGAACAAGCCACGGGTTTCCTCGTTGAGGATACCCAGGTGCTTGCGATGGACTTCGGTAGCGGCCTGGGTCATGCGACCGTCGACATAGACGGGCATGACGGGCACACGACCAGCTTCCATCAAGATGCGAATGTCGTTGAGCAGAGCCTGAGCCCGACCAACCGCAAAAGCCGGGATGAGAATGACACCGCTGCCCTGACCTGTCTTGACACCAGGCGCGGCGGCTTTCTTGGCCTTGACGACAGTCTTGCCAGAGCTCTTGGCACGGGCGTGAGCGGCCAGCAGCTTGGCTTCAAGCACATCGAGGCGATCGCGCTTCTGGTGCAAACGATTGCCGTAAGTGGCTTCGACCATAACATAGTCGGCGGCAGCAACCGGCTGCAAATCGCGCAGCAGGGGCATATCGGGGCGACCAATGTTGCCGGAGAAGCAGAAGGTGCGCTTCTGGCTGCCAGTGCCGATTTCGAGGTTGACGACGGCGGCGCCGAGAATGTGACCGGCTTCGGTGAAGGTGAACGAAATGGCTTCGGTGACCGAGTAGCGCTGGTCATAGTCGACAGTGCGCAAAACCTTCAAGCTGGCTTGAGCCTCTTCTTGGGTATAGAGCGGAACGAAGCGCGGAGCCGCAGCCTTGTCGGTAGCAGCCTTTGCAACAGACGCAGCGGCAGCACGACGGTTCCTGCCCTTTGAGCTAGCGTTCCTGGAGCTGGAATGCATCGACCTCTGACCGGCGGGGGCAGTCAGGTCGACAGGCTGATCGGCCTTCTTTTCTTCTGAAGAAAGAAAGCGTGCGTTCTTGCGCTTCGCTTCTTCTTCCTGGAGATAGCCGGAGTCGGGCAGAATGACGCCCATCAGGTCGCGGGTGGCCGGAGTGACGTAGACAGAGCCCTTGAAGCCGTCCTTGATCAACTTCGGCAAGTAGGCCGAGTGGTCGACGTGGGCGTGGCTGATGATGGCGAAGTCGATGTCCGAAGCATTGATGCCGGATGGCAAGCGCTTCTGGAAGTCGGCCTGTGGGTTCTCGACGGTCAAGCCGAGGTCGGTGATGAAACGAGTGACCTTGTCCTTTTCGTGGTATTCGAAGAGGTACATCGAACCGGTGACAGCGTGAGCTGCACCAAGAACGTGTAAGCGGAGAACCGAGCGACCGGTGCGAGACAGGTCTTTCTGCTGGCGTTTGTTCATGTTTGTTGTTTCTCCATGTTCTGAAATTCCGCTCAGACGGCATTGCGCATCCAAGCGGTTGCCCGCGAGTGATTCAGTGATGAACGAGAGAGTTAGCAAGCTAACTGGACGCGATCATCTACATCCGAGGCACGGGTGCCGCGAAAATATGAACGAAGGGAATAGCGTGGGGTTGGAGGTCTCTGTTGGTTTAGCTAGATTTGGGATGAAATTAGAAGTACGCACAGAACCTAGCAACATACAGCTATCACAATCAAAGCAATTGAGATTAGAGAAGAGCTAATAACCATCTGCATCGGCGCCCGCTTGACCATTGCAGATTAGTAAGGCTACCGCGAACGCCTGACATCCGTAGAGCTTGTCAACATAACCCAGGTTCGCTATTGGTCTATTTAGAGGCTCTAGGCCTTAGCTATTGAGATCAAGGTACTTAAAGCGATAACACATAGTGTCTATTCTTTTCTTCCAAATCCGCCCAAGAGTTTTTAAAGCCCCAATTACACACATTCTCTCTCACACAGAAATGCACTTCGTGTAGCTGGTCTCTTGCCGTCCCTCTGGGGCTAACTGCGGATTTTCATTCTAGCAATACCAACAAAAAAATCGTAAGAAGCGCCTCAGCCTTCAACGATTGAAAGGAGCAATCTATGTTTCCGCTCAAGGACAATCTGCGTTGCAATAATTTTGCAACCATCTCTACCTGGCTGATCGTGGCAAACCTTCTCGCTTTCTTCGCAGAAGTGGGAATGATAGTCTCTGGTCATCAGGAGGAATTTTTCAGCACCTGGCTCATGGTGCCTCACAACTTTTTCACCGACATCGCCAGCGGCGACCCGACCGCAGTTGGCTGGGCAATCGTGACCGTTTTTTCGTCCATGTTTCTGCATGGCTCGCTCGGTCACATTTTCGGCAACATGTTCTTCCTCTACGTCTTCGGCAAGGCTGTCGAAAACCGCATCGGTAAATGGCGCTTTCTGGCGTTCTACCTGGTCTGCGGTGTTCTGGCTTCTCTCTGCCACGCCTACAGCGAGCCCGGCTCGATGATTCCTACCCTTGGTGCCTCTGGCGCCATCGCTGGTGTCCTCGGTGCTTACCTGCTGCTCTGGCCGACTGCAACCATTACGGGCTTCTACGTCGCTCCGGCGCCGGCGCTCGTTCAGACCAAGGCCTACTGGTTCTTGTTCGGCTGGTTCATCATGCAGATCACCGGCGTACTGCAGGCAATCGGCTCGGTCAGCGGCGGTGGTGTGGCTCTCTGGGCTCACATCGGCGGCTTCATCGCTGGTTTCATCCTGGCCGGTCTGGTCAAGATCTTCCAGCCCGTCACCGAGGTCTGCATCATTCCGGTTCCGGACTGCAAGACCAACGATGACGACGCCAAGGCAGAGAAGAAGAAGTAATCAAAAACGGCATTGCTGAAGTAATCCGCAGCAGTTTAGATTGCCGTTCTTTTTGGGTTCCCGGAGAGAAGTTTGAAGCGTTCGGTACAAACCGACACGCGATTCAGACTTTCTCTCCGGGAATTTTTTTGGCAGCATCTATGACGACATATAATAAAACAGTAGTCAAAAATTAGTCAAAAAATTTGTTGCGTAAAGGCCAAACCGGCAAGGGAAGAGACAGCTGAAGCTGTGATCGTCCCTTGCCGGCCAGCACCTTCTACGGACCGACTGAGTTGCCGACAAACCGAAGCGGCATAAAGCCTCATCGACGCAATCTTGCAGTGCTAAGCTCGATCATGAGCCGGGCAATGTTGAGCGAATCAACATCGGCGCGGTGCGGCACACCTTCAAAAGCGAGACCAAGTCGGTTGAGCTTTTCTTCCAGTTTCACATTGCGAAAATCGCCAGTGAACATCGAATAGAGCACCGAAACATTGAGCTCATCTTCACCAAATGGCGAAGCTAAGCCGAAGAGTGAGCATTGCCAATCGAGGGCTTTGCGGTCTCCGGCCGAATCAGACACCAGCAAGCGATTGCGACTGCCGTACTTTTCAGTGAGGCGGCGCACGGCTTCGGTGAATTCACAACCCTGGCGCTTCAGCGCTTCTTCTGTCCAGCCAGTCAGCTCGGTGCAAAACGGGCTGATGCTAGACATGGTTGGAATGATGGGGATACTCCTGACCTTAAGGACTTTCATCCTAGCCAGGTCGACAGTGGTGAGGCCGATCTCGATAATCTCCTGCCGCTCGTCCGGAGGGAAAACTCCTCCCGGATAGCAGCTGAGCTCGAGGTCGAGCACGTTGGCTATATGGTTTTTCATAAGTTATGTTTTCTTGCTAACAGTTTCTGATAGAAAAGCCCCAAGAGCGCTTCAGCAGCTCAGGCTGCTGGGCGCTTCCAGTGGGTTAAGACCAACTGGCGTCAGCCAGAGTGGGCGGATGATCTTTGACCACGGCAATACGCCGGGCCAAATGAGAAGCAGAAAGCGCGCTGTCAACAGCCGACTGGGCAATCTGCTTCAGGCGTAAGGCCTAAGCCACAATGCTCGAGAGTTGGTGATCTCGTCGTCGTCGAAAGTGGCCGAAGTGACAGTCCAGCCGCGGCTCTCAAGCTCACTGATAGCGAAACCGAGCATAATGCGGTCGATGGTGTCACTTAGATCGATGCGCAGCACGCTACGAAAGGGAGTGACCTGCCGCTGGCTGTGATAGGCATCAACGAGAGCGTCGGCGCAGGCACTTGACTCGACGGTACGAACCAGGCGCACAGGGCTGAAACTCCGCGATTCGTCGGCGACAGAGGAAGGAGAAGGAGACGGAGAAGGAGACGGAGACGCGGCACGAAGCCCACCATTGGCGGCAACGACGTTATTGACCACAAGCTTGAGATGCGAGCGGTCGCGGTCACAGATTGGAAGGGTGGTCATGGGGTGACTTTCTTCGCTGGGGGTGAAACAAAAGCAAGGCCGTGCTCGATCAAAAGCCAATAAGGCTCAATGACGTGACGGTGATGGTGCGAGAGATTTATCTGACGAAGATTTGTTCTAATGTTTGAGAAAAGGGGAATACAAAAACACCCTACTAAGACCAGACCGGAATCTCCTAGACCTTCTTGACTACTTAATCTAACCAATAGCCTGTTTAACAATTCGCCGAATAGCGCAACTAGCGCTAACCCAATATTAAACTCAAAGGCATGGTTTGCAATAACGGCTTTTAGCGCAACTTTTACTGGGTACATCGAATCTAGAAGCGTTGGGAGAAAATTGCATGATCGAGGTCACAGACAAGAATCAGCTCGGAAATCTGGTTCTTCAATTAGGTTTGCTAGACAACAAAGATTTAGGACAAGCCATTTCAATTGCCCAAGAAACTAGTTTGCCGCTAGGTCGTGTATTTGTCCTCTCCAGTCTGCTAACCGAAGAAGTGCTGCAAGGAACACTGCGCTGTCAAAGTTTGATCAAACAAAATCTCGTCGATCTCAAACTGGCTAAGCAAGCCATGGACCTGGTAAAGAAAGAACAAGTCACCGTAGATGAAGCCCTGTTCAAACTAGGCTGGGACCCAGAATCAACCAAAGACACAACGCCCCTAGGCGAACTATTAATCGAAGCAGGCTATGTTTCTCGAGACCAATTACAACAGGCTCTAGAGAAGAACCGCACCTCAGGCCTGCCCTTTGGTCGTCTGTTAGTCTTCAGCGGAGCAGTCACAGAAGGCCTGCTCACTGGCGCACTCAATGCTCAAATTCTCATCCGCGACGGCAAACTGAGCAAACCACAAGCTGTCGAAGCCTTAAAAGAAGCTCGACAGAGACAAGTTTCAGTCGAGGTTCCCCTCAAAGAAAAGGGCTTTTATGACCTGCCCAACAGGCATTGCCCTAGAATCGGCGAGCTACTGCTTTTCTGCGGTGTCATCTCTCAGTCAGACTTAGTTAGCGCCCTAGAGCTAGGTTTGATTAACAAAGAACCGGTTGGACAAGTCTTGATGCAAGAAAAACTTGTCACAAGAAAACTCTTACAAGCAGCCCTGTTGGTGCAAACCATGATGGCCGATCAAGAAATCACCATCACCGATGCCCGCTCAGTGATTCAATCGGTCAAAGACGGTGTCACTGTAGAGCAAGCACTAGAAACACTGCTTACTGAAGCTGAAGAAACCAGAGAAGAAACCCCGGCGGAAAAAGCCGAGCATGTTTCACTTTATGATTTCCTCAAAAACCTCGGCACTATCAATGATGCGCAGGTCCAAGACGCTTATGAAATTGCCAAACATAACTCAAATGTACTGACCCAGATGCTTCTAATTTCAGGCACCCTAGACGGCAAAACTTTAGAACGAGCTGAACGGTGCCGAAAACTAGTACACGACAAAAAGCTCAGTCAAGAACACGCCAACATTGCTTTCGACTACGCCGAGAGAGCAGACATCGATGTTACCCAAGCCCTGAAAGAGCTGCAGTGGTACAAACCTGGTGACGAAGATGATGTCGATGAGCCAGTAGTCGAAGATGAAGAAAGCAGTGAAGAAAGTGCTGAAGAAGAAGAATGGGATGCTCAGGTACGCAAGGCCAAACAATATTTACTCACCAACAAAACCGACAATGCCTTAGAAATTTGGCTCGCCTTGCTACAAAAAGCCGAAGTATCGCATCCAGATCGCGTCATTGAATGTATCGATGAAATTGCTGGAATATGCAGTCGCACCCGCAACTTTGGCCTAGCAGAACAATACTATCTGCGTGCTCTCAAACTGAAAGAAAAAGCCAACGATCCAAACAAAGTATTGCTGGCTCAAGCCCTTAGCAATCTAGGAAAAATCTGCTACTTCCAAAGAAAATTCCAAGAGTGCGAAGACTATGCCCGTCGCTTCATCGAAGTAATCGCCGATAACTTTGGCCCCACCCACCCTGACGTGGCCTGCGGCTGGCAGAACCTGGCAAGTATTTATTATGCTCAGAAAAAATATCAGTTGGCCAAAGGCGCTTATCTAGCAGGAATAAAAATTTGCGATCAAGGGCTCGGCGACAGACATCCCACCACTGTGCAATTGACCCGCAACTATGCCTCACTGCTGCAAAAAATGGATCAGTTAGAACAAGCGGGCACCATTGATGCCAGCGCAACTGGCGTAATTACAGGCAGCTGGCGGACCTTGCCTAAAGATCACAATGATTCCCTAGGCAGCGGACTGTACGACAAAGATAACTAGCCCTGCATAAGAGCAGCCTAGGGAATATAAAGGGGCATGCCCAGCGATGCTGGACCAGATGGTGGCACTTTGATTACTGGTATCAAATAGCCCGAAAACTTGGGATTATTATTCATCCACAAAAAACCCGATGGTGAACCATTGCGTAGAGCTACTGCTGAGTCTTGCATGGAGACAACAGTAGGAAGAATATCGCCAGAGCCAAACATACCCAAACCACCGACGCCGAGCGTGACCTTCAAGCCCATGCGCTCTTCAATAGGCAACTCTTCAACTTTTAATTTAACTGAATGATTAGGCATCCCCATTGCCGCAACCAGCTTTCTTGCTACTGCTCCAGTCTTTCCTTCAAGGTCATCACCAGGACTTAGACTGGCAGCATAAGTGGCGCATTGGTTAGCGACAAAACCGATTTTTTCTTTGTAGTAAGTAGTCATACCGGCGTTGACCAACAACGTAACCGCAGCCACGGTACCAATGGTGATCATGACCAAACTAATTACACCTTCCACCAAAGCTGCACCATGAGCGCGCCGACGACTAAAAACAGAACCTTGTTTTACTTTGCCGGCTCTAAATATGCCCATCGCTTTTCTGACCCCGGTAAATGAAGGAGGTGATTTGCTGCCAATTATAATAACTGAGTTGCTGATTATAGCCTGTGGGCGAACTGTAGTGGGAACATCCTCCGACACATATACTTTAAAAGCAAAAGTACTACATCGCACAGTATTAACAGTGAAAATTTTGAGTTCTAGAAAAAAGGAGATCAGACACCAGGCCTGACCTCCTTTCACAGTTCCAACTAACTCCTTATCAAGAAAGCTGATTGTGCGCCTTGATCACGGCGACGAGTTCATCAACGCTGCGAACAATGTGCACAAAGGGAATGTCTTCAGCTTTGAGCAGACCAACAGCCATGACTACACTTTTGAGCCAGTCAAAGAGCCCCTGCCAGTATGGCTTATCGGCCACCGGCTCGAAGAAAATGATAGGCCTTACCGGCGCTTTCTTCTGCATGATGTTGTCGATCATAGACATGGCTTCGTGCATGGTGCCAATGCCCCCAGGAAAGAACACCATGGCCATCGAGCCAAAGCGACGCAGCGTGTCAACCCGAGGAGAGAAATCATCGAACCAAACGGCCTGGTCGTGCGGTCCGAATACTTCTTCTTTACGGGCGAGACGCAGACACAGAGCAATAGATTTAGCTCCACCTTGAGCGGCACCAATGGCCGAAGCTTCCATCTGCCCTGGTCCACCACCATGATAGATAGGGAAACCAAGGGCAGCGACAGCTTTTGCCGCTTCGATGTTGACGTCGTAGTAAGGGTTTCCTGGTCTGGTTCGAGCCGAACCCATGAAAGCAATACCAGGAGGAGTGCGGCCGAGCGTGCGTGCGACGAGCTTATGCTGTCTGGCAATTCTGCGCCCAAACTGATTAGAACTGAGACCGTTATTGCTAACGGAATTTGATTTGAATTTGCGCTTGCGCGAGCGCTTGTGTTTGCCAGAGTCCATTTTTGACACTTTCTTTTTTCTGTTACTACACCTGCCAAAGCAATGCAAAAACCTCAAGCCCGTCACATCCCGCGACGATAAAGTGGCTTGAGCGAAAAACAAAGACTGAGGGTTAACTAGCGGTGAATTAAATTCTGATAGAAGAAATACTGAGAAAGGGGGGGTGTAAGAAAAACAGGGAGATTATCTTACCTAGCAAAATTTGCCCGGCCGGTTCAACGCGGAAGTACCAAGAAAGCCTAATGGTTGCTGGTTTCCCACCATAAATATTGGCAACAATGCCCATTTAGCGACGCCAACAGCGGTGAAATCGCTTTCAGATACCAGCCAAAATGGTTAGCAAGGCTAGCACCCCTTGTCTACCAAGGGTTTTGAAGTGCCTATTCCAGCGCCTCATCATCAGCAAATTCTTCGCCGCCTTCGCCACCAGCAAATTCAGCAAGAGGCTCGTCAAATTCGATATTCTTCACACCTGACTTCGACAAATCAATCACCATTCTTGTCTTTGCCATTTCTCGCGATTTACCATCCGGACGCAGTAAAACAGCCGTTCCCATAAGAAAGAAATTGATAACAATATCGAGGCATTTTCTCTCCTCACGCTCATACTCAAAGGGTCTAATATTGTGACTAATATCCATATCGACTGCACCTTCAGCGCCTAGTCTTCTGACCTCGTCAGTTAAGCGACTGACAGCCAGTTCACGTGTATGACTAAAAGCGTCGCTAAATTGCTCTAGTTCTTGATTGGCCAGGCCACCAAACATGTCGAGAGTATTGTTAGTACGCCAATCGCCACGCACGTAATAGCTGCTATTACCCATCACCAATCCAGCCGGCCAATAGCCTGATTCATACAATTGCCAAAACTCTTGACCACTTAGCGAACTGGTAAACGGCAACTGGCCTTGTTTTCCAACAGCGTTAGCATGACCGGGTATACGAATAGCTGTACCCACGGCTGTAAACTCAGTGATATTCTGGGCCCAGCTAAAATCGCTGCGTTTTATATGTACTCCAATTATGCCGTCAGCTCCAAGCACGGCAGCTTCTTTCTGCATACGCACTAAAGCTAGCTCCCGGGCCTGCTTGTGGGCATGAGTGAGAGACGAAAGTTCACCTGTATAAACGAAATCTCCTACATAGCCATTTTGGACAGGGTTCCAACCAACCCGCATGAAAGAGCTGCCCATCACCTGTGAAACCGGCTGATAGCCGCCTTCTCGTGCCAGCAAGTATTCTTTAGCACTTAAAGTACTAGAGAAAAATTTTGAACCAGAGGCCACCTGCTGCTCTAGTCTATGCCTGGCATAAGGCGATATATCACCGGCTTCAAGGGCAGCTACTGTAGCTTTGCGGTGCTCACGGCTGGCGCGATCTTGATCTTTTTCTTTAAAAATATCCCAAAACGGCAAGTCAATCACCTACGCAGTGAAGCCGCACAACCATTGCCCAGAGCGGATAGTAGATAGCTGCGATCAGTCGTTGACAGAAAGCACCAGCTGCGGTGCGGGAATATGGTGATCGGCGCGCATGGCAATAATTGCAGTACCCACTGAGAAGAACTCAATAATGTGGTCACTCCAAGCGTAGCTGCCTTCGTGAATATCCACGCCGACAATGCCGTCTGCTTTCAAGTTAACGCCTTCATTCTGCATGCGTTCCATGGCCAGCTCACGAGCATCATAGAGAGCTTGGGTGAAGTTGACCATTTCAATATTTTGACCAACAGTCTTGAAGAATTGGCCAAAGGTTTGGTGAGCAACGTGATAAACGCAATTGCCCATAACCATTCCCACCGGCCGATAACCTGCCTTTAGAAGAGTCCAAAAATCTTGCCCAGAAAGGTCAGAAGTAAATGGCATGTTGTTAGCAGCACGCCAGTTAACTGAGCGATCATTGGCTACCACAGCCGTTCCTATGGCGACAAATTCAGCCAAGCTTTCGCCCCAACCTAAGTGTTTTACTTTCAGCCTTACAGCGACAACTCCGTCCGCACCCAATTCATCAGCTTCTTCTTCCATGCGGGTCATGGCTAGCTCGCGGGCATGATACATGGCTTGAGTCAAGACTTGCATTTCTTCATTCTTAGTCCAGCGCGCTTGCTGAAAACCAATGTGATAAATAGAAGAACCAACTACCATGCCAACTGGCTCAAAACCAGCTTCTTTAACTAAGAGAAATTCGTTGACTGAAAGATCTGAAGTAAAAAGTGCACGTTTACCATCTTTACCGCGCATTTGCGCTAAGCGTTCATGGGCATGGGCGGGCAAGTCATCGTGGCCTTGGGCCGGATTGTGTTGAGGATTATTAGGGTCCGGCATCACTTACTCCTTAGTAGAATTGATTTGAAAAATCTGGGTTTCCAATTACTCTAGATCATCATCATCAGACGCATAGTTGCTTTGGCCAATATCTTCGAGAGGATCATCAAACTCCAAATTGCGCAATCCGTTGGCCGAAAGATCAATCACCATCATTGGTTTATGACTTATTCTCGCCTTGCCATCAGGGCGACTAGTTACAGCCGTTCCCATGGCCAAAAAATTGAAGAGCATGTCCATATAGCTAATGCGATTGCGCTCCACATGAATTGGTTGAATGCTGTAGGTAACGTCCATATCCACACCACCATCAGCGGCCATCAGAGCGATTTCACTGGTAAGCCTACTGACAGCAAGCTCGCGAGCATTACTAAAACCTTGAGAGAATTGCATCAGCTCTTGGTTTGGCGCCGAGCCAAAAAAACTATTAGTAGCTGATCTTGTTTGCCAATCGGCCTGCACATAGTAGGTGCAATTGCCCATCACTACCCCAGTCGGCCAATAACCAGATTCATAAAGCTGCCAAAATTCTTGGCCACTCAATGTACTAGTGAAAGGAATATGTTTGCTCTGCTTCAAGGCATCGTTACCGGGAATACGGATAGCAGTGCCAACGGCAGTAAATTCAGTAACGTTAGAACTCCAAGTAAAGTCTTTTACTTTTATGTGCACACCAATTATGCCGTGGGCTCCAAGCAGTTCAGCTTCCTGACGCATACGACTAATTGCTAGTTCCCGAGCCTTTCTATGGGCATTCGATAAACTCTCCAATTCACCCGTACTGGGCCAACCAAAACCATAAGCATTGTTATAGCTATTCCAGCCCACCCGCATAAAAGAGCTGCCCATAACCTGACTAATTGGCTCGTAGCCTGCTTCGCGAGCTAGTAAATACTCTTTGGCACTAAAGGTGCTAGAGAAAAATTTATGAGGAGAATTGACTTGTTGTTCAATACGGTGCCGGGCAGCTGGGGTGACCTCACCGCGTTCGAGCGCTGCCACACTAGCTTCTTGCTGCAGACGCTTGACGCGATCTTCATCTTTCTCTTTGAAAATATCCCAGAATGGCAATGGATGACCTATCTATGGAACTGACTTCAACTAAATCAAACTATCCGATCACGAACTTTTGCAGGGCGGCTCTGGTACGACTGTTCTTCTCGGCAAAATTAGCCAGGGCAGCAGCTAAATTTTGCACCCATTGATCTACCGGCACCTCTTCGGTTTTCAAAACTACACCGCGCACAATTTTCATCTGCCGGGCTGTAATGGCACCGCGCTTCTCCCGCACAATCTGAAAACCCTGATCGCCAAGCTTAATGCTCAGCTCAGTTACTGGCTTACTTGCTGACAGAAACCATCCACCTCTGGTGATTTCAGTCTCTTCAGGCAATGCCGATGACAATTTAGCCGCCAGAAACTCAAGCAGGTCTCCTGACTCACTTTTATCCATTTGCAACGAACAGGCCAAAACATCGACTTGCAGCGCTTGTTCGTAGTCGTTGTCATCAACCACTTGACAGATGCCCTCAATTCACAGTGACGCTCCAACATTATATAGCTCTCAACCCTGATAAACATACTCTTGACTGGTCTGATGATAAGATGCTCTGATGCCAAAAGTGCTTGTATTACCGGACCATATAGCCAGTCAAATTGCCGCCGGAGAGGTGGTAGAGAGACCGGCATCGGTGGTCAAAGAACTGGTCGAAAACTCGCTCGATGCTGGCGCCAGCGAAATCGAGATATCAGTCTCCCAAGATTGTCGCGACATTCGCATTGCCGACAATGGCTCGGGCATGGACCCTGAAGACGCCGTCTTAGCCTTCCAGCGTCACGCCACCTCTAAGCTACGCTCAGCTGACGACTTGTGGACCCTAAACACCTTAGGCTTCCGCGGCGAAGCTATTCCTTCTATAGCCTCGATTTCAAAATTCACCTGCTCTACCCGCACCCAGCAGGCCGAAGTCGGCACCAGGGTAGAAACTGCCGATGGCCAACTAAAGGCAGTCGAAGTTGGTTGTGCACCAGGCACTATCATGGAAATTCAGGAGTTGTTTTACAACACCCCTGCCCGTCTCAAATTCATGAAGAAAGCGGCCACCGAATTTGGCAACATCGAAGAAATTGTGCAAAGCCTGGCCATCAGTTACCCTGATGTGGCCTTCACCTTACTCAACAACGGCAACACAGCCTTGCGCACATCAGGCAGCGGCGACCTGGCGCGCACAATTGTTGAAGCTGGCTTCTTCACTGGCAAAGAACGTTTGGTGGAAGTGTCACACGGTTATGAAATCGATGGCGAAATAACAGTTGGCAGCAAAGCAGTGCGCATCAAAGGCTACTTAGCTAAGCCAACTCACTTCAGAGGCGACCGCAAAGGCATTCTCACCATCGTCAACGGGCGCGCCGTGCGCTGCCCCCTCACCTACAAAGCCTTAGACTATGCTTTCAGCGATCTCATTCCACGAGGCCGCTACCCACTAGCAGTGGTCAAGCTAGAAATTGACCCAGCGCAAGTAGACGTAAATATTCATCCCACAAAAAAAGAGTTGAAATACACTCACGGCAATGACATTTACTTGACCATCCAAAGAGCATTGGGCCGCGCCTTGCGCGAAGAGTCTATGGCCCGGGCCGAGCAAGCCCGAGCAGAACACGCCAGACTGATTGCCGAAGAGCAAAATTCGGCCGGCAACTTTGATGCTCAACCAAATGTGGCACAGCAATATGGTGAGCTGCCCATCGATTCAGTTTCGCTCGTGCAAGAATCTGGCCAAAGAAGCACAGCAGATGCATTTAGACCCTCTCAGCCAACGGTAGCGCGCACCCAACCGACTCAGAGAGCAGAGCAAATCAATTTTCGCGAAAGCTTGAGCTACCAAACCAGCGCCGACCATGCTGTGCCAGCAAGCTATTCAGCTAGCACCGCTACCTCATCTGCTTCGTCATATCAGTCATCACCCAGCCATCATGTCGAGCACTCTCCATCTTACCTGCCGACATCAACTGCACAAAGACAAGACGAACTCGAAAGAGAAATCGAGAAAGAGCTTTTCGATTATGCTCCAGCATCGAAGCCTGAAGCTGGCGAAATTTTCCTCAGCCAGTCAGTTCATGAAAGCAGCGAAGCAGCTAGCCTTAGCCAAGCCACAGAATTATTCGAACTACCGAGTGACTGGCGCATTATTGGCTACCTGCGCAATACCTATATTATGGTCGAAACCTCTAAGGGTTTAGAGATTATCGAACAACACATCGCCCATGAACGCACGCTCTATGAGCGGCTTCTGGCCAGTCAAACCACCGCTGGCAGAATCAGCGAAAACTCGCAAAAACTAATTGTCTCAGCTCCTCTTTCACTCAGCCCCGAGCAACTTGAAACACTGCGTCTTTCACAAAGTGCACTAGAAAAACTCGGCTTTGCCTTTGTCTTCGAAGAAGACAATGCCTCTGTTAGTGAGCTTCCTCTAGAACTGGCAAGGGTCAATTATGTGCCTGTCATTCAGAAATTAATCGACGATCTTGCCACTGTTGATGCCACCAACATGGAATTAGAAGCAACCAAATCAATAGCTTGTCAGAGCGCTATTAAAAACGGTATGCCGCTGAGCCATCGCGACATCCTCAAACTCTTGAGCGACTGGCTCAAGACTGAGCGCAACGACACCTGCCCCCATGGCCGTCCGGTGCGCCTCAAGTTCTCTATGGACGAACTCTTCCAGATGTTCCATCCAGCCTAATTCACTAGCCTATTTAAAGCCTCTGAAATCAAAGTCAGGATTTTGAGAATCTAGCTGAATGCGTGGCTGATCGTCACGATCAATAGCTCTCAAGCCAGTTCTATCAAGGAAGACTCTAGTACCATCAGGATAGCTGAGAATATTAAGTCCAGCAGCACTGGTCAGCCTTACTCCGTTTGAGAACTCGCCCCCGACCAAAAATGGCATCATATCTGGTGGCGTTGTTCGCTTATCAGTCATCGTAGCAAGCCTACCATCAGCGCCAACCATTGTGATATCGCCGCTACTGCTAACGCTGATATTCTCGCCGGTTGGTAAAGTTAAGGACTGATATCCCTTTGCAAAATCTAGCCGATCACCACTGGGCAATACTTGCTCTGGCACGGCTCCAGCACCATGTAGCTCTAAATCGGGACCTACATTAACTGAGCTAGCCTTCCTATCTGAATTCTCAAGCAGCAGAGTGGGCAGCAACTCCTTAACATGATCGCCACTGTCAACTGCACCAGTGCAAAAGTCTTTAATCGCTCCAAACCTTTGCCCTAACTCATCAAAGAGCCTGGCTGCAGCCGAGTCTTTGCCACGACCATCAGAACTGTTCATTGGTAAGTCTTGCGCATGTTGCGCTTCCATTTTCATATTCAAATCCTCACGAGGTGTTGATTGCCATTGCAGACAATCTCAACTTAGCAAGCCGGTTTGACATTGGTTTGACATAGTTTTTGCAAGAGCGATGGATAGCAAAACGAAAAACTAACCCGGCAAATCGACTTTATAGCCCAAACCGGTAACAGTGACAATAACAGAAGGCTGCCCTTCGCTATCTAATTTGCGTCGCAACCTGGTTATACACTGCCGGACAGCGTCTGTTGAAGAATCGCTTTCGGAACTCCAGACACGATTGAGCAAATCATCAACACTAAAAACTTGCTCTCGATGTTTAATTAAAAAGGCCAATAGACTCAACTCTTTCGGCAACAGCTTGATCTCGACATCGTCTTTAAAAGCACGAAAAGTCTGCATATTGATAGTGACACTGCCAGCCTTAAGCACATCGCTGCTTAGTGCAACAGAACGGCGCAGAAGAGCCCTTACTCTCGATGAAAGCTCGCGCATATCAAAGGGCTTGGTAAGATAATCATCAGCCCCAGAATCGAGCCCAGTAGTTCTATCGTTGATATAGCCCTTAGCAGTAAGCATCAAAATAGGAGTCTTTCCTCCGGCCTCCCTGAACTCAGTGAGCACGGCAATCCCATCTTTGCCAGGCATATTCCAGTCTAAAATTACTAAGTCATAGGGATAGATCTTCAACCGACTCGAGGCTTCATCACCATCGCCAACAGTCTCGATTTCATGATGTTCCGCTTCTAGAAGATCTTGGATGGTCTGACGGAAGTCTAGGTCATCGTCAACAAGCAGAATTTTAGCCATAACTAGTGAAGGCTCCTAATCAATTGTCTCTGCGCCTCTGCCGTCAATTGCCCTGGCTAAGACCTGCCGCCAAGCCGGACGCAGGAGCGACGTATGCATGACTAGAAATAAGCTGCTCAAGCCGCCGGGCAAGCACTGGATTGTTGAGATTCTCACGCCTGTAGGTCTGAGCATAGAACTTAACAAGAGCTGGAGAGAACTTCTGCAGCGCTCTCAGCGCCTCGGCCTGAGTTTCAGGATGGCCAGCAACAGCATGCTCAAGCAGAGGTCTGATTGCCCTCACATCTTTCATACTAGCCAATTCCCGCATGCTTTCTACCCGGCCCTGACCTGGCCGATTGAGAGCACTCAGAGCGACTTCAACCTTTTTCTCTGAGGCAATTCTCTCAAGCACCCCTTCAACCTGTTGCTTAATAAGGGGCGGCATAATCGCAGGGTCTTGACCAGCAAAGAATTCCTCTGCCCTATGGCGATCTGAAGCAGACATATTACCTTTGCTAAGCATCAAATCGAATCGTTTAAGAACCTCCAAACGCAAGCCTGGCACATGTTGATAGTTACGCAATAAGTAACCTGTCTGGGCCCTGCCATCGCCTTCAGTCAAACGCATAATTTCATCAAAGACTATTTTGCGTCCTTCACCATTTCGTGACAAGCGAGTCTCAATCAGCTTCTGCATGTGAGTAAGAAAATTAGGATTATCGTAATAATGAAGAAACTGACCATAGTCACTATGCTTAACATCAAGCTGACGCCAATCTTTAGCAATTAGTGGGCGCAGAATCGGATTAGTCATAGCTTCGCTCAGAGCAAAGCGAGTACGCTCTTCTGTTGTCTTACCGCTTAGTTTCACAAGACCATCTAAAGCAAGAGATGCCACTGTTGTAGGCTCTTCAGGCTTAGCGTTTGGATTCTCCTTGAGTGGATTAATCGGACCATCAAATTTTTCCCAATCAGGCATGACATTATTTTTGGGATTTTGAGCAGCCCTGCGCAACGCACCAGTAGCGGTGGCATCACCATAAAGACCAAGCAATTTAGCGGCAGCAAAGCGCTGCTCTACCGAGCCGCTCTGCAGATGCTCACTTAGTGCCTTAATTGCTAACGGCCTCGAAATATGATCTACCGCCTTGATGCGTTCGAACAACACTTTGTCTTGTTCAGTGCGAGGGCCGCGGGCACGCTGAACAAAACTAGCCTCAAGAGCCGTACTTAGAGCCAGAGCCCGCACCGGAGCATGGTGGGCGAACTCCCACAAACCATCCACATCAGGGCTCATAAAGAGCTCACCTTTGGCTACGGCCCAGTTTTCATCAGCAGTACGCGATGCATGTTCACGGCTGTAAAAGATTGTGTTCTTAACTACGTCAGGATGGTTTGGATCGTCATTACGCGCCGCGCGAGTGGCTTTATAATCAATATTTGGCCCAACCCGGTCAACTATGGTGGCCATATCAAAAAGCTTACTAAACTCTGGGGAAGCCCACTTAGTCAAATGAGCCCACTCATGGTAAGTGTATTCAAGTAAATTCTTGCCACGGTTGCCTTCATAGTGGGTGACCACCCCTTCATGACTGACATCGGCAGCAGCCTTGAAGTTCGCTTGTTCAAATTTGGCGCTGAAATAGCCATTGGAATAATCAGGAGCGTCAAGCAAGACTATCTCTTTGATCAAATTAGGATTTGGCAACGACTGAAGAATAGGCACCAGATCTTCTGGTAGGGCTCGATTAGCCAGAGGATGTTTGACCAAGGTCTGACCGGCTTGTATTACAGGTACTGATTTAGTAATTTCAGCCGGGGTCATGTAAGCGGCTAGAACAGTAGCATCACCCGAGTTTAGCCTGGGAGCAATAGCCATTCTGTCTGCCAGAGAGATTTGATCATATGGAGACGGTTGCTCCACAACTCGCCTGAGGTCGCGCACTTCTCCTAGCCGATTGGCATAATCAGTAGGCACGACAATCTTCATTGGCAAGCCTGGCACTTCATAAACATTGACCTGAACTACTTCCGGCACAGTCATTCTGTGGAAATATTCGTTGAAATCAAACTTACCAGCCTCAGCCTTGATAGTTTCAATTTGAGCCATAAGCTCACTATGAGTCTTGGGTGCATCTTCAGGCATACGGCGCATGGCGCGCTCTTGCGTACCAACGAACTTGAGCTTGCTCTCGAAATCGCGAATCAAAACTTCTTTGGGAGTATAGGTCAAAGACTCATAAGTAAAGACCGGCTCTTGCGCAGCTACGGCCAATTCGCGCTCTCTAGTAAGGTCGCGCTTAGTACCAACCTGTTCTACAGCGTCATTATGGATATTATCAAGGTGGCGATCGCGTTGTGATTTGTCTCCATTTCTCTCACCATTCGCCTTATCACCAGGCGAGCGTGAATTAGCCTGTGCTGACTCCAGCAAGGGCTCTGACTTAGAAGCTGGCTTAATAGCCGAACTGGAACCGGACAAATGCTCGCCCGATTGTTCACCTACTGGCTTAGCCAAGCTCAGAGTCGATGAGGTTTTTATGCGTGGCTCAAAGGCTCCCGTAGCACCAGCAGTAAGAAAACCGATGGTACCGCCCTTCAAAGTACCAGCCAGCACATCCGATAGCGATTTCGCTTCGCGCAGAGAATCGACGCCGCCAAAAACAGCCCCACCGGCAAAACCGGAAGAACCAGCAGTGACAGTCTGACGTACCGTATGTGCCAATAGTCCAGACTCAGCACTTGTGCCCAACTTAGACGAAACGACCTTGCCAAAACGAGAACCTATGGCTCCCGCTGGCATACCAATCAAACCGCCCACACTGGTGTTTACAGCCAAGTTCTCAAAATACTTTGCGCCAGAGAAATTACCTTGCTGATCACGAGCAGCGTCAATATTGAACCCAGACTTAACAGCTCCGAAAGCTGCACCAGAAACCCCGTGCATGGCTAACTCTGAGGCCAAACCACCACCCAATTTAGCCGTAACAGTTCGAGAAAGCACCCCTTCTGACAGAGCCAGCTTACCGGCCTTGTTAAGCAAAGCGCCTTCAGCCACATTAGAAGCAAAATCAACTGACCAATCACTCAAACTCTTTGTACCGCTGACATCTGCCAGCAGAACACCCCGGGCCAAGCCACCCACTGTGCTTTTAAACCTAGGGATAGCAGCAAATGTATCAGCAGCGATCTCTGCATACTGATCGGCCTCGTGAGCCCTCTCGGCTCGCGCCTCTTGACTAACTGGCTTACCAGCGACAAAATCCCAGACAGTACCAATAGCTTTGCCAGCGAGGGTCTTTTCCCCGCCGGACGTATCAGAGTTCACACCACCATTCGGTGCCAAGCCATGGTCTTTGCTGTGGTCCTGTCTATCAATAGGCAAGACATTCACCCCTGGGATACCCGAGACTCACATGAATCTCCCCTACGGTATGTACCCAGGGTATATACGCCTGAAACCATTATTAGACAGACAATCTACCCCAAAAAACCGTTCAACCGCCCCTTTCGGGGCGGTCTCAAAATGTTGATGCTCGATAAGGAGGACAGGCCGAGCTGAACGGTCAAAATTTAACTTCGGAATACAAGCTATTAGTGCATTGAACCAGTAGCAGCAACGTTGCTGGAAAGCGACATTGGTTGATCTAAAGCAAACTGAATTCTGGTATTGCTAGGAATTTTAACGTCCTTGCCCTTTCTCCAGAGGTTGCTACCAAGACCAACTGCACCACCGGTAGCGACACCTGCGATTGCTCCAGCACCGACAGTACCAGCTACAATTGGAGCGAAGCAAATGCCAAGAAGTGTTCCACCAGCGGTCCATGCTGCTGTTCTAGCAACACCGGTTGCTACAGTCTTCTTAGTCGATTGCCCCTTAAGATTGCCTTGTTTATCTTGATCGATTTTGGCATTAGGCTGTTGTGTTGTCACCATGGCAGACAATGGATAGCGGATACCATCCGGTGTTACCGCACTGGTAAGACGCATGCTCATAGCACCATTTTTGCCACCAAGACCACTCTTCTCAGCAGAGACAAGTTGACCTTCAAGGGTGGTATTGCCTGGCAAGACAAGATCGGAACCGAGGTAAAGAGGTGAATATAGCTTGGCGGTGAACAGGTCACCGGGCTTAGCCACCGAACTGTCAATAGAACTGGTCAAAGTAGCATCAAGATTGGTGCCAACCGGAACGTAGGTGACGCGACCTTGCAAAGTCTGACCGTTATATGTTTGGCCAATTGCAGGCAAAATCGTTGTCAGGCCCATTACGCAAGGCAACAGTGCACCAGCGACGATACTATTAAAATGAATTCGTTTCATAAGCTGCTCCCTTAAGCGAGGCCCGTAAATACTCTTTGGGAAGAATAACATATCAGAGGGGCTTCGACACAATATACCTTTAAATAGACACCATAACTGATGGCATTTGTTCCCGAAAGCTAATATCAAGGGCGGTGCTAGACAACCAGCAACTGAACGCCGAATAGCACCGCCACTGGTGATGACAGCGAAAAAGGCACCACTGCCTAAAAATTATCAGCAGGATAAAATTTCACCCTTGACTTCCGTCAACTCTTTAACCTTCGGGTTTGTAGAGATACAGACCGCCTGACCAGCCTCGCGCCAACTGCGCCATTGCTATAGAGTCAATCTAACTGACAACTAACCGTTCTTTACTTGCTCTACATAATAAACATCCATATTGTTGATATACATACTCTATTCTTCCTTTCTCCCAAAGACTCTTCAAAAAACAAGCAATTGCCAACCACCAGCCATTCAGACAAATCCGCAGCAATCAAGGCGCTGTGAGTCTGTAACTGGTCTCGGCAAGCCATGAAGAGTTTCCAAAATCTCGAAACCAGCCACAAAAAGGGCTAGTAACATGAACAACTTCGGCAAAAACGCAATGGGGGCCCTTCTCGGTACCTTCTATTTGATGTGCTTCGCCTTCCCCATCGGTCTTCTTTTGGACGTCTTTCGCGACAAGATGCCAATTGGACATTTTCTCGTCAACCAGGTCTTCGTCTTTTTCGCAGTCTGGTTTGTCGGCTATTTCTTCGTCAAGGAATACCGCGCCTGGATTGCCGAAAGGAACAAGCCGCGCAGTGAAGACGACAAGGACAGCAAGAACGACAGGAACGCGAACAGCGGCGACACAGTCGACGGCAGCAAGCCGGACAACATCGGCAAGCCTGACGACACCCCCAAGAAGTAAGCTTTAGCGGCAACTTCAACGGGCACTTTCAACTTATAACTCTAGCCGGCAACTTCAATCGACACGGGCAGGTAGCAGACAAACTAACCAGCCACAAAAAAACCGCGCAGGCTTCGGCGGAGGAAAAACTCTCTATTTCATCAAGAAATATTGGCTTTTCCTCCGCCCCTACTTTCCTAAAACCAACCCACTAAACAAACAATAAAAACCCCGAATCTCATGAGCTACAAGCATCTTCAAGCTTCTATTTTTTCACCGGTTATACTAATTCATATAGTTAAGCTGTTGACATTTTCTAGAAGATCAGACAGCAAACAAAGCGCCTGATATGATCATCGCTCCCAGTAACAAAGCGAAACTAAGCTCAACATGACGACTATGACTTCAACCACACAAGTGTCGGCACTCGCTCAAAAGTACGAAGAGAAAATTCGCTCTCTACGGCACCATATACATCGCCACCCAGAACTGAGCTTCCACGAATCAGGCACGGCTAAATTAGTAGCCGAAACCATGCGCAAGCTTGGCTACGATGTTCAAATTAAAGCTGGTGGACTGGGAGTTGTGGCCGATCTTGGCAAAGTCGGCAGCAATGGCAAACGCATCGGTTTACGAGCCGATATGGACGCCCTTCCTATCACAGAAGA
Organism: Obscuribacteraceae bacterium (SeqCode); assembly: GCA_044378815.1. GTDB lineage: Bacteria > Cyanobacteriota > Vampirovibrionia > Obscuribacterales > Obscuribacteraceae. The sequence goes on along the minus strand of JBIPOV010000007.1, from coordinate 9,164 downwards.
CAGCAGCCAACCCTATTGCTCGACCACAGAGGGCGTCATGCACGCCTGCGGTCATGATGTTCACACCGCTTCTACCCTAGGTGCCGCCATGATTTTGGCAGATTTACACAAAGCTGGGGAATTACCAGGAGCGGTGCGCTTCATTTTTCAACCAGCCGAAGAAAGCACCAATGATGATGGCAAAAGTGGCGCTACTTTAATGATAGAAGGCGGCGCAATTGACGGCCTAGCTGGTGTGATCGGCTTGCATGTCTTTCCAGACCTACCGGTAGGCACAATCGGCCTGCGCTCTGGTTCATTCTTAGCCGCCTGTGACAAATTTGACATTACCATAAACGGCAAGGGTTGCCATGGGGCCTTTCCCCAAAACGGAATTGACGCAGTTGTACTAGCATCACAGGCAGTGCAAACAATCCAAACCATTATCTCTCGCCGCAAATCAGCGCTCAGCCCCTGCGTCCTTACCCTTGGCGGCATACGTAGCAAGACCTACAAATCAAATATCATCGCTGAAACAGTTGAACTAACCGGAACGGCACGCTATTTCGAACCAGAGATTTCAACCCAAGTTAAAGCCGAATTGATTCGAGCTTTAACAGTTGTAGAGAGCATGGGCGGCACTTTCGAGCTTGAGTACATTACCGAAAATCCGCCACTGGTAAATGATCCTGACTTGACAGAAATAGTAAGAAAAGCTGCTAAACAAGTTGCTGAAATCAAACAAATTGTTGATCCAGGCCAACAAATGGGCGCTGAAGATTTTAGCTTCTATTGTGAAGCACTTCCTAGTTGCTTCATCGTTCTCGGCGCTGAAATCGCCGGCGACAGACGCTCGCTACACACTCCTCGCTTTGACGTTGACGAAAACACTTTGCCACTTGGGGCAGCTCTCTTGGCCCAAGCAGCAGTGACTTTCTTAGAACAATAGCTAGTCTGACAAGCCTCCCAAAAGCCAAATGAGCCAGTGTTACAAGCTGGTTTTCAATATGAGCTAGCTGCGCCATAGTTAATCAGCCTATGGCCAATTTTTAGCGCCTATTCTTAGCCAAATAAAACCAGAAAGACTGTCATAGAAGGGCCTAACCCGGTTAGGTTGCAGAGGTCATTCACCTTTCCCTAACACAAGAAACCTTCCACCTTTAACTTCTAAATCATCAACCAGCAACTAAAGCAGCTTTCGCAGGTCACCTATCGCCTGTCTGAGAGCAGCTGAAGTGCGTATTCGTATCGAAATTACGAAATACGTGAAGGGAGTTACGTCTATGAAAACAAAAAAACACCTGGTATACGACCCCCAGTACCAGTCAGACTTAACCGTTCTCGGCTCAACCGTTCAGTTTGCCCCAGACCGCGGTGCCCGCGTATTGAGCGAGCTGGCAAAGGAGTTCTCACCAAATCGTGAACTGCCCTATCGCAAACCGCAGATGCTGACCTTAAAGCAAATGCGCCGCACTCACGACGAAACCTATCTCGATAGCCTCAAACTACCGGCCACCTGGGCTGAAATATTCGGCGTAAGCACCACACTGCCGAAAAACGGCCACACAACCAAAGTGCTGCGCAAACTTCTGGGCGAATACCGGCTCAAATCTGGCGGCACGCTCTTAGCAGCACGCTTGGCCATGGCCAACGGACTGGCAGCCAATCTTGGCGCCGGCTACCACCATGCTCATCGCGACCGCGGCGACGGCTACTGTGTCATCAACGACATTGCCATGACTATCCACAACTTGCGTTTTGAGCAAGTGGCTGACAAAGTCATGGTTATTGACCTCGATTTTCACCAGGGCAATGGTGTCAGCACCATTTTCGAGAACGACCCTAAGGTCTTCACTCTCGACTTTCATGCTTTGGAAGCCTGGCCAATGAAGAAGCAAAAATGCTCTTTGCCTGTGGCAATTCGCAAGCACGAAGGGCCCCTCTACAATGCCAAATTGAAAGCAGCCCTTGACCAGGCTCTAGCCAGCTTTCAACCAGACCTGGTGATTTTTGTTCACGGCGCCGACGCTTATGAGCACGGCCTGAAAAACCGGGGCGACGGATTCAGCTTGACCCTGGCTCAGATGAACGAGCGCGACCGTATGGTGATCGACTGTTTTGCCGATCGCCACATTCCGCTTGCTCTCTGCTTTGCTGGTGGTTACGGCGACCGCGCCTGGGAAGCTCACCACCAGGCCGTGCGACATCTGCTCTTGCGGGCAGGTGCAATCTAGTGCTAGCAACTAACTGCCCAAAAGAGCTGGCGAGAGACCGAGAACACACCAACACTGTGTTCAAAAGTCTCTCGCCATGCTCTCTTTCTCTTTTCTTTCTCTGTTTCTTACTCCTTCTCCAACCCCTGCAATTTCCTTTTTTTAAATTCTACTATTTAACTTAGTACTTCAAGAAAAAGAAGAAGCAGCTGAGAAACAATGGCCTTTGGGGCTATTGCTCTCAGCTGCTTTTCTTCGGGTATTCATTCAGACAGCCGCGCCGTAGACCTGTGCAGCACTGAGCACCGAAACCGTGACACCGCTGACCGAATAGAGAGCACCAGGCTCGTTTTCAGCAACGTTGTTCTTGAGCGAAGTTTTCAGGCCACGACCAGCCCGGTAGAACCAGACATGGCCAACGCCATAGGCAGTCATGCGGAGCTTCTTGCCAGCGACAGTCTCAATCAAGACCGCGCTATCTTCATCGAGGCCAATACCCAGGGCCCGAGGAAACTGCGCCACGGCAGCAATCAGACGATTGAAGCGCGAGCGCTGCAAAAAGTGAGTGTCGACAATGACATTGCTACACAGAGCAAGGCCCTTGCCCACCTCAAGCGAACCGACGCGCAACTGCTTGTCAGACATGCCACCGGTGATGATGTCGACCCCAATGGCAGCGGCACCAGCAGAGGTACCAGCAATCAGGCCACCAGCAGCATGAAAACGGCGCAGATTTTCTGCACCATCTTCACCCAGCAGCCTGACCAGATCGGCCTGATCCCCGCCGCACATGTAGACTGCCGTGACCTCAGGCGCGATCACCAGAGGCTCTCCAGCGACCGCGCAAGTAACATTCGTCACTCCATGAGCGACAAGAGAGGCAGCAAACTCAGTTGCAACCTCTTCCGGCACCGAGCTGGCGTGTGGCACAACGAGAACGTTGGCCGCAGCGCCGCCCGCCAGAGCGACAAAGTGAGCGACACACTGGTCAGCTTTGCCGCCAATCAAGAATAGTTTTCCCATGGCAATTCTCCTGAGAGGTGAAAGTGATGAGGTAGGCTAGGAACCAGCAGGCTTGTCGACCTTAGCCGAGCCAGCAGGCGTATCCGCAGCAGCGACAGGTGCCGCCGCCAGCTTGTCGGCCGCAACCTTCGCTTCAGCATTGGCCGCATCCAGTGCGATTGCTCGCGCCGAAAGGGGCTTATACATCCACAGGTTAACGGCGCCGATATTGTCCTGAGGCCATTTCGGGCCATTGAGATTGAGACCAGCCGGGATGTGCTCAGCAGGGAGGCTCTGCAAGACACAGACCCAAGACTCCTGCGCGCGAGTGAGCCTGATGCCGCTCGCCTTGATGCGCTTCAGACCCTCGGCGAACTGATTCATCAGCTCGACCAATTCGGGAGTGGCGTACTTGTAGCCCTGAGACTCAGTCCAGCGAGCAACATGGTAGTGGCTGCTGGCATTCTCGACATAGTCGTAACCAGCCGCAAGAGCCAGCCTGTCGATGGTGGGAATGATGGTGCGCGAGACATCGGGAATGGGATTGCCATTCTGACCCGGAGCTCGCGACGACTTCCAAGCCATCTGGAAGTGCTTGAGAAAGACCTCCGGCTGGTTGATGAAGCGGAACGGATTCTCGACGAAGCGGTCGTACTCGGTGTCGCCAGTGGCGTCAGAGAGACGCGAACCAGGCATGAAACCGTAGACAGAGGCTTCGGCGCACTTGGCGTCGGCGAACATGTTCGGCAACTTCAGGGGCGCATTGACCGGGTCGTCGTAACAACCGGCGAAGTCGATGAGGGAATTGTCGTTGGCGCGCCGAGTGCCGTCGTAGCGACGATCACGCAGAGCGCACTTGAAGATCAGCTGGGGACTGCGAAGATCGCCGTACCAGCCAAAAGCTTTCCACTTCAGACCTTCGTATTTGACAACGAAGGCACCGTAGGTGGTTTTGAAGAAAGCGTTGAGATAAGGCAGACGAACGCGGTCCAGGTCAGTGCCGTAGATACGGTGCTGATTGAGGTTGGTGACTTCGTCGCCAGGAAAATCGCCGGACACGGTTTCACGAACGGTGACTTTGGAATACTCGATGTCGCCAAGCAAGGCTTTCACCTGCGGGGTACAGAGCTTTTCCCAAATCATTTCCGGAGTAATCGTGCACAGCGATGTGTTGCCGAGCATATCGGCAACATCGATCGGTGGAAATTTATACATGTGGTTTTCCCAAAACGTTAGATTTTTGTTTTAGGGAGCATTCAGAGAGGCCATGCCTGAAAGACACGGCCTCTCTTAGTTCTCCTTGCTCTTGAAAGAGCTAAAGAAGTTTGGGCTGGAAGCTGACATTGGGAATGAACCCTTGAGCCTTTGCCGAAAGCGGCTTGTAGAGCCAGAGACACTCGTCATCGACGTTGTTCTGGGGCCAGCGCAGCCGCTGCTCAGACTGGTCTTGCTCAGCGTCGCCCTGGCGCCCGGACACACCAGAAGCAACACCAGACATGAGGAACCCACTGGGCACCAAGTCGACAGGCCGCAGGCTCTGCAGGACACAGACCCACGACTGCTGAGTGCGAGTCAGTGGCGTACCACTGGCGCGGATAGCTTCAAGACCTGACTGCAGCTTAGCCACCATCTCTGCCTGAGCAGGGTCAGAGTAGGCGTATCCGCCAGCCTGAGCCCACTTGGCCACATGGTAGTGACTGGCCGCCATCTCGATCAAGTCATAGCCATACTTGATGGCCAGACGTTCGAAACCAGCCAGCGAATACTTAGCCACATCAGGGATTGCTGCAGAATACTGACCTGGTCCGCGCTTACTCTGGAAGGCCCGATGGAAGAGCGCCAAGAAATTCTGCGGATTGTCGAGGAAGTGAAACGGATTGGTGACAAACTGGTCGAAGACCTTGTCGCCAGTGGCATCGCTGATGCGCGAGCCCGGCATAAAGCCATAGATCGACAGCTCCACAGAGGAAAATTCGGTACTGATCCGTTTGTGATAGTCGGGATTGTCGTAAGCGTACTCGAGCAAGGCGCAATCGTTGGCGCGTTTGGTGCCGTCATAGACGCGGTCGCGCAGAGCGGCCTTGAATATGAGTTCACCTTTGCCACGATCGATATCGCCGAACCAACAAAATACCTCGAACTTGACACCATCACGCTTGATTACCATGGCACCGTTGACGGTGCGATAGAGCGTGTGGTTGTAGGGGTAGCGCACGTAGTCCTTCGACAATTTGCCGTTCGCATCCGCGAGCATGTGACCGTTCAGGTTGGTGACTTCATCACCAGGAAAAAGACCGGCCACGGTGTCTAGGACCTGGTTAGATTCGACTTTGATGATCGAACCAAGCAAGCCTTTGACAGTGGGAGTGACAAGGTGACGCCAGATCTCTTCGTCAGTTACCTGCGAGATCCTTGTCACGCTGTGTTGAGATGGTAAGTTCATAGTTTGAAATATGGACATGCCTGTGTCCTCTCTGTTTTATGTTGTTTAAGACACACCGGCAAATCGTCGGAGGACGTAAGGCGGCGTTGAGAAGTTAACTCCGGCAGTCGAAATTCCTAATTCACACCAGAGGCGCAGCTGTTAGTACCCAAGATCACTTCATCCACCGCGTGGAAGGAGAAGTATTCTGAGAAAACAGGTGCGTGTGGGAAGTTTAGGTAGTTCTTTTGCTTTAATTGAGTGGAGATGATCATTACGATATGGAAAAGAAGCAGCCTCTATCAATAATCATGACATCTATGTTTCATGTGATATTAATCATTCCCTTAGGAAATCGACCCCACAGACAAGTTGTCAAGACAGCACGCATAGCGCGAGGGTCAAACCGTTACCAAGAGATCGCTAACACAAAAACCGGAAACCCTTTACAGCCAAGCACTTTGCCTGGTCGTCATGAGCAAGCGGCGCTAACTGTTTACAAGCTCAAGGAGTTCGTTTTGTGATAGACCACTAAGGTTTAGATGGTTCAGACCACGAGCTCGATTGCGCAGGTCAAACCCGAGCAGAGCAGAAGAGATGCTAACTACGCCATCTAAAACCGGAGTTGGCACATTAGCCAAGCGAGCCAGGTCCGACAAAAGCACCAGATGATCGGAAACATAGCGAGCTAAAACTTCTTGGGCCATGCGGTGCGACCAATCAAGACCCTTGAACCATTCGCCAGAAATTCCTACCAAAGCTTCAGCCAAAGTGGCTTCGTAGCACTGTTCGTCATCAACGATATCTTGTGGTTCGAAGTTGACCTGACAGTACGATTCTTCTCGCAACGCCCGAGCAAAATCAGCCAAGGCACACTTATAAGAGAATGAAAGCCTGGAAATTTCCTGCTCAATCTCGGCCAACATAGCCAGATTAGATCGATTGAGCAGGGTGGACAAATCACCCAGTGCTTCAATGCGACTACCGAGCAAAGCACTCAAAATAAATACTGGTCTAACCACCGACTCGGCATCGAGGAAACCGCGCTCAAGCATATTCGAAGCTGGCAATAAGCCAGGAGATAGAGTGCAAGCCAAGGGCAGCGCTCTTCTAATTTCATTGCGCGAGCGTCCCGATAAATTAACCCGTCGCCTCAAACCTAAAACTGCCACTCCATCTGGTGACGACTGAGCATGATTGAAAAGCCAATCTAGTTCCACCAAATTGACAATTAACTCAGGTCGGAAATTTTTCAATTCTTGGCCAAATTGCCAGGCCCCAAGCAAGGGTGCGCCAGCGATTGCAATAGTAATGCCATCGGTCAAGTAAGGGGCGAGAGCCTTGGCTATGGCACTGTAGGCAGTGGCCGGACCAGATATGACAACAGCGTTAGCATGATCGAGACATTCTTCAACGTCTCGACTCTTTAAACTGTATTGAATCTCGTTCTCTGGATAGTAACGGGCAATATTAACTGGCGAAGAGATGCGACTAGCGGCCTGTTTGCGGGCGCCATCGGCATTCTCAGGGATCATACTAGAATTCAAACCAGCACTTGCCAATTCAATATGAGGTGGTGTTACTCCGCCCAACAAACGAATGTAAGCTACTGCATCTTGACCAGCCACATTTGATGAAACCAGCCCAGCAAGGGCAATTGCTTCAGCACCATCGCCGACGATACATATATTAGAGGCGAAAGTACCTTCGAGGTTCTTTTCTTGTGCTTGGCTACCGGAGCCGGTTTGAACAGTTTGCAAAATCACTAAAAAACTGCCCTCCTTGGTTACCGATTTTAATGCGCTCATTTAACTGCATCAGTCTAGTACATTAAAGAGGGAAGACAAGACCCTCCGGCAAGGTTTAACCTGAATTGTTATCAGAGGCTGTAAACTGGCCATTTAAGCTTCACTTTTTGCTAAGTCAAGTAGCTCCAGACGGTTTAATGTAACAGCAAGAGAACAATCACAAATGGCAACTATTTATTATGACAACGACGCCGACCTCGCCACACTGAAAAATAAAGTGGTGGCAATCATCGGCTACGGCAACCAGGGGTGCGCTCACGCACTCAATTTAAGAGACAGTGGCATCGAAGTGATTGTCGGAGCAAGAGCAAATGGTAAAGCTTTCGCCAAAGCAAGTGCCGACGGATTTGCCACCATGTCAGTGCAAGAAGCCAGCAGCAAAGCATCAATTTTAGCTGTCATGCTGCCAGACGAAGTCGTCACCGCAGTTTATGAAAACGAAATTGCCCCGGGTATTGCAGCCTCAGAAGAAACTACGGGGCATGACAATGCCAAACACAAAGCTTTTGTCTTCGCCCATGGTTTCACTGTCACTAACAAAACAATTGCACTACCAGCTGACGCCGACATTATTCTGGTTGCCCCCACAGGCCCTGGGCGCCAGGTGCGCTCGCTCTACCTCGAAGGCAAAGGTTTGCCAGCTTTGATTGCGGTGGAACAAGACAAATCAGGCCAAGCTTTCAACCTCGCGCTAGCCTACGCCAAAGCAATTGGTTCAACACGGGCCGGAGCAATTCAGACGACCTTCCTTGAAGAAACCACCACCGACCTCTTTTGTGAGCAAGCCGTGCTCTGCGGTGGCATGCCTGAGTTAATCAAAGCCAGCTTCAATACATTAGTAGCAAAAGGCTACCAACCAGAACTTGCTTATATCTCGTGCTTGAAAGAAGTGAAGCTGATTGCCGACCTGCTCTTTACCCAGGGCATGGACGGCATGCGCGATGCCATCTCAAACACTGCCAAATACGGCTCAGTCATCGCTGGACCAGCAATTATTGATGCGGGAGCAGAGGAGCGCCTTGCGACACTGTTGAGCAACATAGAAGGCGGACAGTTTGCCCAGAGTTTTCTCGCCGAAGCCAAAGCCGGTTCGCCGGTGACCAAAGCCTACGCCAGCAAAGAAGCCGCCTCCAAACTAGCCAGCACCGGGCGAGAATTGAAAGATAAGCTGCATTTTTAGATTTTTTGTCCAAAAATTAGCAGGGCCGTATAGATACCAGCGTGAAGGAAACTGCTCCAAAGAGCAAGAGAGCTGGAGAACGGAAATGGCCATCGCTGAGAACCACGACGACAGATTCGACATCGCTGAAGTGAAGAGAGCTTCGGTTCGCTTCAAAGGCGCTCTTCAAGCTGAATGGCAACAACTTCAACAAGGTCAAAGAACCATCGCCAGCGAAGTCGGTCAAGCCGCCGAAGCAATGGTCGACAACTTTTCTATCATGATGCAACCTCTCGACCGCGCAGTAGCAGCCCTACCTAGAGTAGATTTCGCTCTCAGCTACAAAGACCAAACATTACGCGGCAATAGCTCCACTGGCTTCTTCACACCATTGAAAGTAAGCAACTGGGAGCACTAATTTCTTAAAGTCACAGAACAATAGTGTCTGATTCAAAAATAGTGTTGCGGTAGGAATGGCGGTTGCCCGCCACCCCCCGCGCAGATCCCTGCGTGCGGCATTACCGCACAGGGCTCCTACCTTGGGTTCTGACACAAAAGCGCGTTAGTGGATGTGGATGGCA